>NZ_AVPT01000011.1 GCF_000768335.1 Lysobacter arseniciresistens ZS79
CGCCGGTGCTGCCGGCCGCGGCCACCGCCGCCGCCGCCGCCGCGTCGGCGACCCTGCCGGCGGCGCTGCCCGAGCCGGTCACCGTCGGGGGTGCGCGATGAATCGCCGCATGCCGCTGGCCGAACTGCTGCCGGACGTCGCCGGCATCCCGGCCGACCTGGTCATCACCGGGCTGGTGCAGGACAGCCGCGCGCTGAAGCCGGGCGACGCCTTCGTCGCGATCGGCGGCTTCGGTACCCACGGGCTGAAGTTCGTCGAGCAGGCGCGTGCCGCCGGCGCGGTGGCGATCCTGTTCGAGCCGCCCGACAGCGAGGACATCCCGGCGCCGGCCGACGCGATCGCGGTGCCGCGCCTGCGCGCGCGCCTGGGCGAGCTGGCCGACCGCTTCCACGGCCGCGTCAGCGCCGGCATGCGGGTGGTCGGCGTCACCGGCACCAACGGCAAGACCTCGACCGTGCAGCTGATCGGCGAAGCGTGGCGGCTGCAGGGCGTCACCGGCGCGACCATCGGCACGCTCGGCGCCGGGCTGGCCGGCCAGGTCGTACCGACCGGCTTCACTACGCCACTGGTGCTGCAATTGCACGACCTGATCGACGCGCTGCACGGGCAGGGCGCCGACGCGCTGGCGATGGAAGTCAGCTCGCACGCGCTCGACCAGGGCCGCGTCGATGGCGTGCATTTCGACGTCGCGGTGTTCACCAACCTCAGCCGCGACCACCTCGATTACCACGGCGACATGGCCGGCTACGGTGCGGCCAAGGCGCGGCTGTTCGCGTGGCCGGGGCTGCAGGCGGCGGTGATCAACCTCGACGACGCCCACGGCCGCGCACTGCACGCCGCGCTGCCGGAGGGCGTGCGCGCGATCGGCGTCAGCTCGCGCGGCGCCGCCGGCGCGGTGCTGGTGGCCGAGTCGCTGCGCTTCGACAACGGCGGCATCGGCTTCGAACTGGTCGCCGGCGACGAACGCCACCCCGTCACCTCGCCGCTGCTGGGGCGCTTCAACGTCGACAACCTGCTGGCCGTGGCCGGTGCGCTGCACGCGCTCGGCGGGACGGCGGGCGACATCGCCGCGCTGCTGTCGCAACTGCAGCCGGTGCATGGCCGGATGAACCGCCTCGGCGGCGACACCGACAGCCGCGGGCGCCGTCGGCCGCTGGTGGTCGTCGACTACGCCCACACCCCCGACGCGCTGGAGCAGGCGCTGGTGTCGCTGCGCGCGCACGCCGCGGCGCAGCTGATCTGCGTGTTCGGCTGCGGCGGCGAGCGTGACCGCGGCAAGCGTCCGCAGATGGCCTCGATCGCGCAGACCCATGCCGACGTGGTCATCGTCACCGACGACAACCCGCGCGGCGAGGACGGCGACGCGATCGTGGCCGAGATCGTCGCCGGCTTCATCGACGCGAGCGAAGTGACGGTGGAGCGCGACCGCGGCGCCGCGATCCGCCGCGCGATCGGCATCGCCGGCCCGGACGACATCGTCCTCGTCGCCGGCAAGGGCCACGAGCCCTACCAGGAGATCAACGGCGTGCGCCATCCGTTCGACGACACCGGGGTCGCCCGCGCGGCACTGGAGGCACGCCCGTGAGGCCGCTGCAGCTGTCCGACCTCGCCCGCATGACCGGAGGCCGCCTGCATGGCGGGGACCGCCAGGTCGACGCGCTCACCACCGACACCCGCACCCTGCCGGCGACCGGCGCGCTGCTGTTCGTCGCGCTGAAGGGCGACAACTTCGACGGCCACGACCACGTTGATGCCGCGGCGGCCGGCGGAGTCGCCGCGCTGCTGGTGTCGCGGCCGGTGGAAACCGCGCTGCCGCGGGTGCAGGTGGCCGATACCCAGCGCGCGCTGGCCGACCTCGCCCGCGCGCTGCAGCGCACGCGCGCGACCCGCATCGCCGCGATCACCGGCAGCAACGGCAAGACCAGCGTCAAGACCCTGCTGCTGTCGATCCTGCAGGCGACCGACGATGCCGTGTACGGCAACCCCGGCAACCGCAACAACGAGATCGGCCTGCCGCTGGCGGTGATCGACGCACCCGACGACGCGCGGTTCGCCGTGTACGAGATGGGCGCCGGCCAGCCCGGCGACATCGCCTACCTCGCCGCCATCGCGCGGCCGGACGTGGCGCTGGTCAACAACGTCGCGCCGGCGCACCTGGAGCGCATGGGCAGCCTGCTCGGCGTGGCCGACACCAAGGCCGCGATCTACGAGGCGCTGCCGCCGCAGGGCGTGGCGGTGATCAACGCCGACGACGCGTTCGCTCCGTACTTCGCCGAGCGCGCGCACGGCCGGCGGCTGGTCCGGTTCGGGCTGGAGGCCAGCAGCGACGTCACCGCGCGCGACATCGCCGCGACCGCGACCGGTTCGCGCTTCGTGCTGGCGACGCCGGCCGGCGAGGCCACGGTCGAGCTCGCCATGCCCGGCCGCCACAACGTACGCAACGCGCTGGCCGCGGCGTCGATGGCGCTTGGCCTGGGGGTCGGCATCGAGGCGATCGGCCGCGGCCTGAACGCCGCGCGGGGCGTCGCCGGGCGGCTGGCCACGCACACGCTGCGCAACGGCGCGGTGCTGGTCGACGACAGTTACAACGCCAACCCCGGCTCGCTGGCCGCCGCCATCGACACCCTGGCCGAGGCGCCGGGGGAGGGCTGGCTGGTGCTCGGCGACATGCGCGAGCTGGGTGCCGACGCCGAGGCCATGCACGCCGAGGCCGGCCGCCGGGCGAAGGCCGCCGGCATCGCCCGGCTGTTCGCGCTCGGCCCGCTCAGCGCCGCCGCCGCGGAAGCGTTCGGCGACGGCGGCGAGGTATTCGACAGCCACGCCGCGGTGGTCGACGCGCTGCGCGCGCGGCTGGGGGCGGACGTCCGGGTGCTGGTGAAGGGTTCGCGCGGCAGCGCGATGGACAGGGTGGTCGCGGCGCTGCTGGCCGGCGACGCGGGCACGGACACGAAAGGGGGCAACGATGCTGCTTGAGCTGGCGCGCTGGCTGGAACAACTGCAGAGCAGCTTCGCGCTGTTCGGCTACCTCACCTTCCGCGGCATCCTCAGCGCGTTGACCGCACTGGCGCTGTCGCTGTGGTGGGGCCCGGCGGTGATCCGCAAGCTGGCCAGCTACAAGGGCGGCCAGCCGATCCGCACCGACGGCCCGCAGAGTCACTTCTCCAAGGCCGGCACGCCGACCATGGGCGGCGCGCTGATCCTGTTCACCGTGCTCGCCTCGGTGCTGTTGTGGGGCGACCTGCGCAACAAGTACGTGTGGCTGGTGCTGGCGGTGATGGTCGCGTTCGGCGCGATCGGCTGGTGGGACGACTGGATCAAGATCGTCCGCCGCGACCCCAACGGCATGAAGTCGCGCACCAAGTACGCGCTGCAGTCGCTGTTCGGGCTGGCCGCCGGCGTGTTCCTGTACATGAGCGCCGAGGTGCCGGCCGAGACCACGTTCTACATCCCGTTCTTCAAGGCGGTGGCGCTGCCGCTGGTGGCCTTCAGCTTCGTCGCGATCGCCTACTTCTGGATCGTCGGCTTCTCCAACGCGGTCAACCTGACCGACGGCCTCGACGGCCTGGCGATCATGCCGACCGTGCTGGTGGCCTGCGCGCTGGGCGTGTTCGCCTACGCATCGGGCAACGCGGTGTTCTCCGAGTACCTGCAGATCCCGCAGGTGCCGGGTGCCGGCGAGCTGGTGATCATCTGCGCGGCGATCGCCGGTGCCGGCCTCGGCTTCCTGTGGTTCAACACCTACCCGGCGATGGTGTTCATGGGCGACATCGGCGCGCTGGCGCTGGGCGCGGTGCTCGGCACGATGGCGGTGATCGTCCGGCAGGAGCTGGTGCTGGTGATCATGGGCGGCATCTTCGTGATCGAGACGCTGTCGGTGATGATCCAGGTGGCGTCGTTCAAGCTCACCGGCAAGCGCGTGTTCCGGATGGCGCCGATCCACCACCACTTCGAGCTCAAGGGCTGGCCGGAGCCGCGCGTGATCGTGCGCTTCTGGATCATCTCGGTGGTGCTGGTGCTGGTCGGCCTGGCGACATTGAAGGTGCGCTGATGACCGAATCCGCGCGCCAGGCCACCCGTCTCGACGCGATCAGCGGTCACTACGACCGCTGGCTGCTCGGCGTCGTGTGCGCGCTGGCGTGCCTGGGCGTGGTGATGGTCGGCTCCAGTTCGATCTCGATCGCGCTGGACTACGGCGTCGGGCCGTTCCACTACCTGGTCCGCCACGTCGCCTTCCTCGCGGTCGGCGTCGGCCTGGCCGCGTGGCTGATGCGCACCGAGCTCAAGACCGTCGAGCATTACAACCACTGGCTACTGCTGGCCTGCGTGGCGCTGCTGCTGGCGGTGTTCATCCCGGGACTCGGCACCGAGGTCAACGGCGCGCGGCGCTGGATCAACCTCGGGGTGTCGAGCTTCCAGGCGGTCGAGGCGGTCAAGCTGCTCTACATCATCTGGCTGGCCAGCTACCTCAAGCGCTACAGCGAGGAGGTCACCGCCACCTGGAAGGCGATGCTCAAGCCGCTTGGCGTGGCCCTGCTGCTGGTGGTGCTGCTGGTGCTGCAGCCGGACTTCGGTTCGCTGTCGCTGATCCTGGCGATCACCGGCGGCATGCTGGTGCTCGGCGGAGTCAACATGCCGCGGATGTTCGGGCCGGTGCTGGTCGGGCTGCCGCTGCTGGCGGTGGTCGCGATCGCCGAACCCTACCGCGTGCGCCGGCTGACCTCGTTCCTCGACCCGTGGGCGGACCCGTTCAACTCCGGCTACCAGCTGACCAACGCGCTGATGGCGGTCGGCCGCGGCGAGTGGTTCGGGGTCGGCCTCGGCGGCTCGGTGCAGAAGCTGTCCTACCTGCCGGAGGCGCATACCGACTTCATCCTCGCCGTGATCGCGGAGGAGCTCGGCTTCGTCGGCGTCTGCACCGTGATCGCGCTGTACGCGGTGCTGGTCGGGCGGGCGCTGTGGATCGGCCTGAAGTGCGTCGAGATGCGCCGCCACTTCGCCGGCTACTGCGCATTCGGCATCGCGCTGTGGATCGGCCTGCAGAGCTTCGTCTCGATCGGGGTCAACCTCGGCCTGCTGCCGACCAAGGGCCTGACGCTGCCGCTGATCTCCTCGGGCGGTTCCAGCGTGCTGATGACCTGTGCCGCGCTCGGCGTGCTGCTGCGGGTGTCGTACGAACTCGACCGCGCGCAGCGGCAGGTCGCGCGCCTGCGTGGCGAGGCGATGCAGCCGTCGGCCGGCGTGCCGGCGACCGCGCAGCCGCTGCCGGCGGTCGCGCGCGGTGGCAACGCCGCCAAGCCCGCGGCCACCGCGCCGGTGACCGCCGCGCGCGGCACCAGTCGCCTGCGCCAGCGCATCGAGCCCGTGATCGGGAGGACCGGCGCATGAACCGTCCGGTCACCATCCTCGCCGGCGGCACCGGCGGCCACATCTTCCCGGGGCTTGCGGTCGCGCGCGAGCTGCTCGACCGCGGCGTGCCGGTCACCTGGCTCGGTGCCGACGGCGCCATGGAAACCCGGCTGGTCCCGCCGCACGGGATCGAACTCGACACCATCGCGGTGCGGGGCCTGCGCGGCAAGGGCGTGACGACCCTGCTCGGCGCGCCGTTCAAGGTCGCCGGTGCGGTACGCGCGGCGCGTGCGGTGCTGCAGGCGCGCCGGCCGTCGGCGGTGGTCAGCTTCGGCGGCTACGCGGCCGGTCCGGGCGGGCTGGCCGCGCGGCTGGCCGGCATCCCGCTGGTGGTGCACGAGCAGAACCGCGCCGCCGGCATGACCAACCGGGTACTGGCACGCCTCGCCGACGCGGTGCTGACCGGCTTCCCCGGCACGTTCCCGGGCGAGCAGGCGGTCGGCAACCCGGTCCGCGCCGAGATCGCCGCGGTCGCGTCGCCCGAGCACCGCTTCGCCGGCCGGACCGGCGCGCTGCGGGTCCTCGTGCTCGGCGGCAGCCAGGGCGCGCGCGCGCTCAACACCGCGGTGCCGCTGGCGCTGGCCGGGCTACGCGGTCGCGTCGAGGCCTTCGAGGTCCGCCACCAGTGCGGCGAGAAGCAGGCCGACGACGCCCGCCGCGCCTACGCCGACGCCGGCGTCGAGGCATCGGTCGAACCGTTCATCGCCGACATGGCCGCCGCCTACGGCTGGGCCGACGTGGTGGTTTGCCGCGCCGGCGCGCTGACCCTGGCCGAACTGTGCGCGGTCGGCGTCGGCAGCGTGCTCGTGCCGTTCCCGCAGGCGGTCGACGACCACCAGACCCGCAACGCCGAGTTCCTCGTCGAGCGCGGCGCCGCCCACCTGCTGCCGCAGGGTGGCGACCCGGCCGACCTCGGCCGCCGCCTCTCGGCGATGCTGGAGATCCTCGCCCACCGGGCCGAGCTGCTGCAGCTGGCACAGGCCGCACGCGCACTGGCCCGGCCCGACGCCGCCGCGCGCGTGGCCGACATCGTGATCGCCCACGCCCGTCCCCCCCATTCCAACCCGGAGCAGGCTGCATGAGCAGTACCGTTCGCCGCCGCCTGCAACACGGTGGCGACCTCGCCAAGGCGTTCCCCCGCGTGCACTTCATCGGTGTCGGCGGCACCGGCATGAGCGGCATCGCCGAGGTGATGTGCACGCTCGGCTACCAGGTGTCCGGCTCGGACAAGGCCGACAACGCCGTCACCCGCCGGCTGGCGAAGCTCGGCATCACCGTCCACCGCGAACACGCCGCCGCGAATGTCCTTGGCACCGACTGCGTGGTGGTGTCCAGCGCGATCAAGCCCGACAACCCGGAGCTGCTGGAGGCGCGCGCGCAACGGATTCCGATCGTCCCGCGCGCGGAGATGCTCGCCGAGCTGATGCGTTTCCGACGCGGTATCGCGGTCGCCGGCACCCATGGCAAGACCACCACCACCTCGCTCACCGCCAGCGTGCTGGCCGAGGGCGGGATCGACCCGACCTTCGTGATCGGCGGCCAGCTGCTCGCCGCCGGCGCCAACGCGCGCCTCGGCGGCGGCGACTGGCTGGTGGCCGAGGCCGACGAGAGCGACGGCAGCTTCCTGCGCCTCAACCCGCAGATCGCGATCGTCACCAACATCGACGCCGACCACCTCGAGAACTACGAGGGCGACTTCGCCAAGGTGCAGGCGGCGTTCCTGGAGTTCATGCACCGGCTGCCGTTCTACGGGCTGGCGGTGCTGTGCATCGACGATCCGGAAGTGGCCGCGCTGGCCGAGCGCACGCCGCGCCACGTGATGACCTACGGCTTCTCCGGGGCGGCCGACGTGCGCGCCGAGGACGTGGTCCAGCAGGGTGCGCGGATGCGCTTCGTGCTGTGCCTGCCCGACGGCGCGCGCTGCCCGGTGACGCTGGCGATGCCGGGCCGCCACAACGTGCAGAACGCACTGGCGGCGGCGTCGGTGGCGTGGCAACTGGGCGTCGAATCGACCGCGATCGCGCGCGCGCTTGAAGGCTTCGCCGGTGTCGGCCGCCGTTTCAACCTGCTGTCGCAGACGCCGCTCGCGCCGAAGGAAGGGCGCGCTGGCGGGCTGGTCACGGTGGTCGACGACTACGGCCACCACCCGAAGGAGCTGGAGGCGGTGTTCGCCGCCGCGCGTGGCGGCTGGCCCGACCGGCGGCTGGTGGTCGCGTTCCAGCCGCATCGCTACAGCCGCACGCGCGACCTGTTCGACGACTTCGCCGCGGTGCTGTCGAGCGCCGACATGGTGGTGCTGACCGAGGTCTACGCCGCCGGCGAGGCGCCGGTCGCAGGTGCCGACGCGCGTGCGCTGGCCCGCGCCATCCGCACCCGTGGGCGGGTCGAACCGGTCGTGGTCGGCAGCGCCCGCGAACTGCCGTCCGTGCTGGGCGACGTACTCGAGGATGGCGACCTGCTGCTGATGATGGGCGCCGGCGACATCGGCCAGGCCGCGCAGTACATCGCCACGCATGGCTTCACCGCCGATGGGGAGGCCGCATGAGCGCCACGTTCGCCGCGCCGCGCTTCACCGACCCGGCCGTGTTCGGCCGCGTCGCCGTGCTGATGGGCGGCACCAGCTCCGAGCGCGAGGTCTCGCTCGACTCCGGCCGCAACGTGCTGGAGGCGCTGCAGTCGCGCGGCGTCGACGCGTTCGCGGTCGATGGGATCCCGGCGCTGGTCGATGCGATCCGCGCCGGCACGGTCGACCGCGTGTTCAACATCCTCCACGGCAACAAGGGCGGTGGCGAGGACGGCGTGCTGCAGGGCCTGTGCGAGGCGCTGGGCGTGCCGGTCACCGGCTCCGGCGTGCTCGGCTCGTCGCTGAGCATGGACAAGATCCGCACCAAGCAGGTGTGGCTGTCGCTCGGCCTGCCGACGCCGCGCTACGTCCGCCTCGCCAAGGGCGCGGACGTGCACGACGCCGCGCGCGGGATCGGTCTGCCGCTGATCATCAAGCCGTCCTGCGAGGGCTCCAGCGTCGGCGTCTCGCGCGTGCACGACGAAGCCGGCCTCGACGAGGCGGTCGCACTGGCCGCGCGCTACCCCGGCGAGATGCTGATGGAGCAACTGGTGGTTGGCGACGAGCTGACCGTCGCGGTCCTCGCCGACGGCGCCGGCCACCGCGCGCTGCCGTCGATCCGGATCGTGCCGAAGGGCGAGTGGTACGACTACAACGCCAAGTACGTCGCCGAGGACACCCAGTACCTCTGCCCGGGCCTGGACGGCGCGGCCGAGGACGAGATCCGCCGGATCGCGCTGGCCGCGTTCGAGGCCGCCGGCTGCAGCGGCTGGGGCCGGGTCGACGTGATGCGCGACCGCGCGACGGGCGACTTCTTCCTGCTGGAGGTCAACACCGCGCCGGGCATGACCAGCCACTCGCTGGTGCCCAAGGCCGCGCGCGAGGTCGGGATCGGCTTCGAGGAACTGTGCTGGCGCGTGCTGGAGGCCGGCATGGACCGCCCGGGCGATGGAGGTGCGCGGGCGTGAGCGTGCTGCTGCGGCTGCTCGGCTGGACCCTCGCGGTGGCGCTGATCGCGCTGCCGGTGGTCGCCGTGCTCAACGGCTGGGTCGGGCAGGACCGCTGGCCGCTGACGACGCTGCGCGCGACGGGCCAGTTCGACCGGGTCGACGAGGCGCGGCTGCGCGAGGCGCTGCTGCCGTACGCGCGGCAGGGCTTCTTCGCGGTCGATCTCGATGCCGCCCGGGCCGCGGTTGCGCAGCTGCCGTGGGTCGAGCGCGCCGAGGTCCGCAAGCGCTGGCCCGACGTGCTGGAGGTGCAGGTGGTCGAGCACGTGCCGTTCGCGCGCTGGGGTGAGGACCGGTTGCTGTCCGACCACGGCCGGCTGTTCCCGGCCGGCGATGTCGAGGTGCCGGCGGGCTTGCCGCAACTGGCCGGCCCGGACGGCCGCGTGCGCGACGTGGTCGAGTTCTACAACCAGTCGCGGCTGCTGCTGGCGCCGCTGGGACTGGACATCCGCTCGGTCCTGCTGGACCCGCGCGGCAGCTGGAGCATGCAGCTCGACAGCGGCGCGCAGGTGGTGGTGGGCCGAAGCGAGGCGCGCGCGCGGATCGCCCGGTTCTCGCGGCTGATGCCGCAACTGCTGGCGCAGCAGGCGCAGCGGCTGGTGCGCGCCGACCTCCGTTACACCAATGGTTTCGCCTTGAGCTGGGCGCCCGTCCCGAAGGCACCACCGACAGGCATGCAGGGAAATACATGAACCGCAAGGGCGACAAATCGTTGATCGTGGGCCTCGACATCGGCACCTCCAAAGTGGTGGCGCTGGTGGGCGAATACTCGCCGGGCAACCCGATCGAGGTGATCGGCATCGGCAGCCACGAGTCGCGCGGCCTGCGCCGCGGCGTGGTGGTCGACATCGAGTCGACCGTGCAGTCGATCCAGCGCGCGATCGAGGAAGCCGAGCTGATGGCCGGCTGCGAAATCCGCTCTGTCTACGCGTCGATTTCCGGCAGCCACATCCAGTGCCGCAACTCGCAGGGCATCGCGCCGATCCGCGACGGCGAGGTCTCGTTCGCTGACCTCGACCGCGTGCTGGAGGCGGCCAAGGCGGTGGCGATCCCGGCCGACCAGAAGATCCTGCACGCGATCCCGCGCGACTACGTGCTCGACGACTCGCAGGAAGGCATCCGCAACCCGGTCGGCATGACCGGCGTGCGGCTGGAGGTGCATGCGCACCTCGTGGTCTGCGCGCAGTCGGCCGCGGCCAACGTCAGCAAGTGCGTGCAGCGCTGCGGGCTGCAGGTGGACGACCTGATCCTCGGCGTGCTGGCCTCGGCCAACGCGGTGCTGACCAGCGACGAGCGCGAGCTGGGCGTGGTGCTGGTCGACATCGGCGCCGGCACCACCGACATCGCGGTGTTCGTCGGCGGGGCGATCGCGCATTCGGCCAGCCTCGGCATCGCCGGCGACAAGGTCACCGAGGACATCGCCCACATGCTGCGCACGCCCACCCCCGAGGCCGAGCAGATCAAGGTCCGCTACGCCTGCGCACTGGCGCAGATGGCGACCGCCGAGGAGTCGATCCAGGTGCCGAGCGTCGGTGACCGCCCGCCGCGGCGGATGCCGCGCGCCTCGCTCGCGCAGGCGGTGCAGGCGCGCTACGAGGAGATCTTCGAGATGGTCCAGGCCGAGCTGCGCCGCAGCGGTTTCGAGCAGCACGTACGCGCTGGCATGGTCCTGACCGGCGGCGCCGCGAAGATGGAAGGCGTGGTCGAGCTGGCCGAGGAGATGCTGCAGATGCCCGTGCGCGTCGGCATCCCGCAGCACGTGACCGGCCTGGGCGAAGTGGTCGGCAACCCGGTGCACGCCACCGGCGTCGGCCTGCTGCTGATGGGCAGCCAGATCGAGAACCCGCGCCGCCCGGTGATCAGCACCGGCCGCGCCGGGAACCTGCTCGGCAGGTTCAAGAACTGGTTCCGGGGGGAGTTCTGATGATCCCGGGCAACCACGCGGGGCGTCGACGATGTCCCGGCGACGACAGGGGTGGCAACGCGGCACGCAATACAGAAGCACCGGCAGCGACAACACATAACTAGACAGACGAGGACACGGACATGGCGCACTTTGAACTGGTAGAGAACATGGCCCCGAACGCGACCATCAAGGTGGTCGGCGTCGGCGGTGGCGGCGGCAACGCGGTCGCCCACATGGTCAGCAACAACGTGGATGGCGTGGAGTTCATCACCGCCAACACCGATTCGCAGGCGATCAAGAACTGCGGCGCCAAGCTGCAGTTGCAGCTCGGCAGCAACGTGACGAAGGGCCTGGGCGCGGGCGCGAACCCCGAGGTCGGCCGGCAGGCGGCGCTGGAGGACCGCGAACGCCTGATGGACGCGATGCAGGGCGCCGACATGGTGTTCATCACCGCCGGCATGGGCGGCGGCACCGGCACCGGCGCGGCGCCGGTGGTGGCGCAACTGGCCAAGGAGATGGGCATCCTGACCGTCGCCGTGGTCACCAAGCCGTTCCCGTTCGAGGGCCGCCGCCGCATGCAGGTCGCGCTGAAGGGCATCGAGGAGCTGAGCCACCACTGCGACTCGCTGATCACGATCCCGAACGAGAAGCTCATCACCGTGCTCGGTCGCAACGCGACCATGATCCAGGCCTTCCGCGCGGCCAACGACGTGCTGCTTGGCGCCGTGCAGGGCATCGCCGACCTGATCGTCCGCCCGGGCCTGATCAACGTCGACTTCGCCGACGTGCGCACCGTCATGTCCGAGATGGGCCTGGCAATGATGGGCAGCGGTTCGGCCCGCGGCGACGACCGCGCCCAGGCCGCGGCCGAGGCGGCGGTGCAGAACCCGCTGCTGGACGACGTCAACCTGTCCGGCGCCAACGGCATCCTGGTCAACATCACCGCCGGCCCGGACTTCACCATGGCCGAGTTCGACGAGGTCGGCCGTACCATCGAGGCGTTTGCTTCGGAAGATGCGACCGTGGTGCTGGGCACCGTGCTCGACCCGGACATGCAGGACGAGGTCAAGGTCACCGTGGTCGCCACCGGCCTCAACCGCGCCGTCGCCCGCCAGGGCCGGCCGAACGAGCAGGCCAGCCGCGCGCCCATCCAGCTGGTGCGCAACGCCACCACCGGCCAGCCGGAGTTCCCGATCGACGACGCCGTCGCCCCGGCCGCGGCCCCCAGTTTCACCAGCGGCCTGCGCAACAGCGGCCGGCAGGAAGCGGCGGCGGCCCCGGCTCCGGCCGCGGCCGACTTCGGCAGCGACAGCTACCTGGACATCCCGGCGTTCCTGCGCCGCCAGGCCGACTGACCCGCACGCCGTGTCCGTTTGACGGCATGCCGGCCCGGCGTGCCGCTTCCGCCCCGGGTCCCGGCCCGGGGCGGTTTGGGCCGGTCGCCCCGCTTCGACGGCAGGGCGGCCGGTCACTTTGCCGCGGCGCCACCTGTGACGACGCACCGGGTTTCACACCCGTTTTCCGTTCAGATTCAGCTGCCTGCGTGTTAATCTTGCGCGGTTTTCCGGATTGGTAATATTCCGGACATCTCCGCCTGACCGAGCCGTCCAGCGCGTCCGGCCGCGGCGTGCCCCCAGGCCACAGGAACTCCGCACCGCCCATGCTGCGCCAGCGCACCCTCAAGAACGTCATCCGCGCCACCGGCGTGGGCCTGCACAGCGGCGAAAAAGTGTTCCTCACCCTGCGCCCGGCGCCGGTGGACACCGGTATCGTGTTCCGCCGGGTCGACCTGGACCCCGTGCTCGAGCTGCCCGCCCGCGCCGACCTGGTCACAGAGACCGTGCTGTGCACCGGCCTCAGCCGCGACGGCGACAAGGTCATGACGGTCGAGCACCTGCTGTCGGCGCTGGCCGGGCTGGGCATCGACAACTGCTACATCGAGCTGTCCGCGGCCGAGGTGCCGATCATGGACGGCTCGGCCGGCCCGTTCGTGTTCCTGCTGCAGTCCGCCGGCGTCGCCGAGCAGGACGCGCCCAAGAAGTTCATCCGCATCACCCGCCCGGTCGAGGTGCGCGACGGCGACAAGGTCGCACGCTTCGAGCCCTACGACGGCTTCCGGCTCGGCTTCACCGTCGTGTTCAACCACCCGGCGATCCCGGCCGCGCAGTCGCGCGCGGAGGTCGAGTTCTCGACCGTCAACTACATCAAGGAAGTCAGTCGCGCCCGCACCTTCGGCTTCATGCGCGACCTGGAGTACATGCGCGAGCGCAACCTCGGTCTCGGCGGCTCGATGGACAACGCGATCGTGCTCGACGAGTTCCGCGTCCTCAACGAGGACGGCCTGCGTTACGCCGACGAGTTCGTTCGCCACAAGATCCTCGATGCGGTGGGCGACCTCTACCTCGCCGGCCACGCCATCCTCGGCGCCTACGAGGGCTACAAGTCCGGCCACGCGCTCAACAACCAGCTGGTGCGGGCGCTGATGGCCGAGCAGTCGGCGTGGGAAATCGCCACCTTCACCGACGAGCGTAGCCCGGTGCCGGCGTCGTACCAGCCCGTCGCGGCCCTCTGAGCCGCCTCACGGCAGCCCTGCGGGCCCACCGGCGGCCCGTATCCCCCGCTTGGTGCCCCCCGTCACGGATGTGAACACCCCGTGACGTGTTAACGCTGTTTTTGCGAAACTGTTCCGATTTTTTAACAAAATCGGCCATCGGCGGGCTTAGCATGCCCCGTCGGTGATCACTTGCTCTTCACGGCAGGAAGCGTGCCAAAGGGTCCGCAGCTGCCACAAGCGGTCACTCGGCGTCGCCGGCCCCGGGCTTTTCGGGGCGCAGCGACGCCAGCGCGGCCTGCAGGGCTTCCCTTGCGGCCGGCGACATGGTCACGGTGTTCCGCGGTGCTGCAGGGGGCGGTGCCACGGGAGCGAGGCTCGTCCTGATGACGAACTCCACCGCGTCCAACCCGAGGGACCGGGCGGCATCGAGCAGTTCCGGAGCGAGCAGGCGCAGTTTCGCCCGCCACACCGGGGCATCGACCACAAACACGAGCCTGCCGCGCTCGTAGTTCGCAAGCCGCGCATGCGCGGCGAGCGGGGGCGGCAGGAAGGGGCGTAACCGACGGTCCAGCCCGTCAAGCCAGAGGGCTCGACGGATCGGGTCGCCAGCGGGCTCCGCCAGCAGCGCATCAAGCGCGGCGACGGGGGCCGAGGGACGGCGCGGTGGGTTGGGTCGGGAATCAGACATCGGACATATGACCTATAACGACATCGTAAACAAATCGCGTGGCCTGCTGGCCTCGATGACCGGGCAGTTCGTCCGGTCCGTGGCCCGCCGGCCCGGCCCGGCCGCGGCGCTGCTGCTCGGCGGCGGCCTGATGATCGGCGCCGGTGGCGGCATCGCCGGCAACCTCGCCCTGCGGGCCGAGGTGGAGCAGCAGCAGGTCCGCATCGAATCGATCCAGGACGAGGCCCAGCGGGAGGTCAACGCGCTCGCCGCACGGCTTGGCGAGCTGCAGGCCGAGGCCAACCGGCTCAATGCCCTGGGCGAGCGGCTGACCCGCATCGGCCAGCTGCAGGACGGCGAGTTCGACTTCGACCGCCCGGTCGCGATCGGTGGCGACGGCGCCGTGGAGGACATGCCCAAGGCCGAGCTCGACACCGGCATGGCCCAGCTCGACGCGCAGTTCAAGGCGTCCGGCGAGCAGCTCTCGGTGCTGGAGTCGCTGCTGTTCAACCGCCAGCTCGAGATGAACTCGGTGCCGTCGCGCGAGCCGATCAACAGCTACATCACCTCCAACTTCGGTGGTCGCGCCGACCCGATCCGCGGTGGTCGCCAGTTCCACAAGGGCATCGACTTCGAGGCCGACGTGGGCGACCCGGTCAAGGCCGTCGCCGATGGCGTGGTGAGCTTCGCCGGCACCCGCTCGGGCTACGGCCACACCGTCGAGATCGACCACGGCAACGGCTACGTGACCCGCTACGCGCACAACTCGCGGCTGACCCAGAAGGTCGGCGCACTGGTCCGGGCCGGGCAGGAGATCGCCAAGGCCGGCTCCAGCGGCCGCTCGACCGGTGCCCACGTGCACTTCGAGGTCTGGCAGGACGGCCGGGTGGTCAACCCCAAGCAGTTCCTGCAGCAACGCTCGCCGCTGCGCGGCTGAGCCACGACGGCACGAAAGGCCCGCGGCGACGCGGGCCTTTTCCGTTCCGGCGCCCCGCCAGCCCCTTGATACGCGCCTCCGGCCCCCCCACGCTAGAATGAACGTTTCGCCACGACGGGGCGCCTCGCGCCCCGTTGCCGTTTCAGCGGCATTCCCGGCGATGAAATTCTGACTTCGGACAACCCATGCTCAACAACCTGCTTACCCGCGTCTTCGGCAGCCGCAACGACCGCCTGCTGCGCCAGCTGCAACGCTCGGTCTCCCGGATCAACGCGCTCGAGCCGGACCTCCAGAAGCTCAGCGACGCCGAGTTGCAGGCGAAGACGCCGGAGTTCCAGCAGCGCCTGAAGGACGGCGAGTCGATCGACAAGTTGTTGCCGGAGGCGTTCGCGGTCTGCCGCGAGGCCAGCCGCCGGGTGCTGGGCATGCGCCACTACGACGTCCAGCTGATCGGCGGCATGGTGCTGCACCTGGGCAAGATCGCCGAGATGCGCACCGGCGAGGGCAAGACCCTGGTCGCGACCCTTCCGGTCTACCTCAACGCGTTGACCGGCGACGGCGTCCACGTCGTCACCGTCAACGATTACCTGGCCCGGCGCGACTCGGCCTGGATGGGCAAGCTCTACAACTGGCTGGGCCTGTCGGTCGGCGTGGTCTACCCGGGCATGCCGCACGGCGACAAGGCCGCGGCCTACAACGCCGACATCACCTACGGCACCAACAACGAGTTCGGCTTCGACTACCTGCGCGACAACATGGCGCTGTCGAAGGGCGACCGCTTCCAGCGCGGCCTGAACTACGCGATCGTCGACGAGGTCGACTCGATCCTGATCGACGAGGCGCGCACCCCGCTGATCATCTCCGGCCCGGCCGACGAGTCGCCGGAGCTGTATATCAAGGTCAACCGGATCGTGCCGAAGCTGTCGCGGCAGGAGGTCGAGGACGGCATCGGCGACTACTGGGTCGACGAGAAGGGCAAGCAGGTGCACCTGTCCGAGGCCGGCCAGGAGCACGCCGAGGCGCTGCTGCGCGAAGCCGGCATCCTCAATGCCGACGACGAGGAGGACGGCCTCTACAGCCCGCAGAACCTCAGCGTCGTGCACCACCTCAACGCCGCCATGCGCGCCCACGCGATCTACCAGCGCGACGTCGACTACATCGTCCGCGACGGCGAGGTGGTGATCGTCGACGAGTTCACCGGCCGCACCCTGGCCGGGCGTCGCTGGTCCGACGGCCTGCACCAGGCGGTCGAGGCGAAGGAGGGCGTGCCGGTCCAGCGCGAGAACCAGACGCTGGCGAGCATCACCTTCCAGAACCTGTTCCGCATGTACAACAAGCTGTCGGGCATGACCGGCACCGCGGACACCGAGGCCTACGAGTTCCAGAGCATCTACGGGCTGGAGGTCATCGTCATCCCGACCAACAAGCCGGTGCAGCGCAAGGACCACCCGGACGCGGTGTTCCTCAACCGCGCCGGCAAGTACCGCGCGGTGCTGGCCGAGATCAAGGAAGCCAACGCCAACGGCCAGCCGGTGCTGGTCGGCACCACCTCGATCGAGGTGTCGGAGATGCTCAGCAACCAGCTGCGCGAGGCCGGCATCCACCACGAGGTGCTCAACGCCAAGCAGCACGAGCGCGAGGCGGTCATCGTCGCCCAGGCCGGCCGCCCGGGCGCAATCACCATCGCCACCAACATGGCCGGCCGCGGCACCGACATCGTGCTCGGCGGCTCCTGGGAGAACGAGGTCGAGCAGCTGGAGGCCGAGACCGGCGCGCCGGTCGACGACGCCACCCGCGAGCGCCTGAAGGCGGAATGGCGCGAGCGCCACGAGGCGGTCAAGGCGTCCGGCGGCCTGCACATCGTCGGCACCGAGCGCCATGAGTCCCGCCGTATCGACAACCAGCTGCGCGGCCGCGCCGGTCGCCAGGGCGACCCGGGCTCCTCGCGCTTCTACCTGTCGCTGGAAGACAACCTGATGCGCATCTTCGCCGCCGACTGGGTGCAGAAGGTGATGGCGCGGATGGGCCTGAAGGAAGACGACATCATCGAGTCGCCGCTGGTGTCCAAGCAGATCGCCAACGCGCAGCGCAAGGTCGAGGCCCACAACTTCGACATCCGCAAGAACCTGCTGGAGTTCGACGACGTCAACAACGACCAGCGCAAGGTGATCTATGGCCAGCGCGACGAGCTGCTGGACGCCGACGACGTCAGGGACAACATCGACGGCATCCGTGCCGACGTGGTGGCCGATGCGGTCGCCCGCTTCGTGCCGCCGGGCTCGGTCGACGAGCAGTGGGACCTGCCGGGGCTGGAGGCCGCGCTGCTGGAGGAGTTCAACCTGCAGCTCGACCTGCAGGGGCTGGTGGCCGGCCGCTCGGAGATCGACGACGAGGGCATCGCCGAACACGTCGAGGCCGAGGTGGCCCGCCACGTCGAGGCGCGCGAGCAGCAGCTCGGCGCCGAGACCATGCGGATGCTCGAGAAGCACATCATGCTCAACGTGCTCGACCAGAACTGGAAGGAGCACCTGGCGCGGATGGACTACCTGCGGCAGGGCATCCACCTGCGCGGCTACGCCCAGAAGCAGCCCAAGCAGGAGTACAAGAAGGAGGCCTTCGAGCTGTTCAGCGACATGCTGGAGAAGGTCAAGCGCGAGGTCGTGACCCTGCTGGCGCGCGTGCGCATCCGCAGCGAGGAGGAGATCGCCGCGCTGGAGGCGCAGGAGCGCGCCCAGGCCGAGGCGCGTGCCCGGCAGATGCAGTTCCAGCACGCCGACGCCGGTGGCCTCGCTGCCGACGAGGAAGCGCAGCAGGCGCAGGCGGCCGGGCAGGGCGGGGCCAACCAGGCCTTCGCCAACGTCGGTCGCAACGATCCGTGCCCCTGCGGCAGCGGCAAGAAGTACAAGCACTGCCATGGGCAGCTGGCCTGACAGGACTGTCCATGGCCGGCCGGTGCCGGTCGCCGGGCGTGGTCGTTGATGCCTGACGACCCTGCGCCATCGGCGGTGGTCGATGCGGCGGCCGGGACAGCGCCCGCGCCGGCACCGATCGAGGTCGTCGCCGGCGTCATCCACGACGCGCGCGGCCGGATACTGCTGACCCGACGCACCGCCGGTCGCGACCTGGCGGGGCTGTGGGAGTTCCCCGGTGGCAAGCGCGAGCCCGGCGAGTCGGCCGAGGCCGCGCTGGTGCGCGAGCTGCACGAGGAACTCGGCATCGAGGCCGAGGTCGGCGAGCCCGTCATCACCGTTCCCCAGACCTATCCGCACAAGCGCCTGCGACTCGACGTGCGACACCTGCGCGACTGGCGCGGCACCGCCCGCGGACGCGAGGGGCAGGCGCTGGCCTGGGTCCCGCCGCACAAGCTCGCCAGCTACGCGATGCCGCCGGCGGACCGCCCGGTGGTGGCCGCGCTCGGCGATCCATCGGACTACCTGGTCACGCCCGCGCCGGTCGATGGGCCGCGGTGGCTGGAAACGCTGGAACGGGCGTTGGCCGGCGGCGTCCGGCGGGTCCAGTTGCGTGGCGCGGATGCCGGCAGCGCGTACTGGCCGCGGCTGGTGGAGCAGGCGGTGCAGCTGTGCCGCAAGGCCGGCGCGGAGGTGCTGGTCAACGGCGACGTCGGGCTTGCCCGTCGACTCGGCATCGGCCTGCATCTGCCGGCCGCAGCCCTGCGCGAAGCGGGGGGTGCGCGTCCCGTATCGGCCGACGTGCCGCTGGCCGCCTCCTGCCACGACCTCGACGAGTTGAAGGCCGCCGAGGCGCTCGGCTGCGATTTCGCCGTGGTCGGCAATCTCCGCGAAACACCCAGCCACCCGGGCCGCGCCGGCATCGGCTGGGCCGGCTTCGCACGGCTGCGCGAGCACGTCGCCATCCCGCTCTACGCGATCGGTGGACTGGTCCCGGCCGACCTGGCCGAAGCCCGCATGCACGGTGCACAAGGCATTGCCGCGATCCGGGGGCTGTGGCCGTCGTAGTCTTCTGGCTGCGCCCCGCCGGCGTCCTCATGCAACGCACTCCCGCACCACGAGCGGTAGGAGCGACGTAAGTCGCGACCCACTGGCGATCGTCCATGCGACGTTCAACGCGCACGCCAATCAGGCGACCGCGCAAACACGGACCGCGCGTGGCGTGGCAGAACCGCAACGACGCGTTGAACGTCAACCACCGAATGGTCAGCGGGTCGCGACTTACGTCGCTCCTACATCGCGGCCCCCGCCATTCCGGCTGCCAGCGCCCGGTACAACCCGTCCAGTGCCGCGACATGGGCGTCCAGAGCGTCCAGCGGGCCATCGTTGACGATCACGTCGTCGGCGATCGCCAGCCGCTGCTCCCGGCTCGCCTGCACCGCGATCATCGACTCGGCCAGCGCGGCGTTGACCTGGTCGCGGCGCATTACGCGCTCGCGCTGCACCTCGACCGGCACATCGACCACCAGCACCCGGTCCAGCCACGGGTATGCCGCGCGGCCACCGCCCTCGGCCAGCAGCGGGATCGCCGCGAACGCGTAGGCGCCGGCGGCGGACTCGCACTGATCCCGCAGCATCCGCCGGACCCGCGGATGGATGATCGCCTCCAGCTGCAGTCGGGCCGCGTGGTCGGCGAAGACATGCCGGCGCATCGCCGCCCGGTCCAGCGAGCCGTCGGCGGCCAACACGTCGCGTCCGAACGCGGCCACCACTTCCGCCAGCCCCTCGGACCCGACCGCGACCGCCTCGCGCGCCGCCACGTCGGCGTCCGCCACGGCAACGCCCAGCGCCTCGAAACGCCGCGTGACCTCGCTCTTGCCCGACGCGACCCCGCCGGTTACGCCGATGATGAACTCGCTCATGCGGCGCAGGATGCCATGAGTCGGCCCGGCGCCCGCGGACTCCGCGTCCTGTAGGAGCGACGTAAGTCGCGACCCACTGGCCTCACGCCAGTGCTGTGTGGAACGCGAATGTGCCGATCGAGCGACCGGAGCCGCGCGTTGATCGAAGGGAAAATGTCCGGTCCGTGGGTCGCGACTTACGTCGCTCCTACAAACCCCGAGCGCCCGACCCGTTCCTGCGCCGTGCGGAGTGCGCCTCAGCCCAGCCCCGCGTAGCGCATGTACCCGTCCACCATCGCGTCGCCCCAGAAGAAGGCGATCCAGCCGGCGACGGCCAGGTACGGGCCGAACGGGATCGGCGTGGCGCGGTCGCGGCCCTTGGCGGCCAGCCAGATCGACCCGAGGATCGCGCCGACCAGCGACGACAGCAGGATGGTCGGCAGGATCCCGTTGAGCCCGGTCCAGGCACCGATGGCCGCCAGCAGCTTGAAGTCGCCGTGGCCCATGCCTTCCTTGCCGGTGAGCTGCTTGAACACCCACCACACCACCCACAGGCTCAGGTAGCCCACCACCGCGCCGATCAGTGCCGGCTTGGCCGGCATGTACAGGTTGTCGACCGCCGCGATCAGGCCCAGCCACATCAAGGGCAGGGTCAGCTGGTCGGGCAGCAGCTGGGTGCGCAGGTCGATGCCGGACAGCGCGATCAGGAACCCGGTGAACACCATCGCCCCGAAGCCCTGCCAGCCGAAGCCGAAGCGCCACACGCAGGCGACCATCAGCACCATCGTCAGCAGTTCGACCAACGGGTACTGCGCCGAGATCGGTGCCTTGCAGTTGCGGCACTTGCCGCGCAGCGCCAGCCAGCTGAACACCGGGATGTTCTCGTACCACGACAGCTGGTGCTTGCAGTGCGGGCAATGCGAGCGCTCAACCACGATGCCGGGGGGCGGCGGGTCGTAGGTGTCGGGCTCCTCGAGGACCTCGTGGGCGTCGCGCTTCCACTGCCATTCCAGCCGCCGCGGCAGGCGCAGGATGACGACGTTGAGGAAGCTGCCGAGCAGCAGGCCGAAACCGGCTGCCAGCGGGAAGCCGATCTCGGGGTTGTGGTCGAGGAATGCCATCGGAGGAGCTTAGCCGACCACCGCACCGAGCTTGAAGATCGGCAGATACATGGCGATGACCATGCCGCCGACGATCACGCCGAGGAACACCATGATCAGCGGTTCCAGCAGGCTCGACAGCGCGTCGACCGCATTGTTGACCTCCTGCTCGTAGAACTCGGCGACCTTGAACAGCATGGTGTCCAGCGCACCGGCTTCTTCACCAATGGCGGTCATCTGAACCACCATGTGCGGGAACATGTTGGTCTGCTTCATCGCCATGTTGACGGGATAGCCAACGGCGACGTCGTCGCGGACACGATGGACAGCCTTTTCGTAGACGGTGTTACCGGTGGCGCCGGCGACGGTATCCAGCGCCTCGACGAGGGGGACGCCGGCCTTGAAGGTCACCGCCAGCGTTCGGGAGAACCGCGCGATCGATGAGTTGTGCATGATCTGGCCGATCACCGGAAGCTTCAGCACCATGCGATCAACAAAGTGTTGGAACGCCGTCGAACGCTTGAATGCCATGATGATTACAACGGCGGCGCCCGCGAGGGTCAGGGCGATCAGCCACCACCAGGCCACCATGAAGTCGCTCAGCGCGATTACCAACTTGGTGAAGGCAGGTAGATCGGCACCGAAGCTTGAGAAAACATCCTCAAAGGTTGGGACTACGAAAATCAACAAGATGGCACTGACGAGCAAAGCCACCGCCATCACCATGGCAGGATAAAACATCGCCTTCTTGATCTTACCTTTGAGCGCTTCGAGATTCTCCTTGTAGGTGGCGACCGTATCCAAAACCGTTTCCAGCACGCCTGCGGTTTCACCGGCCCTTACCAGATTGCGGTAAAGCTCGTCGAACTGGACCGGATGCTTGCTGATGGCTTCGCTCAGCGAAGAACCGCTCTCCACATCGGTGCGGATGCTGTTGACCATCTTCTGCATCCGAATGTTCTTGTTGCCGCTCGAGATGATCTCCAGCGCGCCAACAATCGGGACGCCAGCCTTCATCATCGTGGCAATCTGGCGGCTGAAGATGGCGATGTCGAGTGGTGTGATGGGCTTGCCAGCACTCCCGAACAGCGGCTTCGGCTTGGGCTTCACCACCTTCGGCGTGATGCCCTGCCGGCGCAGCTCGGCGCGCAGGAAGTTGGCGTTCTTCGCCACCTGCTCGCCCTTCATCACGACACCGCGCTTGTCGGTGCCCTCCCAGACATACATCGACAGGGCCTCGGCGCGACGCACGGGGGTGCTCGGCTTGGCGGCGGATCGGGTCGCGGACATGGTTGGCCCCCAGTAACGCTTGGCAGTTGCAGCAATGCGATGCGCCGCAGCGCATCCTCCCCATTCAGTTCACGGCTCCCCGCCGCGACCGGTCGGCACCTCCGGCGTCCGGCCGGGTATGCCGTTTGCCAGCATATCCTGACCTTCCGCGTCGGGATAGCAACCGCGGTCACAAGTGCAGCGAGGTGCGTTAGTCCTTGGTCACCCGGTTGATCTCGGCCAGGCTGGTGATGCCGTTGCGCACCTTCATCAACGCCGACTGCCGCAGGTCACGGATCCCCGCCGCCTGCGCTGCGTCCGCGATCTGCATCGCGTTGCCACCGGCGAGCACGATCTCCTGGATCTCGTCGCTCATCGGCATCACCTGGTAGATGCCGGTGCGGCCCTTGTAGCCTTCGGTACAGTCCGGGCAGCCGACCGGCTCGTAGATCCTGAAGTTCGGGCTGGATATCTCCTCGGCGGTGAAGCCCTCGGCCAGCAGGGCGTGCTCGGGCAGGTGCACTTCCTTCTTGCAGTCGTGCAGGCGCCGCGCCAGGCGCTGGGCCACCACCAGGGTCACCGACGAGGTGATGTTGAACGGCGCCACGCCCATGTTCATGAGGCGCGCGATGGTCTGCGGCGCGTCGTTGGTGTGCAGGGTGGACAGCACCATGTGGCCGGTCTGGGCGGCCTTGATGCCGATCTCGGCGGTCTCGAGGTCGCGGATCTCGCCGACCATGATCACGTCCGGGTCCTGGCGCAGGAAGCTGCGCAGCGCGGCGGCGAAGGTCATGCCGCGCTTGGTGTTCATCTGCACCTGGTTGATGCCGGGCACGCGGATTTCGACCGGGTCCTCGACGGTGGAGATGTTGCGGGTCTCGTCGTTGAGGATATTGAGCGCGGTATACAGCGAGACGGTTTTACCGGAGCCGGTCGGGCCGGTGACCAGCACCATCCCGTAGGGCTTGGCGATTGCGGCGAGGTACAGGTCGCGCTGGTCGTCCTCGTAGCCGAGCTTGTCGATGCCGAGCTTGGCCGCGCTGCTGTCGAGGATACGGAGCACGATCTTCTCGCCGAACAGCGTCGGCAGGGTGCTCACGCGGAAGTCGATCTGCTTGGTCTTGCTGAGGTTGAGCTTGATGCGGCCATCCTGCGGTACGCGTTTCTCGGCGATGTCCAGCTGCGCCATCACCTTCAGGCGCGCGGCGATGCGCTGCTGCAGCTTCACCGGAACCTTGGCCGCCTGCTTGAGCAGGCCGTCGATGCGCAGGCGCACCCGGTACTCGGTCTCGTAGGGCTCGAAATGGATATCCGAGGCGCCGCGGCGGATCGCGTCGACCAGCACCTTGTTGATGAACTTGACGACCGGGGTGTCGTCGGTCTTGGCATCGACGCCGGCATCGCCGCCGGCCACGTCGTCGTCGCTGCCGACCTCCAGCGTATCCAGTCCCTCGTCGTCCCCGCCCATGGCGTCGCTGAGCGCATCGGCCGACTCCAGCCAGCGGTCGATATGGCGGCGGATGCTGTCCTCGTCGACGAGGATCGCTTCGACCGTCAGGTTGGTCTGGAACTTGATCTCGTCCAGCGCCTGGGTGTTGGTGGGCTCGGAGATGCCGACGAACAGCCGATTGCCGCGCTTGAACAGCGGCAGGACGCAGTGCTTGCGGAGCAGTTCCTCGTTGACCAGCTTGACCGGAGTTTGTGCCGGGTCGATTGCCGACGGATCCAGCAGCGGCACGCCGAACTCGATCGAGTTGGCGGCGGCCACCTGGGGCGGCGCCACCAGCCGGTTGTCGAGCAGATAGTTGGTCAGCGGCTTGCGCTCGGCCGTCGCTGCCGCCATGGCCTGCCGCGCCGCCGCCTCGTCGAGGGCGCCGTCCATGACGAGCCGGCGGGCGATGCCCGTGATACCTACCAGATTGACACTAGCAACAGTGCTCATATCGGTCACATGTCGACTCCACGTACACAGTAACGTGCCAAGGAGACAAGAGGCCAAACAAAAAAACCCCGGCCAATTCGACCGGGGTCTCTAGCGTATCCACTTAAATTAGATGCAAGCCTTCGGCTTCACTTCCGCCGGGGCCGAGGTGGCGCAAGCGAAGGCGCCCGTGGCCGGGGTGAAGGTCAGCGTTACGGTCGCGCCAGCGACCTTATTGTTTACGCCCGTCGCCGCCATCGTCGCGGTGATGACGCACGGAGAGGCGGCATTGGTGGCAACGGTGGCCACGTACTTGCCACTGGTGACGGAGTTCGGCGGCACGACACACGAGACCGTGGGGTCGTTGTTCTGCGCGAATGCTTCGGCGACCGGAGTCT
This sequence comes from Lysobacter arseniciresistens ZS79, assembly GCF_000768335.1. GTDB lineage: Bacteria > Pseudomonadota > Gammaproteobacteria > Xanthomonadales > Xanthomonadaceae > Novilysobacter > Novilysobacter arseniciresistens. The sequence goes on from NZ_AVPT01000011.1 coordinate 24,539, forward strand.
TGAGGCCGCTGGCCAGCGTGAAGGCTTCGGAAAGCTGAGCGCGCGCGGTGTAGTCGTTGTAGGCCGGAATCGCAATCGCGGCCAGGATGGCGATGATCGCGACGACGATCATCAGTTCGATCAGGGTAAAGCCTTGCTGCTTCTTCATGTTGTTTCCCCTAGGAGTGGTGGTACTTCACGTGCCGTCCGAACCGGCGTTCCGGTCCTCGGGCTGCCGTGCTCAGTGGCACGTGCCAATTAGACTACGCACCAAGCGTGCCAACTTCGATTCTTGAGCGTTCATGTCGCGTTCTGGAGATGCGGTCACGGTTGCCATGCGGCGCCGTCTACCAGGGTGACGCAAAAGGTCCAATTGGCTGCGGTGGCTGTGACGCGAATGGTCACGTTGGTGGATACGGCGGGGTGCTGATGGTGTTCTGCCGGTTTTCCGGCAGCATCGGGCGAAGCGGGTTCCTCCGGGTCTTGGTGGTGTAAAGTTGTACCAGGTAACACCTTTGAACCTCGTCCCATGGCCATTGCAACCACCAGCCTGAAGATCGACCCCGAGTTGAAGCAGCGGGTACAACGCCTGGCGCAGGCGCGTCATCGTTCCGCGCATTGGCTGATGCGTGAGGCCGTGGCGCAGTACGTCGAGCGGGAGGAGAAGCGCGAAGCGTTCCGGCAGGCCGGCCTTGCCGCGTGGGCGGCCTATCAGGAGACGGGTTTTCACGTCACGGCGGGGGAGGCGGATGCCTGGATGGCGGCGCTGGAGGCAGGCACGGATGCGGATGCCCCGGAATGCCACGGCTGATCTGGACGCCGGAGGCGCTGCAGGACCTGTCCCGGCTGCATGGCTTCCTGCTGGCGAAGAAAGAGGATGTCGCGCGGCGCGCGATCCGCGCGATCCGGAGTGGCGTCGCGGTGCTGGAGCGGCACCCCGCCGCTGGCAGGCCCGCCGCCGATCTGGAGCCGGAGTTCCGCGAGTGGCTGGTCGAGTCCGGTGCGGGCGGCTATGTGGTGCTGTATCGCTTCGATGGGGCCGATGCGGTCATTCTGGCGGTACGACACGCCCGGGAAGCCGGTTATTGAGTCCGGTGGTGATGGCTGCTTGTGTCAACCCATTTCGCGGCGCATGAACTGATCGAACAGCGGCACGGTGAAGGCAACCAGCCCATGCTCGGGTGCGAAGATCATCCCCTTCTTGATCAGGCTGTCGCGCGTCGGGCCGACGCCGCTGGCGGTTCGGCCCATCGCCGAGGCTACGTCGGACGAGCGATGAGGCCCTTCGCCGAGGCCCGCCATGTTGTGCATGTAGTCCCGCTCCAGCGGGGTAAGGCGGTCGAAGCGGACACGGAAGAATGAGCGGTCGAGCTTCTGGATGGACTGTTCGGTCGCGGTCCTGGCGTCCTGGCGGGTGATGTTGTCGCCCGACGCGGCGTTCCAGGCGTTGTATCCCCACTCCTGCAGGAAGTAGGGGTAGCCGCGGGTCTGCTCGTAGATTTCCGCAAGGGCGTCGTCGTCGATTCGGGCGCCTTCGTCCTCTACCGGCTCACGGATCGCCTTGTTCGCGTCTTCTGTGCCCAGGCGATCCAGGCGTGGGAAGTCGAACAGCCGCTCCGCGTAGCTCTTGGCGTCACCGGCCTGGCCGGCAAGCTGGGGCAGGCCCGCGCCAAACAGCAGCAGCGGGAGGGCTTCCTGGTCGACGGCATGGATGCCGCGGATCAACGCCGCCAGGTCCCGTTTGGATACGTATTGCAGTTCGTCGATGAGGATCGCGACCGGCTGGCTGGCGGCTTTTGCAGCTTGGCCGATGGCAATAAGCATGTCCTTGAGGTCGCCTTCGAGGTCCCCGCTGTCGGCATGACCGAGTTCCGGATCGACCCCCAGGGTGAGATCAACGCCCCCGGCGCTGAGGGTGACATTGCCGATGAAGCTGCGCAGCACCCGCAACCGGGATCTCTATGCGAATGTTCGAGACTATATCCGTTTCTTCATAGATACGGGTATAGACCGTTAGAGATTCGAGCAAAGCCGTTGCCGTCAAGCGCGAGCGGGAGGCGGGGTACTGAGGCCGCTCCCCGCGCCTCTCAGTCGATCCCCAGCTTCTTCAGCTTGTACCGCAGCGCGCGGAAGGTGATGCCCAGGGCGGCGGCGGTGCGGGTCTTGTTGTAGCGGTTTTCCTGCAGGGCGTGCTGGATGGCGGCGCGCTCGATCTCCTCGATGTACGAGGGCAGGGCGCTGGTGGCGGTGTCGCGCGGGTCGACGGTGCGCGGGTCGATGCCGTTGGCGGCGGCGGCGCTCTGCGGGGTCTGTGGCGGCGCGGGTTGTGCCGGGGCGACGGCGAGGCGCGGCAGCGACAGGTCGTCGGCACCGAGGGTGTCGCCGTCGGCCAGGGCGAGGGCGCGCTCGAGGATGTTCTCCAGTTCGCGCACGTTGCCGGGGAAGGCGTACTGCTGCAGCGCCTCGAGGGCGTCGTCGCCGAGCGTCGGCGCGGGCCGGTCGAGGCTCGCCGACAGCCGGTCGAGGATCTTCCGGCACAGCCCCGGCAGGTCCTCGCGGCGCTCGCGCAGCGGCGGCACGCGCAGCTCGATGACGTTGATGCGGTAGTACAGGTCCTGGCGGAAGCGGCCGTCGGCCACCATCGGCGCCAGGTCCTTGTGCGTCGCCGACAGGATGCGGACGTCGACGGTGACCTCGGCGTTGGCGCCGACCGGGCGGATCGACTTTTCCTGGATGGCGCGCAGAAGCTTGACCTGCATCGCCAGCGGCAGCTCGGCCACCTCGTCGAGGAACAGGGTGCCGCCGTCGGCGCTCTGGAACAGGCCGGGCTTGTCGGCGTGGGCGCCGGTGAAGCTGCCCTTCTTGTGGCCGAAGAACTCGCTCTCCATCAGCTCCGACGGGATCGCGCCGCAGTTGACCGGCACGAACGGCCCGGCGGCGCGGCCGCCTTCGGCGTGGATGGTGCGGGCCACCAGCTCCTTGCCGACGCCGGACTCGCCGGCGATGTACACCGGTGCCTGGCTGCGGGCGACCTTGCCGATGGTCTGGCGCAGCGTGGTCATCGCCGGCGACTGGCCGTACAGACGCGAGGCGACGGCGTCGGCGGCGGGCGGTTGCGGCTCGTTGAGCTCCAGCGCGTGGCGGACCAGGTCGCGCAGCACGGCCAGTTCCACCGGCTTGGAGACGAAGTCGAACGCCCCGGCCTTCAGCGCCTCCACCGCGTCCTCGACGTTGCCGAAGGCGGTGATCATCGCGACCGGGGTATTGGGGAACTTCTGGGTGATCTCGGCAATGAGGTCGATGCCCGAACCGTCCGGCAGGCGCATGTCGGTCAGGCACAGGTCGTAGCGGTTGCGCGCAAGCTGGTTGCGCGCGTCGGCCAGACTGGATGCGGTGTCGCAACGCAGGCCCATGCGGCCGAGCGTCATGACGAGCAGCTCGCGAATATCGCGCTCGTCGTCGATCACCAGTGCGCTGCGGGTTTCTGACATCCGATCCTCCATCCGTCACGATAGCTTAACAAGCCGATGCGGCAAAACCCCGGTGGCGCCGCACGTTTCGGGCGATTCCGCGGCTTCGCCCACCCCGCCGGGCCGGGGTCAACGTGCCGTTAACGGCCGGGTTCGGGTAAGCTTTAGGGCGTCTATGGAGAGACGTATATGAACAGCGGAGCTTCTGTTCCCGCCGCGGCGCTCGCCGCCCTGTCCCGCCTCGACGGCGCGGACCGCCTGTATTCGCTTGATTTCGAACGTCCGCCGGGCGCCTTCGGTGGCGGCCTGGTGGTCGACCGCTGGCACGGCTGGGAGGCGCTGTCGGAAGGGTTCGAGTGGTTGGTCGACCTGCTGTCGGTCGACGCCCGCCTGCCGCTGGACGGGCTGGTCGGCCAGAGGGCGACGTTGTGGACGCGCGCCGCCGACGGCTCGCGCATCCCGCGCAGCGGGCTGGTCCGCGAGGCCGCCTGCATCGGTTCCGACGGCGGGCTGGCCCGCTACCGCGTGAGCCTGGTGCCGTGGACCTGGCTGCTGACGCAGGGCCGCCACAGCCGGGTGTACCAGGACCGCGGCGTGGTCGGGATCATCGAGTCGGTGTTCGACGCCTATGCACCGTATGCGGCGTGGCAGGTCGGCGACGAGGTCGGGCCGTTCCTCGACGGCGCGCGCCCGCGCAGCTACTGCGTCCAGTACCGCGAGACCGATTTCGACTTTGTCAGCCGGCTGCTGGCCGAGGAAGGCCTGGCGTGGCGGATCGAGGAGGCCGAGGAAGCCGCCGGCGGGCACCGGCTGGTGCTGTTTGCCGGCAGCGGTGACGGCCCGCAGGACGCGACGGCCGAGGCCGGTGGGGGCGTGCGCTTCCACCGCAGCGACGCGACCGAAGCGACCGACAGCATCCAGGCGCTGGGCCGCCCGGTCGGGATCGGCGCGACCGCGCTGACCCTGCTGAGCCACGACTACAAGGGTGGTGCGCTGGGCGCCAGCATCCCGCTTGGCAACGCCGCCGACACCGCCGCCGCGCTGGAGGTGTACGACCCCGCCGGTGCCTACGCCTTCGCCGACCACGCCGAGGCCGCGCGCTACGCCGGCCTGATGGCCGACGCCGAGGCCGCGCGCCGCGATGGCTGGCTGGGTCGATCCACCGTGCGCAGCTTCCGGGCCGGTCGCTGGCTGGCGGTGCGAGCCGGAGTGACCGAACTGGGCGGCGGCACGCCCGACGAACTGCTGCTGGTGGCCGTGCAGCAGGCCGGCATCAACAACCTGCCCGACGCCGTGCGCGACGTGTTGCCGCTGATGCCGGAGGCGTCGATGGCGCTGCCGGGCACGTTGTCGCGCGCCGCGTGGTCGGCGGTGTGGGCGCGCGCCGAAGCGGTCGGCTACGGCAACGCCTTCACCGCGGTGCCGCGCGCGCTGGACTGGCGCCCGGTGCTGGTCGACGACACCGGCCTGCGGATGAACCCGCGCCCGACCGCGCCGGGCTACCAGACCGCGGTGGTGGTCGGCGAAGGCGGCGAACTGCACAGCGACGCGCTGGGCCGCGTGCGTGTGCGCTTCCACTTCCAGCGCGATGCCGGCGGCGCCGCCGCGTCGGACAGCTGCTGGCTGCGCGTGAGCCAGCGCTACGCCGGCCCCGGCGTCGGCAGCCAGTTCCTGCCGCGCATCGGACAGGAGGTGCTGGTCGGCTTCCTCGACGGCGACATCGACCGGCCGATCGTGCTGGCCAGCCTCTACAACGGCCAGGGCGAGGCCGGCATCGCCCCGACCCCGGGCGGCGAGGGCGGCGACGACGACACCGCCCGCCTGTACGCCGACGCCCGCGACCACCGCCCCAGCGCGCAGGGCAACCTGGCCGGCGGCCACGCCCCGGCGTGGCACGGCATGAGCGGCGACGCCGACGGCCACCGCAATCCGGCGGCGCTGTCGGGATTCAAGAGCAAGGAGTTCTTCGGCCCCGGCCACAACCGGCTGGTGTTCGACGACAGCGACGGCCAGCTGCGCCTGCAACTGGCGACCACCCACGCCGCCAGCGAGCTCAACCTGGGCCACCTGGTCCACCAGGCCGACAACTTCCGCGGCAGCTTCCGTGGCGAGGGGTTCGAGCTGCGCACCGACCAGTGGGGCGCCGTGCGCGGCCAGCGCGGCCTGTGGGTCAGCGCCTACGGCAACGGCCCCGACGCCCCGGCCGGCGAGCACGTCGCCGCCACCGCCCTGCTCAAGCAGGCGACCCAACTGGGCCAGAGCTTCAGCGACATCGCCGGCACCCACCTGACCGTCAAGCTGGCCGCCCACCAGGGCGCAGCCAAGGCGAACCAGTCGACGCTGATCGGCGACCAGTCACCACTGGCCGCCTTGCACGCAAGCGCCGCGACCACCGTCGATGGCGCCAGCTACCCGGAGGCCGAAGCCGATGCCCCGCAGCGCAGCACCGCTGCCGGCGCCGACCGCGTCCCGCACAGCGGCGACGCCCTGCTGGGACTGTCGGCCCCGGCCGGCATCGGCCTGGTAGCCGGCCAGAGCCTGCACTGGAGCACCGGCGAGACCCTGACCGTCGCCAGCGGCGCCGACAGCAACCTCGCGATCGCCGGCGACCTGCGCATCCACGCCGGCCAGGCGATCGGCTGGCTGGCCGGCGCGGTGGAAGGCGGGGTCACCGCCGCCCACGCCCTGGCGCTGGTCACCGCCGAAGGCGAACTGCGGCTGGAAGCGCAGAACGACGTGCTGAAACTGCAGTCCAAGGACCCGCTGAAGGTCATCAGCGCCAACGGCGAAGTCGAACTGGCCGCCGGCAAGACCGTGCACCTGGCCACCGAAGGCGGCGCGAGCATCACCATCGAAGGCGGGAACATCAGCGTCGCGTGCCCGGGGAACATCACCGTGCATGCGGGGAAGAAGTCGTTTGTGGGTGGGGCGGAAGAGGAATACCCGCTGCCCGAGTTCCCGGGTTCGGTGTGTGTGGAGTGCATGCTCAAGGCGCAGGTGCAGGGCGCGCCGCTGGCGGCGAAGAATGGCTGAGTTCGATCTGCCGGAGCGGACGACTGTGGGCGGTGCCAAAACCTGGTTCCAGGAGCAACGGGCGGCCAAACGCGGTGTGTTTGCCTTGGTCGATGGCGACCAGGGAAGCGTTGGGCAGTGGCAGCCGGTGCAACGGATGCCGAGGACCGCGCAAGTCAATCTCTTCGCGGCTCGCACAACCAATGCCGATGCATTGGCGGTGGCGCCGAGGCTGTTTGCACTGGCTGACGACAGCGAGAACGAACGGTTGCTGCAGGTCGTTGATGGGCAGAGTGCCGAGCTTCCCCGGTGCCTGCTGATCGCCACGTTGCTGTCGCTCTCCGAGCTTGTGGCGCGCCTGCAACGACGCATTGATGTCATTGCCGACGGCGACGACATGATGCTTCGTTTCTGGGACAGTCGGATCTTCCTGTCCCTGCATCAATCGTTGCCAGTCGAGGTGCGCGACAGACTCATGGCGTTTGGTGACGAGGCGCTGGTATCCAACCGGCGGGGGGGATGGGCTTGGCTGCAGTTGAAGTGTCCCGCCCATGACCCCCTGCAGGACGGCCCCTGCCGCCTTTCGCGAGAAGACATGAAGGTGCTTGGCGCATCGGCCCGAGCGGACGCCATGCTGGGGATGCTGCGGCAGCAGACCCCCGAGGTGCTGGCGGCGGTGGCGGACGAGGAACGGCATCCGCTGGCAGTCGCGCAGTTGGCGGAATGCCTGCAGCGCGGACTTCAATCGCCGCGTGACCAGGCCTTGGCACTGAGCCTGGCGATCGAGCACGGCCCAGACTGGTGGGCACGTGAGGAGTGGGTGGAGTGCGTCGAGCACGCACGGTCCAGCAGCTTGTTGAAAGCCTATTTGCACCGGATGGAGGCAGCATGAAACTTCGTACAGCACATCTCGCCCGCTCGCTTCTTCTGCTGAGCCTGCTGACGCCGGCACTGGCCGGCTGCAAGGAAGACCCGGTGATGCTCGGCGTCGTTGGCTACAACTACACCGACCGCTATATCGACCGGTTCTCGGTGGATGGGGCGGGTGGGGGCAATGTCAACAAGAGTCACGGCGATTCGGGTGGGGGGAGCACGGTCTGCTGCGCCGTCTACGACCCCAACTATCCGCTGCCGGTCGAGATGCGGGTGGAGTGGATGTTCGGCTACCAGCGCGGTCCCGACGGCAGGATCGTTGTGCCGGACGAACACCACGAAGCCATCGCGGTGCTGGACGGGCCGGTGCCGGAGGACCCGGCCTATCTGGAAGTGCACTTCATGCCCGACGGCAGCGTGCAGTTGCGGATGACGGCGGATCACTCGCCGCCGATGCTGCAGATCGACCGCAGCGATGCACCGCAGTCGGCGCTGGGTGGGCAGCCCGCATTGCCGGAGTCCGTGCGATGAACGTGATCTACCCGCAAGCTCCGACCGAGCGGGCCTCGCCTGACCGGATGCTGGGCACCCCGGCCTCGGCCCGGTTCGCGGCCATGGCCGATCGGCTGCCCGACGCGGACGCGGCGGTCGCCGACTGTCAGGAGGATCTGTGGCTGACAATCTTCTTCGACGGCACCGGCAACAATGAGAAGATCGATGCTCCGACGTTCGAGCACAGCAACGTGGCGCGGCTGCATCGCGCGCGAAAAGATGACTCAGAAAGTGCTGGCAGATACAGCTTCTACGTCCCAGGAATCGGCACCCCGTTTCGCGAGGTCGGCGATGAGGGTGGCACTGTGGATGCCGCACTGGCGCTGGGCAGCGGCGAGGAGCGGCTCAAGTGGGCAATGAAGGAGGTCGAGCGGCGGATCAAGGCCGCCGAGGCCCGCGCCCGCAACCCGGTCAACAAGATCCGCTCGATCAACATCGCCCTGTTCGGCTTTTCGCGCGGTGCGGCGCTCGCGCGTGCGTTCGCCCTGCGGATCAACGACAAATGCGGACGGCCCGCTGGGCGCGGCGGGCGCTGGCAGGGCAAGTACCCGACCCGGTTGTACTTCATGGGCCTGTTCGACACGGTGGCCTCGGTCGGCGCAAATGCCATGTTGCGCAAGTACAGCCGCGAGGCCGCGACCGTCTCGGCGGTCTCTCCGTTGCTCGGCGCATTGGCCGTGCAGGTGGCCGGCAACGCGGATGGTCATATGGGCTGGGCCGGCAATCTGCGCATTCCGGCGATGGTGGAGCAGTGCGTGCACTACTGCGCCGCGCACGAGATCCGCAACTCCTTTCCACTCGACACCGTGCTGGAGGAGGGGAAGTACCCGGCCAACTGCGTCGAGGCGGTATACCCGGGCGTGCATTCCAATGTCGGCGGTGGCTATCGCCCCGGCGAGGGCGGGCGCAACCGCAACCGCTTCGCGATGCTCAGTCTGGTGCCGCTGAAGGCGATGTATGACGCTGCGATAAAAGCGGGCGTGCCCTTAGTGGATATCCACACCGCCGAGTCGCGAATCAAGGATGACTTCCTGCCGCCGGAGCCTGCAGACGTTGCGGCCCGAGCCGAGTTCAGCGACCGCTACAACCACTACATGGCCACCGTCGGCTGGGGCGGCAAACCGATCGGCCGGCTGGTCACCGATCACATGAAGATGTACTTCCGCTGGCGGATCGTCCACGTCGGCCGCAAGCTCAACGCGGCCAAGCGGGGTGATGTCAACTGGGAGAACAAACGCCTGCAGGCCTACGACGATGCCTTGGCGGTCGAGCGCCAGGCCAAGCAGGCCGAACTTGACCGGCTTGAACATGCACGAAGTGCCGCGTGGGGAACCCGCCGCTATGAAGCGCTGCACTGGGACGTGATCATGCAGGGGGCTCGCGTCAACACCATGCCGGCGGATGCCGGAACCCTGATCGCCGCGCTGGACAAGTACGACCAGCTGTTCCTGGACGACAGCGACGCGGTACTCAAGGCCGACCCTGGCACGCTGCGGCCATTCCATCGGGCGCTGCGCGAGGCCTGGAAGCAACCGGCATTGACCGACCCGAGGATCCTGGCGTTCTTCGACGAGTACGTCACCGATTCGCTGGCCGGTTTCGATACCGACCGCACGCGTGCGATCGACCCTCGCCGGCTGTACCAGGGTGGCGACGATACGATTGATTACGCGGCGCTGGCCCAGCCCTCGCCGGAGATGGCGGTGGCCTGACCCTGAATCGTCTGGGGCCGGGCAAACCCGGCCGCCAGCAGCCTTTCGGCTGCCCTCAGCATGACGCCTGGAGGGGCCCCCCGCCCCGCACCGCCACCCCCGACAACTTCACCCGGAAGCAGCTCCCGCCGCCCGGTAGCGCCACGAAATCCAGCGACGCCTGGTTCGCCCGGCACAGTTCACGGGCGATGTAGAGCCCCAGGCCGGTGCCGTGGCCGGAGGTGGTGAAGAACGGGCGGAACAGTTGCAGCGCGACGCCATCGGCGATGCCGGGGCCGCGGTCGATCACGTCGATCAGCGGCTGCTTCAGCGGGTCCAGCTGCACGTGCAGGGTCACCCGGGCGGGTTCGCCGGGCATGCGGCCGTAGGTCAGGGCGTTGTGCACCAGAACGGTCAGCACCTGGTGCAACTGGCGCGGGTCGACCAGTGCGGCGATCTGCGGCCGGTCGGCGGTGGTGCGCAGGGTGTCGTTCTCGAGCGGGTGGCCGGCGCGGTAGTCGTCGACGAAGTGGCGGACGAAGCCGGTCAGCTCGACGTACTCGGGCTTGGCCGTCTCGCGCCGGGCGAGGCCGAGTACGTTCTCGACAATGCCGTTCATGCGCACGCCCTGCTGGCGGATGATCTCCAGCAGGCGGCGGTCGGCGGTGGCGATGTCGTCGGATTCCTCCAGCAGCTGCACGGCGTAGTTGATCGCGGCCAGCGGGTTGCGGATCTCGTGCGCGAGGCTGGCCGAGAACCGCCCCAGCGTCGCCAGGGTCATCGATTCGGCGCGGCGCGAAACCAGCGAAGTGTCGTCGAGGAACACCAGGGTCTGGTCGCTGCCGGCCAGCAGGCGGGTGAAGCGTGGGACGATCTCGGGCTGGTCGACGGCGACCTGCAGCGGGGTCTCGTCGGACCGGCCGTCCTGCCGCCACGCCGCCAGGCGCCGCGCCAGCTCGGGCAGGGCGACGCCGAGGTCGCGGTGGCCCTCGCCGGCATCGCCCAGCAGCAGGGTCGCGGCCTCGTTGGCCAGCCGCACGCGGTTGTGGCCGTCGACCAGCAGCACGCCGGTGCGCAGGCGGCGGATGATCAGTTCGTTGACTTCGGTGAGGTGGGCGGTCTCGACCCCGCGCTGCTCGGCCAGGTCGTAGCTGGCGCGCATCTGGCGGCCGAGGATGCTGGTCAGGGTGGCCAGCGCGAGGTAGCCGACCGCGAACATCAGCGGCTCGGCGACCATCCGGTCGGTGTCGTCGACCAGGTCGCTCCAGACGTATTCACCGATGATCCCGAGCACCGCGACCACCGCCGCGCCCAGGCCCAGCCGTGCAGGCAGCAGCAGCGCCGCGGCGCCGACGTTGAACATCAGCATCAACGCGATGCCGGTACCGGCGGCCGGGACCGCGTGGATCGCCAGCAGGCCGAACAGCAGGTCGGTGCCGATGCCGGCCAGTGTCGCGGTGCGCAGGTCGCCGCGGCGCCCGAACGCGAACAGCAGCACCGCCATCACCAGGTACGACAGCGCGACGGTCGGCGCCAGCAGTTCGTGGCGCGGCGGGCCGAGCACGTCGGCGACCGGGCTGAACAGCACCAGCACCAGCATCATCGCCTCCAGCAGGCGATACAGGGTGTAGAAGTGCAGTTCGCGGCGCAGCGCGCTGTCGGCGTCGCCGGTGTCTGTCGCCATGGCTTGCGGCAAGCGTGATTCCCCGTTGCAGACCCCGTCGCGAGTATAGGCACAGCATGGCCGGAGGGCCGGGTTTTGCCGGACGTTTTGCCCGACCCCGCCCGATCGGCGACAATGGCCGGCCCCCTCGCGCCCGCGCCGCCTGCCGGTCGCCTCCGCGTGGGACATCTTCAACTCCCCTCGGTGACGCATGAACTTTCACGAATACCAGGCAAAGAAGCTCTTTGCCGACTACGGCATCGCGGTGCCGGCCGGGCGCATCGCCCGCACCCCCGAAGAGGCCGTCGAGGCCGCCAAGACCATCCCGGGCGACCTGTGGGTGGTCAAGGCGCAGATCCATGCCGGTGGCCGCGGCAAGGCCGGTGGCGTCAAGCTGGCGAAGAACTTCGACGAGGTGAAGCAGTACGCCGCGGCGATGCTCGGCACCAGGATGGCGACCTACCAGACCGCCGGCGTCGAGCTTCCGATCGACACCGTGCTGGTCTCCGAAGGCACCGACATCGACAAGGAGCTGTACCTGTCGGTGCTGGTCGACCGCGGCACCCAGTCGGTCACCTTCATCGCCTCCGCCGAGGGCGGCATGGACATCGAGCAGGTCGCCGCCGAGAAGCCCGAGGCGATCAAGACCATCAACGTCAACTACGTCGAGGGCCTGCGGCCGTACCAGTGCCGCGCGCTGGGCTTCGACCTGGGCCTCAACGCCAAGCAGGCCAACCAGCTGGCGAAGATCATGCTGGGCCTGTTCAAGCTGTTCCACGAGAAGGACCTGGCGCTGGTCGAGCTGAACCCGCTGGCGATCCTCACCAACGGCAACCTGGCCGTGCTCGACGGCAAGGTCGACTCCGACGACAACGCCGCGTTCCGCCACCCGGACCTGGTCGCCATGCGCGACATCCGCCAGGAGGACGAGACCGAGGTCAAGGCCAGCCAGCACGACCTCAACTACGTGACCATGGACGGCAACATCGGCTGCATGGTCAACGGCGCCGGCCTGGCGATGGCGACCATGGACGTGATCAAGCTGGAAGGCGGCGAGCCGGCCAACTTCCTCGACGTCGGCGGCGGCGCCACCAAGGAGCGCGTGACCGAGGCGTTCAAGCTGATCCTGTCGAGCGACAAGGTGAAGGCGATCTTCGTCAACATCTTCGGCGGCATCGTCCGCTGCGACATGATCGCCGAGGGCATCATCGCCGCGGTCAAGGAAGTCGACGTCAAGGTGCCGGTGATCGTGCGCCTGGAAGGCACCAACGTCGAAGCCGGCAAGGAACTGCTGAAGAATTCCGGCCTGGCGATCACGCCGGCCGACGACATCAACGATGGTGCCCGCAAGGCGGTCGCCGCCGTCGCGGGCAAGTGAGGCGGGACTGACATGAGCGTATTGATCGACAAGAACACCAAGGTGATCGTGCAGGGCTTCACCGGCACGCAGGGCACCTTCCACGCCGAGCAGATGCTCGACTACGGCACCAAGGTCGTGGGCGGCGTGACCCCGGGCAAGGGCGGCACCGAGCACCTCGGCCTGCCGGTCTTCAACACCGTGCAGGACGCGGTCGACGCGACTGGCGCCGATGCATCGGTGATCTACGTGCCGCCGCCGTTCGCGGCCGACGCGATCCTGGAAGCGGCCGACGCTGGCATCAAGGTCATCGTCTGCATCACCGAAGGCATCCCGGTGCTGGACATGCTGCGGGTCAAGAACGTGCTGCGCGAGTACGACGACGTCGTGCTGGTCGGCCCGAACTGCCCCGGCGTGATCACCCCGGGCGAGTGCAAGATCGGCATCATGCCGGGACACATCCACATGCCGGGCAAGGTCGGCATCGTGTCGCGCTCGGGCACGCTGACCTATGAAGCGGTCAAGCAGACCACCGACGCCGGTCTCGGCCAGTCGACCTGCATCGGCATCGGCGGCGACCCGATCAACGGCACTAACTTCATCGACGCGCTGAAGCTGTTCCAGGACGATCCGCAGACCGAGGGCATCATCATGGTCGGCGAGATCGGCGGCAGCGCCGAGGAAGAGGCGGCCGAGTTCATCAGCCAGTACGTGACCAAGCCGGTGGTCGGCTTCATCGCCGGCGCGTCGGCCCCGAAGGGCAAGCGCATGGGCCACGCCGGCGCGATCGCGTCGGGCGGCTCGGGCACGGCCGAGGGCAAGTTCGCCGCGATGGAAGCGGCCGGTGTCACCACGGTGAAGTCGCCGGGCGACCTCGGCGCGGCGATCGCCAAGCGCCTGGCGAAGTAACCGCCGGCGCGATGCAGTGGAAAAGGCCACCTCCGGGTGGCCTTTTTCGTTGCCGGCGGCCTTCACGGCGGCGGCCGTACCGTGGGCGTTCCGGGATAATGCCCGTTCGCAACCGACACGACGCCGCCATGAGCCAGCCCCTCCGCATCGCCCTCGCGCAGTTCGACTTCCCGGTCGGGGCGGTGTTCGACAACGCCGACCGGATCATCGAGTTCATCGCCGAGGCCCGCGACGACTACGGCGCCGACCTGGTGCTGTTCCCCGAACTGGCGCTCAGCGGCTACCCGCCGGAAGACCTGCTGCTGCGGCCGGGCTTCCTGCACGACTGCCACCGGGCGATGGAGCGCGTCGCCGCGGCCGCGACCGGCATCACCGCGATCGTCGGTTGGCCGGAGTCGCACGGCCCGGTGGTCTACAACGCCGCCAGCATCCTGCGCGACGGCCGCATCGAGCACACCTACCGCAAGCGCGAGCTGCCCAACTACGCCGTGTTCGACGAGCGCCGCTACTTCGTGGTCGACCCGGACGGCGGCGATTGCGTGTTCGAGCTCAACGGGGTGCGCTGCGGGCTGCTGGTGTGCGAGGACATGTGGTTCGCCGAGCCGCTGCACACCACGGTGCAGGCCGGCGCCGAGCTGATCCTGTCGATCAACGCCTCGCCGTTCGAGCGGGACAAGCACGCGCGCCGCGACGCGCTGCTGGAGGACGCGACCCGCCAGTACGGCGTCGCCATCGCCTACGTCAACTGCGTGGGCGGGCAGGATGCGGTGGTGTTCGACGGTGGCTCGCTGGTGGCCGAGGCCGACGGCACCGTGCGCCCGGCCGCGGCGGCGTTCACCGAGCAGATGCTGGTGGTCGACTACGACCCGGAAACGCGCGGCTTCCGCTCGGTCGAGTGGATGGAGGACGGCGACGAGAGCCGCGATGCGCTGGCCTGGCGCGCGGTGGTGCGCGGCACCCGCGACTACTGCCGCAAGAACGGTTTCAGGAAGGCGTGGCTGGGGCTGTCGGGCGGGCTGGACTCGGCGGTGGTGCTGGCGATCGCGGTCGACGCGCTCGGCGCCGAGAACGTCACCGCGGTGCGGATGCCGTCGCGCTACACCGCCGGCCTGTCGAACGACCTCGCCGCCGAGCAATGCGCCGAGCAGGGCGTGCGGCTGCTGACGCTGCCGATCGAGAAGCCGTTCCAGGGGTATCTCGACACGCTGGCGGAGCTGTTCGAAGGCCAGCCGGTCGACACCACCGAGGAGAACCTGCAGTCGCGCGTGCGCGGGGCGATGCTGATGGCGTTGACCAACAAGTTCCACGGGCTGCTGCTGACCACAGGCAACAAGAGCGAGTACGCGGTCGGCTACGCGACGATCTACGGCGACATGGCCGGCGGCTACGCGCCGCTGAAGGACCTGTACAAGACCGAGGTCTACGAACTGGCGCGCTGGCGCAACACGGTGGGCGACCCGGTGATCCCGGTCGGGGTGATCGAGCGGCCGCCGTCGGCCGAACTGCGCGCCGACCAGAAGGACCAGGATTCGCTGCCGCCGTACGACGTGCTCGACGCGATCCTGACCCGCTACGTGGACCTCGAACAGTCGCGCGAGGAGATCACCGCCGCCGGCTTCGGCGCCGAGACGGTCGACCGGGTGCTGCACCTGGTCCGGATCAGCGAGTGGAAGCGTCACCAGGCCGCGCCGGGGCCGAAGGTGTCGCGGCGGGCGTTCGGCCGCGAGCGGCGGTATCCGATCAGCAACGGGTACCGGGGCTAGACGGAAAACGCCGCCCGGAGGCGGCGTTTTTCGTATCCCGGCGGCGTCGAAGTCACTCGTCGTTGTCCAGCGCCGACTTCTCGCCGGCGAACGGGTTGAGCTTGCGCCAGTCGCTCGGGTAGTCCGGCCAGTCGCCACGCAGGTAGGGGTGGTCGGGTTCGTTCTCGGCCAGCACGCGGCGGGCGTCGTTGGCGAGCGTCTCGTTGCCCAGCCCGGTGTAGGCGGCGGCGAGGGCGGCCACGGCATCGTTGCGGTAGCTGCTCTGCGGGTAGGTTTCCAGCAGGTAGGTGGCGCGCTCGGCGGCGGCGACGTAGGCGGTGCGGCGCAGGTAGTACAGGGCGACGTCCAGCTCGTGGCGGGCGAACAGGTCGCGCAGCTCGGCCATGCGGCGCTCGGCGTCGGCGGCGTAGCGGCTGTTGGGGTAGCGGGTGGTCACGATCTGGAAGTCGTTGAACGCCTGCATCGGGGTGGCGAGGTCGCGGCGGCTGGCGTCCAGCGACCAGACCTTCTGCAGGAACACGGTGTCGCGGCTGGAGTTCACCAGCCCGCGCAGGTAGTACATGTACGACGCCAGCCGGTGGGTCGGGTAGGTGCGCAGGAAGCGGTCGATGCTGCTGATCGCGTCCTCGTGCTTGCCGGCCTTGTACTGGGCGTAGGCGGTCTCGACCAGCGCCTGCTCGGTGTACGGGCCGTACGGGTACTGCGCGACCAGCCGCTTGAAGGTGGTCTCGGCGCTGGCCCAGTTGCCGCGCGTCATCGAGGTGTGGGCCGTCTCGTACAGCTGCTCGACCGGCACGCCCTCGCTGGCTTCCTCGTCCTTGAACATCTTGCCGAAGCGGGCGCAGCCGCTGGCGAACACCACCAGGGCCAGCAGCAGGACGACGGTCCGCAGGGAGGGGCGCGGCAGGGCGGTGCGATCGGTCATGTGGGCAGTCAACGGGCGCCGGGGGCACGAAGCGCCGATAATAGCAGTCCCGCGTGCAGCGCCCTTAACCCAGGCATTCCGATGACCGAACCCGCCATCGCCCTCCAGGCCGTGGTCCCCGACAGTGCCGCGGGGCGCCGTTTCGACGCGGTGCTGGCCGAGCTGTTCCCCGACTATTCGCGCTCGCGGCTGGCCGGCTGGATCAAGGCCGGCCAGGTGCTGCTGGACGGCCGCGAAGCCCGCCCGCGCGACCCGGTCCACGGCGGCGAGCAGGTCACCGTCAGTGCCGTCCTCGAGGTCCAGACCCGCTCGGAGCCGCAGGACATCGCGCTGGACGTGCTGTTCGAGGACGAGCACGTGATCGTGATCGACAAGCCGGCCGGGCTGGTGGTCCACCCCGGCGCCGGCAATCCCGACGGCACCCTGGTCAACGCGCTGCTGAACAAGGACCCGGCGCTGAACGCGCTGCCACGTGCCGGCATCGTCCACCGGCTCGACAAGGACACCTCGGGGGTCATGGTGGTGGCGCGTACGCTGGTCGCCCACACCGCGCTGGTCGAGCAGCTGTCGGCGCGCGACGTGCACCGGCAGTACCTGGCCGTGGTGTCAGGCGCGCTGGTGTCCGGCGGCACCGCCAACGCGCCGATCGACCGCCACCCGCGCGACCGGATCCGGATGGCGGTGCGCGAGGACGGCCGCGAGGCGGTCACCCACTATCGCCTGCGCGAGCGCTTCCGTGCCCACACCCTGCTGGAGTGCCGGCTCGAGACCGGCCGCACCCACCAGATCCGCGTCCACATGGCGCACCTCAAGCACCCGATCATCGGCGACCCGCTTTACGGCGGCTCGCTGAAGCTCCCGCGCGGGGCAACCGACACGCTGGTCGCGCAGTTGCGTGGCTTCCGCCGCCAGGCGCTGCACGCGGAGACGCTGGAGTTCAGCCACCCGGTGACCGGCGAACCCGTCCGCACCAGCGCGCCGATGCCGGCCGACATGAAGGCGCTGGTGGCGGCGCTGCAGGACGACAGCCGCGCCGCGGCCGAGCGGGGACGCTGAGCGATGCACCCGGCGCTGCTTGCAGCCGACTGGCCGGCGCCACCGGGTATCCGCGGCTTCACCACCCTGCGGCATGGGGCCGGCATGTCGCAGGCGCCGTTCGACCGTTTCAACATGGGCCTGCGCTGCGGCGACGACCCGGCGGCGGTGCAACGCAACCGGGCGGAACTGGCTGAAATCGCCCGCCTGCCGGCCACGCCGGCGTGGCTGCGGCAGGTGCACGGGACCGCGGTACTGCGGGTCGACGGCGACCCGGACGCGCCACCCGGCGACGAACCCGAGGCCGACGCCGCGGTCACCTCCGTACCCGGCGCGGTGCTGGCGATCCTCACCGCCGACTGCCTGCCGGTGCTGCTGTGCGCCGACGACGGCGGCGAGGTCGGCGCCGCCCACGCCGGCTGGCGCGGGCTGGCCGCGGGCGTGCTGGAGGCGACCGTCGCCGCGATGGCGACCCCGCCGGGACGGCTGATGGCATGGCTGGGTCCCGCCGCCGGGCCGGCCAGTTACGAGATCGGCACCGAGGTCTACGACGCCTTCGTCGCGCGCGACTGGGCCGCCGGCAGCGCGTTCACCAGCACCCGGCCGAACCACTGGCGGGTCGACCTCTACGCCCTCGCGCGGTGCCGGCTGGAGCAGGCCGGGCTGCCGCCGGCGCGGATCTTCGGTGGTGGCCTCGACACCATCGGCGACCCGGCGCGGTTCTATTCGCACCGCCGCGACCAGCGCACCGGGCGGATGGCGACGCTGGCGTGGATCGAGCCGTAGACGGCCTCACGCCGCCCGCAGCGTCTGCAGGTAGCCGCGGCGCCAGTCGGTGATGTCGTGGTCGCGCAGGCGGGTCATCATCGCCTGCCAGCGCTCGCGGCGCTCCTCCAGCGGCATCCCGACCGCGCGGGCGATCGCGGCGGCCACGCCGTCGAGGTCGTAGGGGTTCACCAGCAGCGCCGCGTCGAGCTCGCGCGCGGCGCCGGCGAAGGCCGACAGCACCAGCACGCCGGGGTCGTCCGGGTCCTGCGCGGCGACGTATTCCTTGGCGACCAGGTTCATGCCGTCGCGCAGTGGCGTCACCAGCCCGACCCGCGCCAGCCGGTAGAAGCCCGTCAGCGATGCGTGCGGGAAGTTGCGGTTGACGTAGCGCATCGGCGTCCAGTCCGGCTCGGCGTGGCCGCCGTTGATGTGGCCGGCCAGCTGCTCCAGCTCGCTGCGCAGGGTCTGGTACTCGATCACGCCGCCGCGCGAGACCGGCGCGATCTGCAGGAAGGTCACCTGGCCGAGCTGGTCGGGGTAGCGCTGCAGGTAGCGCTCGAACGCGCGGAAGCGCTCGGGCAGGCCCTTGGAGTAGTCGAGCCGGTCGACGCCGATCGCCAGCGCGCGCCCGGACAGGCTGCGCGCCAGCCGCTTGAAGCTCGACTTGCCGACCGCCGCGGCCGCCTGCCGCGCGATGCCGTCGGTGTCGATGCTGATCGGGAAAGCCCCGGCCCGCAGCCGCCGGCCCGTCGCGGTCTCCAGCACGCCGTGCTCGATCACCCGGCCGCGGCCGAACAGCCGTACGTAGTCCTGGAAGCGCTCCAGGTCGCGGCTGGTCTGGAAGCCCACCAGGTCATGCGCGGACAGGCCCTCGAACAACCGCCCGTGGTGCGGCAGCGCCGCGAGGATGTCGGACGAGGGCATCGGCACGTGCAGGAAGAAGCCGAGCCGGCAGCGCACCCCGCGCTCGCGCAGCAGCGAGGCCAGCGGGATCAGGTGGTAGTCGTGGATCCACACCACGTCGTCGTCGCGCAGCAGCGGCGCGAGCCGGTCGGCGAACAGCGCGTTGACCCGGCGGTAGGCGTCCCAGGTCTCGCGGCTGTAGTCGACCAGGTCCATGCGGAAATGCAGCAGCGGCCACAGCGTGCGGTTGGCGAAGCCGTTGTAGTAGTCGTCGTGGTCCTCGCGCGAGAGGTCCATCGTGACGTAGTCGATGTTGCCGGCGCGGGTTTCGTGCAGCTGGCCGGAGGTGCCATCGGCGATGTCGCCGCTCCAGCCGAACCACAGTCCGCCCCGGTCCTGGAAAGAGCTGTCTTCCAGCGCCGCCTGCAGCGCCACCGCCAGCCCGCCGGAACCGGCGCGGCCGGGCAGGGCGACGCGGTTGGACACCACCACCAGCCGGCTCACGTCGCCTCCTGCCACGGGCGGCTCAGGCGCGTCGCGGCGATGATCAGGCCGACGTGCGAATAGGTCTGCGGGAAGTTGCCCCAGGCCTCGCCGTCCTCGAACGCGAGGTCCTCCGACAGCAGCCCGAGCGGGTTGCGCCGCTCCAGCATCCGTTCGAACAGCGTGCGTGCCTCCTCGATGCGGCCGATCGCGGCGAGCGCGTCGATGTACCAGAACGTGCAGATGGTGAAGCTGGTCTCCGGCATGCCGAAATCGTCGGGCGCGACGTAGCGGAACAGGCCGTCGCCGCGGCGCAGGTCGCGGCCGATCGCCTCGACCGTGCCGATGAACCGCGGGTCGTCGGCGGCGACGAAGCCGAGGTCGGCCAGCAAGAGCAGCGAGGCGTCCAGCCGGTGTCCGCCGAACACGTCGACGAAGTGGCCGCGCGCGGCGTCCCAGCTCTGCTCGATGATCCGCGCGTGCATCGCGTCGGCGCGCCGGCGCCAGACCTGCACCCGCGCCGGCAGCCGCAGGTGCGCCGCGATCCGCGCCAGCCGGTCGCAGGCGGCCCAGCACATCACCGCCGAATAGGTGTGCACCTCGGTGCGGCCGCGGAACTCCCACAGGCCGGCGTCGGGCTGGTCGTACACGGCGAACGCGCGCTCGCCGATCGACTCCAGCCGCTGGAACATCGCCTCGTCGCCGGGGTGGTCCAGCCGCTGGTCGAAGAACAGCTGGGTCGAGGCCAGCACCACGCTGCCGTAGACGTCGTGCTGCTTCTGCAGCCAGGCGAGGTTGCCGCGCCGCACCGGGCCCATGCCGCGGTAGCCGGCCAGCGTCCCGACCTCGTCCTCGGCCAGCTCGCGCTCGTAGCCGATGCCGTACAGCGGCTGCAGGTCTTCTTCGTCGGTGCTGGCGATGTTGAACACGTAGCCGAGGTAGCCCTCCATGGTCCGGGTCGCGCCGAGCCGGTTGAGCGCGCGCACCACGAACGCGGCGTCGCGCAGCCAGCAGTAGCGGTAGTCCCAGTTGCGCACGGTGTGCGGCGCCTCCGGGATCGAGGTGGTCATCGCGGCGACGATCGCGCCGGTCTCCTCGTACTGGCACAGTTTCAGCGTGATCGCGCTGCGGATCACCGCCTCCTGCCACTCCAGCGGGATCGACAGCGAGCGCACCCAGTCGCGCCAGTAGCCGACGGTGCGTTGCTGGGCGGCGCGGACGAAGTCGGCGACCGGCCGGGTCAGGGTTTCGTCGGGGCCGAGCACGAGGTGCAGCTCGCGGTCGAGCAGGAACGGCAGGCCTTCGCGCACCACCCGCACCGGCGCGTCGGTGGTCAGCCGCAGGGTGAAGCCGGGGAGCAGGTAGCGGATATGGTTGCTGCCCCAGGTAGTCTCCGGCTGGCGCGCGCCGTAGTCCGCCAGCGGCCGCAGGCGGATGCGGATGCGCGGGCTGCCGGCCAGCGGCCGCACCTTGCGCAGCAGCATCACCGGCCGGTAGAAGCGCTCGTACTGGTGCCAGCGTGGAGCGAAGTCGATCACCTCGACCGCACCGCCGTGGCGGTCGCGCAGCACCGTGCGCAGTACCGCGGTATTGGTCAGGTAGGCCTGCTCGGACGAGACCTGGTCGTCGAGTTCGATCGCGTAATCGCCGCCGGGGTGGGCGCTCGGCTGCAGCAGCGCGCAGAAGGCGGGGTCGCCGTCGAACGCCGGGATGCAGCCCCAGACGATGCGGGCGTCGCGGTCGACCAGCGCGGCAATGCTGCCGTTGCCGACCAGACCGAGGTCGAGGTGGCCGCTCATGCGGTGGCGCTCCGGCCGGCCGGCGTGGGGGCGGCGGCGAGCCAGCGCAGCACCGCGGCAGGGTCGGCGAGGCGGTGGCGGGCCAGGCTTGGTCTGCGGTCGCCGACCAGCACCGCGATTCCGCCGCGCTGCTCGACGACCTCGAAGCCGTGCTCGTCGGTGAGGTCGTCGCCGGTGAATACCGGAACGCGGCCGGCAAACGGCGCCTCGCCCAGCAGCGCGGCGATCGCGTCGCCCTTGTCGGTGCCGACCGGACGCAGTTCGACCACGCCGTCGCCGGCCTGCAGACGGTAGTCGTGCAGCCATGGCAGCGCGGCGTCGGCCAGTTCGCGAAGTGGCTGCTCGGCGGCGGGGTTGCCGCGCCAGTGCAGGGCGAGCGTCGAGGCCTTGTCCTCGACCAGCGCGCCGGGGTACTGCATCGCCAGCAGTTCGGCCTTGCGATGCAGGATCGCCAGCAGCGTCGGTGGGGTGGGCGGGTCGACGTGGTGGTCCGCGTGGCGGCGCTCCAGCCCGTGCAGGCCGGCGGCGGGCAGCCGAAGCGGCGCGAACAGCGCGTCCAGCTGGGCCAGCCGGCGCCCGCTGACCAGCGCCAGCGCGCCGGACAGGTGTTGCTGCAGTGCTGCCAGCACGTCGACCAGGCCCGGGGGTACCCGCACTCCGGTCGGCGTGTCGGCGAATTCCAGCAGGGTGCCGTCGACGTCCAGGAACAACGCCCAGTCATCGCGGATCGCGGGCGGCGGCGGCAGGGTGGCTGGCAGATCCATGACGCGATGGTGAACAGGCGGGTGTAAGGATCGGGTGGACGCCGCCCCGCGCCCGGGCCGAACTTGAAGGCCGCCGGCCCGGTCCGCATCTCGGGGGCATTGCGGCATCGCCGCCCAACATCGAGGAACCCACCATGCGAATGGACAAGCTCACGTCGCGTTTCCAGCAGGCGCTCGCCGACGCGCAGTCGCTTGCGGTCGGGCGCGACCACAGCGTGATCGAACCGGCCCACCTGATGGTAGCGCTGGTCGACCAGTCCGGCGGCAGCACCCGCCCGCTGCTGTCGCAGGCCGGGGTCAACGTGCCGCTGCTGCGCGAACGGCTCGGCGAGGCGCTGGAGAAGCTGCCGAAGGTGACCGGCCAGGCCGGCAACGTCAGCGTCGGCAACGACCTGTCGCGGCTGCTCAACGTCACCGACAAGCTGGCGCAACAGCGCAACGATGCCTTCATCGCGTCGGAGCTGTTCGTGCTCGCGGCGCTGGACGACGACGGCGCGCTCGGCCGCGCGCTGAAGGGCGCGGGTGCCGACAAATCGCGGATCGAGGCGGCGATCGACAAGGTTCGCGGTGGCGAGAGCGTGCAGTCGGAGAACGCCGAGGACCAGCGCCAGGCGCTGGAGAAGTACACCATCGACCTGACCGCGCGCGCCGAGTCCGGCAAGCTCGACCCGGTGATCGGCCGCGACGAGGAGATCCGCCGTACGATCCAGGTACTGCAGCGCCGGACCAAGAACAACCCGGTGCTGATCGGCGAACCCGGCGTCGGCAAGACCGCGATCGCCGAGGGGCTGGCCCAGCGCCTGATCAACAACGAGGTGCCCGAGGGCCTGCGCGGCAAGCGGCTGCTGTCGCTCGACATGGGCGCGCTGATCGCCGGCGCCAAGTTCCGCGGCGAGTTCGAGGAGCGGCTGAAGGGCGTGCTCAACGACCTCGCCAAGAACGAGGGCCAGATCATCCTGTTCATCGACGAGCTGCACACCATGGTCGGCGCGGGCAAGGCCGAGGGCTCGATGGACGCCGGCAACATGCTCAAGCCGGCGCTCGCCCGCGGCGAGCTGCACTGCATCGGCGCGACCACGCTGGACGAGTATCGCAAGTACGTCGAGAAGGACGCCGCGCTCGAGCGCCGGTTCCAGAAGGTGTTCGTCGGCGAGCCGAGCGTGGAGGACACCATCGCGATCCTGCGCGGGCTCAAGGAGAAGTACGCGGTGCACCACGGCGTGGAGATCACCGACCCGGCGATCGTCGCCGCCGCGACGCTTTCCAACCGTTACATCGCCGATCGCCAGTTGCCCGACAAGGCGATCGACCTGATGGACGAGGCCGCCAGCCGCATCCGCATGGAGATCGATTCCAAGCCGGAGGAGCTGGATCGCAAGGAACGCCGGCTGATCCAGCTCAAGATCCAGCGCGAGGCGCTGCGCAAGGAGAAGGACGCCGAATCGAAGCAGCGGCTGGCCGACCTGGAGGCGGAGATCGACGCGCTCGAGCGCGAGTTCAACGACCTCGAAGAAGTCTGGAAGGCCGAGAAGGCGACCCTGCAGGGCGCGACGAAGATCAAGGAGCAGATCGAGAACGCCAAGCTCGAGCTCGAAGCCGCCCAGCGCCGCCAGGACTACGCGCGCATGAGCGAGATCCAGTACGGCCAACTGCCGCAGCTGGAGCAGCAGCTCAAGGCCGCGCAGGAAGCCGAGACGCAGGGCTTCAGCCTGCTGCAGGACCGCGTCACCGCCGAGGAAATCGCTGAGGTGGTCGCGCGCTGGACCGGCATCCCGGTGTCGAAGATGCTCGAGGGCGAGCGCGAGAAGCTGCTGAAGATGGAGGACGCGCTGCATGCGCGCGTGGTCGGCCAGGACGAGGCGATCAAGGTGGTGTCCGACGCGGTACGCCGCTCGCGTGCGGGCCTGTCCGACCCGGACCGGCCGTCCGGCTCGTTCCTGTTCCTCGGCCCCACCGGCGTCGGCAAGACCGAACTGTGCAAGGCGTTGGCCGAATTCCTGTTCGACAGCAGTGATGCGATGGTGCGCATCGACATGAGCGAGTTCATGGAGAAGCACGCGGTCAGCCGGCTGGTCGGCGCACCGCCGGGCTACGTCGGCTACGAGGAGGGTGGCTACCTGACCGAGGCGGTGCGCCGGCGTCCGTACAGCGTGATCCTGCTCGACGAGGTCGAGAAGGCGCACCCGGACGTGTTCAACATCCTGCTGCAGGTGCTCGACGACGGCCGCCTGACCGATGGCCAGGGCCGCACGGTCGACTTCCGCAACACCGTGATCGTGATGACCAGCAACCTCGGCTCGCAGATGATCCAGGAGATGTCGGACACCGATTCGCCGGAGGGCTACACGCAGATGAAGGCGGCGGTGATGGGCGTGGTGCAGAACCATTTCCGCCCCGAGTTCATCAACCGGCTCGACGACATCGTCGTGTTCCACCCGCTGGCCAAGGCGCAGATCCGCGAGATCGCGAAGATCCAGATGACGGGGCTGGAGAAGCGGCTGGCCGAACGTGGCCTGAAACTGGAACTGTCCGACGCCGCGCTGGCGCTGCTCGGCAATGTGGGTTTCGATCCGGTGTACGGCGCGCGGCCGCTCAAGCGGGCGATCCAGCAGCAGCTGGAGAATCCGCTCGCGCAGCGGATACTGTCGGGCGAGTTCGGCAGCGGCGACGTGATCCGGGTGGATGCCGACGGCGGTTCGCTCGTCTTCCGCAAGGCCTGAGCGTCAGCGGTCGCGGGGCGCGTACCGGCGCGCCCCGCGCGGAATACTCCTCAACCCGCCGGGCGTGCTGCTAGACTTGCCGCGCCTGAGGTGACCGCCGGCCTGGCCGGTGGTTGAAACGGGAATCCGGTGCGCCCCGTCGTCACGCGACGATGCGGCAATTCCGGAGCTGCCCCCGCAACGGTAGGCGAGCCAGGTCCGCACACAGCCACTGTGCCAAGCGCATGGGAAGGCGCGGACCGGGAGCGACGGTCGCGATGACACGACGCTCCACTCGCAAGCCCGGAGACCGGCCACAGGTTTCGATTGGCACGCGGTGGGCGCTGTCATGGGGCCCGTGCGCCTGCACGTTGCGCCATGACCACTCCTTGCCGTTTGCCCAGGCCCAACGACACCGCGCGGGCAGGCGCGGTCCAAGGAGTTCCCCGTGCAGTTTCCCCGGCATTGCCTTGCCGTGGCCGCGCTTGCGGTCGCGTCGTCCCACATATCCCCCTCCCACGCATCCGGCCCGGTCGCCGCGACCGACCTCGACGAGGTCGTGGTCACCGCCAGCCGCACCGCGCTCACCCAGGACCAGACGCTCGCCGCGGTCAGCGTGATCGACCGCGAGCGCATCGAGCGCCTGCGGCCACCCTCCTTGCCGGCGCTGCTGCGCGGCCTGCCGGGCATCTCGCTGGCCAACAACGGCGGGCCGGGCAAGTCGACCTCGCTGTACCTGCGCGGCACCGAATCCGACCACGTGCTGGTGCTGGTCGACGGCGTCAAGGTCGGTTCGGCGACCAGCGGTGGCGCGGCGCTGCAGGACATCCCGGTCGAGCTGGTCGAGCGGGTCGAGATCGTGCGCGGGCCGTTCTCCAGCCTGTACGGCTCGGAGGCGCTCGGCGGCGTGGTGCAGATCTTCACCCGGCGCCCGAGGGGTGCGTTCGCGCCGTACCTGGGCGTCGGCGCCGGCAGCGAGCGGACCCGCAGCCTGTCGGCCGGCGTGGCCGGTCGCGCCGGCGAAGGCTGGTATTCGCTGGGTGCGGCCCATGCCGAGACCGACGGCATCGACGCCTACCGCGGCGACCCGTCGCGTGCCACGCCCGAGCCCTACCTCGACCGGGACCGCGACGGCTACCGCAACAGCTCGGCGACGCTGCAGGGCGGCTACCGCTTCGGCGATCACTGGGACGCCGAGGCCCGCCTGTTCCGCGCGCAGGCACACAACGAGTACGACGGCAGCCAGAACAACGAGGCCGACAACGTCCAGCAGGTCGTCGCCGCGCGCCTGCGCTACACCGCCGACGGCCCGCTGACGCTGGTGCTCAACGCCGGGCGCAGCGCCGACCTCAGCGATGCCTACATGGACGGGGTCTATTCGAGCACCTTCGACACCCGCCGCGAGGTCGCCTCGCTGCAGGCCGACATCGGCATCGGCGGCGGCCTGCTCAGCGCCGGCGTCGACTGGCAGGGCGACGAGGTGGACAGCACCACCGTCTACACCGTCGACCGCCGCCACAACCGCGCGCTGTTCGCGCAGTGGCAACAGGAGATCGGCGACCACGCGCTGCAGGCCAGCCTGCGCCGGGACGACAACAGCCAGTTCGGCGGCCGCACCACCGGCAGCGCGCTGTGGGGCTGGGACTTCGCCGATGCGCTGCGGCTGACCGCCAGCTACGGCACCGCGTTCAAGGCGCCCACCTTCAACGAGCTGTACTTCACCGGCTACGGCAATCCCGACCTGCGGCCGGAGACGTCGGACAGCATCGAGCTGGGACTGCGCGGCGAGCATGGCCGCGGCGGCTGGGCCATCAACGCCTTCCAGACGGAGATCGACGACCTGATCGCCTACGACTCGCGCCTGGTCGACGACACGCATCCCTACGGGCAGCCCAACAACATCGACCGCGCCCGCATCCGCGGGCTGGAACTGGTCGGCCACGCCACCCTGGCCGGGTGGCTGCTGCAGGCCAACGCCTCGTGGCTGGACCCGCGCAACGACAGCCACGGTGCAAGCGAGGGCCACGTCCTGCCGCGCCGCGCACGCCGCACCGCGCGGCTGGAGGCGGACCGCGAGCTGGGCAGGTTCAGCATCGGCGCCACGGTCAACGCCGCAGGCACGCGGTTCGACGACCTCGCCAACCGCAAGCGGATGGCCGGCTACGCCACCGTCGACCTGCGCGTGGGCTACGCGCTGGCGCCGCAATGGCAGCTGCGCCTGGGCACCGACAACGTGTTCGACCGCGACTACGAGACCGCGAAGTTCTATCGCCAGCCCGGTCGCAGCTGGCTGCTGAGCCTGCGTTACAGCGGCGGCTGAGCGCCCGCCGCCATTGCCGGTGCCCCACCGCGGGTGCCGGAGTGACCTTCTGCCGAACCCTGATCCCGCATCCACTTCCGGAGCCTTCCATGATCAACCGCAGTTCGAACCTTCCGTTCTCCTCCCGCCAGGCGCAGACCTGCATCGCCATCGTGCTGGCCGTGCTTCTGGTGGCCACCCGCGGCAACCACATCGCCAGCATCCATTCGCTGCCCGGCGGCTCGTGGGCGGTGTTCTTCCTCGCGGGTGCGCTGCTGCGCCCGCGCTGGGCGTTCTTCGCGCTGTTCGCGCTGGCGGTGTCGGTCGACTTCGCCAGCCTGACGCTGGAGCGCATCGGCGACACCTGCATGACGCCGGGTTACTGGATGCTGCTGCCGGCCTACGCGTTGCTGTGGGGAGGCGGCCGGCTGTATTCGCGGATCCACGTCGAGCGGCCGGGTACCGTGCTGCGGCTGGCGGCGGTGATGGTGGTGGCGTCGGTGCTGGCCTACCAGTTCTCCGGCGGCGGCTACTACCTGCTGTCCGGCGCGCAGCCCGACCCGAGCGTGGCGGAGTACGTGGCACGGGTGCTGCACTACCTGCCGCAGCGGTTGTTCAGCCTGTCGGTCTACGTGGCGGCCGCGGCCGTGATGTACGCGGCATGGCGGCTGGCCGGGCGCGTGGCGGGGCGTTCCGCCCACGTCCGCGGGGCCTGAGCCGGTGGGCGGCATGCGGATGGACAGCCCCGAAACCGCTGACGCGCAGGAGCGGCACCGCGAGCGTGCACAACGCAAGAAGGCGCTGGTCGACCGCCGCATCGCGCGGGCGACCATCGACCGCGGCGTGGTGGTGGTCAACACGGGCAACGGCAAGGGCAAGAGTTCGTCCGGGTTCGGCATGCTCGCCCGCTCGCTCGGACACGGCTTCCACTGCGGGGTGGTGCAGTTCATCAAGGGCCGCAGCACCACCGGGGAGGACCTGTTTTTCCGGACCCTGGGAGACGCCTTCGCCGATCGCCTCCGGTACCACGTGATGGGCGAGGGCTTCACCTGGGAAACCCAGGACCGCGATCGCGACATCGCCAGTGCGCAGGCGGCCTGGGCAGTGGCGGCCGGCATGTTGGCCGATGAAGCCTGCGACTTCGTGCTGCTGGACGAGCTGAACATCGCGCTGGTCAAGGGCTACATCGCGCTCGAGCAGGTGCTGGAGGCGCTGGCGGCACGGCCACCGCGCCAGCACGTGGTGATCACCGGCCGCGGCGCGCCCGCCGCGCTGGTCGAGGCGGCCGACACGGTCTCGGAGATGCGCGTGGTCAAGCACGCCTTCAAGGCGGGGATCAAGGCCCAGAAGGGAATCGAGCTGTGACCGGTCGGAGCGACACCACGGGCACGCGCCACTGCCCGGCGCTGCTGGTGTCGGCGCCCGCGTCGGGGCAGGGCAAGACCAGCGTGACCGCCGCGCTGGCCCGCTGGCACCGCCGCCAGGGCCGTCGGGTGCGGGTGTTCAAGACCGGTCCGGATTTCCTCGACCCGATGGTGCTGGAGCGCGCCAGCGGGGCGCCGGTGCAGCAGCTGGACCTGTGGATGTGCGGCGAGGACGACGTGCGCGCGCGCCTGCATGCCGCCGCCGGCGAGGCCGACCTGATCCTGGTCGAAGGGGTGATGGGGCTGTTCGATGGCGAGCCGTCCAGCGCCGACCTCGCGCAGCGGCTGGGCCTGCCGGCGCTGGCGGTGATCGACGGTTCGGCGATGGCGCAGACCTTCGGCGCGCTCGCCACCGGGCTGGCGCGCTACCGCGACGGACTGGCGCTGTACGGCGTGGCCGCCAACCGGGTCGGCAGCGACTACCACGCCGGCCTGCTCGAGAAGAGCCTGCCCGACGACCTGCAGTGGCTCGGCGCATTGCCCCGCGGGGATGCGATGAAGCTGCCCGAGCGCCACCTCGGGCTGGTCGCCGCCGGTGAGCTGGAGGACATCGACGCCCGGCTGGACGCGCTGGCCGACGCCTGGGGCCGGCACGCCGCCACCGGGCTGCCGCCGCCGGTCGCGTTCGCCCCGGCCGAGCCGCTGCCGGTGCCGCAACTGCTGGCCGGCAAGCGCGTTGCGATCGCGCGCGACGCCGCGTTCTGCTTCATTTATCCGGCCAACATCGCGCTGCTGCGCGCGGCGGGCGCGGAGCTGGCGTGGTTCTCGCCACTGGCCGGCGACGCGCTGCCGGCCTGCGACGCGGTATGGCTGCCCGGCGGCTACCCGGAGCTGCACCTGCAGACGCTGTCGCAACAGTCGTCGCTGCATGCCGCCCTGCGCGCGCACCGCGACGCCGGCAAGCCGCTGCTGGCCGAGTGCGGCGGGCTGCTGTACCTGCTGGATTCGCTGGCCGGGCGCGACGGCGCCGCCTCGCCGATGGCCGGCCTGCTGCGCGGGCACGCCACGCTGCAGGCGCGGCTGGCCGGGCTTGGCATGCAGCAGGTCGAACTGCCCGAGGGCGTGCTGCGCGGCCACACCTTCCACCACGTCCGTGCCGAAATCGAAGCCGAGCCCATCGCGCTGGCGTCCAACCCCAACCGCGGCCCGGGCAACGAAGGGATCTATCGCGACCGCCGGCTGACCGCCAGCTTCGTGCACTTCTACTTCCCGTCCAACCCGGAAGCGGCGCTACGGCTGCTGCTGCCATGAGGACGCGACGGTGAGCCTGGCTTTGGTCGCCGAACTGGCGCTGCTGCGAGCCGGTGCAGCGACGGTCGCGGTGGCGCTGGACGCGATGTTCGGTGAGCCGCGCCGTGGCCATCCGCTGGTCGGCTTCGGCCGGCTGACCGGCTGGATCGAACGCCGGCTGTACCGCGACCACCGGTTGGCCGGGGTGCTGGCCTGGTCGTGCGCGGTGCTGCCGCTGGTGGCGTTGGCCGCGGCGGTGGAGTGGTTTGCGCAGGCCGGGTCGCCGTGGGTCGCGGCGGCGCTGGGCGCGCTGGTGCTGGCGCTGGCGATCGGCCATCGCAGCCTGGGCGAGCACGCCGCGCCGGTCGCCGCCGCGCTGGAGGCCGGAGACCTGGATGCGGCGCGCGGCGCGGTCGCACGCATGGTCAGCCGCGACACCGTGGCGCTGGACGCCACCCAGACCGCCGCGGCGACGACCGAGTCGGTGCTGGAAAACGGCTGCGACGCGGTGTTCGGCGCGCTGTTCTGGTTCGTCCTGCTGGGGCTGCCGGGGGTGGTGCTGTACCGGCTCGCCAACACCCTCGACGCGATGTGGGGGTACCGCGACGCGCGCTACCGCCGCTTCGGCTGGGCGGCGGCACGGATCGACGACGGACTCAACCTGCTGCCGGCGCGGCTGACCGCGCTGGCGTATGCGCTGTGCGGGCACACCCCGGGCGCGCTGCGCTGCTGGTTGGCGCAGGCGCGGCACTGGAAGAGCCCCAACGCCGGCCCGGTGATGGCCGCCGGTGCCGGTGCGATCGGCGTGCGGCTGGGGGGAGCGGCGCCGTATCACGGCCGCTGGCTGACGCGGCCGGAGCTGGGCGCGGGCGGGCCGGCCGGAGCGGTGTCGATCCGGCGCGCGCTGCGGCTGGTGCGCGACGCGTTGCTGGCCTGGCTGCTGGCGCTCTGGGCGGTCGCCATCGCCTTGAACTGGGCCGTGCCCGGGGGGCTGCATGCTTGAGCACGGGGGGCGCCTGCTGCGCGCCGCACGCCAGTACCGGATCGACCCGTCGCAATGGCTGGACCTGTCGACCGGCATCAACCCGGAAGGCTGGCCGGTGCCGCCGATCCCGGCGCGGGCCTGGCAGCGCCTGCCGGAAGACGACGACGGCCTCGCGGACGTCGCGCGCGACTACTACGGCGCGCCGTCGCTGCTGCCGGTGGCCGGCTCGCAGGCGGCGATCCAGATGCTGCCGCGGCTGCGCGCGCCTTCGCGGGTCGCGGTGCTGGCGCCCGGCTACGCCGAGCACGCACACGCCTGGCAGCGCGCCGGCCACGCGGTGGAGCGGCTGCCGGCGGTGGACGTCTTCGCCCGCGCGGTGGAGTTCGACGTCGTCGTGCTGATCCACCCCAACAATCCCGGCGGCGAGCGGTTCGATGTCGCCGTGCTGCTGCAGTTGCACGCCGCGCTCGCCGCGCGCGGGGGCTGGCTGGTGGTCGACGAGGCGTTCATGGACGCCGACCCCGACCACAGCCTGTGCCCGCACAGCGACCGCGAGGGGCTGGTGGTGCTGCGCTCGGTCGGCAAGTTCTTCGGCCTGGCCGGTGCGCGGGTCGGCTTCGCCTGTGCCGCGCCGGCGCTGCTGGACGCGCTGCGCGAGCGGCTCGGGCCGTGGACGCTGACGGGCCCCGCCCGCTTCGTCGTCGGCCGGGCGCTGGCCGACCGCGACTGGCACGCCCGCGCGCGCACCGCGCTGGCCGGCCGCAGCGCCCGGCTTTCCGCGCTGCTGGCGAGCCACGGGCTGGCGCCCGACGGCGGCTGCGCGTTCTTCCACTGGCGCCGCGACGCCCGCGCCGCGCGGCTGCACGACGCGCTGGCCCGGCGCGGCATCCTGGTGCGGCATTTCGATGCGCCGGCCAGCCTGCGCTTCGGCCTGCCGCGCGACGACGGCGACTTCGACCGGCTCGACGCGGCGCTGGCGGCGGTGACGGCATGAGCGCGCGCGTACTGATGGTGCAGGGCTGCACCTCCGATGCCGGCAAGAGCGCGCTGGTCACCGCCCTGTGCCGCTGGGCCCGTCGCCGCGGCCTGTCGGTGGCGCCGTTCAAGCCGCAGAACATGGCCCTGAACGCCGCGGTGACCGTGGATGGCGGCGAGATCGGCCGCGCCCAGGCGGTGCAGGCGCAGGCCTGCGGCCTCGAGCCGCACACCGACTTCAACCCGGTGCTGCTCAAGCCGTCCAGCGACACCGGCGCGCAGGTGATCGTGCACGGCCAGCCGGTCGGCAACATGGACGCGGTGCGCTATCACGGCTACAAGCCGCGGGCCTTCGAGGCGGTGCTGGCCTCGCACGCGCGGCTGGCGGCGCGGCATGACGCGGTGATCGTGGAAGGCGCCGGCAGCCCGGCGGAGATCAACCTGCGCGAGCACGACATCGCCAACATGGGCTACGCCGAGGCGGTCGACTGCCCGGTGCTGCTGGTGGCCGACATCGACCGCGGCGGGGTGTTCGCCCACCTCGTCGGGACCCTGGCGCTGCTGTCGGACAGCGAGCGCGCGCGGGTGGCGGGCTTCGTCATCAACCGCTTCCGCGGCGACATCGCGCTGCTGCAGCCGGGGCTGGACTGGCTGGCCCGGCACACCGGCAAGCCGGTGCTGGGGGTGCTGCCGTTCCTGCAGGGCCTGCACCTGGAGGCCGAGGACGGCCTGCCGGGCGCGGCCGCAAGTGGCGCCGCGGGCGTACCGGCGCGGCTGCAGGTGGTGGTGCCGGCGCTGCCGCGGATCAGCAACCACACCGATCTGGACGCATTGCGCGCGCATCCGCAGGTCGAGCTGCACGTGGTCGGGCCCGGCCGCGCGCCGCCGCCGGCCGACCTGATCGTGCTGCCCGGCTCCAAGGCGGTGCGCGCCGACCTGGCGTGGCTGCGCGCGCAGGGCTGGGAGCCGCTGATCGCCCGCCACCTGCGCCACGGCGGCAAGCTGCTGGGCATCTGCGGCGGGCTGCAGATGCTCGGCCGCGCGGTGCACGATCCGCTCGGCATCGAAGGCCCCGCCGGGTCCAGCGCCGGCCTGGGCTGGCTGGCGCTGGAGACCACGCTCGAAGCCGGCAAGCAGCTGCGCAACGCGCGCGGGCGGCTGCAACTGCCGGGGGCCGACGCGACGGTGCCGGTGCACGGCTACGAGATCCACTGCGGCCGCAGCGAAGGCCCGGCGCTGGACCGCCCGCTGCTGCGGTTCGACGACGGCCGTGACGACGGCGCCCGCTGCGCCGACGGCCAGGTGCTGGGCTGCTACCTGCACGGGCTGTTCGACGCCCCGCCGGCGCTGGACGCGCTGCTGCGCTGGGCCGGACTGCGCGAGGTGCAGCCGCTCGACATCCACGCCCTGCGCGAGGCCTCGATCGAGCGCCTGGCCGACGCGGTCGAGGCGCACCTGGACACCGCCGCGCTGTCGCGGCTGCTCGGCCTGGAGGCGTTGTGCGAAGCCTGATCCTCGGCGGCGCCCGATCGGGCAAGAGCGCGCTGGCCGAGCGCCTGGCCGCCGGATTCGACGACGTGGTCTACATCGCCACCGCCCGCCGCGAGCCCGGCGACGCCGAGATGGCCGAACGCATCGCCCACCACCGCGAGCGCCGCCCCGCGCACTGGGGCTGCATCGAGGAGCCGCTGGCACTGGCCGCGACCCTGCACGCACAGGCCCGGCCCGGCCGCTGCCTGCTGGTCGACTGCCTCAACCTGTGGCTGAGCAACCTGCTGCTCGACCCCGGCGACGGCCGCTTCGCACGTGAGCGCGCGGCGCTGCTGCAGGCGCTGCCGGACCTGCCCGGCGCGACCGTGCTGGTCGGCAACGAGGTCGGCATGGGGCTGGTGCCGATGGGGGAACTGCCGCGCCGCTTCGTCGATGAAGCCGGCCGCCTGCACCAGGATCTTGCCGCCCGCTGCGAGCGGGTGGTGTTCGTCGCGGCCGGACTGCCGCTGGCACTGAAAGGAGCCCTGCCATGAACCACCAGCCGCTGCGCGCCGCCTGCATGCAGCCCGACGCCGCGATGGAAGCCGTCGCGCGCGCGCACCAGACACGCCTGACCAAGCCGCCGGGCTCGCTCGGCCGGCTGGAGGACGCCGCGGTGCAGCTGGCCGCGCTCCAGCGCACCGCACGGCCGCGGGCCGGGCGGGTGTGGATCAGCGTGTTCGCCGCCGACCACGGCGTGGCCGACGAGGGCGTGTCGGCCTTCCCGCAGGTGGTGACCGGCGAGATGGTGCGCAACTTCGTCGCTGGCGGCGCCGCGATCAGCGTGCTGGCACGCGAACTGGGCGCGCGGCTGGAGGTGGTCAACCTCGGCCTGGTCAACGACCCCGGCGAGCTGGATGGCGTGCGCCGCGCGGTGATCGCCGCGGCCAGCGACAACTTCTGCAACGGCCCGGCGATGACCCCGGCGCAACTGCAGGCGGCGCTGGCCGCCGGCGCCGACAGCGTCGCCGTCGCGCTTGCCGACGGCAGCGACCTCTTCATCGGCGGCGAGATGGGCATCGCCAACACCACCACCGCCACCGCGCTGGCCTGCGCCCTGCTGGGCCTGCCGCCGGAACGGCTGGCCGGCGCCGGTACCGGGCTGGACGCCGCCGGCATCCGCCACAAGGCATCGGTGGTCGCGCGCGCGCTGCAGCGCCACGCCGGTGCCGGCGACGCGCTGGAGCAGCTGCGCTGCCTCGGCGGCTTCGAGATCGCCGCGCTCGCCGGCGCCTTCATCGCCGCCGCGCAGGCCGGCCTGCCGGTGTTGGTCGATGGCTACATCACCACGGTCGCGGCGCTGGCCGCGGTGCGGATCAACCCGGGCGTGCGGCCGTGGCTGCTGTTCGGCCACCGCTCGCGCGAGCGCGGCCACGACGCGGTGTTGGCCGCGCTGCAGGCCGAGCCGCTGCTCGACCTCGGCATGCGCCTGGGCGAAGCCAGCGGCGCGGCGGGCGCGGTGCCGCTGCTGCGCCTGGCGTGCGCGCTGCACGCGACCATGGCGACCTTCGAACAGGCCGGCGTGTCCGATGCGACGGGAGCACGCGGATGATCGAACTGATGCGCCACGGCGACACCGGCCAGCGCAGCTACCGCGGCCGGATCGACGATCCGCTGACCGACCTCGGCTGGGCGCAGCTGCGCGCCGCCGTCGCCGGGCGCGCCTGGGGACTGGTGGTGTCGTCGAGCCTGCAGCGCTGCGCCGCCTTCGCGCGCGAGCTGGCCGGGGCCCGCGGCGTGCCGCTGCAACTGGACCCGCGCCTGGTCGAATACCACTTCGGCGACTGGCAGGGCGTGCCGATCGAGCAGATCGACGCGACCGACGGCGCCGCGCTGGGCCGCTTCTGGGCCGACCCGGTCGCGCACCCGCCGCCGGGGGCCGAGACCTTCGCGCAGTTCCGCGAGCGGCTGTCGGCCGCGCTCGACGACGTGGCCGCGCAGGCGCAGGGCCGTCGCGTGCTGGTGGTCACCCATGGCGGCGCGATCCGGCTGCTGCGCTGCGTCGCCGAGCGCCGCGATTTCGGCGACATGGCCGGCATCGACGTGGCGCATGCCTCGCTGCATCCGCTGGCATGGCCGCCGCGGCAGGGCACGGCCGACGCGGGCGGCGCGCCGCAGCGTCGGGCGCTGGCGTGATCGGCTCCGGGTTGCGCGGCCTGCTGGTCGCGGTCGGGTTCATGACCCGCATCCCGGTGCCGCCGCGGGTGTTCGGCGACGCCCGCGCGCAGGCGTTGTCGCTGGCCTGGTACCCGGCGGTCGGCCTGCTGCTGGGGGCGGTGCTGCTGGCGCTGGCGTGGGTGCTGTCGGGGCTGTCGCCGCTGCTGCAGGGCGCGCTGCTGCTGCTGGCCTGGACCGGGCTGACCGGGGCGATGCACCTGGACGGGCTGGCCGACAGCGCCGACGCCTGGGTCGGCGGCATGGCCGGCGACGTCGACGCGCGCCGCGAGCGCACGCTGGCGATCATGAAGGACCCACGGTGCGGGCCGGTCGGCGTGGTCGTGCTGGGCCTGCTGCTGCTGCTCAAGTTCGCCGCGCTGGCGAGCCTGCCGGCGACGGCGTGGCCGGCACTGCTGCTGGCGCCGCTGCTGGCCCGGGCGGTGCTGGTGCCGGCGTTCACCCGCCTGCCGTACCTGCGCTGCGGCGGGCTTGGCGCGGCCCTGCCGGGGGCGCCGCGGGCCGCGTGCGTGCTGTCGCTGCTGGCGAGCGTGGCGGTGTGCGCGGCGGCCGGTTGGCGCGGCGTGCTTGCGATCGCGGTGGCGGCGCTGGTGTACGCCGGCTGGCGCCGGGCCTGCCTGCGCCGGCTGGGCGGGATCACCGGCGATACCGCCGGTGCCCTGATCGAACTGGTCGAGGCCGCCGTGCTGGTGGCGCTGGTGTCGGCCGCCGCGGTTTAGGCGACGGCCGGTGGCAGGTGGTGGTCGCCGCGGTAGGGCGGGGTCGCCATCACCATCTCGGCGAGGCTGTGGGCGAGCTCGCGTTCGGCCATCACCGCGGCGTCGGCGCCGTGCTCGAGCAGGTGGCGCAGCTCGGCGTCGGAGTGCGCGCGGGCGACGATGGTCAGCGCCGGGTTGATCTCGCGCAGCCGGGCGATGATTTCGCCGGCCTCCAGCGTGTTGGGGATCGCCAGCATGGCGGTGTGCGCGGTTTCCGGCCGGGCCTCGGCCAGCACCCGCTCGTTGACCGCGTTGCCGCGGATCGCCGGCACCCCGGCGGCGCGGGCACGCTCGATGATGTGGTCCTCGCCGTCGACCACCACCAGCGGTACGCCGCGCTCGGTCAGCAGCCGGCCCAGCTCGCTGCCCACGCGGCCGAAGCCGACCAGGATCACGTGGTCGCGCAGGTCCTCGGGCACCGGCGGCTCGACCGTGTACTGCACCGGATCGGGCGCGGCCTGTCGCTTCTCGCGCGCGTCCAGCCAGGCGAACAGCAGCGGATTGGTGATGATCGACAGCAGCGCGCCGGCCAGCACCAGGTCCTGGCCTTCCTGCGGCAGCAACCCCAGCGCCAGGCCGAGGCCGGCGATGATGAAGGAGAACTCGCCGATCTGCGCCAGGCTGGTCGAGATCAGCGCCGCCGTGCCGTGCGGCTTGCCGAATACGCGCACGATCCCGTACGCCGCCACCGACTTGCCGACCACGATGATCAGGTAGGTCGCCAGCACCTCGCTCGGGTGCTCGATCAGGATCATCGGGTCGAACAGCATGCCGACCGAGACGAAGAACAGCACCGCGAACGCGTCGCGCAGCGGCAGCGTCTCGTTGGCCGCCTGGTGGCTGAACTCCGACTCGTTGAGCAGCATGCCGGCGAAGAACGCGCCCAGCGCGAACGACACGTCGAACAGCGCCGCCGAGCCGAACGCCACGCCCAGCGCGATCGCCAGCACGCACAGGGTGAACAGCTCGCGCGAGCCGGAGCCGGCGACGCGCTCGAGGATCCACGGGATCACCCGGCGCCCGACGATCAGCATCACCGCCATGAACGCGCCGACCTTGAGGAAGGTGGTGAACAGCGCCCCCGCGATCGACGGGCTGTCCTCGCCGCCGGCGCCCTGCAGTATCTCGGCCATCGCCGGCATCAGCACCAGCGCCAGCACGCAGGCCAGGTCCTCGACGATCAGCCAGCCGACCGCGATATGGCCCCGGCGGGTGTCGACCAGCCGCCGGTCCTCCAGCGCCCGCAGCAGCACCACGGTGCTGGCGCACGACAGCGACAGGCCGAACACGATGCCGGCCGCGTGCGACCACCCCAGCCACCGCGCCAGGCCCCAGCCCAGCAGCGTCGCCACCGCGATCTGGGCGACGGCGCCGGGCAGGGCGATCGCCCGGACCGCCATCAGGTCGCGCCAGGAAAAATGCAGCCCGACCCCGAACATCAACAGGATCACGCCGATCTCGGCCAGCTGCGGGGCCAGCTCCATGTCGCCGACGAAGCCCGGCGTGAACGGGCCGGCGACGATGCCGGCGACCAGGTAGCCGACCAGCGGCGACAGCCGCAGGCGTTGCGCGAGCGCGCCGAACACGAACGCCAGCACGAAACTGGCGACCAGGATGGTGATCAGGGAGGTTTCGTGCGGCATCGGGGTTCCGTCGGTCAGCGTTCCAGAATGTGGGGCGAGGTGGGCCGATGCAAGCCGGAACGCCTGTGGTGCAGGCTCCCACACGTACAATGACGGCATGATTGCCTTCCGGGATTTCGCCCTCCGCCGCGGCGAGCGGCTGCTGCTGTCCGACGTCAACCTGGTCCTGCAGACCGGCTGGCGGGTGGGCGTGATCGGCCGCAACGGCACCGGCAAGTCGTCGCTGTTCGCCGCCCTCCAAGGCCGGCTGGAGGCCGACCGCGGCGACATCGACCTGTCCGGCAAGGTCCGGGTGGCCTCGGTCGCGCAGGAAACCCCGTCGCTGCCGGACCCGGCGATCGACTTCGTGCTGTCCGGCGACGCCGCCGTCCACGCCGCGATCCAGGCCGAGGCCAACGCCTTCGCCAACGAGGACTGGGAGGCTGTCGCCGAGGCCCACCAGCGGCTGGAGGAGCTCAACGGCTACGACGCCAGCGCCCGTGCCGGCAAGCTGCTGCACGGCCTCGGCTTCGCCCCGGATACCCACCAGCAGCCGGTCAGCACCTTCTCCGGTGGCTGGCGGGTGCGGCTGAACCTGGCCCGTGCGCTGATGACGCCGTCGGACCTGCTGCTGCTGGACGAGCCGACCAACCACCTCGACCTCGACGCCGTGCTGTGGCTGGAGCAGTGGTTGCTGCGCTACCCCGGCACCCTGCTGCTGATCAGCCACGACCGCGAGTTCCTCGACGAGGTCACCACCAACACCCTGCACCTGCACGACGGCAAGGCGAAGCTCTACAGCGGCAACTACACCGCGTTCGAGCGCCAGCGCGCCGAGCACCTGCGCCTGCAGCAGATCGCCCACGAGAAGGAGCAGGCCGAGCGCGCCCACCTGCAGAGCTTCATCGACCGCTTCAAGGCCAAGGCCAGCAAGGCCAAGCAGGCGCAGTCGCGGATGAAGCGGCTGGCCAAGTTGGCCGGCACCGAAGCGGTGCGGGTGGAGCGCGCGCTGCGGATTGAACTGCCGGCGCCGGCGAAGCTGCCGCACGCGCTGCTGCGGCTGGAGCACGCCGACTGCGGCTACGGCGACGTCCGGATCCTCGAAGACGTCAGCCTGATCCTCGAGGCCGGCGACCGCATCGCGCTGCTCGGGCCCAACGGCGCCGGCAAGTCGACCCTGGTGAAGTCGCTGGTCGGCGAACTGCCGCTGCTGGCCGGCGAGCGCGGCGGCCACCCGGACCTGCGGATCGGCTACTTCGCCCAGCACACGGTCGAGTCGCTGCGCGCCGGCGCCAGCCCGGTCGACCACCTGGCCGACATCGCCCCGGGCGTGGCGACCCAGCAGCTGCGCGATTTCCTCGGCAAGTGGAACTTCCCCGGCGACCGTGCGTTCGAGTCGGTCGACGTGTTCTCCGGCGGCGAGCGCGCCCGCCTGGCGCTGGCGCTGATCGCATGGCGCCAGCCCAACGTGCTGCTGCTGGACGAGCCGACCAACCACCTCGACCTCGACATGCGCGAGGC
This sequence comes from Lysobacter arseniciresistens ZS79, assembly GCF_000768335.1. Classification (GTDB taxonomy): domain Bacteria; phylum Pseudomonadota; class Gammaproteobacteria; order Xanthomonadales; family Xanthomonadaceae; genus Novilysobacter; species Novilysobacter arseniciresistens. Next base: position 63,703 of record NZ_AVPT01000011.1, read on the forward strand.
GCTGGCCGAGGCGCTGGGCGAGTTCGACGGCGCGATCGTGCTGGTCAGCCACGACCGCCACCTGATCGGCCTGGTCTGCGACAGCTTCTGGCGGGTCGCCGACGGCGTCGCCCAGCCGTTCGACGGCGACCTCGACGAGTACGCCAGCTGGCTGCGCGCGCGTGACAGTTCCGGCGACGGCAAGGGCCGCTCGAAGGCGCCGCCGACGCCGGTACAGGCGCCCGACACCGCGGTGCCGGCCGCGCCGCGCAAGAGCAAGGGCAAGGGCAACCCGCACAAGCTGGCGAAGGCCGAGGCGCGGGTGGCCGATCTGGAGGCGCAGCTGGCGGCGGTCGAGGCCGAACTGGCCGATCCCGCGGTCTACGCCGACGCCGGTGCGCGCGGCACCGAGCTGGGCAGGCGGCAGGCGGAGCTGCGCGGGCAGCTGGAGCAGGCCGAGGCCGAGCTGCTGGCGCTGTACGAGGCGGACGCGGCCTGAGGGCGCGAAGAGCCACTTCGTTGCAGGAGCGATGTGGGTCGCTACCGGTACATCGCCCCGATTCCCGCCGCGGTCGCGACTCACGTCGCTCCTACATCGGCGTTTGCCCGCGGGCTCAATCCCGCAGGAAATACTCCACCGTCGTCACCACCCGCACGCGCTTGACCTGCGGGCTGCTCTGGTCGCGATCGGTGATGCTGACCACGCCCTGGTTGGCGCTGCGGATGCCGCCCAGGCGCGAGTCGGAGTCCTTGGCGAACTGCACCGCCGAGTCGCGCGCGGCGGCGGTGGCCTCGGCGATCAGCGCCGGCTTGATGTCGTTGAGCCTGGTGTAGTCGAACTCCGGCGCGCTGCCCTCGCCGATCATCACGCCCTGCGCGACCAGCTCGCCGCTGCGGCGCAGCACCTCCAGCGCCTTGGGCACGTCGTCGGTGCGCAGGCTGACGGTGGTCGCGTAGCGGTAGCGCTCGGCCGGGCGGTTGTCGCCGTAGGCCCAGGCCCAGCGGTCTTCCAGCCGCGGCGGCGAGACCACGATGTCGGCCGGGTCGAAGCCGGCGTCGGTGAAGAAGCGGCGGATCACCGCGGTGTTGGCTTCCAGCGCGCGCTGCACCTGGGCCAGGTCGTTGCCGCCGACCGAATGCGGCAACGGCCAGACCACCCGGTCGGCCTCGACGATCCGCTCGGCCGAGCCCTTGACGGTGACGAAGCGGTCGGCGGTGCGCAGGTGCTTCATGCCGCCGGCGGCGAACCAGCCGGCGAGCACCAGCCCGAGCGCCAGCAGCGCGGCGGCGAGGAGCATGGCAAGGCTGCGGGAAGGGCTGAAAGCGGACATGGACGGTCTCGTGGGGGATCTGCCGCCAGCCTAGCGCGGCGCGGCTGAAGAATCGCGTGTCGTCGTGCCGCCATGTTCCGGCCGCGGGGTGACGCCGCGCTTGCCCGGATTCGACGTTTGCGTCGACCATGCGCCGGTTCCCCAACGGCGCGACCGATGAGCAAAGAACTGATCTACCTGCTGCTGATCTTCGGCCTGCTGGTCATCCCGCGCGCGCTGCAGCGCTTCAAGCTGCCCGCGCCGATCACCTGCCTGCTGTTCGGCATCGGCGCGATGCTGGCGTTCGGCGAGCGCACCCACGACCCGGTGATCGTGCTGCTGTCGACGCTGGGCATCTCCTCGCTGTTCCTGTTCGCCGGGCTCGAAGTCGACCTGCGCGCCCTGCGCAAGCAGCTCGGCCCGCTGCTCGCGCACCTGGTGGTGCGCGCGGCGTCGCTGGTCGGGGTCGGCTGGCTGGCGTGGCGCTACCTCGGGCTGGACTGGCAGGCCGCAGCGCTGGTCGCGCTGGCGCTGCTGACGCCGTCGACCGGTTTCATCCTCGACACCCTCGAGCGGCTCGGATTGGACGAGGAGGAGCGCTTCTGGGTGACCAGCAAGGCGATCGCCGGTGAGCTGATGGCGCTGGCGGCGCTGTTCGTGGTGCTGCAGGCCGGCGACCTGACCCAGCTCGGCATCTCCTCGCTGGCGATGACGGCGATGATCGTCGGCCTGCCGCTGCTGTTCGTCGCGCTCGGCCGCTGGGTTGTGCCGCATGCGCCGGGCTCGGAGTTCTCGCTGCTGGTGATGGTCGGCATGGTCGCCGCGTTCATCACCTACAAGCTCGGCGTGTACTACCTGGTCGGCGCGTTCGTGGCCGGGCTGGTCGCGCGGATGCTGCGGCTGCGGATGCCGCGGCTGGCATCGGACGACAACATGCACGCGCTGCGGCTGTTCGCGACGTTCTTCGTGCCGTTCTACTTCTTCCACGCCGGCACCGAGGTTTCGCGCGACGCGCTGAGCTGGGAGGCGCTCGGGCTCGGCATCGTGCTGACGATGGTGCTGGTGCCACTGCGGATCGGCGTGGTCTGGGTGCAGCGGCGGCTGATGTTCGGCGAGAAGCGCTTCAGCAGCATGAAGGTGGCGGTGGCGCTGTCGCCGACGCTGGTGTTCACCCTGGTGCTGGCCAACATCCTCTACGTGCGCTTCGACCTGCCGGCTGTGCTGTTCGGCGCGCTGATCCTGTACACCGTGCTCAACACGCTGCTGCCGTCGCTGGTGCTGCGTTCGCCGTTCGATGTCGACCCGCTGGCCGACCAGCCGCCGCGGGCGCACCCCGAGGACCGCATGCGCAACGATGGCGCCACCACGGCCGCGGCGGAGTCCAACGTGGTCCGCTGAGCGGCGGGCCGCCGGTCAGGCGCGGTCGGGCAGCAACTGGGTGACGTGCGAGCCGAGCACGGCGTGGCCGATGATCGCCACGTCGACCGGGTCGCCGCCGCGCACCCGCACTTCCACGTCGACGAAGCCGCCGCGGCCGGTTGCCGCCTGCTGGCGCACGCGGAACCGCACCGGCCCGTTGCCGGCGCGCAGCAGGCCGTGGCGCACCAGGTACGCGCCCAGCGGACCGCTGGCATTGCCGGTCACCGGGTCCTCGTCGATGCCGATCGCCGGCGCGAACATGCGGCCGTGGCACAGCGCGTCGTCGTCGGCCTCGGTATCGAGGGTGAACACGTAGTAGCCGTTGCTGCCCACCACCGGGCTCAGCCGCGAGAGGTGGGCGAGGTCGGGCTGCAGCTCGACCAGCCGCGCGCGCCGGTCCAGCCCGACCAGCAGCTTGCCGTGGCCGGTGCCGACGAACTGCAGCGGGCAGCGGAAATCGAGGTCGCCGGGGGCGATGCCGAGCGCGGACATGACCTCGCGCACCAGTTCGGGGGCGAGTGGCGCGTGGAACACCGGCGCGCCCTGTTCGACCCGCACCACGAAGTCGCCCAGTTGCGGCGTCACCTCGATCCATTGCACGCCGGCGCCGGTCAGCTGCCGGGTGCGGCCGGTGCGCCCGCTCTCCAGCGCCAGCGCGTAGTGCGCGCCGACGGTGGCGTGGCCGCAGACCGGCACCTCGGTGGTCGGGGTGAAGAAGCGCAGCCGCAGGTCGTGGTCGTCGCCGCTGGCGCGCAGCACGAACGCGGTCTCGGAGAACCCCAGTTCGTGCGCGATCGCCTGCATGCGGGCGTCGTCGAGGCCGTCGGCATGGGTGACCACCCCGGCCGGGTTGCCGCGCCCGGGCTCGGTGGTGAAGGCGTCGATGCGGTAGATGCGCGGTTCGTCCATGGCGGCATTGCAGCAAAGCGGCCGGTGAGGAGGGGTGAACGCGTGCCGGCGGTGTCAGTCCGTGGCGGGTCGCGCCGACGGGGCGCCTGCGTCGGAGTCGGTTTCGGGCAGCAGCTCCAGCGCCGATGGCGTGGTCCGCAGCATCGGATGGAAGTGGCCGGGGTGGTCGCGGTCGCGCCGGCGGACCAGCATCCGCGTCGCCGCCACCAGCGCCAGCAGCCCGAACGCGGTGGCGAAGAACCCCGGCAGCGCCTGCGGCCCGAGCCGGTCCATCGCCACGCCCGCGATCGCCGGCCCGATCGCCGATCCGACGCCGTTGAGCAGCAGCAGGCTGCTGCAGCCCGACAGCATGTCCTCGCGCGGCAGGTGGTCGAGCAGGTGGGCGACGCAGATCGGGTAGACCGAGAACACCAGCCCGCCATAGGCGAAGAACAGCCCGTACAGCTGCCAGTGATAGCCGCCGCCGGCCTGCACGTCGCCGACCAACACCAGCGCGGTGGCCAGTGCCGCAGCCAGCGCGCTCACCAGGATCATCGCGCTGCGGCGGTCGGCGCGGTCCGACAACCGGCCGATCGGCAGTTGCAGCAGCGCGCCGCCGATGATCGCCGCGCTCATCAGGTGTGCCACCGCGTCCACCTGCAGTCCGAGCCGCGTCGCGTAGACCGGCCCGAGTGCCCAGAACCCGCCCATCGCCGTGCCCGACAGCAGCGCGCCGGTCGCCGCCGCCGGCGCCGCGCGGTAGATCGATGCCAGCGCCAGCCGCGGCACGTGCGGCAGCTGCGGCTGGGTCATGCGGCTGGCGGTGACCGGCAGCGCCGCGCAGCAGATCAGGATCGCGACCACGGTGAACGGCACGAACGAGGCCGGGTCCGAATGGCCGAACAGCTGCTGCCCGACCGCCAGCGCGCCGAGGTTGACCGCCATGTACACCGCGAACACCTGGCTGCGCCGGTCGGGCGCGGCGGCCGCGTTGAGCCAGCTTTCGATCACCGTGTACAGCCCGACCAGCGCGATGCCGGTGACCAGCCGCAACAGGCCCCACGCCAGCGGCGTCAGCACCACCGCGTGCAGCAGCACGGCCGAGGCGGCCAGCGCGGCGTAGAACGCGAACGCACGGATGTGGCCGATCCGCTGGATCAGGTTCGGCGCCACGTAGGTGCCGATCAGGAAGCCGATGAAGTAGCTCGACATCACCAGCCCGAAGGTGCGCGCGTCGAAGCCTTCCAGCTGCCCGCGCACGCCCAGCAGGCTGCCCAGCAGCCCGCTGCCCATCAGCAGCAGGGCGGCGCCGGCAAGCAGCGCGGCGAGGGGGCGGACGGCGGCGATCATCGCGGGCTCCGTGGCGCAGGCGGACGACCCTGCCTGCCGGGCCATGATGAACGGATCAACCGCGACGGGTCGTGCGGCGGTTGGCGCTTCGGGCTTGATTCGTGGCGCGCGGCCCCCACAATCCGCGCACCGCTGTTGCTTCCGTGAAGCCCGATGCCGATCTACGCCTTCGAGTGCGCCGCCTGCGGCCACAGTTTCGACCGCCTGCAGAAGCTGTCCGACGCCGACCCGACCGACTGCCCCGAGTGTGGCCAGCCGCAGGTCCGCCGCCAGCTGACCGCCCCGCAGTTCCGCCTCGCCGGCGGCGGCTGGTACGAGACCGACTTCAAGAAGGAAGGCGACCGGAAGCGCAACCTCGCCGGCGATGGCGGGGCCAAGCCGGGCGCGGACAAGGCGGAGTCGAAGCCGGACCCCAGGCCGGCCGAGAGCAAGCCGGCGCCGAAGACCGACAGCAAGCCCGCGTCCTGAACGTCGCTCCGGCCGAAGCCCGTTAAACTAACCGGCTTCACGGCGCGTCGGCGCCGCGCGAACGCGAGTCCCGGAGCTCCCCCATGCGTACCCATTTCTGCGGCCTGATCGACGAGTCGCTGATCGGCCAGGCCGTCACCCTGTGCGGCTGGGCCGACGTCGCCCGCGACCTCGGCGGCCTGTGTTTCATCGACCTGCGCGACCACGAGGGCATCGTCCAGGTGGTCGCCGAACCCTCGCAGGCCGAGGGCAACGCCGCGGTCATCGCCACCGCCGCCCAGGTCGGTTACGAGGACTGCCTGCGCGTCACCGGCACGGTGCGCAAACGCGAGTCGGTCAACAACAGGATCCGCACCGGCCAGGTCGAGGTGGTCGCCACGTCCATCGAGGTGCTCAACAAGGCCGAGCCGCTGCCGTTCCACGCCCACGAGAACCCGGGCGAGGACATCCGCCTCAAGTACCGCTACCTCGACCTGCGCACGCCGGAGATGCAGCGCCGGATGCGGGTCCGCACCCGGCTGGTCGCGGCACTGCGGCGCTGGCTGGACGCACGCGGCTTCCAGGACATCGAGACGCCGATCCTGACCAAGGCCACGCCCGAGGGCGCGCGCGACTTCCTGGTGCCGGCGCGCATGCACCCGGGCGAGTTCTACGCGCTGCCGCAGAGCCCGCAGCTGTTCAAGCAGATCCTGATGATGGCGGGCTTCGACCGCTACTACCAGATCGCCCGCTGCTTCCGCGACGAGGCCCTGCGCGCCGACCGCCAGCTGGAGTTCACCCAGCTCGACATGGAGTTCGCCTGGGTCGAGGAGCGCGACGTGCAGGACGCGGTCGAGCGGATGGTCCGCGAGGTGTTCCTCGAGGTGATCGACGTCGAGCTCGGCGAGTTCCCGCGCATGACGTATGCGGAGGCGATGCGACGCTACGGCTCCGACAAGCCGGACCTGCGCATCGCGATGGAATTCACCGACGTCGCCGAACTGGTCAAGAGCTGCGAGTTCAAGGTCTTCACCGACTGGGCCAACCACGAGGACGGCCGCGTCGTCGCGCTGCGGGCGCCCGGTGCGGCGTCGCTGTCGCGCAAGCAGATCGACGAGCTCGGCGCGCACGCGGCCAAGTACGGCGCCAAGGGCGTGGCGTGGATGAAGGTCGAGGATGCGGGCAAGGGTCGCGAGGGCGTCAGCTCGCCGATCGCCAAGTTCCTCGACGACGCCACCCTCGCGGCGATCCTCGAAGCCACCGGCGCGCAGTCGGGCGATGCGATCTTCTTCGGCGCGGCCACGTACAGGCTCGCCAGCGACTTCATGGGCGCGCTGCGCCTGAAGCTCGGCAAGGACCTCGGACTGGTGCAGGAGGGCTGGAAGCCGCTGTGGGTCACCGATTTCCCCATGTTCGAGTGGGACGACGAGGCCAACCGTTACGTGGCCCTGCATCACCCGTTCACCGCGCCGGCGGTCGACAGCATCGACGACCTGCGTGCCAATGCGAAGACCGCGGTCAGCCGCGGCTACGACATGGTGCTCAACGGCAACGAGATCGGCGGCGGTTCGATCCGTATCCACCGCCCGCAGATGCAGGCGACGGTGTTCGACCTGCTCGGCATCGGCGCCGGGGAGCAGCAGGCCAAGTTCGGCTTCCTGCTCGACGCCCTCAAGTACGGCGCGCCGCCGCATGGCGGCATCGCGTTCGGCATCGACCGCATCGCCGCGCTGATGGCCGGCACCGAGTCGATCCGCGACGTCATCGCGTTCCCCAAGACCACCGGCGCGCAGTGCCTGATGACCGACGCGCCGTCGCCGATCGCCGACGCGCAGCTGGCCGAGGTGCACATCGCGGTGCGGCCCAAGCCGGCGGCCGGGACCGGCGCGGGCTGACGGACGGCCAGCGGGGTGGACGGCGTGACCGGCGCAGACGCGACGGACGACCGCGCGACGGACGACCGCGTGCGGATCCGCCGCGCCACCGTCGACGACGCGCCACTGCTGTCGCGGCTGGCGGCGCGCACGTTCACCGACACCTTCGGCCACCTGTACCCGGCCGGGGACCTGCAGGCGTTCCTTGCCGACAGCTACGCGGTCGAACGCCAGCGCACCATCCTCGCCCACCCGGACTACGCGGTCTGGCTGCTGGAACTCGGCGGCGAGGCGATCGGCCACGCCGCCGCCGGCCCCTGCGGCCTGCCGCACGCGGACGTGCAGCCCGGCGATGGCGAACTGAAACGCCTCTACGTGCTGGCCGCGCACCAGAACGGCGGCCACGGCGGTCGGCTGTTCGCCGAGGCCATCGACTGGCTCGAGCGCGAGGGTCCGCGCACGCTGTGGATCGGGGTGTGGTCACAGAACCTCGGGGCGCAGCGGTTCTATGCGCGCCACGGCTTCGTCCACGTCGGCGACTACGAGTTCCCGGTCGGGCGGGTGCGCGACCACGAATTCATCCTGCGCCGCGAGGCCGCCGACTGATGGCGCGCCGGGTCGTGTTGCTGCACGGCCTGTGGATGCCGCGGGCATCGATGGCCTGGCACGCGCGGCGGCTGCGACGGGCCGGCTTCGTCCCGCAGCTGTTCGGCTACGGCACCGTCACCGGCGGTCCGGCCGCGGCGATGCCCGGGCTGCTCGCGCGCCTGCAGGAGCCGGCCGACGTCCTCGCCCACAGCCTCGGCGGCCTGCTTGCGGTGCGCACGCTGCAGGCGCATCCGGAGCTGCCGGTGGGGCGCATCGTCTGCCTCGGCTCGCCGTTGTGCGGCAGCGCGGCGGCGGTCGGGATGGCACGGCGGCCGTTCGGCGCCGCCTCGCTGGGCCGCAGCGCCCGGCTGCTGCGGCGCGGCTGCCGCCCCTGGACCGGGCCGGGCGAGCTGGGAATGATCGCCGGCAACCTGCCGATGGGCTTCGGCCGCTTCTTCGGCGGTTTCAGCGACCCCAACGACGGCACCGTCGCGGTCGCCGAGACCCGGCTGGACGGCCTGGCCGACCACGTCGTGCTGCCGACCAGCCACAGCGGCCTGCTGGTGTCGAAGGAAGCGTCCCGCCAGGCGTTGCATTTCCTCCACCACGGCCGGTTCGCGCCGCCGGCCTGACGCCGTCGCGGGCCATCGCCGGCCGTCGCCGCCCATTCGGCGTAGAATCCCGCCCCTCTCAAGTCCAGCAGCCGGAAATACACATGGGTAGGGGACCGTCAATCGAGGCCCGCAAGAACGCCAGCGATGCCAAGCGCGGCAAGATCTTCACCAAGATCATCCGCGAGATTTCCGTCGCCGCGCGCGCCGGAGGCGGCGACCCCGGCGGCAATCCGCGGCTGCGCGTCGCGATCGACAAGGGCCTGGCGGCCAACATGACCAAGGACGTGATCGAGCGCGCGGTCAAGAAGGCCACCGGCGAGCTGGAAGGCATCGAGTACGAGGAGATCCGCTACGAGGGCTACGCGCCCGGCGGCGTCGCCGTGATCGTCGACTGCCTGACCGACAACAAGGTCCGCACCGTCGCCGACGTCCGCCATGCGTTCGGCAAGTTCGGCGGCAACCTCGGCACCGATGGCTCGGTCGCCTTCATGTTCAACCGCGTCGGCGTGCTCAGCTACGCGCCGGGTGTCGACGAGGACACCATCACCGGTGCCGCGATCGAGGCCGGTGCCGACGACATCGTGGTGTACCCCGAGGACGGCGCGATCGACGTGCTGGTGTCGCCGGAGGACTTCGAGGCGGTGCGCGACGCGATGGTCGCCGCCGGACACGAGCCCGGCCACGCCGAGGTCACCTACCGCGCCGACAACGACATCAAGGTCGAGGGCGAGACCGCCGAGCAGGTCCGCAAGCTGCTCGACTGGCTGGAGGACCTGGACGACGTCCAGAGCGTGTACGCCAACGTCGACCACGGGGCCGACGGCGCCTGACGGCGCGTAACGACGTGGTCCGGATTCTCGGCATCGACCCCGGTTCGCAGCGGACCGGCATCGGCGTGATCGACGTCGCCGCCGACGGCCGCTGCACGTTCGTCCACTGCGAGGCACTGAAGCTGCTCGACGCGGCCGACTTTCCGTCACGGCTGGGCCTGCTGTGCGAAGGGCTGGAGCGGGTGCTGGACGAATGGCAGCCGCAGCAGGTCGCGATCGAGACGGTGTTCATGGACAAGTCCGCGACCTCCGCGCTCAAGCTCGGCCACGCGCGCGGCGCCGCGCTGGCGACGGTGGTGCGTCGCAAACTGGGCGTCAGCGAGTACGCGCCGCGGGTGATCAAGCAGTCGCTGGTCGGCCGCGGCGCCGCCGACAAGACCCAGGTGCAGCACATGGTCCGGCTGCTGCTCAACCTGGCCGATGGCACGAAACTGCAGGCCGACGCCGCCGATGCGCTGGCGGTCGCCTTGACCCACGCCCACATGAGCGCGACGGTGATGCGCACCGGCGTGGCGATCAACCAGTTGAGGAGGCGCGGCACATGATCGGTCGTCTGAAGGGCATCGTCGTGCACAAGCAGCCGCCGTGGCTGGTGGTCGACGTCAACGGCGTCGGCTACGAGCTGGAGGCGCCGATGAGCACCTTCTACGACCTGCCCGACCTGGGCCGCGAGGTGTCGCTGTTCACCCACTACGCGCAGAAGGAGGACAGCGTCTCGCTGTACGGCTTCCTGCGTGAATCCGAGCGGCGGCTGTTCCGCGACGTGCAGAAGGTGTCGGGCATCGGCGCGAAGATCGCGCTGGCGGTGCTGTCGGGCGTCAGCGTCGACGAGTTCGCACGGCTGGTGCAGGCCAGCGACGTCACCGCATTGACCCGCATCCCCGGCATCGGCAAGAAGACCGCAGAGCGCATCGTCGTCGAGCTGCGCGACCGGGCCGCCGACCTCGCCGGCGCCGGCGGTGCGACGGGCGCGCGTGGAGTGCCGCACGACCCGCAGAGCGAGGCCGTCATCGCCCTGCAGCAACTGGGTTACAAGCCCGCCGAGGCCGCGCGGATGGCGCGCGAGGCCACCGCCGCCGGCGACGACGCCGCATCCATCATCCGCAAGGCGCTACAGTCCGCGCTCCGCTGAGCCGTTGAACTGGTGGCTGGCCCCCGCGGCCGCCCACCCGGGAACCGAATCGAGCCCATGTCCACCCATTCCACCAGCACCGGCAGGCCTGGCACCGGCCACGGTTCCGTCGGCCTCGCCGGCCTCGTCGTCGGCGCGATCGGCGTCGTCTTCGGCGATATCGGCACCAGCCCGCTGTATACGCTGAAGGAAGCCTTCAGCAGCCATTACGACCTCGTCGCCAACCACGACACGGTGCTGGGCATCCTGTCGCTGGTGTTCTGGGCGCTGATGCTGGTGGTCACGCTGAAGTACGTGACCATCATCATGCGCGCCGACAACGAGGGCGAGGGCGGCATCATGGCGCTGATGGCGCTGGCCCAGCGCACGCTCCCGAAGGGTTCGCGCTCGGCCTACGGGGTCGGCATCCTCGGCGTGTTCGGCGCGGCGCTGTTTTTCGGCGACGGCGTGATCACCCCGGCGATCTCGGTGCTGTCGGCGCTGGAAGGCCTGGAGGTGGTGGCGCCCGAGCTGGACCGCTGGGTAGTGCCGATGACGGTGCTGGTGCTGCTGGCGCTGTTCGCGACCCAGCGCTTCGGCACCGAGAAGGTCGGCAAGGTGTTCGGGCCGATCACCGGGCTGTGGTTCGTCGTGCTGGCGGTGCTGGGGGTGGCCAACATCCTGCACGAGCCGGAGGTGCTGTACGCGATCAACCCGTGGTGGGCGGTCAACTTCTTCGCCACCCATTCCTGGCATGGGGTCTTCATCCTCGGCGCGGTGGTGCTGGCGGTGACCGGCGGCGAGGCGATCTACACCGACATGGGCCACTTCGGCGCGCGGCCGATCCGCTACGCGTGGTACTGGTTCGTGCTGCCGGCGCTGATGCTCAACTACCTCGGCCAGGGCGCGCTGGTGCTGGAGGATCCGACCGCGATCCGCAACCCGTTCTACATCGGTGTGCCCGAATGGGCGCGGATGCCGATGGTGGTGCTGGCCACCGCGGCGACGGTGATCGCCTCGCAGGCGGTCATCACCGGCGCGTTCTCGGTGACCCGGCAGGCGATGCAGCTGGGCTACATCCCGCGCATGAGCATCAAGCACACCTCGCGCGACACCATCGGCCAGATCTACATCCCGGGGGTCAACTGGGCGATGGCGGTGGTGGTGATCCTGCTGGTGGTGAGCTTCGGCAGCTCGTCCAACCTCGCAACGGCCTACGGCATCTCGGTATCCGGCACGATGCTGATCGACACCCTGCTGCTGGCGCTGGTGGCGCGCGCGCTGTGGCCCAACTGGCGCTGGTGGGTGCTGCCGCTGTGCCTGGTGTTCCTGGTCGGCGACATCGCGTTCGTGATCGCCAACGGCGCCAAGATCCTGCAGGGCGGATGGTTCCCGCTGGCGGTCGGCATCGTCCTGTTCACCCTGCTGCGGACCTGGCGCCGCGGCCGCGAGCTGCTGCGCGAGGAAATGCAGAAGGGCGGCATCCAGCTCGACAGCTTCCTGCCGGGGTTGATGCTGGCGCCGCCGGTGCGCGTGCCCGGCACGGCGGTGTTCCTCGCGTCCGACCCGAACCTGGTGCCGCACGCGCTGATGCACAACCTCAAGCACAACAAGGTGCTGCACGAGCGCAACGTGTTCCTGACGGTGGAGACGCTGGCGGTGCCGTACGCGCCGAAGGAGAAGCGGCTGCAGATCGCCGGCATCGGCGACGACTTCTACCGCGTGCTGGTGCGGTTCGGCTTCATGGAGACGCCGGACGTGCCGCTGGCGCTGATGCGCTCGTGCGATGCCGGCGGCATCCACTTCGACCCGATGGATACCACGTACTTCGCCAGCCGCGAGACGGTGGTGGCGATCGCCCGCCGCGGCATGCCGGTCTGGCGCGACCGCCTGTTCGCGCTGATGCACCGCAACGCCGCGCCGGCGACCGGGTTCTTCCGGATCCCGGGCAACCGGCTGGTGGAGCTGGGGGCGCAGGTCGAGATCTGACGCGGCGGTTCCGCCCGGAACGCCCGATCCGCGGCCGCGCCCCGCATTTTCCGGTCGCCCGCATGCGACGATAGCCGGATGAACGACGAGCGCATCATCGACGCCGGGGCGACCCGCGAGGACGACGCGGTCGAGGCGTCGATCCGGCCCAGGCGGCTGGACGAATACCTCGGCCAGCAGCCGGTCCGCGAGCAGATGAAGATCTACATCGAGGCGGCCAAGGGTCGTGGCGAGGCGCTCGACCACGTGCTGATCTTCGGCCCGCCCGGGCTGGGCAAGACCACCCTCAGCCACGTCATTGCCAACGAGCTCGGCGTCAACCTGCGGGTGACTTCCGGCCCGGTGATCGAGAAGGCCGGTGACCTCGCCGCGCTGCTGACCAACCTGCAGCCGCACGACGTGCTGTTCGTCGACGAGATCCACCGCCTGTCGCCCGTCGTCGAGGAGGTGCTCTACCCGGCGATGGAGGACTACCAGATCGACATCATGATCGGCGAAGGCCCGGCCGCGCGCTCGATCAAGCTCGACCTGCCGCCGTTCACCCTGATCGGCGCGACCACCCGCGCCGGCCTGCTGACCGCGCCGCTGCGCGACCGCTTCGGCATCGTCCAGCGGCTGGAGTTCTACAGCGCCGAGGAGCTGACCCGGATCGTCCGCCGCTCCGCGCAGATCCTCGGCATCGACTGCGAGGCCGACGGTGCCGGCGAGATCGCGCGGCGCTCGCGCGGCACCCCGCGCATCGCCAACCGGCTGCTGCGGCGCGTGCGCGACTACGCCCAGGTCCGTGCCGGCGGCCGCATCGACCGCACCACCGCCGATGCCGCGATGGCGATGCTGAAAGTCGATCCGGAAGGCTTCGACGAGCTCGACCGCCGCATGCTGCGGATGATCATCGACAACTTCGACGGTGGCCCGGTCGGGGTCGAGTCGCTGGCCGCGGCGCTGAGCGAGGAGCGCGGCACGCTGGAGGACGTGATCGAGCCGTACCTGATCCAGCAGGGCTACCTCGTGCGCAGCGCGCGCGGGCGCATGGCGACCCACAAGGCCTACCGCCACCTCGGCCTCAAGCCGCGCCCCGGCACCGGCGCCGGCCTGTTCGAAGGAGCCGCCGATGAATAGTGGGCTCGCGTTCAGCTGGCCGACACGGGTCTACTGGGAGGATACCGACGCCGGTGGGGTGGTCTACCACGCGCAGTACCTGGCGTTCCTGGAGCGCGCCCGCACCGAGTGGATGCGCGCCGAGGGCTACGGACAGGAGCTGCTGCGGCTGGAGCACGACCTGGTGTTCGCGGTGCGCGCGATGCAGGTCGACTTCCTCAAGCCGGCACGGCTCGACGACGCGCTGCAGGTCGGCGTGTCGCTGCGGGAGTGCCGGCGCGCGAGCGCGGTGTTCGCGCAGGACATCCGCCGGGACGGCGAGCTGCTGCTGACCGCCAGCGTGCGGGTCGCGGCGCTCGACGCCGGCGGGTTCCGGCCGCGGCCGATCCCGCAGCCGCTGCTGGACGAGCTGAAGGCGCTCGAACAGCCCGCGGCGACCGGCTGACCCCGGACCACCCACCGAACGTTCACCACAACAGACACAACGCCCGCGGCAACGGGCACCGGAGACCACGAATGACCCCACTGCTGAGCGCGATGCAGGCCGCCACCGTCGAACCGTTGCCCGAGGAGGCCGCCAGTGCGGCAAGCGCCGCCACGGTGCTGCCGGCTGAAGCGATCACCGGCGACAACAGCCTCGACCTGCTGCAGCTGATCCTGCACGCCAGCCTGCCGGTGCAACTGGTCATGCTGCTGCTGCTGTTCGCGTCGATCGCCTCGTGGGTGATCATCTTCCGCAAGAAGAAGGTGCTCGACCGCGCCGAGCGCGAGGCCGAAGCGTTCGAGGAGCGTTTCTGGTCCGGCACCGACCTGACCAAGCTCTATGCCGGCGCCAGCCAGCGCAACCGCGACGTCGGCGGCATGGAGTCGATCTTCGAGGCCGGCTTCCGCGAGTTCTCGCGCCAGCGGCGCGTCGCCGACAGCCGCATGCAGCTGGAAGGCGCGCAGCGCGGCATGCGGGTCGCCACCGCGCGCGAGCTCGACGGGCTCGAGCACAACCTCGAGTTCCTCGCCAACGTCGGTTCGATCAGCCCCTACGTCGGCCTGTTCGGCACCGTCTGGGGCATCATGATCTCGTTCCAGGGCCTGGCCAACGTGCAGGAGGCGACCATCGCCACCGTCGCGCCGGGCATCTCCGAGGCGCTGATCGCGACCGCGATGGGCCTGTTCGCCGCGATCCCGGCGGTGTGGGCCTACAACCGCTACGCGACCAAGGTCGAGCGCATCGCGGTGCGCTACGACGCGTTCTCCGAGGAGTTCTCCTCGATCCTCGAGCGCCAGGCCGGCCTGACCGAGACCGCCTGAGCCATGGCCATGACCTCCAACGGCCGCCGCGTCCGCAAGCGCCGCCTGAAGGCGGAGATCAACGTCGTCCCCTACATCGACGTGATGCTGGTGCTGCTGATCATCTTCATGGTGACCGCGCCGCTGATGAACCTCGGCGTCGAAGTGGAGCTCCCGCGCTCCGACGCCAAGTCGATCACCAGCAAGGACCAGGACCCGGTGGTGGTCATCGTCGACAAGGACGGCAACTATTTCCTGACCGTGCAGGGTGCGCCGCAGGAGGCGCTCACCCTCGACCAGCTCGAAGCCAAGGTCGGTGCGTTCTCCCGTAACAACCCGGGTGTGCCCGTGTACGTCGCCGGCGATGCCGATGCGCGGTACGAGGCGGTCGTGCAGGCGATGGCGCGCCTCAAGAAGGCCGATGTCGCGCGGGTGAGCCTGATGAGCTCGACGCTGGAGGCCGTCCAGCAGTGAGGGAAACCCGCGCCGATACCCGCGACGCGCTGCTGCTCGCGATCGGGCTGCACGTGCTGCTGTTCGCGCTGATGTTCGCCGGCTTGTGGTGGACGCGCAGCGCGCAGCCGTCCAGTGCCGCCGGGTCACCGGTGGAGGCGACCCTGGTCGACGCCGACGCGCTGTCGGAGTCGATGCGCGAGGTGTTGAGCGAGCGCCCCGAGCCGGTCGCCGAACCCGTGCCCGAGCCGCTGCCCGAACCGGTCGAGGACGACGCCGCACCGTTGCCGCAGCCGATCCCCGAGCCGGTCCCCGAGGACGCGCCGACGCCGCCGCAACAGCAGGCCCAGGACTTCATCCCCGTCCCCGACACCACCGACCAGGACGAAGTGGTCGACACGCCGACGCCGACGCCCTCCGACGAGCAGAAGCTGCAGGAGGAGAAGCGCCGCCAGGCCCAGGTCGACCTGACCGAGAAGAAGCGCCAGGAGGAGGCCGAGCGCAAGCGCCGGCTGGCCGCCGAGGCGAAGGAGCGCGAGGAGAAGCTCGCCGAGATCCGGCGCAAGCGCGCGGCCGCCAACCGCGAGGCGGAGCTGGCCGCGCAGAAGCTCAAGCAGATCGCCGACGCCCGCGCCGCGCGCGAGGCCGAAAGCGCCGCCAGCAGCGCGGGCGCGAGTGCCCCGGCCGGCAACGGCGGCACCGACACCGGCCTGCAGGCGCGCTACGCCGCTGCCCTGACCGAGGCGATCCTGGCCAAGTGGACGCGCCCGGAAACCGTGCCGCTCGGCGCCCGCTGCACCCTGGTGATCCGGCAACTGCCCGGCGGCGAGGTCATGAGCGCCGAGGTGTCATCCCCGTGTGCCTACGATGAGATGGGCCGCCGCTCGATCGAGGCGGCGGTGCTCAAGGCGCAGCCGCTGCCGTACGCCGGTTTCGAGAAGGTGTTTGCACGCACATTGACGCTCAACTTCGTCGCCCAGGACCGCTGAGGCCACCGCAACGGCCGCCCATCCGCGTATTCAGCTTTGAGAAAGCGTTCACACGCATGCTGTTAAGACTTCAGCTTCGCTGTCAGGACCTGCTGATGAACAAACTCCCCCGCTGGTGCTCCCCCCGCCGGTTGTTCCGCTTCAAGACCTCCGCTGCCATGCCCGCCGCTGCCATGCCCGCCGCCGTCTTCGCCGCGGTGCTGGCGCTGCTGCTGCCGTTCGCGGCCAGCGCCCAGCAGCAGGGGCTGGAACTCGACATCGTCGGCGGCAACGCCGCGGCGCTGCCGATCGCGGTGGTGCCGATGCCGTACCAGGGCGGCGCGACCGCGCCGGAGACCGACGTCGCCGCGGTGATCGCCGCCGACCTCAACCGCTCCGGCCAGTTCCGCAGCCTGCCCGAGTCCGACCTCGTCGAACGCCCGACCCGCGGCAGCGAGGTCAACTACCCGACCTGGCGCGCGCTCAACCAGGACTACCTGGTCGTCGGCCGCGTGGTCGACGGCGGCAGCGGTGCCTACCGGGTCGAGTACGAGCTGTTCGACGTCGCCACCCAGCAGCGTTTGCTCGGCTTCGCGCTGACCGCGCGCAGCAATGCGATGCGCGACGTCGCCCACCAGATCGCCGACGCGATCTACGAGAAGATCCTCGGCGTCAGGGGCGCGTTCTTCACCCGGATCGCCTACGTCACCGCCACCGGCGTGGGCCGGGGCGCCAACTACGCGCTGGTGGTGGCCGACTCCGACGGCTACAACCCGCAGACCGTCGTCACCTCGTCCGAGCCGCTGCTGTCGCCCTCGTGGAGCCCCGACGGCAACCGGCTGGCGTACGTCAGCTTCGAGGGCGGCAGCTCGTCGATCTACATCCAGGACATCGGCACCGGCAGCCGCCAGCTGGTCGCCAGGTTCCGCGGCATCAACAGCGCCCCGGCGTTCTCGCCCGACGGCAGCCGCATGGCGATGACGCTGTCGCGCAGCGGCAACCCCGAGATCTACGTGATGAACCTGGCCAGCAAGGCGCTGACCCAGATCACCAACCACTTCGGCATCGACACCGAGCCGACCTGGAGCGCCGACGGCGGCACGGTCTACTTCACCTCCGACCGCGGTGGCCAGCCGCAGATCTACCAGGCGCCCGCCGGTGGCGGCAGCGCCAGCCGGGTCACCTTCCAGGGCAACTACAACGCCAGCGCCAGTGTCTCGGCCGACGGCCAGAAGATCGCCACCGCGCAGGGCGCCGGCAATACCTACCGCATCGCGATGATGGACCGCAGCCTCGGCTCGGCCCGCTGGAGCACGCTGTCGCCGGGGTCGCTGGACGAGTCCCCGAGCTTTGCCCCGAATGGCGCGATGATCATCTATGCTGCGCGTGAAGGCGGCCGGGGGGTGCTGTACGCGGTATCCGCCGACGGCCGCGTGCGCCAGCGGCTGGTCCTTTCCGGCGGCGATGTCCGCGAGCCGGCGTGGGGGCCGTTCCGCACACCGTAGGCGCCGTCCTGATCAGGCGGCGTCTTTCCCGCTTTCCACCAACCGCTTCACCGCAATAGCCAAGACGAGGAACCGATGATGAACAGCACCACGCGCGTTTTGATGGCCGCTCTGCTCTGCACCGCAGTCGTTGCCTGTTCCAAGAAGGTCAAGGAAGAAGCACCGCCGGTCGACACCACCCCGACCCCGACCACCCAGGTCCCGGCCGATTCGGGCGTGTACACCCCGGAGGACCTGGACACCGACGCATGCCTGCGCCAGCGCGTGGTGTACTTCGACCTGGACCAGGACGTGCTGCGTCCGGAGTTCCAGGCGCTGGTCGGCTGCCACGCCAAGTACCTGCGTGACCGTCCGTCCTCGCGCATGACCCTTGAAGGCCACGCCGACGAGCGCGGCAGCCGCGAGTACAACATGGGCCTGGGCGAGCGCCGCGGCCTGGCGGTGTCCTCCGCGATCCAGGCCAACGGCGGCTCGGGCGCGCAGATCGTCACCAACAGCTACGGCGAAGAGCGCCCGACCTGCACCGCCTCCAACGAGGAGTGCTGGGCCCGCAACCGTCGCGTCGAGATCATCTACACCGCGAAGTAAGAAAGGCACTGCCTGATGCGCAATATCTTCCAAAAGCTCATTGCGACATCGCTGGTTGCGGCGGCCCTCGTGGCCGCCGCACCCGCCTCGGCCCAGCGCATGAGCCTGGCCGAGCGGGTCACCCGGCTGGAGCAGCAGGCCGGCAACAACCAGGTTTCGGTCGACCTGCTGCGCCAGGTCAACCTGCTCAAGGAAGAGGTGGTCGCGCTGCGCTCGCAGGTCGAGCAGCTGGGCCACGAGCAGGAGCAGCTCAAGTCCACCTCGCGTGCGCAGTATCTGGACCTCGACGGACGGATCAACCGCCTGGGCGGTGGTTCCGCCGGGTCCGACCCGGCCGCGCAGGGCGCGATCGATGCCGCGCCCGCACCGGCGGTCGACGCACCCGCAGCCGCCCCGACGGCTTCGGCCGACGCCACCCCGGTGGTGCACGGCGATCCGGGTTCGCTCGACCAGCTCGAGGGCGAGCGCGAGGCCTACGACCTTGCATTCGATGCGCTCAAGCGTGGCGAATACGCCGAGTCGGCACGGTTGTTCCACGCCTTCCTCGGCCGCTTCCCGGGTGGCGCCTACGCGCCCAACGCGCTGTACTGGCTGGGCGAAAGCTATTACGTGACGCAGAACTACAAGCTGGCGCTGGAGCAGTTCGAGTCGCTCATGCAGCGTTACCCGACCCACGACAAGGCGCCCGGCGCGCTGCTCAAGGTCGGCCTGTCGCAGCAGGGGCTGGACCGGCTCGACGACGCCGAGAGCACGCTCGCCGAAGTCGCGCGGCGCTACCCCGGCACCGACGCCGCGCGCGTCGCCAGCGACCGCCTCGGCGCGATCCAGCTCGGCCGCCTGCGCTGATCCTTTCCGCCGGACTGGCCGCCGCCTGCCGCCGGCAAGCGGGTAAAATGCCCGGATGAACGCCGTTACCCCAGAGTCGGCCGCTACGTCGCCCGACCGGCTGCGGCTCACCGAGATCTTCCTGTCGCTGCAGGGCGAGTCGCGCAGCATCGGCTGGCCGACCGTGTTCGTGCGGCTGACCGGCTGCCCGCTGCGCTGCCAGTACTGCGACACCGCCTACGCCTTCCACGGCGGCCAGTGGTGGGACTACGACGGCATCCTCGCCGAGGTCGCCGGCCACGGCGTCCGCCACGTCTGTGTCACCGGCGGCGAACCGCTCGCGCAGAAGCGCTGCATCGGCCTGCTGCAGCGGCTGTGCGACGCCGGCTACGAGGTCTCGCTGGAGACCTCGGGCGCGATGGACATCGCCGAGGTCGACCCGCGGGTCTCGCGCGTGCTCGACATCAAGACGCCGGGCTCGGCCGAGGTCGAGCGCAATCTGTGGAGCAACATCGCGCTGCTGACGGCGCACGACCAGGTCAAGTTCGTCATCTGCTCGCGCGAGGACTACGACTGGGCGAAGGCGATGGTTGCCGAGCACCGGCTGGTGGAGCGCTGCGAGGTGCTGTTCTCGCCGAGCTTCAGCCAGGTGCGTCCGCGCGAGCTGGCCGACTGGATCGTCGCCGACCGACTGCCGGTGCGCTTCCAGCTGCAACTGCACAAGATCCTGTGGGACGACGAGCCGGGCCGCTGAGCGGGTTCGACGGCCACCCGGCGGCCGGACCCGGCGCCGCGCCGATCCGGTAGCAACGGCGTAAGTCGCGACCGTGCAGCCGTATGCGGAACCGTGGCATGTGCCTGCCGGGGTCCTTCCGAAGCCGTGCCCGCAAGGCCGCCACGGTCCAGCCAGTGTCCGCCGTCAACTCGTTCGCGACTCGCGCCACTCCTACAATCCGTTCCAGCTGCCTGATGGACCCCCGCCAATGAAAAACGCCGTCGTCCTCGTTTCCGGGGGCATGGACTCCGCCGTCGTCCTCGCCATCGCCCGTGAGCAGGGCTTCGCCGTGCACGCGCTGAGCGTGCGCTACGGCCAGCGCCACACTTCCGAGCTGGACGCCGCCGACCGCGTGGCCCGCGCGCTCGGCGCGGTCGCGCACAAGACGGTCAACGTCGACCTGCGCAGCATCGGCGGCTCGGCGCTGACCGACGAGATCGACGTGCCGCTCGACCACGTGCCGGCCGCCGAAGAGATCCCGGTGACCTACGTGCCGGCGCGCAACACCATCATGCTGTCGGTCGCGCTGGGCTGGGCCGAGGTGCTGGGCGCGGCCGACATCTTCTGCGGGGTCAACGCGGTCGACTACTCCGGCTACCCGGACTGCCGGCCGGAATTCATCGAGGCGTTCGAGCGGCTGGCCAACCTGGCGACCAGGGCCGGAGTGGAGGGCGCCGGCATCCGCGTGCACGCACCGCTGCAACACATGAGCAAGGCCGACATCGCCCGCGAGGGCGTGCGGCTGGGCGTCGACTTCGCCGACACCGTGTCGTGCTACCAGGCCGACGCCGACGGCCGCGCCTGCGGCCACTGCGACGCCTGCCGCCTGCGCGCCGAAGGCTTCGCCGCCGCCGGAATCGCCGACCCGACCCGTTACATGCGCTAGAATTGCCGCCCCCGGTGCAAGGCCGGGTGGCAACGGGTCGTTAGCTCAGTCGGTAGAGCATCGGACTTTTAATCCGCTGGTCGATGGTTCGAATCCATCACGACCCACCAACCCAATCAATGGGTTAGCTGTCTGTCTCGCGTTGTGCGAATCGCCACAGGTACAGTTTCGGTACACCACCGCAACGGAGTGCCCCTTGGCGACCATCATCAAGACGCCTTCCAAGACCTGGAAGGCAGTCATCCGAAAGCGCGGATGGCCGACTGCCTCTAAGAGCTTTCGTACCAAGCGCGATGCCGAAGACTGGGCGCGTCGAGCCGAGGACGAAATGGTCCGCGGCGTGTACATCGACCGCTCACGTTCGGAGCGCATGACCTTCGGCGACGCGCTCGACCGGTACCTGTCCGAGGTCCTGCCCACCAAGAAGCCCAGCACGCAGCGCTCAGAGAGGCCGCGTGCCGAGCCACTACGTGAGTTCTTTGGTCCGTACTCGCTGGCCGCCATCGGGCCGGACCTGGTGGCGCGCTATCGCGATGAGCGACTTACTACCCCCAGTCAACGCGTGCATCGGGTCGCCGGCACGTCGACGCCACTCAGTCCCAACACCGTGCGGCTGGAGTTGGCCCTGTTGAGCCACTTGTTCAACACCGCCATCCGCGAGTGGCGGTTGGGCCTGCTGCACAACCCGGTCTCCAGCATCCGCAAACCATCACCGGGGGAGGGCAGGAACCGTCGGTTGCGGCCGAACGAGGAAAACCGGTTGCGGGCGGCGTTGGCGGCCAGCTCGAACCCCATGCTGCTGTGGATCTTCGAGGTCGCCTTGGCAACGGCCATGCGATCAGGCGAGCTCACGAGCCTGCGGCTGCACCAGGTCGACCTGAATCGTCGCGTGGTGCGGCTGTCAGTTACGAAGAACAGCAATGCCCGCACTGTTCCGCTGAACCAGCATGTCACGGGAGTGTTTCGGGAAGCCCTCGCAAACCCGGTGCGTCCCGACGACTGCGATCTGGTCTTCTTCGGCGAGCCAGGCCGGGACGGTGTCCGCAAGCCCTACGCCTTCACCAAGGCGTGGAACGAAATCAAGCTGAAGCTCGGCTCGGCCGACCTCCACTTTCACGATCTGCGCCATGAAGCCGTCAGTCGGCTGGTGGAGGCGGGCTTTAGCGACCAAGAGGTGTCCTCAATCAGCGGGCACAAGTCCATGCAGATGCTCAAGCGCTACACCCACTTGCGCGCCGAGGACTTGGTGGACCGTCTTGACGGCCTTCAGCAGCAATCGTCGCGCCAGTAGCCTGAGGCGATAGCGGGATCTCGCTACACTGTTTCCGCGCAACACGGAGCAGGACATGACAAGGATGTGGATCGTACTGGGGGACCGTACCTCCAGCGGCGGGCAGGTGGTGACCGGCAGCCCGTTCACCGATATCGACGGCAAACCGGTCGCGCGAGTGACCGATCAGGCGACCTGCCTGAAGCACCAAGGCACGTTTCCCATCGTTGATGGCGACCCGACAACCATCATTGATGGGCAGCCGGTTGCGCTGCATGGCAGCAAGCTCGCGTGTGGATGCACGGTCATGGCGGTGGAGCAGGTGCGGGTATTTCTGGCATCCGCCGCCAGTGCGAGTGCGTCCCCGGTTGCTACCGCCGCTTCAGCGGCTGGCATCCATGGAGCGGCGGCCAATGCCGCGCCGGGTGAAGCGCAGCATCCATCCCACGTCCACGCAGGCGATGGCGGCGACCACGTCGTGGACGCAGCGAAGGCGCGGGATGTGGTGCGGGCGTCCAATGACGCCCTCGAAGCGGCAGGTGCGTACCGCCCGTATGCGACCGAGGAAGCTGCAGCAAAGGCATGGGCTGAGGTAGTGCTTCCGGTGGCGAATGCGCCAGAGCATGGCGTCGAGGTGGGCGCGGTCATCACGCGCAAGGACGGGAAATACCTGTTGGGCAGCGCTTACAGCACCGGCTCTGAAGGGAGCTGCGACGGGCTACCCGAACTTGGCCCACGCCGCGGTGGCGAGATGACGGGCTACATCCATACCCATCCGGAGCGCTACGGCTTCGTTGGCCGCGATCGCGCATTCCAGCACGACGAATTCCCGGAAGGCATCCACAACATCGGCGGGAAATTGAAGGGGTCGGACATCCAGTCGGGCGACCTGGTTGTGGCGTACGGTGGACAATGGAACGCCTACATCGCCGAGCCAGGCCACCTCATCGGCTGGAACTACCAACGCTATGTCGAGCTCCAGAAGAAGGCGCGGTACGACCTGTCGCCCGACGCAGAGTACGTGCGCCTGGGTGCCGCGGAGGAAAGCTTGTGAGAATCATCTGTGGCCTGATCGCGACCTTGGCGCTGGGTGGTTGTGCAGCTGCCGAAGGTGTCGCTCGCGAAGAGCCGAAAGCTGACGCCGCGTGCTTCGCCACTTCGCTGACCAAGCAGTTGGCATGTGTCCACAAGTTGGAGGACGTCGCATCCTTGGCTCAGAAGGATGGATATGCGGTCGAGGTATCCGGGGCCTATCTGCAGCGCATCAATGGCACCTACCTGATGTCCAGGACCGAGAGCGGCGACCCGCCTCATGTCGTGTTGGACTCGGGCCAACTATCCCCGGGGCAGCTCGACTTCGGATTGGCGCCCCTCTATCGCTGGCCTGTGATTGCCATTGGCTACTACACCTCATCCGACGTAAAAGCCCCGGTCGTGGAGGGTGCGGCTGGGACGCTGCATCTTCGACGCATCGGCTATGTCTCAGGGAAGAGCAGAAGCGGCACGACCGAAAGCCCGTATCGCCCGATCATCCGTCGGGAACTCGCTGCCCGTGAGTCGGGGCAACCAACCGTCCTCGTGGCTCTGGCGTCCACGCCCGATGCGCTTGAGGGGTTGAAAGAGTCAACCGCGCAATGCGAGGGCTGGAGCCTCGATGAGGCCGCCGCGACAGAGTTCTTCGCACGAGCCGAGGAGCGCGCGCAGCTTATTCCGGGGGAGGCGTCGGTCTGCTTCGTGGACGGGCTGATCGAAGCGGATGGAGCCAGGTGGGGCTTCGTCATCTATCCCGACGGCAGCGCTACCTGGAAGCGCGACCACGGCATGCGTTATTGGCACTGCGGCGCGGATTGCGCCGAGCTGCTGCCGGGCTTTTGACATCCTCAACTGGCGCAGGTGTCACTTGTACGGTACTGTTCCGTACAAGGAGAGTGCCATGACTACCAATACTGCCGCCCGTCTCGACCTTCGGCTGAACCCTGCCGACAAGGACCGCATCGCCCGCGCTGCCGCATTGCGGGGTGTTCCGGTATCCGCGTTTGTCCGAGACGCCGTCCTGCGTGAGGCGGCGGCGACCATCGCGCATCCGCCACGCCGGGGCGCCCGGTCGCTGGCCGAACGACTGCGCGGGCGGGCCACCGTGCGAATGAGCACCGACGAGATCATGCAGCTGACACGCGGCAAATGAGCCGCGTTCTGGTGGATGCCAACGTCCTGCTGGACGTGTTGACCGACGACCCTGTCTGGGCTGCCTGGTCGGCGGCGCAGCTGGACGCCTGCGCCGGTGATGGCCAGCTGTGTATCAACCCGATCATCTATGCCGAGGTTTCCGTCGGATTCGAGCGCATTGAGCAGCTCGACGAGGTGCTGGCGCCGGAAGCCTTTGTGCGCCTCGACCTGCCGTGGGATGCCGCTTTCCTCGCCGGCAAGGCATTTCTGCAGTACCGGCGAGCCAAGGGCAGCCGCTCTTCACCGCTACCCGACTTCTTCATCGGCGCCCACGCCGCTATCGACGGGATGGCCCTGCTGACCCGCGATGCAAGGCGCTACCGTACCTACTACCCGAAGCTGGACTTGATCTGCCCATGAGTACACCTGCGTCCGCCACCACCTTGTTGGCCCGCCTGGAGGAGCTGGGTGCGCCCGAGCTGCGTCGGTTGTTGGTGGAGCACCTGACCAAGCGCAAGCTCGGCCTGTACTGGGAAAGCGACGCCATCGCGCGCGATGACGCACTCAATGCTGACGTGGTTCTGCCGCGGCACATGCCCGAGTGGAGCCACCGGCCGGACACCATGGCCGCCGACGCGCCGCACCGCAACCTGATCATCGAGGGCGACAACTTCGATGCCCTGCGCCTGCTCAAGTCCACCCACGCCGGCCGCGTGCGGGTGATCTACATCGACCCGCCGTACAACACCGGTAACAAGGATTGGGTCTACAACGACCGCTACGTCGGCGCCAACGACCGCTGGCGGCACTCGCAGTGGCTGGAATTCCTGTACCAGCGCCTGCGGCTGGCGCGCGAGCTGCTGACGCCCGATGGCGTGATCCTAGTGTCGATCAACGACGAGAACCGTGCTCGGCTGGAGTTGTTGATGGATGAGGTGTTTCCGGGCCGGCGGATTGGCAGCCTGGTCTGGCGCACTCGTCAAGGATCTATGGATGCCAAGGGCGGCTTCAGCGCCGACCATGAGCATGTCCTTGTATACGGCAATTCAGAGTTCGAGTTTCTGGGCAACGCCCGCGACGAAAGCAAGTACGCGAACCCTGACAACGACCCGCGTGGCCCGTGGGGTAGCCAGATGTTGATCAAATCACACAATGCCAAGGAGCGCCCCGAGGCGTACTACCCGATCCACAACCAGGAAACGGACACTTGGTACCTGTGCGATCCGGACAGCGTGTGGCGCTTTTCGTCCACCACGCGGCCGTTGGGTTCTACCCCGAAATCACGGACGGTTGTA
>NZ_AVPT01000012.1 GCF_000768335.1 Lysobacter arseniciresistens ZS79
ACAACCGTCCGTGATTTCGGGGTAGAACCCTTTCAACCGCGAGGGCCTGGCGATCGAGGCCGATCTGTCGTTGCCATCGGCGCGGGTGATCCGGGCACTGGAGCAGATCATCGAGTGGCGCGGCAAGCCCAAGGTGATCCGCTGCGACAACGGCCCCGAGTACATCAGCGGCGCGCTGCTGTCCTGGGCGGAACTCCAGGGCATTCGGATCGAGCATATCCAACCGGGCAAGCCGCAGCAGAACGCGTACGTCGAACGCTACAACCGCACGGTGCGCTACGCCTGGCTGGCCCGGATCCTGTTCGACTCGATCGAGCAGGTGCAGGACAAGGCCACCCGCTGGCTATGGACGTACAACCACGAGCGCCCCAACATGGCGCTCGGCGGCATCACCCCGATGCAGAAATTGGCGCTTGCCGCCTAGCTCCACTTCTGGAGTCCGCTAAAAACGGGGGGATTACCGGGTGATGCCGGCTTCGGCAACCTCGCTTCGTTCGGTGGTGCCACCGTCGGCGAGAACGCCTACTACATCAACGGCTTCAACGTCACCAACTTCCGCAACGGCCTCGGTTTCAGCAACGTGCCGTTCGACATGTACTCGCAGTACCAGGTCAAGACCGGCGG
The DNA here is from genome assembly GCF_000768335.1 of Lysobacter arseniciresistens ZS79. Lineage (GTDB taxonomy): Bacteria > Pseudomonadota > Gammaproteobacteria > Xanthomonadales > Xanthomonadaceae > Novilysobacter > Novilysobacter arseniciresistens. Next base: position 625 of record NZ_AVPT01000012.1, read on the forward strand.
CTACGGGGCGGAGTTTGGTCGCTCGACCGGCGGCGTGATCAACGCCACCACCAAGCGCGGCACCAACGAGTGGCACTGGGGCGCTTCCGCCTATTGGACGCCGGACCGCTGGCGCCAGAGCGACAGGGACATCGTCAATCCGCAGGGTGACCCGATCGCCAGCAATCGGTTCGACAAGTACGACAAGCTCGAAACGAGCATGTACGCCAGCGGCCCGCTGATCGAGGATCGCCTGTTCTTCTATGCCATTGGCAGCCTGCGCGACAACACGCAGACCACCTACGCGTTCTCGGGTGATCTGGAGACCAAGGGCGCCGCGACCAACGGTTCCAGCGACAGCCCGTTCTGGGGCCTGAAGCTGGACGCCTACCTCACCGACAACCATCGTGTGGAGTACACCGGTTTCCGCGACGAGAGCGAGTTCATCACCTCGGGCATGCGCAGCCAGCAAAGTGCGCTTCCCGGTGAGGTTGTCGGCTACGAGGGCGCGACGTCCTACGCCCAGCTCAGTGGCGGTGATAACCACATCCTGAAGTACACCGGCTACCTGAGCGACAGCTTCACGCTGTCGGCGCTGTGGGGGCAGGGCGAGTACTCGGTGTCCGACTACAACTCGGGTATCAGCGCGAACGCGAACTCCAGCTATGTCACCTACAACTCGCTCAGGGGGCCGACCCGCGTGCTGACGCCGGCGCTCGGTTCGCTCAACAGTCTTGGCGAAGACAAGCGCGTGGCGTACCGCGTGGACGCGGAGTGGGATCTCGGTGAGCTCTTCTATGGCAGCCACTTCCTGCGCTTCGGCGTGGACCGGGAAGAGAACTCCGCGTCCAACAACAACACCATCCAGGGTGCGGATGGCTACCGCTACGCGGCCATCGAGAATGACGGCGCCGACAATGAGATCGGTACCGCCGACGACTTCTGGTACGTGCAGCGCGATGTTTACAACAACGTCGGTGATTTCGAGACGCTATCGCAGGCGTTCTACGTCGAGGACCAGTGGCAGGTGACCGACAACCTGCTGTTGAGCATCGGCGTGCGCAACGAGCAGTTCGAGAACATGAACGCTGGCGGCGAAGCTTTCATCAAGATCAAGGACCAGTGGGCTCCGCGTCTTGGCCTGTCGTGGGACATCGGCGGTGAAGGCACGCAGAAGCTGTTCGCCAACGCAGGCCGTTACCACCTGCCAGTGGCAACCAATACCAATATCCGGCTTGCGGGCCAGGAGTTGTACCTGCGTGACTACTTCTTCTGGGATGGCACGTCGGTCGACGAGAACTTCATTCCGATCCTCGACCCGGCGGATCAGTTCGATGCCGCTGTCTTCGCCGACGGTACCGTGCATCCGACCGAGTCGAGCGTCGACCAGGAGATCGACCCGATGTACCAGGACGAGTACATCCTGGGTTACCAGTGGCAGTTCATGCCCAAGTGGTCGGTGGGCGTGCGCGGCATCTACCGCGAACTGGGCAGCACCATCGAGGACATGGCGGTGGACGCGGGTCTGATCCGCTATGCCGAGCAGAACGGCTATGACGATTTCACCGCCGGCGGCTTCGACTACTACGTGCTCGGCAACCCGGGGTTCCCGATCAGCATCCAGGTCGACATGGATGGTGATGGCGTGCTTGACCCGGTCGAGCTCAGCGCGGACATCCTTGGTTACCCGAAGTCCGTTCGAAAGTACAAGGCGGTCGAGCTGTTCTTCGCCCGCGCCTGGGATGAGCAGTGGTTCGTTGAAGGCTCGTACACCTGGTCCAACAGCTACGGCAACAACGAAGGCTTCGTGCGATCCGACAACGAGCAGACTGACGCCGGTCTGACCACTCTGTTCGACCAGCCGGGTCTCATGCATGGTGCCTACGGCGACCTGCCGAACGACCGTACCCATACCGTCAAGGTGTGGGGCGCATGGCAGTTCGCGCCGGAGTTCCTGCTCAGCGGAAACTACGTCGGCAAGTCCGGCCGTCCGATCAACTGCTTCGGCTTCCACCCCACCGACCTGTTCGCCCAGGCGTATGGCCAGGAGTCGTTCTACTGCAACGGCGAACTGGTGGAGCGCGGTTCGGTTGGTCGCACCAGCTGGACAAACCAGCTCGACCTCGGACTCGAGTATCGCCCGATGTGGGCGGACGAGAAGCTCGCGTTCAAGATCGACATGATCAACGTGCTGGGCGACCAGGAAGCCACCGAGTTGAATGAGGTGGGTGACCTGGCACAGGTGGAAGTCTTCGATGCCGCTGGAAACCTCACCGGCTACGACTACACCGCCAATCCGAACTATCTCTCGCCGACCAACTTCCAGCAGGAGCGGTCCGTGCGTCTGAGCGTTTCATTCGACTGGTAGTAGAAACCAGAGCCTGTCTCTCTCGTTACTTTGTTTCTTTTTCGGCCGCCTCCCCCCGGGGGGCGGCCGATTTTATTGGGGATCGCATAGCCGCTGCCATAGCGCACGGCGGACAACAAAAAAGCCGCGGCTGGGCCGCGGCTTCTTCGTACTGCGTAGTCCCGGAGTGTGGTTTACGCCAGCCCGGCCTGCTTCATCACTTCCGACGCGAAGTCATCGGTCTGCTTCTCGATGCCTTCGCCGACGGCGAGGCGGACGAAACCGACGACTTCGGCACCGGCGGCCTTGAGGGTCTGCTCGACGGTCTGGTTGGTGTCCAGCACGTACGGCTGGCCGGTCAGGCACAGCTCATTGACGGTCTTGGCGACCTTGCCGGAGATCATCTTCTCCAGGATCTCGGCCGGCTTGCCGGTGTCCTTGACCTGCGCCAGGGCGATTTCCTTCTCCTTGGCGACGAAGTCGGCGGGGACGTGGGCCGGCGAGATGTAGGGCGGGTTCATCGCGGCAACGTGCATCGCCAGGCCGCGGGCCAGCTCGTCGTTGCCACCCTTGAGCTCGACCAGCACGCCGATGCGGCCGCCGTGGACGTAGGCGGCGACGGTGTTGGCGCTGTCGACGCGGGCCATGCGACGGACCTGCACGTTCTCGCCGACCTTGGCGATCAGGGCCGAACGGGCTTCCTCGACGGTCTCGCCGGACGCCAGCCTGGTGGCCTTCAGGGCGTCGACGTCGGCGGCCGACAGCGCGGCGTCGGCGGCGGCTTCGGTGAAGGCCAGGAAGTTGGCGTCCTTGGCGACGAAGTCGGTCTCGGAGTTGATCTCGACCAGCACGGCCTTGCCGTCGGCCTGGGCGGCGGCGATGCGGCCCTCGGCGGCAACGCGGCTGGCCTTCTTGTCGGCCTTGGCCAGGCCCTGCTTGCGCAGCCACTCGGCCGATGCTTCGACGTCGCCGTTGTTCTCGGTGAGCGCCTTCTTGCACTCCATCATGCCGGCGCCGGTGCGCTCGCGCAGTTCCTTGACCAGGGAAGCGGTGATCTCTGCCATGGGGGTTACCTCTGGATTCGGGGGTGTGTAGGAGCGGCTTCAGCCGCGAAGGACGTCAGGCGCCCGTCCGGATCGGGATCGCGGCTCAAGCCGCTCCTACATAGAAAGTGCGGTCGCGCAGCATGGCGCGACCGCATGACATCGCTCTTACTCGGCAGCCGGGGCTTCGGCCGACGCGCCCTCGGCGGGCTTGTCCTCGGCCTTGGCGGCGTCCTTCTTCGCGGCGGCCTTCTTGGCCGGGGCACGGCGCGGCTTGTCGCCGGCTTCGCCGTCGGCGTTGAAGTCTTCCTCGCGGACGCTGGCGGCCTGCGGCGCGGCGGCCTTGCCTTCCAGCACGGCGTCGGCGGCGGCGCGGGCGTACAGCTGCACGGCGCGGATGGCGTCGTCGTTGCCCGGGATCGCGTAGTCGACCAGCGCCGGGTCGTAGTTGGTGTCGACCACCGCCACGACCGGGATGCCGAGCTTGCGGGCTTCCTTGATGGCGATGTCTTCGTGGCCGATGTCGATCACGAACAGGGCGTCGGGCAGGCGGTTCATCTCCTTGATGCCGCCCAGCGAGGCCTCCAGCTTCTCGCGCTCACGGCGCAGGCCGAGCACTTCGTGCTTGACCAGCTTCTCGAAGGTGCCATCGGTCTCGGCCGCTTCCAGCTCCTTCAGGCGGGCGACCGACTTCTTCACGGTGGCGAAGTTGGTCAGGGTGCCGCCCAGCCAGCGCTGGGTCATGTACGGCATGCCGCAGCGCTCGGCCTCTTCCTTGATCGACTCGCGCGCGCTGCGCTTGGTGCCGAGGAACAGGATCATGCCGCGCTTCTGGGCGACGCCCGAGATGAAGTTCATCGCGTCGTTGAACAGCGGAACGGTCTTCTCGAGGTTGATGATGTGGATCTTGCCGCGGGCGCCGAAGATGTACGGGCCCATCTTCGGGTTCCAGTAACGGGTCTGGTGGCCGAAGTGGACGCCGGCTTCCAGCATCTGGCGCATGGTGATCTGGGGCATTGCTTGTAACTCCAGGCAGTGGAACCCGGGCCGCCGGATAGGTGGGGCGGCTGCCTCGGCAGGGCCGGGGCGTGGGCTCCGGGGTTGGGCCTCCCTGCGGCTTCCGTGTCCGAACCTATTGATCCGCAAGGATTTCAAGGCACCCCGGCACGGGTGTTGGCAGCAGGTGTGTATTCACCGGTGACGCCCGGCGTGGGCGGTGCACGGACGCAGTCCGGGCAGCCGGCGGATTGTACCGGTGCACGGGCCCGGGAAGCAATCGGGCGTGGCCGCCGAGGGCGGGCGGCTAGAACGTCAGCGTGGCGATCCGGGCGTCGGCGCGCTCGTCGGGGACGATGGCCACGCGGTGTGCGGCGTGCGCGTCGGGGTCGGTGGTGGTCACCCGGTAGGGCACCCCGCCGGTGCAGTCCACCTGCATCGGCCGGTTGCGGGCGGGGGCCGGCGCGGTGTCGGCGGTGCAACCGTGCACGATGGTGATGCCGACCCGGATGACGCCCTTCGAGTCCGCCCGGGCAGGCCCGCACGCCAGGCATGCGGCCACGCTGAGGGCGGCGATGGGCTTCCAGACGTGCATTGGCTGCTCCTGGCGCTCGTCCACGGGGAACGAGACGGGTCAGACAATCTGTCGGCCGGCTCCAGAGGAAGTTGAGCCGATTTCGGGCACGTCCCGAGACTATTCGCGGTTTTGTCTCCGATTTGTGAGGTGGATCACGCGGCGCGCGGGAAGAACGCCGCCACCCCTTGGTCAGTACGTCAGGGTGACCTTGACCGTGTCGCTGTAGCGACCGGCCTGCTCCAGGGGCTGGTCGTCCACCCGGCCGTGCACGGTCAGCGACTGGCTGGTGCCGGCGCTGGAGCCTTCCATCGTGTCGACGTCGATGTAGTTGCCCCAAGGGGAGGCGCCATCAGGCTTGTACAACTGGTAGGCGATGCAGGCGCCGTCGGCGTTGCACATCTGCCGGACGCCGGCGGGCGTGGCGTGCAGGCCGTCATCGAGGCCCACCTGCCAGCTGGTGCGCCGGGTACAGGTCAGGTCGATGGTGGAAGTGCTGAGGAGGTTGCCGGTGCGGGTGCCCGACAGTGGCATGCCGCCGGGGTTGAAGCTCATGTTGCTGGCGGTGATGACGCTGCAGCTGCCCGGGACGCTGGCGCGTGCGGTGAAGGTGAAGTCGTCGGGCATTCCGGTTTTACCGGGGCCGCTATCGCAGCTCCTCGGGTCGTTGTTGCCGCGCCCGTCGTTGTACTGGTAGGTCAGTCGGCCATCCGCGAAGAAGCTGCTGTAGTCACCGGGCGGGATACCGGCGAGGTCAGGAATCACGCCGTAAACCGTGACGGTTCCGCTCCCGTGACCCAACCCGAAGATGCGGGTCGAGTAGGAAATCGAAAGTTGCCGGTAACCGGGGGGCGCAGGGCTGTCGCCCCACGGCCGGGTATGCGCCGGATCCTGGAAAAGCTGGAACGGCAGCGACTCCCCGTAGGGGTTGACCATTCGCCGTGCCGGTACCGTGCTGCCGGGCGCGGATCCCGGGCCGATTGCAAAGCACATGTGAACAGTGGCCTGCTCGCTGGAAGCGCCGTAGGTGAGGCAGTCGTAGCGGATGGTGCCGCTGGCGGTGCGATTCCCCGGGTCGGCCAGATTGAACTCCAAGTCCGTCATTTCCGCCCAACAGGTGGTCTCCGCCGATGCTTCGGGCGCGGCGAACAGACCCGTCATTCCCAGGCACAGGACGATCACACAGCGCAGCCAGTTCATGGCGCTTCCTCCGGAATGCAGGTCAACGGGCCGATCCGCGGGATCGGGACATCGCTGACGGGATAGTCGAAGCGGGCGTGGCAGGTGCCGGTCGCGGTCGAGACGCGCAGGACATTGTGGTCGCCGAGCGCATCCAGGTAGACCTCGCCGTCGTAGCCGACGAAGGTCGCCGACGCCGGGTTGCCCTCCAGCACGGCACCCCCGCCGGCAGCGAGCGGCTCGCCCGCGGCGTCGTGCAGCACCACCACCGCGGCGCGCACCGGCTGGATGTCGAACCGCACCTCGGTGCCGGCGCGGTCGCTGGGCACGGCGAACATCTCGACCTGGCCCAGCCGCGTGTTGGCCGGCAGGTCCATCGGATCGATCGCCAGGCGGTTGCGCTGCCAGGCGCTAAGCGGCGTCACCAGCAGCAGGCCGTTGTCGTTGGTGCTGCCGATCAGGCGGTTCTCCAGCTTGACCGGCACCCCGGCGATGTCGCCGGTGGAGACCACGGCGAAGGCGTCGTTGACGCTGCGCGAGGCGAACACGTCGCCGCTCATCAGCACCAGCCCGCCGTTGGCGCCGGCGTAGCCGTACCAGTTGCCCGCCGAGCCGGCGATGCCGCCATTGACCCGGCCGTGCTCGCCCAGCCAGCCGGCCTCGGCCAGCGCGGTGGCTTCGCCGCCTTCGGCGTGGCTGGCCCGCAACCGCCAGCTCAGGCCGCCGGCGGTCGGCACCGACTGGCTGAGGTCGACGTTGGCGGTGTCGCGTTCGGCGTTGCGCTGCAGAGAGGTGTTGAGCGCGCGGCGCTCGCCGAGGTTGACCGAGACGCCGAGGTAGAAGCTGCGGTCGCCGGAGTCGTCGAGGTTCTGGTTGACGCTGAAGTTCAACGCCAGGTTGCGGCCGAAGTTGCGGTTCCAGTAGGCGCTGGCGTAGCGGCTGGCGTCGCTGTCCGGGTACCGCAGGCGCAGGTAGCTGGCGCCGAAGCTGCCGAGCAGGGCGGAGTTCCAGCCGACCAGGGCGCGGTCGCTGGCACGCGCGGGGGACTGGCCGTAGCCGGAGGCGAGGTCGCGGTAGTCGTCGTGGGTGCGCTGGGTGCCCAGCGACACGTTGAAGCGCGTGTTGTTCCAGCTGTAGGCCAGCGCTGTCTGGTTGCCGCTCTGGTCGTGCCAGTCGCTGCCGGCCCACGAGCCGCTGACGATGCCGGCGCGGCCGAGCGACCACACCGCGCCGATGCCGCCGTTGGCGAGGCCGTCGCCGCCTTCGCCGTGCGCCTCGATCGTGAACGCGTCGCCCACGCCGTAGCGAAGGCTGCCGCTGGCGACCGGCGGGCTGCCGTAGGAGAACGAGCGCAGGCCGTAGTCCTCGCGGATCACGCCGGCGGTGACCGACCAGTCGGACAGCCCTTTGGCCAACAGGTTCTGGCTGGCATAGAACGGGAAGCTCAGCGTCCGCACCGCGCCGAACGCGTCGGTGATGACGAGCTGCGCGTTGCCGGCGCCGTTGATGCCCGGTTGCGAGATCAGCTGGAACGGCCCGACCGGCACTTCGCCCGAGTACTGCCGGATGCCGTTGACGTACAGCTCCAGCTCCGACGGCACCGCCACCTCACCGAGGAATGCAGGCAGCGGCGTGGTCACGCGGTAGGGCTGCAGGCCGAAGTCGCGCCCGATGCGGATGCCACCGAGCCGGATCGCCCGCGTCCAGCCGAGGTTGCCGGTGGTGGTGTCGCCGACGGCGAGGCTGAGCATCGACCCGGGGAACGACCACTGCCAGCTGGAATCCAGCCGCACGCTGTCGCCACGCCAGCGGTTGTCGGCGTCGCTGCGGAACGCGCGGGTGACCGCGGTGGTGCTGAACACGCCGGCGTTGCCGCCGAATGCGCGCAGTTCGCCGTAGGCGGTGGCGTTGCTGGAGTGGCCGGAATGGTTGGCGTAGAGGTCGTAGTTGAGCAGCAGGCCGGGGGCGTTGCTGGCCGGCAGCGGTTCACGGCGGTCGGCGCCGATGACGGTGGGCTCGAGCGCCAGTCGCGACAGCGGCGCGTTGATCGCGACCCGCTGCAGGCTGGCGTCGTAGTCGACCTGCACGCCGGGGATTTCGTCGAGCGCGAGCAGCTGGCCGGGCGGGACGCCGGGCAGGGCGAAGTCGAGCCGGGCGAGCGTTTCGGCGTTCGCATGCAGGCGGCCGTCGCGCAGCACGAACGGCAGCAGCAGTCCGGTCGGCTGGTGGTTCAGTTCGACGTCGAGATACAGCGGGATGTCGGCCTGCGCCGGCGATGGCGCGGGTGCGGGCACGGCGGTGCCGGCCAGCGCCGGCGCCGGCAGGCAGCAGGCAAGCAACAGCAGGGGTTCAACGCGCCGCGCGGTCGAGCGCGAGCGTCTGCTCGGCGGCTTCGCCATTGATCCTCACCTGGAAGCGGCCGCCGTCGGCGTAGCGGGAAGCGGAGGCCGGGAGTGCCCAACGCATGGTCTGGCCGGGCAGCACGTAGCCGACCAGCCCGGACAGCAGTTCGTGGCGATTGCCGCCCGCATCGACGTAGGCGAGGTCGGCCAGCTGTGCGTGGCGGCCACCGTGGTTGGCGACCACGAGGGTCGCGGCGTCGCCGTCGTGCTCGAGACGCGGGGCGAGCTGGTAGGTGATCGGCGCCTCGCCGGCCGGTAGCACGAACACCGGGATCGAGTAGCGCAGCAGGAACTGCAGGCCGGTCCGGTCGGCGGCCGTGCCGTCGGGCACCTCGTCGACGATGATCCGGTAGCTGGTCTCGGTGTCGGTCGGCGGCGGGCCGGTGCGGATGACGCGAACCAGCTGGCGCGCGCCGCCGGCGAGTTCCACCAGCGGCGGGCTGATCGCGAGGTCGCGGGTCGGTTCCAGCGTGTCCTCGCCGTTGTGCTGGGTCCAGCGGAACAGCCGCACTTGCGCGCGGACGGGCGTGTCGGCGTCGGTGTTGCTCAGCCAGACCGCCTCGCCGTTCTCGCTGGCCTGCAGTTCCACCGAGGTCGGCGCGACCTGGAGGCTGGCGGCGACCGCGGTCGTGGCGAGGCCGGGCAGCATGGCCAGGGCGAGGGCGGCGCAGGCTGCGCGGGCACCGATCACGGGGATGCGGAATGTCGGGAAACGTCGGCTCATGGCGGGTGGGCGTTCAATACGTGATCGTCGCGGTGACGGTGTCGCTGTAGCTGCCAGCGCGTGGGTTGTCGATCGTAAGCCGGCCGTGGACCTCGATGTCCTGCGGGGTGCCGGCGTAGGTGCCGCGGTAAATGCAGCCGCCACTGGCATCGCCCCACTGGGTGCCGGCCGCGGCGGTGCAGGGCGAGGTGCCGCCGGGGCCGCTGTAGAGCTGGTAGGCGATGGTCTCGCCGGTGTCCGAAGCCATCCTGCGGTCGGTCACGCTGCCGTGCCGGCCACCATCAAGGCTGATCGCGTAGGCCGCCGGCACGTTGCAGCGGACGGTGAGCGAGCCGTAGGCGTCCAGTTGCTGGCCGGGTACCACCGCGTGGCTGCCGAAAGCGACGTCGGTGCTGCCGGTGAACTCGCAACTGGCGACCACGTCGAGGTAGACCTCGAAACTGGTGGTGCACACGCCACCGCAATCATGTGCCGTGGCCGGCGCGGCGATGCAGCCGGCCAGCATCGCCGCGAAAAGCGTCGACTTGATGGCGTTCATGGCGGAGCGGGAGGCGGTGGGGAGACGTCGGGTCGGGCAGCACGGGCGGGTTGCCCGTGCGCCTGGGCCGCGGGCGGGCCGGCAGCCCGCCCGAAGCCGGTCCGTCAGAACGTCACGGTGGCGGTGATGGTGTCGCTGTAGTTGCCGGCCAGCGCGGTGCCCGGGATGGTCGCGGTGGCCAGGACGGTGTGCGGCTGGTCGTACGGTGCGCCGGTGCCGAAGCCGGTGCCGGTGCCGGTCTCGGTGTCGGTGCCGGCGGTCTCGCCCCAGACCTGCGACGGTGCGGATCCGCGGTACAGCTGGTACGGGATGGTCGCGGTGCCGCCGTCGATCTGCATCTGGCGGGCGCCGATGTCGTTGCCGCTGTGCTGGCCGGCGTCCAGCGCGAGGTTGTAGGTGGTGCCGACCGAGCACTGCACGGTCACGCCGCCGGTCGCGTCGACGCTGCCTGCGCTGGCCAGGACGTTGGTGCCGAACGAGATGTTCTGGGTGGAGGTCACGTCGCAGGACTCGGCGATCGAGATCGTGACGTCGAAGGTCTGGTTGTCGGCGGCGTGGGCCGGGGCGATGGCGGCGGCCGACAGGGCAACGGCGATCAGGGAGGCGTTCACAAGCTTCATCAGGTTGGACTCCGGCGCGGGTCGGCGCTCGACGGGAAAGGACTGCGAACCCCGTCGCAATTCGCGTGCCAACAATTTGTCGGAGTTGGGTGCCGGGAAGTTGCCTTAACGAAACGTTCTCAAAGGTGACCGGGCAATAATTGACGTTCGGCGTCACATTTCCGGCTTGAACGGCATCCCGTTTGTGACGCGACGCCGGTTGCGGTCCCCGGAAAGTGGGACGAGGCGCGGCCCGGCTGGGCGATCGGCCGGGGTAACACGGCTCCGGCCCGGCGCCGTGCCGAATGGGCGATAATGGCCGGATGCCAGTGCCCATCAAGACTCCGGAAGAAATCGAGAAGATGCGCATCGCCGGCCGCCTGGCCGCCGAGGTGCTCCAGGTCGTCGCCCCGCATGTGAAGCCGGGGGTGACCACCGAGGAGCTGGACCGCATCTGCCATGACCACATCGTCGACGTGCAGGGCGCCATCCCCGCCAACGTCGGCTACAGGGGCTTCCCCAAGACCGTCTGCACCTCGGTCAACAACGTCATCTGCCACGGCATCCCGAGCGAGGCCAAGGTCCTGAAGGACGGCGACATCGTCAACATCGACGTGACCGTCATCAAGGACGGCTGGCACGGCGACACCAGCCGGATGTTCGTCGCCGGCACCCCGTCGGTGCTGGCCCAGCGGTTGATCGACGTGACCCGCGAGGCGATGTTCCGCGGCATCCGCGCGGTCAGGCCCGGCGCGACCCTGGGCGACATCGGCCATGCGATCCAGAGCTACGCCGAGTCCGAGCGCTTCAGCGTGGTGCGCGAGTACTGCGGCCACGGCATCGGCAAGGTCTACCACGACGAGCCGCAGGTGTTGCATTACGGCAACCCGGGCCAGGGCCTCGTGCTGCAGCCGGGGATGACCTTCACCATCGAACCGATGATCAATGCCGGCAAGCGCCACACGCGGCTGCTCCCCGACGGCTGGACCGTGGTCACCAAGGACCGCTCGCTGTCGGCGCAGTGGGAGCACATGGTGGCCGTCACCGATGACGGGGTCGAGATCCTGACCCGCGTGCCCGGCGACGACAACGACCTGTGAGCCCCGCCATGCCCGCCGACCGGACGACGATCGGCCCGGCCGGGCAACCGGGGCCCGCTGACGTCGACGACGCCGGCTGGGCCGCGCTCGCACGCGAGGAGCTGGCGACGGCCGACGCCGGCTTCGCCGCCCGCTTCGACCAGGGCGGCGAGATCGACCGCCTGCTGGCCGAGCGCGCCGCCGCGGTCGACGCGCTGGTGCAGGCGGCGTGGCAGCGGGCGATCCCGCTGGAGGCCGAGCTGGCCCTGTTCGCGGTCGGCGGCTATGGCCGCGGCGAGCTCTACCCCCAGTCCGACATCGACCTGCTGGTGATGGCCGCGCCGGCCCACTCGCAGGCGCACGCCGACTCGCTGGCGCGGCTGTTCGCGCTGCTGTGGGACTGCGGCCTGCCGGTCGGCCACGCGGTGCGCTCGCTGGAGCAGTGCACTGAGGCCGCGGTGGGGGACATTACCGTGCTGACCGCGCTGCTGGAGGCCCGCCCGCTGGCCGCCAACGAGCACGAGCGGCGCGAGCTGCAGTCGGCGGTTTCGCCGCGGCAGGTCTGGCCGCCGCAGGCGTTCTTCGAGGCCAAGCGCGACGAGCTGCTGGAGCGCCATGCCCGCTACGGCGACACCGCCGACAACCTCGAACCCAACCTCAAGGAAGGCCCCGGTGGCCTGCGCGACGTGCAGACCCTGCACTGGATCGCGCTGCGGGTGATCGGCACCGCCGACATGGAGTCGCTGGTCGCGTTCGGCCAGCTCGGCGCCGACGAGGTCGCCACCATCGAGCGCGAGCGACGCGCGCTGGCGCGGCTGCGCTACGGCCTGCACCTGGTCGCCGGCAAGCGCGAGGAGCGGTTGCGGTTCGACTACCAGAAGTTGCTGGCGGCGCGGCTGGGATTCGAGGACGCCGGCGGCACGCTCGCGGTCGAGCAGATGATGCAGGGCTTCTACCGCAGCGCCTCGCTGGTGCTGCGGATCGGCGAGCGGCTGCTGCAGCGGTTCGAGGAGCAGCTGCAGGGCGAGGCCGAACCCGAGCCGCTGGACGAGCTGTTCGAGCTGCGCCGTGGCTACCTCGCCGCGCGCGACCCCGACTGGCCGCACGCGCCGGCCGAGGTGCTGGCGCTGTTCGAGACCTGGGCGCGCCGCGGCGAGACCCGTGGCCTGCACTCGCACACCGCCCGCGCGCTGGCCGAGGCGCTGCCGCGGTTCCCCGCCTACGACCGTGCCGACGACGCCCTGCGCGAGCGGTTCATGGGGCTGCTGCGCGGCGCCCAGCCGGTCCGCAGCCTGACCCGCATGGCCCGCCTGGGTGTGCTGGGGCGCTGGATCCCGGCGTTCCAGAAGGTGTCGGGGCGGATGCAGTTCGACCTGTTCCACGTCTACACCGTCGACCAGCACACGCTGGCGGTGCTCAAGTACATGCAGGCCTTCGCCTCGGGCGAGCGCGATCCGCGGTTCGCCCTCGTCCACGAGGCCTGGCCGCGGCTGCGCAAGCCGGAACTGCTTCTGCTGGCCGGCCTGTTCCACGACATCGCCAAGGGCCGCGGCGGTGATCATTCCGAACTCGGCGCCGACGACGCCCGTGTGTTCTGCCTGGCGATGGGGCTGGGCGAGTCCGAGGCGGCGCTGGTCGAGTGGCTGGTGCGCAGGCACCTGTTGATGTCGATGACGGCGCAGAAGCAGGACATCGCCGACCCCGACGTGATCCACCGTTTCGCCACCGAGGTGGCCGACCGCGAGCGGCTCGACCACCTCTACCTGCTGACCTGCGCCGACATCGCCGGCACCTCGCCCAAGCTGTGGAACGCGTGGAAGGACCGGCTGCTGGCCGACCTCTACAGCGCCACCCGGCTGGCGCTGCGGCGCGGGCTGGAGCACCCGCTGGCGGCCGAGGAGCGCGGCGCCGAGACCCGCACCGCGGTGCGGGCGATGCTGGCCGAAAGCGGCGTGGACGATGAGATGGTGGCGGCGCTGTTCGAGCGCATGCCGGCGGTCGGCTTCCAGCGCGGGCGGGCCGACCAGCTCGCCTGGCAGGCCGATGCGCTGCGCGAATCCACCGTCGGCGCGACCGTCGTCCGGGTGCGGCCGGTGCCGGCCCACGCCGGCGCGCTGGAAGTGTTCGTCCACGCGCCGGACGCCGATGGCCTGTTCGCCGCCATCGTCGCCACCCTCGACCGCGCCGGCCTGGCGATCCAGCAGGCGCGCGTGCTCGACGGCCCGGGCGACACGATCTTCGACACCTTCGAGGTGATCCCGGCCGACAGCCGCCACCTGCCGGTCGCCGCCGACGTCGAGCAGCGGCTCGCGCGCGCGCTGGCCGGACCGCTCGAAGGGATCCGTCCCGCGCGGCGCACGCTGCCGCGCCACCTGCGCCACTTCCGCATCGCGCCGAAGATCGCCTTCGACGACGGCGAGCTTGGCCGCACCACGCTCAGCCTGGTCTGCACCGACCGCCCCGGCCTGCTGGCCGACGTCGCCCAGGCGCTGCGCAACCAGCACATGCGCGTGCACGACGCACGCATCGCGACCTTCGGCGAGCGCGCCGAGGACGTGTTCCAGATCACCGCCACCACCAGCGACGGCCGCGACCGGCCGCTGGACCCCGCACGGCAGCAGGCGCTCAGCGAGGCGCTGCTGGCCTGCCTTGAAGGAGAAGCACGATGAGTCCGCCAAAGAAGGCCCCCGCACGGAAGTCGCCCGCGAAGTCGCCCGCGAAGAAGGCGCCTGCCCGCAAGGCGGCGCCGCCGGTGTCGCCCACCGACGAATTGCGGGTGGTGATCGAAAGCGCGTTCGAGCGGCGCACGATGCTGACGCCGGAGGAAGTGGAAGGTTCCACCCGACCCACCGTCGAGCGCGTCATCGAGGGGATCGAGAGCGGCGAGTTCCGCGTCGCCGAGCCGGACGGGCAGGGCGGCTGGAAGGTCAACGAGTGGCTCAAGAAGGCGGTGCTGCTGTACTTCCGCACGCAGGACATGGAGGTGGTCGAGGCCGATCCGGCGCCGTTCTGGGACAAGATCCCGGCGCGTTTCGCCGACTTCGACGAACCCGCGTTCCGCCAGCTCGGCGCGCGCGTGGTGCCGGGCGCGATCGTCCGCCGCGGCGCGCACATCGGCAAGGACGTGGTGCTGATGCCGAGCTTCGTCAACATCGGCGCGCACGTCGGCGAGGGCACGATGGTCGACACCTGGGCCACGGTCGGTTCTTGCGCGCAGATCGGCAAGCACTGCCACCTGTCCGGCGGCGCGGGCATCGGCGGGGTGCTGGAGCCGCTGCAGGCGACGCCGACGATCATCGAGGACCATTGCTTCATCGGTGCGCGTTCGGAGGTGGTCGAAGGTTTCGTGGTCGGCCACCACAGCGTGATCGGGATGGGCGTGTTCCTCGGCCAGAGCACGCGCGTCTACGACCGTGCGACCGGCGAGATCAGCTACGGATCGGTGCCGCCGTACAGCGTGGTGGTGTCGGGCCAGCTGCCGGCGAAGGACGGTTCGCACTCGCTGTACTGCGCGGTGATCGTCAAGAAGGTCGACGCGAAGACGCGGGCCAAGACCAGCATCAACGATCTGCTGCGCGGGCTGGCTGACTGAGCATGGCCACGCTCTATGGTCTGAAGAACTGCGATACGTGCCGGAAGGCGCGCAAATGGCTGGACCGCTTCGGCGTCGGGCATGGATTCGTCGACTACCGCGACGAGCCGCGGACGCCGGAGGAGTTCGTCGCCTGGAAGGACGCGCTCGGCGGCTGGGACGCGATGATCAACAAGTCGTCGACGACGTGGCGGCAGCTGCCGGAGCATCGCAAGGCGCCGGGCAGTGACGCCGAGTGGAAACTACTGCTACGCGAGTACCCGCAACTGGTGCGCCGCCCGGTGGTGGTCACGGGCGACGGCGTGGTCACCCAGGGCTTCAGCGACAACGGTTTCAAGAAGCGCTTCGGCGTCGGCTGAGCCCGCGCAAGCGCGATCCACGCTCGTGTAGGAGCGGCTTCAGCCGCGATCGTGGAGTCGGCGTGTGCGCACGGTTACTCAATCGCGGCTGAAGCCGCTCCTACGACGACAGGTAACCTCTCCGCATGTCCGACGTCCTCCAACTCACCCAGGACCTGATCGCCCTGCCGTCGGTCACGCCCGACGACGCCGGTTGCCAAACGCTGATCGCCAACCGTCTCGCGGCCGCCGGCTTCGCCTGCGAGCACCTGCGCTTCGGCGCGGTCGACAACCTGTGGGCCACGCACGGGAGCGACGGCGATGGGCCGACGCTGGTGCTGCTCGGCCACACCGACGTGGTGCCGCCCGGCCCGCGCGAGGCGTGGGCGAGCGATCCGTTCGCCCCGGAGATCCGCGACGGCGTCCTGTACGGTCGCGGCGCCGCCGACATGAAGGGCAGCGTTGCGGCGTTCGTGGTCGCGGCGGAGCGCTTCGTCGCCGCGCACCCCGGGCACCCCGGCCGGCTCGCGCTGCTGCTGACCTCGGACGAGGAAGGCGACGCGATCGACGGTGTCCGCCAGGTCGCGCAGCTGTTCCGCGAGCGCGGCGAGCGGCTCGACTGGTGCATCACCGGGGAGCCGTCGTCGACCGCGCGGTTGGGTGACCTGCTGCGGGTCGGCCGGCGCGGTTCCCTCACCGGAACGCTGACGGTGCGCGGCGTGCAGGGCCACGTGGCGTATCCGGACAAGGCGCGCAATCCCGTCCACCAGGCGCTGCCGGCGCTGGCCGAACTGGCCGCGCGGCGTTGGGACGACGGCTTCGAGACCTTCCCGCCGACCAGCCTGCAGATCAGCAACGTCGATGCCGGTACCGGCGCCAGCAACGTGATCCCGGGCGAGCTGCGGGTGCTGTTCAACCTGCGCTACAACCCGCACTGGGATGCACCGCGGCTGGAGGCCGAGTGCGAGGCGGTGCTGGCGCGGCACGGGCTGGACTACGCGCTGTACTGGCACCGCAGCGGCGAGCCGTTCCACACACCCGAAGGGCCACTGCGGCAGGCCGCGCGCGAGGTGCTGGCATCGTTTGCCGGTGCGCCGCCGGAGGAGAGCACCGGCGGCGGCACCTCCGATGCGCGCTTCATCGCGCCGCTGGGCGCGCAGTGCATCGAGGTCGGCCCGGTCAACGCGAGCATCCACCAGGTCGACGAACACGTGCGCGTCGCCGACCTCGAAGCCCTGCCGGATCTCTATTTCGCGCTGATCGAGCGGTTGCTCGCGGACTGATCGCCGGCGCCGGTGCTGGCGGCCTGCGGCAGCTCGATCGTGGTCCATGCGATCGCCGCATCGCCGCCGCCGATCGGCACGCCGATCGCGTCGCGCGCGGCAGTTGCGGCGTCCAGCGCCGCCGGCAGGCCGTGGGAGCGGTCGAAGGCATGGAGCGGCCCGGCGTCGAGCGGCAGTTCGAACACGAACACAGCGCCATCGGCCTCGAGCCCGACCACCGAGATCCCGCGCCACGGCTCGCTGCCGGCATGCCAGCGCGACGTCGCCAGCGGCTGTCCGTCGACGCGCACCGAACCGAGGTCGACCGTGCCCGGCAGCATCAGCCCGCCGGTCGTTGCGCCACGTGCCGAACGCAGCCGAACCTGCAGGCGCTGTCGCTCGCCGACCACCTCGCGCTGCTCGATCACGACGATTGGCGCCGCCAGCGCCGGGCCCGCCGGCCCCGGCAGGCCACGGGTGCCCCACGGGTTCATCGGTTCGCGCTCGCGGCCGAAGCCGGCGTCGCGCAGGAACGCCTCCGGCAGCTGCGCGCGTGACTGCGCGAACAGCTGCGAGCCGTCGGGTCCCGCCACCAGCAGCAGGTTGGCCGGGCGCGGGGTATCGGCATCGAAGGCGGGCCGCGCCAGCGCCAGCAGCGTGCATGCCGCCGCACCGAGCCAGCCCGCTGCGGTCGCGATCGTCGTGCCGCGCGGCAGCGACAGCACCGCCGGCAGCAGCGGCAACAGCATGTAGCCGACCACCGCCGGCACCGGCACCAGCCCCTCGTGGCCGACGGCGTCGTACGCGCCCTCGGCGTACGGCATCCACAGCAGCGCGGCAGGCAACGCGGCCAGCCCGGCCCACAGCACGGCCCGGCGCGGCGCGACGTGCCCGGCCACCACGCCCACCAGCAGCGGCAGCAGGCCGATGTGGGCGCCGCCGGGCATCCACAGCACCGCACCGACCGCGATCAGCGCCGACGGCAGCAACGCCGCCCAACCCAACGCGGCCTCACCGCAGAGCCGGCGCACCAGCCAGCCCAGCGGCACCAGCAACCCAACCGCGAGCAGCAGCATGGCGCCGACCATCGCGCCGCCCTGTGCGGTCCACGTCGCCGGCATCGCGCCGAGGGCACGCAGCAGCAGGTGGCCGAGCAGGCCGGCCACCAACAGCGCGGCGACGCCGCCCAGCACCAGCCCGCCGGCGACCGGCAGTGCCATCGCGCGCGCCGCGCGGACCCTCACCAGCCGCCAGCCCAACGCCAGCCAGCCGAGCACCGCCAGCGCCAGCAGCAGCGGGTTCCATGCCACCGGCCAGCCGGCCATCACCCCGCCGGGCAGGCTGAAGAAGACCGCGTCGTCCGCGCTCTCCACCGGCGGTTCGGCCGCGGCGAATGCACGCGCCAGCGACAGTGCGTGCTCGCCGTGGTGCTGCAGCGAGCCCGGGTCGAGGTGGGCGATGTCGTCCAGCGGCGTGTGGTAGCGCGCCGGCGCCCGCGCCCAGGCGAAGTTGGCGCCGGCCAGCCCGTCGCGCTTGTAGACGGTGAAGTCGGTGTCGTTGGGCAGCGTCCTGTAGATCTCGTACTCCAGCGACGAGCCGGCCGGCGCGGCCAGAGACCGGCGCAGCAGCTTCGACAGCGCCGCGTTGCCGGCGTGGGTCTCGATCAACAGGCTGGCGCCGGTGGTGCCGCGCGCCTCCAGGTTGACCACCCGGGCGATGTGGGCGAACGCGGGTTCGCGCACGAAGGCCTCGGCGCCGACCAGTCCCAGCTCCTCGCCGTCGTTGAGCAGCAGCCAGACGTCTCGGGCGGGCGCCGGCCCGGCCAGCAGCGCCCGCGCGGCCTCGATGACCGCCGCCACGCCGGCGCCGTCGTCGGACGCGCCCGGCCCCGCGGCGACCGAATCGTAATGCGCCGACAGCAGCGCGGCGTCGTCGGGCGAGGCGCCGGGCACGCGCGCGACGATGTTGTCGACCGTCGCGCAGGTGAAGCCGCCGCAGGCGAAGCGTCGCTGCACCTCCGGCTCCAGTCCGATCGCGCGCAGCTCGGCGACGATCGCGTCGCGGACCGCGGCGTTGGCGGCGCTGCCGGTGGGGTGGGGACGCTGGTCGCCGAGGATGCGCTCCAGCACGGCCATTGCCCGCGCGGCGGAAAATTCCGAGGCGGGGGCGTCGGTTCCGGCCGGCGCGGGCGGACGGTTCTGCATGAAACCCAGCCACGTCGCCAGCGCGAACGCCAGTACGAGGATGGCGGCGATTGCGCGCGGGCTACTTGCATCGCGGCCGCGTTCGATTGAAAGTGTCGGCATTGTCTGTTCCCGGCAGGCCCCACCCGGATCATACGGGCGGTTGGCCGGTCACCCCGCCGGGGCGCGTTGATCGATTTCGAAAGGGGCGTGTGCCCGCGTTTCCAGTCCAGGCCGACCCTCCAATGTCGATGTCCCTCAACAACCGCAGCAATAACAACGCCAGCCCTCCGCAGGCCGGCGATTAGCACCTAGTACCCGCTCATCGTTCTCCCAGGCCTGCACTGCGAAGTGCGGGCCTTTTTGTTGCCGCGACGCAGCTGCCGGTGATCCCCACCACCCAACCACCGCATAAGGAAATCCGCACATGTGTTCGATCCTCGGCATCTTCGGCCTCGCTCCCGGCGACGACCTTCCACGCCTGCGCCGCGAGGCGCTGGAGCATTCACAGCGACAGCGCCATCGCGGCCCCGACTGGAGCGGCGTGCACGCCGACGACGGCGCGATCCTCGTCCACGAGCGACTGGCGATTGTTGATCCCGCCGGTGGCGCCCAGCCGATCCGCTCGGCCGACGGCCGGCTCGTGCTCGCCGTCAACGGCGAGATCTACAACCACCGCGAGCTGCAGGGCGCGCTGGCGCAGCCGTACGACTTCCAGACCGGTTCCGACTGCGAGGTCATCAACGCCCTGTACGCGCAGGACGACGACATCGCCGCCTGGCTCGACCGGCTCAACGGCATCTTCGCCTTCGCCCTGTGGGACCGCGAGGGCAGCCGCTACCTGATCGCCCGCGACCCGATCGGCGTCTGCCCGCTGTACTGGGGCCACGATGGCAACGGCCGGCTGTGGGTGGCTTCGGAGATGAAGGCGCTGGCCGGCACCTGCAGCGACGTCGCCCAGTTCCCGCCCGGTCATTTCTACGACAGCGCGACCGGCCAGCTGCAGCCCTATTACCGGCGGCCGTGGCGTGCGCACGACGCCACCGCCGGCGTGCAGGTGGCGCCCGATGAGCTGCGCGAGGCGTTCGAGCGTGCCGTGCACCGCCAGATGATGACCGACGTGCCGTACGGCGTGCTGCTGTCGGGTGGCCTCGACTCGTCGCTGGTCGCCGCCTGCGCCGCACGGTTCGCCCGCCGTCGCATCGAGGAGGACGACCGCGCCGAGGCCTGGTGGCCACGCCTGCACTCGTTCGCGATCGGCCTGGAAGGCTCGCCGGACCTGGCCGCCGCCGAGGTCGCCGCGCAGGCGCTGGGCACCGTCCACCACGGCTTCACCTACACCATCGAGGAGGGGCTGGACGCGCTGCCGGACGTGATCCGCCACGTCGAGACCTACGATGTGACGACGATCCGCGCCTCCACCCCGATGTACCTGCTGGCGCGGCGGATCAAGGCGATGGGCGTGAAGATGGTGCTGTCGGGCGAGGGCAGCGACGAGATCTTCGGCGGCTACCTGTACTTCCACAAGGCGCCCAACGCGCGCGAGTTCCATGACGAGCTGGTGCGCAAGCTCGACGCGCTGCACAACTACGACTGCCTGCGCGCCAACAAGTCGATGATGGCGTGGGGCGTGGAGGCGCGCGTGCCGTTCCTCGACGTCGAGTTCCTCGACGTGGCGATGCGGATGGACGCGAGCGCGAAGATGGTCGGCGTCGGCCCGGACGGCCGCCTGCGGATCGAGAAGACCGTGCTGCGCGAGGCCTTCGACGGCTACCTGCCGGACTCCATCCTCTGGCGGCAGAAGGAGCAGTTCAGCGACGGCGTCGGCTACGGCTGGATCGACTCGCTCAAGGCCCATGCCGGGGCGCACGTCGGCGACCGCGAGTTCGCCGCCGCGGCGAGCCGGTTCCCGGTCAACCCGCCGCAGAGCAAGGAGGCGTACTTCTACCGCCGCATCTTCGAGCGGCTGTTCCCCGGCGAGGCCTGCGCGCAGACCGTGCCCGGCGGCAAGTCGATTGCCTGCTCGTCACCGGCGGCGATCGCGTGGGATGCCGCGTTCGCGAATGCCGCCGATCCGTCGGGCCGGGCGGTTGCGGGGGTGCACCGGGCGGCGCTGGCGTGAAAGACGGCACGACGCGCATGGATCGACCATGCGCATCGCGGCTATTCGAGGGCGTACGAGCTCCCGGCCCACCTGATCGAGTCGAAATCCCCGCATTGCAGGCATTTGTACCAGCGGACCTCGTCACCCTGCGCGAGCAGTGCGCTGAAACCGGCCGTGCCGGACTGGGTGAAGTGATGCAGCAACCGCCCGTCCCGGGTGATGGCGAGGAAGCGGCCGCGGCTGCCGTCATTGGCGGCAAAGACGCCGACGAAGAAGTCCTCGTCGGTGCCGTCGCCGTCAAGGTCAGCCGTGAGCGAGAGCGACAACCCCGAGTCGTGGAACTCCGAAAGCCCACCAGGCTCGACGCGGGATTCCAGCATTCTCGCGCCGAGTGCATCGGCACGGCTCCAGGAAGAATCGAACCGTGCGACATCGATTCCGTGGACGATGCGCGAAACCGGCTCGAACTCCATGGCGTACCACCAGGCAGCGGCCGGGGTCGACTCGGCATGGCCGGGATCCACACCGTCCGACCGGCAGCCCGCCAGCGAAAAGGCGACCGACAGCGTGAGCGCCGCGCCAGCAAATTTACCAATCGACATGCCAGTGCCTCCCGCTGGCTGCATGGGGTTCGCGCAGCACCGAGGCGCCGAGCTCGTTGATCCTCGCCTCAATCGCGTCGAGTTGCTGGTGACTGCCGACAGGCCAGCTGATGTCGCGCGCGGTATTGGACAGGTGATTCGATACCAGCGCGCCGCGGGCGCGGGCCTCTTCGATCAGGCGTTCGAACTCGTCCACCGTTTCACGCTCGGAGGCACTGGGATTGCGAAGCAGCCAGCGGTCCATTTTCTCGATGTGCCGGGTCTGACGGTAGGTTCTCAGGAACTCGGTACGACTGGCCCTGATTCGCTGGGCCATGAGTTCAGCCTGCCGTCGTATCGTACGGGCACGCCCGGTGACTCGAATCCTGGCGGATGGATATTCCCGCTGGACGATCGAGATGAGCTGGTCGATGTTCGCGGGACGCACCTGCGCGGTGCGTTCGATGGTTGCCTGCATACCTTCTCCTTGGCATCAGCAAATTCGACTGTTGGTGCAGCCATGTCGTGGCCGGAATCTTCCACGCCAGCCGCGGCAACGCTAGCACAAGGCGTTGCGTTCGCGGTTGCCGTCGCCTGGATCAATCGACCAGCGACGCGCAGTCGATCACGAACCGGTATTTCACGTCGCTGCGCTGCATCCGCTCGTAGGCCTCGTCGATCCGTTGCACCGGGATCATCTCGATCTCCGACACGATGCCGTGCTCGGCGCAGAAGTCGAGCATTTCCTGGGTTTCGGCGATGCCGCCGATCAGCGAGCCGGCGATCGAGCGGCGGCCGAAGATCAGCTGGCCGATGTTCGGGGTCGGGTGCGGGTGCTCGGGCACGCCGACCAGACACAGGGTGCCGTCGCGCTTGAGCAGGGCGGTGAGCTGGTCGAGGTCGTGGCTGGCGGCGACGGTGTCGAGGATGAAGTCGAAGCTGCCGGCATGCTGCTTCACCTCGTCGGCGTTGCGCGAGTTGACCACCTCGTGCGCGCCGAGGTCGCGGGCGTCCTGGCGCTTGCTTTCGGAGGTGGTGAAGGCAACCACGTGCGCGCCCATCGCGCGGGCGAGCTTCAGGCCCATGTGGCCGAGCCCGCCGATGCCGACGATGCCGACCTTCTGGCCGGGGCCGACGTTCCAGTGGCGCAGCGGCGAATACGTGGTGATGCCTGCGCACAGCAGCGGCGCGACCGCGGCGAGCTGCTCGGCGGGATGGCCGATCTTCAGCACGAAACGCTCGCTGACGACGATCCGCTCCGAGTAACCGCCCAGCGTGTGGCCGGGCGGATCCTGCGTGCGACCGTTGTAGGTGCCGGTGAAGCCGCGCTCGCAGTACTGCTCCAGCCCGTCGCCGCAGGCCGCGCACTGCTGGCAGCTGTCGACCATGCAGCCGACGCCGACGGTGTCGCCCACCCCGAAGCGGGTGACCGCCTCACCGACCGCGCTGACCTGGCCGACGATCTCGTGGCCGGGCACGCACGGGTAGCGGGTGCCGCCCCACTCGGAACGGACCGTATGCAGGTCGGAATGGCAGACGCCGCAGTAGGCGATGTCGATCTGTACGTCGTGCGGGCCGGGTGCGCGGCGCTGGATCAGCATCGGTTCCAGCGGCTTGTCGCCGGCATGTGCGCCGTAGGCGTTGGTGGTCATGGGGTGGCTCCGGAGGGGGAGGGGCGATTCTCTCACCCCCGCCTTTCCGCCCGGTCAACGCCGTCGCGGTTACTCGACCGAAAGCCCTTCGACCTTCTGCCAACCGCGCGGCAACAATCCACCACGCGTCGCCCGCGCGCCGACGTAGCCGTCGAGGTCCTTCCACGGCAGCGTCATCGTGCGGGCGCCGGACTTCACCGACAGCGTGCCGCCCGGCGCAACCACCGCCACCGCGACCACGCGCTCGGTGCCGAGCTTGGCCTTGGGGATGTCGATAAGCTTGTTGCCCTTGCCCTTGTCGAGCTCCGGCAGCTCGGACACCGGGAACGCCAGCAGGTGCCCGGCGCTGGTGGCGACGACGACGCGGTCCTGTTCGACATCGCCGACCTGTGCCGGCTGCACCACCTTCGCGTTGGGCGTCAGCGACAGCATTGCCTTGCCGGCCTTGTTGCGGCTGGTGAGGTTCTCGAAGCGGGTCACGAAGCCGTAGCCGTGGCTGGACGCGAGCACGAAACGGGTGTCGTTGTCGCCGCTGGCCACCGCCTGGAACGACGCACCCGGCGCCGGCGAGAAGCGCCCGGTCAGCGGTTCGCCGTTGCCGCGCGCCGACGGCAGGCTGTGGACGATGGTCGAGTAGCTGCGGCCGGTGGAGTCGAGGAACGCCACCTGCTGGTTGCTGCGCGCACGGGCGTAGGCCTGCAGCTCGTCGCCCTCGCGGTAGCTGAGCGCGGCGGCGTCGACGTCGAAGCCCTTGGCCGCGCGCACCCAGCCCTTTTCGCTGACGACCACGGTCATCGGTTCGCTTGGCGCCAGGTCGGTCTCCGACAGCGCCTGCGCGGCACCCCGGGCGACCAGCGGCGAGCGGCGGGCGTCGCCGAACTTCTTCGCGTCGGCCAGCAGCTCGTCCTTGATCAGCTTGCGCAGCTTGGCCTTGCTGCCCAGCGTCGCGACCAGCTTCTCGCGCTCGGCCTCCAGCTCGGCCTGCTCGCCGCGGATTTTCATCTCCTCCAGCCGCGCCAGCTGCCGCAGCCGGGTTTCGAGGATGTAGTCGGTCTGCTCCTCGCTGAGCTCGAAGCGCTTCATCAGGACGGGTTTGGGCTCGTCCTCGGTGCGGATGATGCGGATCACTTCGTCGAGGTTGAGGAAGGCGACCAGCAGGCCTTCCAGCAGGTGCAGGCGGCGCTCGACCTTCTCCAGCCGGTGGGTCAGGCGGCGGGTCACGGTGTCGGCGCGGAACTGCAGCCACTCCGACAGGAACGCCTTCAGGCTCTTCACCTGCGGGCGGCCGTCGAGGCCGATCACGTTGAAGTTGACCCGGAAGCTCTTCTCCAGGTCCGTGGTGGCGAACAGGTGGCCCATCAGCTGGTCGATGTCGACCCGGTTGCTGCGCGGGACCAGCACGATGCGGGTCGGGTTGGCGTGGTCGGACTCGTCGCGGATGTCCTCCAGCCACGGCAGCTTCTTGGCGCGCATCTGGGTGGCGATCTGCTCGATCACCTTGCTCGGCGAGACCTGGTGCGGCAGGGCGGTGACGACGATGTTGGCGCCGTCCTTTTCGAACACCGCGCGCGCCCGGACGCTGCCGTTGCCGCTTTCGTACATCGACACCAGGTCGGCGCGCGGGGTGATGATCTCGGCCTCGGTCGGGTAATCCGGGCCGAGCACGTGCTCGCACAGGTCACGCGTCGTCGCGTCGGGGTCTTCCAGCAGCCGGACGCAGGCGCTGACGACCTCGTTGAGGTTGTGCGGCGGCACGTCGGTGGCCATGCCGACGGCGATGCCGGTGGTGCCGTTGAGCAGCAGGTGTGGCAACCGCGCCGGCATCCACGAGGGTTCTTCCAGCGTGCCGTCGAAGTTCGGGTCCCAGTCGACCGTGCCGTGGGCGAGCTCACCCAGCAGTATCTCGGCGATCGGGGTCAGCTTGGACTCGGTGTAGCGCATCGCCGCGAACGACTTGGGGTCGTCGGAGGAACCGAAGTTGCCCTGGCCCTCGATCAGCGGATAGCGGTACGAGAACGGCTGCGCCATCAGCACCATCGCCTCGTAGCAGGCGCTGTCGCCATGGGGGTGGAACTTGCCGATGACGTCGCCGACGGTGCGCGCGGACTTCTTGGGCTTGCTGGCGGCGTTGAGGCCGAGCTCGCTCATCGAGTAGATGATGCGGCGCTGCACCGGCTTGAGCCCGTCGCCGAGGAACGGCAGGGCGCGGTCCAGCACCACGTACATCGAGTAGTCGAGGTAGGCGCGCTCGGCATACTCGCGCAGGGGGATCTGTTCGAAACCGTGGAAGGTCGGACGTACGGATTCAGTCATGCGGGAGGTTCGGTCCTGGGCGGCCGGGGTTCAGCGGTGCAGTTCGCCGGAGGCCTCGGGCTGGTAGGCGATCGACAGCACCTGCAGGCTCACGGTGCGCCCGCCCGGGACGGGCCATTCGATGGTGTCGCCCACGCGCAGGCCGAGCAGGGCGCTGCCGACCGGCGCCAGGATCGAGACCCGGTCGGCCTGGCCGTTGACGTCGCGCGGGTAGACCAGGGTCAGCTCGCGCTCCTGGCCCTGGTCGCCGCCGTCCATCACGCGGAAGCGGGCGGTGGAGTTCATGGTGATGACGTCGGCCGGCATCTGCGCCGGCTCGAGGATCTGCGCACGCGACAGCTCGGCTTCCAGCGCGGAGGTATCGAGGTCGGCGCTGCCGGGAGCTTCGAGCAGCGCTTCGAGGCGCTCGCAATCCAGGCGCGAAACGAGAATGGTGGGGGCGGTCATGCGTGGGCTCCAATGCATGCGGGCGACGCAAGATGCGCCGCCCGCGACTGGAGTGAGTCTACTCCAGACCCCGGCCGCGGCGCAGTGGGGGCGTCGGCGGCATCTCCCGGGGCGTCATTGCCGCCGCCCCGCGCGATCCGGTGAAGGAAGTGTTGACATCGCCACCGCCGCCCGCCAATATGCGCGGCCCGCACAGCAACAACGTGCGGTTTGCCCAGGTGGCGGAATTGGTAGACGCACTAGCTTCAGGTGCTAGCGGGGGCAACTCCGTGGAGGTTCGAGTCCTCTCCTGGGCACCAAACACCGACCGGTGACTACCGCACCGGACACACGAAGAACCCCGCTCCGGCGGGGTTTTTTGTTGCCCCGGCGCCTGCCCGGACGCGCACGCGGCCGCACGGGGCGTTGACGGTCGGCGTGTACCATCGCTTCGATGAACAAACCCCCCAGCAAGCGCGGCGCGAAAGCCCGCAAGTCGCCCGGCAAGGCCGGTGGTCAGAAGGCCGGAGGCGCGAAGGCACCGGCGTCGCGCAGCGGCGGAGCGAAGGCCGCCGGCGGCCGCGGCAAGCCGGCAGGCAAAAAGCCCGGCTGGCTCCCCGAACCGCCCCCGCGCGGCGCTCGCAAACCACCGCTGGCGCCGCTCCACGGCGAGCCCCAGCGCGGCAAGGATGGCCGGCCGGCCGACCCGTATGCCGACCGCGAGGCCGCGCGCTACGAACAGCCGATCGCCAGCCGCGAGATGATCCTGCAGCTGCTGTCGGCGTCCGACGGCCCGATCGAGGCCGAGGCGCTGGCGGAGAAGCTCGGGCTGACCGCGCCGGACCGCTTCGACGCGCTGACCGCGCGCCTGCGGGCGATGGTCCGCGATGGCCAGCTGCTGCAGAACCGCCGCGGCGGGTTCGTGCCCGCCGAACAGGTCGACCTGGTGGCCGGCAGCGTGATCGCCAACCCGGACGGTTTCGGCTTCCTGCGGCCGGACGCGGGCGGCGACGACCTGTTCCTGCCGCCGTACGAGATGCGCAAGGTCATGCATGGCGACCGCGTGCTGGCCAGCATCACCGGCATGGACCGGCGCGGCCGCCAGGAAGGCGCGATCGTCGAGGTGCTCGAGCGTCGTCTGAGCCGGATGATCGGCCGCTACATCCTCGACGACGGTGTGAGCTACGTGGAGCCGGACGATCGCCGGATCCAGCGCAACGTGCTGATCCCGCCGGAAAGCCGCGGCGACGCGCAGGCCGGGCAGCTCGTCGTGTGCGAGCTGACACGCGCCCCCGACGCCCGCCGGCCACCGATGGGCCGGGTGCTGACCGTGCTCGGCGAGCGCCTGACCGCTTCGCTCGCGGTGCAGGCCGCGATCCACGGCCACGACATCCCGCACGAGTTCCCGCAGCCGGTGCTCGACCAGGCCGCCGCGGTGCCGCTGGACGTGCCGGATGCGGATGCGCGCGGCCGCGTCGACATCCGGGACCTGCCGCTGGTCACCATCGACGGCGAGGACGCCAAGGACTTCGACGACGCGGTCTGGTGCGAGCCGAACCGCGAGGGCTTCCGCCTCGTCGTCGCGATCGCCGACGTGTCGCACTACGTCCGCCCCGGCACGCCGCTGGACGACGAGGCGCAGAAGCGCGCGACCTCGGTGTATTTCCCGGGCTTCGTCGTGCCGATGCTGCCGGAGACGCTGTCCAACGGCATCTGCTCGCTCAAACCCAGGGTCGACCGCCTGTGCTTCGTCTGCGACATGCAGATCGACCGCAAGGGCGAGGTGACCGGGTCGAAGTTCTACGAGGCGGTGATGCATTCGCACGCGCGCCTGACCTACACCCAGGTCTGGAACGCGGTCGGCGACGATGCCAGCGACGAGGACCGCGAGGACGCGCTGGGCCGGATCGGCACGTTGCTGCCGCAGGTGCAGCGCCTGCACCAGCTCTACCAGGTGCTGGCGAAGGCGCGCGCCAGGCGCGGTGCGATCGAATTCGAGTCCAGCGAGGTGCGCTTCGTGCTCGGGCCGAAGGGCGAGGTCACCCAGGCCGGCATGATCCTGCGCAACGACGCACACAAGCTGATCGAGGAATGCATGATCGCGGCCAACGTCGAGGCCGCGAAGTTCCTGATCGAAGCGGAAGTGCCGGCGCCGTACCGCATCCACGACCGCCCGCCGGAGCAGAAGTACGCCGACCTGCTGGAGTTCCTCAAGGAGTTCAAGCTGCGCATGCCGCCGTGGACGAAGGTGCAGCCGCGCGACTTCACCAGCCTGCTGAAGAACATCCGCGAGCGCGCCGACTCGACCCTGATCGAATCGGTGCTGCTGCGCAGCCAGTCGCTGGCGGTGTACCAGCCCGAGAACGTCGGCCATTTCGGCCTGGCGCTGGAGGCCTACGCCCACTTCACCTCGCCGATCCGGCGTTACCCGGACCTGCTGGTGCACCGGGCGATCAAGCATGCGCTGAGCGGGAAGAAGCCGGAGAAGTTCAAGTACTCGCCCAGCGACATGGCCCAGCTCGCGCTGCAGTGCTCGGAACGCTCGCGCCGGGCGGAGGAAGCCGAACGCGAGGTCGACGAGCGCTACCGCGCGGCGTGGATGGAGCAGCATGTCGGCGGCGAGTTCGACGGCGTGATCAGCGGCGTGACCAGTTTCGGCCTGTTCGTCGAACTGGACCAGTCGAAGGTCAACGGGCTGATCCACGTGACCCAATTGCCGCACGACTACTACCACTTCGACCCGATCCGCAAGACGCTGACCGGCGAGCGCCACGGCCGCGAATTCCGTCTCGGCGACCGCGTCAGCATCATCGTGATGAAGGCCAGCGTGGAGGAGCGCAAGATCGATTTCAGGCTGGTCGAGGAGCGCGGGGCCAAGCCGCTGCCCGAGCGTGGCAAGCCGGCGAAGCGGGTGAAGCAGAAGTACTAGGCGGCGGGCGCCGTACAATGGCGCCCCGCCTCCCACGCCCCACGCCCCATGAGCCAGAAACAATGGATCGCCGGCATCAACGCCGTCGCCGCCGCGGTCGAGCACGATGCCGACAACGTCCGCGAGGTGCTGATCGAGGCCGGGGCGAAGAATCCGCGGCTGGCGGAGATCGAATCGTCTGCGCGTCGGGTCGGCATCGATGTCCGGCGCGTCGCGACGCAGGCGATCGACGGCGTGGTCGGCAACCTGCGCCACCAGGGCGTGGTCGCGCGCTACGCGGCGGCCAGGACCTGGAGCGAGAACGAGCTGAAGGAGCTGGTCGATGCGGCGGCAGGCCGCGCGCTGGTGCTGCTGCTCGACGGCGTGCAGGACCCGCACAACCTCGGCGCCTGCCTGCGCAGTGCCGCCGCGGCCGGCGCGACCGCGGTGGTGATCCCCAAGGACAAGTCGGTGCAGGTCAATGCGACCGTGCGCAAGACCTCCGCCGGTGCCGCCGACAGCATCCCGGTGGTGCCGGTGACCAACCTCGCCCGGACCATGCGCGATCTGCAGCAGATGGGTGTCTGGTTGTACGGGCTGGCCGGCGAGGCCGAATCGCCGCTGTACGCGCTCGACCTGCGCGGCAACGTCGGGCTGGTGCTCGGTGGCGAGGGCGACGGCCTGCGCCGGCTGACCCGCGAGAACTGCGACCAGCTGGTGCGTATCCCGATGCCGGGTGAAGGGGTGGAGAGCCTCAACGTTTCGGTGGCGGCCGGCGTGACCCTGTTCGAGGCGGTGCGCCAGCGGCAGGGCTGAACGCGGCCTGGCTCAGCCGGCGGAGGCGCCGCGTGGCCAGCTGTTGACGATGCGGCAGAACAGCTCGGAGGTCCGCTCGGTGTCGTAGACGGCCGAATGCGCCTCGTTGGGGTCCCAGTGGAAGCCGGCGGCCTGCACCGCGCGGGCGAGCACGGTCTGGCCGTAGGCGACGCCGGCCAGCGTCACCGTGTCGAACACGCTGAACGGGTGGAACGGATTGCGCTTGTGGCCGACCCGCGCGACCGCGGCGTTGAGGAAATTCAGGTCGAAATGGGCGTTGTGGCCGACCAGGATCGCGCGCTGGCAGCCGTGCTTCCTGCACGCTGCGCGCACCGGCGCGAATACGTGGTCGAGCGCCGCGCGTTCGGGCTTGGCGAGGCGGAACGGGTGGTCGAGCCTGATCCCGGTGATCTCCAGCGACTTGGGGTCGATCTCCATCCCTTCGGCCGGCACCAGGTGCGCATTGGTGGTTTCGCCGGGTACCAGCAGGCCGTCGTCGTCGAGTTCGACCGGCTGCACGGCGATCTCCAGCAGCGCGTGGCGGTTCCAGTCGAAACCACCGGTCTCGACATCGACCACCACCGGCAGGTAGCCGCGGAAGCGGGTGGCCAGCGGTGACGCGGAACCGGGCGTGGACACCGGTTCCGCGGGCGTGGTGGGGGCGGGGGCTGTCATCGCGGGAAGCCTAGCAGACGGGGATGGCCGCCCCGCTGCGCGTGCCCAGGACGATGCCGTCGCGTCGCAGCTCCGCTAGCGTCCGCCTGCCTTCGTCGATGAAGGCGTCGATCGACGGCGCCGCGGCTTCGGTGGCAAGCGCTTGCAGCTGGCTGCGGCCGTCGAGTTCCGGGTGCTGGTCGAGCCGTTGCAGCAAACGGAACGTGAGCGCGCTGAGCTGCCGGAAGCGGACCGTGCCGTCGTCGTCGCGGGTCAGCAGCAGGCAGGTGGCCTCGGCCGGGGGCGCGTCGGGCAGGAAGCCGGGGCCGATGCGGTGCACCGGCCACGCGTAGGCCAGCGGCCACGCCAGCGGCGAGACCAGCGGAGCGCCGGCCAGCAGGTCGCCGTGGGGATCGTGGGCGATGTCGCCGATGCGCGCCTCGCTGATCTGCAGGGCGAGTTCGACCCACTCGTAGTGGGCGAGTTCGGCCAGCCACGGCGGGTCGCCGCGGGCATTGTCGGCGCGGCCCTCGACGTAGCGCAGGAACTCGCGCGCGATCTCGGGGAACAGCGGGGTGCGGACCGGGTGTTCGCGGTAGAAGTCACGCACGAACGTCGACCAGCGGCCGGCGTCCGGCGCGGCCGACAGGATCCGCCGGATCACCGGGAAGTTGCCGCCCAGCATCGACTCCATGTTGTTGAAGAACAGCTCGCGGTAGACCCTCAGCCGCCGAGGCTCGATGCCTTCCGGGGCGGGCGCGTGGTCGGGGTCGCGGATGTAGTCGGCAAGCGCGCGCTGGGTGTCGGCGAACGCATCCGGGGTGCTTGCATGCCGGGGTGACTCCGGCGACGGTGCGCCGGGACGGTCGGCCTCAGGCGGCATGGCGCCGGCCGTTGCGGGTCGCTGACAGGTGGCTGCGGACGGTGTCGAGTTCGCCCATCAGTTCGGCCAGCGGCGGCAGGTTGAAATCGCGCTCGAGCAGGGTCGGGCGCGGGCCGAACACGCGGTATGCCTCGGACAGCAGTGCCCAGACCGGGTCGCTGACCGGCGCGCCGTGGGTGTCGATCTTGAAGTCCGCGGCCTCGTCGTAGTGGCCGGCGACGTGGATGTACGCGATGCGGTCGCCCGGCAGCGCGTGCAGGAAGTCGACCGCGTCGTAGCCGTGGTTGGTCGCGTTGACGACGATGTTGTTGACGTCCAGCAGCAGGTCGCAGTCGGCGCGGTCCAGCACCGCGCGGATGAAGTCGATCTCGGCCATGCCGCGGGGCTCCAGCGTCGCGTAGTAGGAGATGTTCTCGACCGCGATGCGGCGGCCTAGCACGTCCTGAACGTGGCGGATGCGGCTGGCCACGTGCGCCACTGCGGCGTCGGTGAATGGCAGCGGCATCAGGTCGTACAGCTGGCCGCGGGCGTCGCTGCAGGCGCTCAGGTGCTCGCTGTAGACCGGGCTGCGGAGGCGGTCGAGGAACCGGCGCAACCTGCCGAGGAAGGTCTCGTCGAGCGGCCCGGGCCCGCCCAATGACAGCGACAGGCCATGGCAGACGATGGGATGGTGCGCGGCGAGCTCGTCGAAGCCGTCGCCGAGCGCGCCGCCGACGCCGATCCAGTTTTCCGGCGCGGCCTCGAGGAAGTCGAAGCCGCCGGGCGCCGCCGCACGCAGCGGACCCAGCAGCGCACGCCGCAGGCCGAGGCCGACGGCGTCCTCGGCGAGCGGCGCCGGTGCGGTCATCGCGTCAGGTGGATAGCGCGCGCGGAGTGCGTCCGTCGCGGGCTACATGCCGCCGCACTTGCCCTCGCCGCACTTGCCTTCCATGCCGGCCTTGTCGTCCTTGCCGTCCTTCATGGCGGCGTGGCGCGCGTCCATCTCTGCGGCGCTGATGAAGCCATCGCTGTCCGCGTCGTACTCGGCGAAGCGGCTGTCGTCACCGCCGTGGGCCGCGGCAAATTCGGCAGGCGAGAGCCGGCCGTCCTTGTCGGTGTCCATGTTCTCGATGCCGTGCGAGACGTGGTCGGCGTGATCCTGCGCGGCGCCGAGCATGTAACCCTGCGCGAGCGGCGTGGCGGCAAACGCGGTACCGGCCAGGAGCAGGCTGCCGGCGATGCCGGCGGCGGCGAGGACGGGCTTGTTCGACTTGCTGGACATCGGCTGTCTCCGTGGGGGCGGCGTGGCCGCGGTGGAGCGATGCTAGCGCGGTTTGCCCCCGGAGCGACCAGCCCGCCGCCCTACGGGGCGACGGTGTTGCTGTCGTCGCGCTTCTCGCGCGGCGGCAGTTCGTCGTTGCCGCGGACCAGGAACCACACGTTCTCGGCGATGTTGGTGGCGTGGTCGCCGATACGCTCGATGTTCTTGGCCATGAACAGCAGGTGGGTGCAGCCGGTGATGGAGCGCGGGTCCTCGGCCATGTAGGTCAGCAGCTCGCGGAACAGCGCGGTGTAGGCGGCATCGAGCTCGGCATCGCGGTCGCGGACCGCCTGCGCGGCGGTGACGTCGTTGTCGCGGTAGGCCACCAGCACGTCGCGCAACTGCTGCACCGCGATCCGGCCGATCACCTGCAGCCCGCCCACGTGCGGCAGCGGAGGGGCGAGGTTCAGCGCGGTCGAACGCTTGGCGACGTTGGCGGCGTAGTCGCCGATACGCTCGATGTCGGAGGCGATGCGGATGGCGGCGAGGATCTCGCGCAGATCGCGCGCCATCGGCCCGCGCAGGGCCAGCTTCATGACATCGTGGCTGATCTCCTGCTCCAGCGCGTCGATCGCCTCGTCGTTGCCGATGATGCGTTCGGCGGCCTTGTCGTCGCGGCGGGCGACCACGTC
This sequence comes from Lysobacter arseniciresistens ZS79, assembly GCF_000768335.1. GTDB lineage: Bacteria > Pseudomonadota > Gammaproteobacteria > Xanthomonadales > Xanthomonadaceae > Novilysobacter > Novilysobacter arseniciresistens. The sequence continues at coordinate 33,729 of NZ_AVPT01000012.1, forward strand.
CAGCGCGGCCTCCAGCTGCGCGGCGGCCATCCCGCCCATGCGCAGGGTCTCGCCGAGCAGGCGACGCTGCTCGTCGTCGTAGCTCTTGACGATGTGGTCGTGGGGCTGGCTGCTCATGGTGGTCTCCTCAGCCGAACCGGCCGGTGATGTAGTCCTCGGTCTGCTGCTTTTCCGGCGCCGAGAAGATCCGGTCGGTCGGTCCGTGCTCGACCAGGTCGCCCAGGTACATGAAGGCGGTGAAATCGGAAACGCGCGCGGCCTGCTGCATGTTGTGGGTCACGATCGCGATGGTGTAGTCGTTCTTGAGTTCGGCGACCAGCTGCTCGATGCGGCTGGTGGAGATCGGGTCCAGTGCCGAGGTCGGCTCGTCCAGCAGCAGCACGTCCGGCCGCAGCGCCACCGCGCGGGCGATGCACAGGCGCTGCTGCTGGCCGCCTGAAAGCCCGAGCGCGCTCTGGCCGAGCTTGTCCTTGACCTCGTCCCAGAGCGCGCCCTGGCGCAGCGCCAGCTCGACCCGGTCGTTCATCTCCGCCTTGGACAGCTTCTCGTGGTGGCGGATGCCGTAGGCGACGTTCTCGAAGATCGTCATCGGGAACGGTACCGGCTTCTGGAACACCATCCCGACCTTGCTGCGCAGCCGGTTCATCGGGTACTTCGGGTCGAGGATGTTCTCGCCGTCCAGCAGCACCTCGCCCGAGGCGCGCAGCTTCGGGTACAGCGCGTAGATCCGGTTGAACACGCGCAGCAGGGTCGACTTGCCGCAGCCGGACGGGCCGATCAGCGCGGTGACCTGCTTCTCGGGGATCTCCAGGTCGATGCCCTTGAGCGCGTGGAACCGGTCGTAGTGGAAGTCGAGCCCGCGCGCGGCGAGCTTCACCGGCGCCTGCGTGGCGATGGCGGGGGCGATGGCGTCGTTCATGGCGGGTATCTGGAAAGTGGAAGGGTGCGGCGCAGCGACGGTGCGGCGGGACAGGGCGGCCTCAGTCATGGTTCACCCGCTTGCGCGAGACGATCGCGCGGGCCACCAGGCTGATCAGCAGCACGAACGCGGTCAGCACCAGCGCGCCGGCCCAGGCGATGCCCTGCCAGGTCTCGTACGGGCTGCCGGCGTACTGGTACATCACCACCGGCACGCTGGCCATCGGCCCGGTGATGTCGGTGCTCCAGTACTGGTTGCCGAACGCGGTGAACAGCAGCGGCGCGGTCTCGCCGGAAATGCGGGCCAATGCCAGCAGGATGCCGGTGACGATGCCCGGCATCGCCGAGCGGTACATCACCTGCACCGTGACCTTCCACTGCGGCACGCCCAGCGACAACGCCGCCTCGCGCATCTGCGACGGCACCAGCCGCAGCATCTCGTCGGTGGTGCGCAACACCACCGGCAGCACGATGAAGGCCAGCGCGATCGCACCGGCGATGGCGGAGAAGTTGCCGCCGGCCTGCATCACCACCAGCGTGTAGACGAACAGGCCCAGCACGATCGACGGCGCCGACAGCAGGATGTCGTTGACGAAGCGCACCACCGTGCCGACCCGGCTGGCGGCGCCGTACTCGGCCAGCCAGGTGCCGGCGGCGATGCCCAGCGGCGTGCCGATGCCGATCGCCATCAGGCACATCACCGCGCTGCCGAAGAAGGCGTTCTTCAGGCCGCCCTCGGCCATCGGCGGCGGCGTGTTCTGTGTGAACAGCGCCCCGTCGATGCCCGAGATGCCCTTGGCCACCAGCGTCCACAGGATCCAGCCGAGGAACAGCAGGCCGAGCCCGGCAGCGAGGCAGGCCAGCACCAGCGACACCGCGTTGGTGATCCGGCGCCGGCGGTACAGGGCGTTGGAGTTGCGCAGGGCGCGGTTGCCGGCAACGACGGCCATGTCAGTTGCCCTCCCGGCGCGACAGGTGGTTGAGCATCAGCCGCGCGATCGCCAGCACGATGAAGGTCACGATGAACAGCACGAAGCCGAGCAGCAGCAGCGCCGAGCGGTAGGTCTCGGTCGCCTCGCCGAAGTCGTTGGCGATCAGCGCGGCGATGGTGGTGCCCGGTTCCAGCAGCGAGGCGGTGAAGCGGGTCGAGTTGCCGATGACGAAGGCCACCGCCATCGTCTCCCCAAGCGCCCGGCCGAGGCCGAGGAAGATGCCGCCGATCACCGCCGAACGGGTGTAGGGCAGCACGATGTCCCAGCTGACCTCCCACTTCGTCGAGCCCAGCGCGTAGGCCGATTCCTTCAGCCGGGTCGGCACGGTCAGGAACACTTCACGCATCACCGAGGAGATGAAGGGAATGACCATGATCGCCAGCACGATGCCAGCGGTGAGCATGCCGATGCCGATCGGCGGACCCTGGAACAGCGGACCGACCACCGGCAGCGTGCCGAGGTGCTCGTTGGCCCACGGCGTGACGTGCTGGGTCATCACCGGCACCAGCACGAACAGGCCCCACATGCCGTAGATGATCGACGGGATGCCGGCCAGCAGCTCGATGGCGGTACCGACCGGGCCGCGCAGCCAGCGCGGCGCCACCTCGGTCAGGAAGAAGGCGATGCCGAAGCTGACCGGGATCGCGATCAGCATCGCGATGACCGCGGTGACCACGGTGCCGTAGATCGGCACCAGCGCGCCGTACCGGTTTTCGACCGGGTTCCAGTCGGCGCTGAAGAAGAAGTCGAGGCCAGACGCCTCGAGCGCATGGCGACCACCCCACAGCATCGACAGCGCGGCGCCGGCCAGCGCCAGCAGCACGAACACCACGGTCGCGACCAGCGCGTATCGGAACAGCCGGTCGTTGCGGGCGTCCTTGTGGTCGCGGGTGGCTGGCAGGGCGATGGCGTTCATGCGGGTATTCGGTTCCTTGGCCGGCAGTACGCCCCCGGTGCGCGAGGCAACCGGGGGCGGTCCGACGAGACGCGGTTACTGCGCGGCGGGGGCCTTGAACTCGGTGGCCCAGTACTGCTCGATCTGGCCGACCAGCTCGGGCGGCAGCGGCACGTAGTCCAGCGCCGACGCCTGCTGCTGGCCGTTGTGCAGCGCCCACTCGAAGAACGCACGCGCGGCGGCGCTGCGCTGCGGATCGGCCGGCTGCTCGTACATCAGGATGAAGTTGGTGGCGGTGATCGGCCACGCCTGCTCGCCCGGCGCATTGGTGATGACCAGGTTGAAATCCTGCACGCTGGTCCAGTCCGCGGTCGCGGCGGCCGCGGCGAAGGCCTCGGCGCTCGGCGCGACGAAGTTGCCGGCCGCGTTCTGCATCATCGCGTAGGCCATGTCGTTCTGCAGCGCGTAGGCCAGTTCGACGTAGCCGATCGAACCGTCGATCTGCTGCACGTAGGACGCAACGCCCTCGTTGCCCTTGCCGCCGACGCCGTCGGGCCACTGCACCGACTTGCCTTCGCCGACCGCGTCGGCCCACGCCGGGCTGACCTTGGTCAGGTAGTTGGTGAAGTTGAAGGTGGTGCCCGAGCCGTCCGAGCGCTGCACCAGGTTGATCTTGGTGGCCGGCAGCTCGACGCCCTCGTTGACCGCGGCGATCGCCGGGTCGTTCCAGGTCTTGACCTTGCCCAGGTAGATGTCGGCCAGCAGCGGGCCGGTCAGCTTCAGCTCGCCGGCCTCGATGCCCTTGACGTTGACCACCGGCACCACGCCGCCGATCACCGACGGGAACTGCAGCAGGCCGGCCTCGGCCAGCTCCTCGCTCGACAGCGGTGCGTCGGACGAACCGAAGTCGACGGTGCCGGCCTTGATCTGGGCGATGCCGCCACCCGAGCCGATCGACTGGTAGTTGACCTGGTTGCCGGTGGCGGCGTTGTAGTCGGCCGACCACTTGGAGACCAGCGGGAAGATGAAGGTCGCGCCGGCGCCGGTGATCTGCGCGGCGACCTTGTCACCGGTGCCGGTGGCGGCGTCCGGGGCGGCGTTGCCGGTGCCCGCGGCCGGGGCGGCGTCGTTGCCGCCACACGCGGCGACCGCCAGCGCAACGGCGAGGGAAAGGGCGGCGGTGCGGAGGTTGAAACCGGCCGACGAGGTGTTCATGCGGGAACTCCGTGACGAGGAAATGCCGGCACCTGCCGGCGGGTGCGACCATGAAATGATGTTTTTGTTACGCCGATATGACAGTTGCGGACGTTTGTTACAGCCGCGGTCACGCCGGCGCGGGCAAAAAAACGGGCGCGACCTTGGTCGCGCCCTGCCGTGGAGGAGAGAGAGTGGGTGGCCCGGCGGGCCGTGCGGCCTATTGGAGCCGCCGGATGTTGCAGGCGTGTGTCGCCGCGTGCCTTACCAGTAGAACTGCAGGCGGGTCTCGATGATGTTCGGGTCGTCGCTGACGCCCCCGCGCTCGCTGTCGACCTGAACGTAGTTGAGCGCGAACTTGAAGTTCCTGCGCCAGTACCAGTTGACGCCGGCGGTGATGGCGTCCATCCGGCCGCCCTGCACGCTGCCGTCGTCGAGGTCGATCGTGTCGTAGCGCAGGCCGACCTGCCACAGCCCGCGCGCCGGGTCCTCGGCCTTGCCGGTGCCCGGGGTGCCGTTCTTGTAGCTCCAGGTCTCGCCAGTCAGGTTGTACAGCGCGCTCAGGTAGCCGCCGGTGGCGGCGTAGTCGGCGTTGTCGTGGCGGCTGACGTCGGCGTGCATGTACTCGCCCTGCAGCTTCAGCGGGCCGCGCACCCAGAAGCTCTCGAGCCCGGTGGTGGCGATGCGGTCGGTGTCGCGCAGGGTGCCGGTGTCGGCCAGCCGCACCGCGGCGAGGTCGGCCTGCGGGCGGGTGCGCAGGCGCAGGGTATCGGCGTCGGTGTCCTGGTCCACGTAGGACAGGCCGAGGTGGAAGATGTGGCCGTCACTGTTGACCGGCGCGAACGTGCCGCGCACGCCGTAGCCGGCGCCGTGGGCACCGCCGCTGGTCAGCTCGCGGCCGAAGCTGGAGGCGGTGACGCCCCAGTTGTCGGCCGAGTAGCTGTAGGCCGCGCCCAGCCGGCGCGAGACGGCGAAGGTGTTGGTGCTCATCGCCTTGGAAATGAAGTCGTTGTTCTTGGTCGACGACAGTTCCTCCATCCCGTGGGGCTGCTTGAACTGGCCGACGGTCAGGCCGTGGCCGCCGCCGAAGTCGTAGCCGACGTTGACGTCGAGCCACTTGTCGGACTTGGCGTCGTAGCCGATCACCCAGTCGAACGCGCCCGGGCCCTTGCCCTTGAGCACGAGTTCGGCGCGGCGCAGCTCGCTGTCGCTGTCACTGCCGTCGCCGGCATCGCCGTCGAGGTCGGCCAGGTCGTTGTCGTACCAGCTGTTGTCGGCCTGGACGAGGCCCTCGAAGCTGATCTCGGAGCCGCCGATGGTGTCGATCACCACGCCGGCCTGGGCCAGCGGGGCGAAGCCGGCGAGGAGCATCGCGGCAACAAGACGGTTCGGTGTGATTTTCATGACGGTTTGGTGTCACCACTGGGGAAGTGCGCGCAGGTTAGGCGGCGAATCTTGCAGCAATGTGACATTGCTGCGGTGTGGTTACACCCGTTTTGCAGTCTGGTGAATCCCCGCGCCCCGCCGTCACGCTCAGGGGGGCGGGAGCTGGAAGGCCACCTCCGCCCTCAGTGAGCCGTTGCGCTTGCCGATGTCGAGCGATGCCGGCGCGATGCCGTGGCGGTTGCGCAGGCCGTCGAGCCAGCCGAACAGGGCCGGCGCCGCCACCGCGTCGATGCCGATGACCAGTAGGCCGGCGTCGCTGCGCTGGCGGGTGACCGGCACTTGCGCGGCCGTGGCGCTTTCGAGTACGGCCCGGGTGAAGGCGTCGCCGGTCGTGATGGCCGGGCGATCGGCCTGCAGCTCGCGGATCGCGCGGATGGCGGCGGCGAGTTCGGCGTGGTCGGCGGCGGCGCGCCGGTGGTCGCGGACGGCGGCATCGGCACGGGCCTGCAGCGGGCGCAGCACGCCCAGCCACAGGACGAAGGCCGCGACTGCCACGGCCATCAGCGCCAGCATGGCGCGCTCGCGCGGGGCGAAGGTGTCCCAGCGGTCGCGGAAACGGTGGTGCGGGGTGGTCATGGCTGCGCTGCCAGTTCGACGGTGGTGTGGATGCGGCCACTGGTGTTGCGGCTGCCGGTGGCCTCCAGCGACAGGCCGGACGCGGCGACGGCGTCGCGCAGGCGGTCGACGTCGCGCGGGTCCGCGTGGGCGATGGTGGCGACGAGGGTTTCGCCACTGAAGGAAAGCGTGTCGATTTCGGCGCCGTCGATGGCGGCGACCGTGGCGGACAGGGCGGCGGTGGCACGGGCGAAGGTATCGCCGGCGCGCAGTCCGGCCAGCTGAGCGCGGACCGCGGGCAGCGGTGTGTCGGTGGCGGCCAGCGACGGCAGCACGGTGCGGGCGAGGGCGCGCGACTGCACGGCGAGCGCATCGGCGGCGCGGGCGTGGTGGATGGCCTTCGCCCCGAGCAGCAACGCCGGCGAGGCCGCCAGCACCGCGGCGAGGACGGCGGCGCGACGCCAGGCCGGCCAGCCTTCGCGCTGCGGCGGGATGCGGGCGAAGTCGTGCTGCAGCAGGTCGATGGGCGGCGAGAGCGCGCCGGCGGCGAGTGCTTCGTCGAGGTCTTCGATGGGCGCCCGGCGCCGTTCATCGATGACCGCGTCGGCCAGTGCGGGCTCGGCGGCGAAGGCGAGTCGCTCGCCGCGCACCAGCCATTCGCCGGCGTGCCCGGCGACGGTCACCGCATCCGGATCGTCGGGCATGGGCAGCAGCAGCGGTGCCGGCACCACGGCGTCGGCGGTGATGCCCTGCGCGGCTGTGCGGTCGAGCCAGCCGCGCATGCGGGACGCATCGACGCAGACCACGAGCCGTTGCCGGCCCTCGGTGGTTTGCGGGCCGATCGCGACGTGCTGGCAGTCGGCCGCGACCGCGAGGTGGTCGGCGACCAGCAGGCGGGCGGCGGCCAGCGCCTGCAGGGGGTTGCGCGCCGGCAGGTCGAGCCACAGCACGTGGCAATCGGCGCCGGGGACGACGAGGAGGTTGCGCGCGCCGGCGTCGACGGGACCCGGCTCGGAATCGGCAAAACGTTCGCGGGCGAGCACGCGGCCGGCGGCGTCGACCCGCAGCCGGACGATGTCGCCGTCGGGGTCGGACGGGAGCAGGAACAACTGCAGGGCAGGGGTCATTCGGGCAGGGTCCAGCGGCGGGCGACCAGCCGTGCGCGGCCGGCGGCGAGTTCGAACAGAGCGCTCGAGACGAACTGCGCGCCGCCGTGTTCGACCCGGGTCTGGAGGGCGAAGTAGTGCGGTTTCAGCTCGATCCCGGTGAATACGGCGTCGGGCAGGCCGAGCGCCGCCAGCACCGGCTCGGCGCGCAGCGTGGCGATGTCCGGCCAGCCGGCGCGCGGGCGCGACTGCAGCAGCCGGCGCGCGGCGGGCGCGGACAGCGCACCGTCGGTCAGCGCCACCAGCAGCACCGCGTGGTCGGCGTCCAGCGCGTTGAGGTTGACGGGCGAGCGCGCATCGATTGGCAACGCGCAGATGTACGGGCGCAGCGACTCGTAGAGTTCGGCGTCGAAACCGGCGACCGCGCGCAGCTCGCTGGTCTCGGCCAGCAGGGCGCCGGCGGTCCGGTATGCCGGCGCGCGCAGGGCGTAGTAGCTGTCCTCGGCGCCGTTGGAACCGGGTACGGCATCGGTGTCGATCCAGTCGACCAGTGCATCGACCAGCGCAGCGGAGCGATGCGCGGGCACGCCGAGTTCGCGCAGCAGCATCCCGAACTGGCGCGCGCCGGCCTCGCGACGCTGCCACAGCTCGCCCGCACCCTCGACCACGCTGTTGAGGTTGAAGCAGGTGCTGGCGTCGTCGAGCTGCGCCTGGACCAGGCCGTCGCCGGTCGGGAACACCATCGGCCGGCCGTTCCAGCGTTCGGCCGGGACCGTGCCCGCACCGGCCGCGGCCAGCCGCTCGATCTGCGCGCGCGCCAGCGTCTCGGCGCCGAGCGCATGCCAGCGCGCCTGCGCCATCGCCTGCGCGTTGGTCGCGCGGCGCAGGCCGAAGCGGATGTCGTCGAGCACGCTGGTCACCAGCACCGCCATCACCGCGACCAGCAGCAACACGGTCAGCAATGCGACGCCTTGCTGACGGGCGCGCGGAGCGGGTGCCGGCATCACGTCGCCGTCCCCGGTAGCAGCAACAGCTGCTCGATCCGGCCCAGTCCGTCCAGTTCCAGCGTCAACCGCACGGCGTCGGGCATCGCCGCGGCGCCGCCGGCCCAGCCGCGGTTCCATTGGCCGCGATGGTGGTATTCGATGGACGCCGCACGGATGCCGGTCAGCAGCACCTGCGGCGTACCGGTCGCGGCGCCGTCGAGCGCGGCCCGGCTGGCGCGTTCGAGCTGGCCGTCGACGATCCGGTATTCGATGTACTGGAGTGACGCGCGCGGCTCGCCGTCGGGGTTGGCCCAGCCACGGCGGACCAGCGCCAGCAGCGGTTCGCCGCCGCGCCCGGCGCCATCGGTGCGGCCGACGAAGGCGTTGCGCGCGGGCGCACCATCGCGCCCGCGCACGCGCCGCACCGCGGCCTGGGCGAGGTCGGCCTGCAGCAGCCCCCGCGCGCGCTGGAACTCGCCGAGCCGGTCCATCCGCGCCTGGACCACGCCCTGGTTGTCGGCCGCGTAGGCCATCACCCCGACGCCGACCGCCGATAGAAGCGCGAAGATCAGCAGCGCCACCAGCATTTCGACCAAGGTGAAACCGGCGGTGCGCGCGGCCATCACGGCGCCTCCCGGAACACGGTCGCCTCGGCGGCGACGCGCTCCTCGCCGGCCGGCATCACCGCGACGTCGATCCGGACGATCGCCGCCATGTCGGTCGGGCTGACGCTGCGGGTCCAGCGCCAGGCGCGATCGCCGAGCAGCGTCTCACCGGCGTCGGCGCCGGCCGCCAGTTGCGCGGGCGTCGCCAGCAACGCTTCGGCGGCGCGGTTGTCGGCCACCACGCCCGCCAGCACCTGCTCCTCGACCACCACCGCGGTGCGGGTGTTCTCGCCGGCGAGGTTGAGCAGGGCAAGCACGGTCAGGCCGAACACCGCCAGCGCGACCAGCAGTTCGATCAGCGAGAAGCCGCCGATGGCCCGGCGCGCGTCAACGCAGGCCATCGACCACCACCTCGCCGGCGGCGTCGACCGCCACCCGCACCTTCTGCCCGTCGCGCTGCAGCTGCACCTCACCGGTGCGGGCGCCGCCGGCCGGATCGAAGCGGAAGCTGACACGGTGATCCGCATCGCCGACGAGCGCGGTGCCTTCGTTCCACGTGACCGGCCCGAATGGACCGTCGTCGAGCGGCTGCCAGTCGCCGAAGTCCTGCCGCGCGAACGTGTAGCCGCCGGCGTCGACCGTCACCTGCACCGCGCGGGTGGTCAGGATCGCCTCCTCCTGCGCGCGCACCAGCCGCGCCGCCAGCGTGTCGGCCTCCAGCGCGAGCCGGCGGCCGTCACCGGGTGCGGTCAGCGCCACCGCCACCCCGGCCAGGCCGAGGATCACCAGCACCACCATCAGCTCCACCAGCGTGAAGCCGTGGGGCAGGCGCGCAGGATGGCGGCCGCGACGGTGCATCGGCGTCGCTCAGTTCCAGTTGCCGATGTCGGCGGCGTCGCCCTCGCCACCCTCGGCGCCGTCGGCACCGAACGAGTAGATGTCGAACGCGCCGCTGCGGCCCGGCTGGCGGTACTGGTACGGGTTGCCCCACGGATCGGCCGGCAGCCGGCGCACGTAGCCGCCCTTGCGGTAGCGCTCCGGCCGCGCCAGTCCGGCGGGCGCCTGCACCAGGGCGTCCAGTCCCTGCTCGGTGCGCGGATAGGCCAGGTTCTCCAGCCGGTAGGTCTCGACCGCCTGCTCCAGTACCGACACGTCGGCGCGGGCCTTCTCGACCATCGCGCGGTCCTGGCTGGGCATCACGTTGATCATCACCACCGTTGCCAGCAGGCCGATGATGACGATGACCACCATCAGCTCGACCAGGGTGAAACCGGCGGCGTGGCGGGCGGAGCGGGGCGTGCGGCGGGGTGCGCGCATGGGTGTACCTCAGCCAAGGACAAGGGAGTTGAACTGCAGGATCGGCAGCAGGATGGCGAGCACGATCACCGCGACCACGCCGCCGAGGACGACGATGATCAGCGGCTCCAGCAGGCTCATCGCCACCGAAGTGAAGGTGTTGAACTCGCGTTCGAGGTAGTCGGCGGCGCGCTCGAGCATCGGCCCGAGCCGGCCGCTGTCCTCGCCGCTGGTGGTCATGTAGAGCAGCGTCGGCGGGAACACGCCCGCGCGTCGCATCGCGCCCGACAGACTGCCGCCCTCGCGGATCGACGCGACCATGCGGTCGGTCGCCTCGCGCAGCACCCGGTTGTGCACGGTGCGCGCGGTGATGACGAGCCCTTCCAGCATCGGCAGGCCGCTGCCGACCATGATCGACAGGGTCCGCGACATCCGCGCGGCGTGGACGTCGCGCAGCAGCCGGCCGAGCAGCGGCAGCCGCAGCACCATCGCGTCGAAACGGCGGGCAAACACGGGCTGCTTCATCAACTGGCGGAACGCGACCGCACCGACCGCCAGCAGCGCCAGCGCCGGCAGCCAGCCCGCGGCCATCAGGTCGGATACGCCGATCACCAGCCGCGTCAGCAGCGGCAGCTCGCGACCCATCGAGTCGAACTGCTCGACCACCTTCGGCACCACGAACGCCATCAGCGCGATGACCACCGCTACCGCGGTCATCGCCAGCGCGGCCGGGTAGACCAGCGCGGTGACCAGCTTGCCGCGCACCTGCTGCTCGCGTTCGAGCAGGTCGGCCAGTCGTTCGAGGATGTCGGGCAGGGCGCCGGAACCTTCGCCGGCGGCGACCATCGCGCGGTACAGCGGCGGGAACGCGTTGCCCTGCCGCGCCATCGCGTCGGACAGCCGGAAGCCCTCGAGCACATGGGCGTGGGTCGCCATCAGCACGCGGCGCACTGCGCGTTTCTCGGCCTGCGCGCCGACCGTGCGCAGCGCTTCCTCCAGCGTCATCGCCGCCGCCAGGGTCGACAGCTGGCGGGTGACGAGGGCGAGGTCCTTGGCGGTGAAACGGTCCAGCAGCGGACGTGGGCCGGTGTCGGCGCCGGTGGCGGCTGGCTCGATCCGTACCGGCACCAGCCGGCGGCGGGCCAGCCGCTCGCGCGCGTCGACCGGGCTGGCGGCGTCGATCACGCCCTGGCGGGTCAGTCCGCGGGTGTCCAGCGCGGCGTAGTCAAACGCGGGCATGGCTGTTGTCCGATGCTGCGGTGGTCATCGGCGGAGCGTCGTCCTGGCGGACCACGCGCAGGGCTTCCTCCGGCGTGGTGTCACCGCGCGCCACCGCCGCGCGCGCCGAGGCCGCCAGCGTCGCCGTGCGGCTGAAGGCGGCGTGTGCAAGCGCGTCCTCGTCGGCGTTGTCGCCGATCATCCGGCGCAGGGTGTCGCCGATCACCACCGCCTCGTACACGCCGAGCCGGCCGGCGTAGCCGGTGTGGTTGCAGCGGGCGCAGCCGGCGGCGCGGTACACGGTGCCGTGGTGGTCGGCGCCCATCACCTGCCGCACCAGCGCGTCGTTCTCGCGCGGTGCGCGGCAATGCGGGCACAGCCGCCGAACGAGCCGTTGCGCCAGTACCAGCCGCACGGTCGACGCGAGCAGGAACGGCTCCATGCCCATGTCGCGCAACCGCGTGATCGCGCCGACCGCGTCGTTGGTGTGCACGGTCGACAGCACCAGGTGGCCGGTCAGGCTGGCCTGCACCGCGATCTGCGCGGTCTCCGGGTCGCGGATCTCGCCGACCATCACCACGTCCGGGTCCTGCCGCAGGATGGCACGCAGGCCGGCGGCGAAGGTCATGCCGACCTTGGTGTTGACCTGGGTCTGGCCGACGCCGTCGATCGCGTACTCGACCGGGTCCTCGACGGTGAGGATGTTGCGGCTGCCGTCGTTGAGCGAGGCCAGCCCGGCGTACAACGTGGTGGTCTTGCCCGATCCGGTCGGGCCGGTGACCAGCACGATGCCGTTGGGTACCTGCAGCGCCTTCGCGAACGAGGCTTGCACAGCAGGAGGCATGCCCAGCTGCTCCAGCGTCAGCGTGCCCTGGTCCTTGTCGAGGATGCGCAGCACCACGCGCTCGCCGCCGCGCGCGGGCAGGGTGGACACGCGCACGTCGAGCGCCTTCGCGCCCATCGCGACCGAGATTCGGCCGTCCTGCGGCACGCGCTTCTCGGCGATGTCGAGCCGCGCCATCACCTTCACCCGCGACACCAGCAGCGGTGCGATCCGGCTCGGCAGCCGCGCGGCCTCGCGCATCACGCCGTCGACCCGCAGGCGTACGCGCAGGATCGATTCGAACGGCTCGATGTGGATGTCGGACGCGCCGACGCGCGCGCCCTCGGCGATGACGCCGTTGATCAGGCGGATGATCGGCGCGTCGTCGTGGTTCTCCAGCAGGTCGGCGGTGGCGGGAATGTCCTCCACCAGCGAGTCGAGGCTGCCGTGGGCGTCGAGCGCGTCGACCGTGCCGGCATCGCCGATGCCGGCGTCGGCGTAGACCTCCGACAGCCGGCGGTCGAACACCGCGCGCGCCAGCGGCTGCACCGACAGCGGGCGGCCGAGCACGCGCCGCACCTCGACCAGCGCCACCGGGTCGGCGCCCTCGCGCAGGGCGACGGCGATGCCGGTGTCGTCGCCAGCGTCCAGCAGCAGCACGCCGTGGCGCTTGGCGAACGCATAGGGCAGGGCGGGCGCGGTGCTCATCGCGGTCATGGGGTGCCGGCGTCGCCGGTCGTTGCCGGCGTGGCGGCGGGCGGCACGGCGGGGACGGCCGGGGCGTCGGCCGGCAGCACCGGCGGCCGGGTGCGCAGGTAGTCGCGCACCAGCACGTCGAGCGCGGCCTCGCGCGCCTTGCCGTCGTCCAGCTGCAGCTGCGAGTCGCGCATGTAGTCGTAGCGCGGCGCGGTCACCCGTTGCGCGTCCTCGCGGCCGCCGACGATCGTCGGGCGGATGAACACCATCAGGTTGGTCTTGCTGCGCGAGCGCCCGGTCGAGCGGAACAGGTTGCCCAGTAGCGGGATGTCGCCCAGCAGCGGCACCTTGTCGACCGAGTGGCGGTCGGCCTGGTCGAGCAGGCCGCCGAGCACGACGATCGCGCCGTCGTCCACCAGCACGCGGGTCTCGACCTCGCGCTTGTTGAGGATCAGCTCGTCGAAGTCGGCGGACACCGGCCCGGCGATGGACGACACCTCCTGCCGCAGCTGCAGGGTGATGCCGCCGCCGGCGTTGATCTGCGGCGTGACCTCCAGCTGGATGCCGACGTCCTGCCGCTCGATGGTACGGAACGGGTTGGAGTTGCTGTCGCCAAGCACCTCGCCCGAGGTCACCGGCACCTCCTGGCCGACCAGGATGCGGGCCGGCTCGTTGTCGAGGGTCATGATCGACGGCGTCGACAGCAGGTTGGAGCCGTTGTCGCTCTTGACCGCGTTGATGACGAGGCCGAACAGGGTGTCGCCGGCGCTGCCGGCGATGCCGGCCAGCCCGCCGGTCAGGCCGAGCAGTGACTGCAGCGCGGCGCGGCGGGCGGTCTCGGCGAGGTCGGAATCGTCGTCGTCGTCCAGCAGCGCGGCGCCGGCCAGTTCGGTGATGCCGGGCGTGCCGTTGCGGCGGAACTGGGTGGTGCCGAACGGCACGCCCTTGCGGTTGGCGGCGGCGATCTGCACGCCGAGTTCGCGCGCGGCGTCGTCGGAGATCTCCACCACGATCGCCTCCACCAGCACCTGCTGGCGGCGAACGTCGAGCTGCTTGATCACGCCGACCAGGGTGCGCTGGGTTTCCGGGTCGGCGTTGATGATCAGCGCGTTCTGGCCGGGCGCGCGGACGATGGTCGGGCGTTTGCCGGGGACGGCCGCGATCACCTGCGCCTGCCCGGCATCGACGCTGGCGCCGGCATTGCCCGCGGTGACCCGCACGGCAGCGCCGCCACCGTCGGCCGCCACCGGCTGCCCGACCAGCTGTTGCAGCACCGGCAGCAGTTGCTCGGCGCTGGCGTGCTGCAGCATCACCACCTGCACGTCGCCGGTGCTCTCGGCACGGCGGTCGAGCTCGAGGATCATCTGCACCACGCGCTGGATCAGCGCCGGGTCGCCGCGCACCACGATCGAGTTGCTGCTGGCCACCGGCAGCACCGACAGCGCCGCGCTGCCGCCCTCGGCGCCCGCACCGCCGAACAGCCCGTTGACGGTCGCGGCGATCTCGCGCGCCGAGCTGTTGCGCAGGGTGACGGTATCGATGGTCGCCCGGTCGGTGTCGATCTGCGCGATCAGGGCGCGGATGCGGCGCAGGTTGTCGGCGTAGTCGGCCACCAGCAGGCTGTTGCCCTGTGGCGTGGCGATGACCACGCCGCCGCGGCCGACCAGCGGCTTGATGGTCTCGGCGGCGATGCGCGCATCGACCCGCGCCAGCGGGATCACCTCGGTGGCGAAGCCGAGCGCGCCGGCGCCGGCGGTGCGTGGCTGCTGGGCGGCGGTGTCGTCGGGCACCACCCGGTAGGTCGCCGGGCCCGCGGGCACCGCCACCAGCCCGTTGGCGCGAAGGATGGTCAGCAACACGCCGAGCAGTTCGGACTCGCTCAGCGGCTGGTCATTGGAGTAGTTGACCGTGCCCTGCACGCCGGGGTCGACGATGAAGCTGGTGCCGGTGGCGCGCGCGACATCCTCGATGAAGGCGCGCAGGTCGGCATTGCGCACGTTGAACGCCTGCGGCGCATCGGTGGCCGGCGCGGCCTGGGCGAAGGCGGCGGGGGCTGGCTGGACGGCCAGCAGCAGCGCGAGCAGGGCACCGGTGGAGCGACGGATCATCGTGGCGCCTTGAGGGTGGTGGTGTGGACCCGGCCGTCGCGGCGGAAGCGCAGTTGCACCTCGCTGCGGCCCTGCAGCTGGCTGGCCAGCCCGGAAACGCTGGCGACGGTCAGCGGCTTGCCGTCGAGCGCGAGCAGTACGTCGCCGGGGGCGAGCCCGGCCTGCGCGAGCAACGCGCCGTCACCGCCGGACGACAGGGTGAAACCGCCGGCGAGGTTCGGTCGCAGGCCGGCTTGGGTGACGAGCTTGCGGATGTCGAGCGTGAGTGGAGCCGAGTTGGCGGGTTCCGGCCGGGCAGGCGAGGTGGCCGCGGGGCTGCGGTCGGCGTTCCGGGTGCTGGCTCCGGTGATCGGAGCTGCGACTTGATCGGCACTGGCCGGGCGGCTTGCCGCGCCTGTGCGGCGTGCCGGCCGGCTTCCCGGCCCCATCGCCGCGACCGCGTCGTGTTCCGGCAACTCCAGCCGGTGGCGGGTGCCGCCCGCAAGCAGCACCGCGTGGTCGTCGCCAACCGATTCGAGTACGACGCCCGGCGCGACCTCGCGGCCGACCGCGTACGACGCCTGCAGGTCGTCCTTGCCGAGGATGGCCGAGCCGCCGTCTCCGTCGCGGCGCACGCCGAACAGCCGGTAACCCATCGCTTCGCCGCGCGATGCCGCGGGCGTGGTGGTGCGGAAGAACACGTCGATCGACGGCAGGGCGGGTGCAGGCGAAACGTCCGCCATTTCGGCCGCGGCGACATCGGCCGGAGCACCCGCGTCGACCGGCGCCGGCATGGCGAACACCAGCGCGATCCGCCCCGCCTGCAACACCAGCAGCGATGCCAGCACGATCTCGGTCGCGACGGGCAGCCAGCGACGCCAGTCGGCGAGGACACTGCGGTGGGGCAATGCGGGGAAGTGCATGGTTCCTGGGGTGCCGGGGCACTGACGTTTCAGGCGTGCGCACAGGATGAGACGGTTTGGTGACGGTTTGATTGCAACTGACACATGGCCTGCGGGGCCGTGTCACATACAAAAAAACCCGGCAGGTTTCCCTGCCGGGCCGCCGCGTCCGGGCACTTCCCCAAGCCCCGGACGCCGCACACGCACGCTCTTAGAATGAAGCGCTGATCTCGAACGAATAGCTGGTGCCCAGGTCGTAGCGCATCACGTCGGCGCGGCCGCCGCCGAACTCCTGGTACTCGCTGTACTCCTCGCCCAGCAGGTTGCGCGCCTCGAACGACAGGGTCACGTCGGTGTCCCAGAGGTTGAAGCCCTTCTTCAGCACCAGGTCGACCGTGGTGCCCGGGTCCTGCATGTAGTCGGGCTGCACCACCACGATGCCGTCGGGCGAGTAGCCGTTGATGCCGCGGGCGTTGATGCGCTCGCTGGCGTAGCCGACCAGCAGGGTGGCCTGGCTGCCCGTGGCCTCGTTCTCGATACCGAACTGCAGGTTGGCGAGGTGCTCGGACTGGCCCTGCAGGCGGCTGCCGTCCAGCACCAGCTCCGACGCGTCCTGCGGGCGGCCGTTGCCGGCGAGCGTGTAGGCCACGTCGCCCTCGTCCACCTGCACCTCGGAATCCGACCAGGTGTAGTTGGCACCGAGGAACAGGCGGCTGCCGCCGGCCCAGTCGAACGGGCTGTCGTAGTACTTGCGGAAGTCCAGCTCGACGCCGAGCACCTCGGCCGCCGGGGCGTTGATGAAGCTCTGCTGCCAGCTCGAACCCGAGCGGCCGTTGAGCACCATCTCCACCGGCTTCTCGATGTCCTTGTAGAACAGCCCCGCGCTGAAGTACTCGCCCTGGTCGAAGTACCACTCGTAGCGCAGGTCGAGGTTGGTCAGCTCGCTGTCGACCAGGAACGGGTTGCCGATGACGAGGCGGTTGCTGTCGAGGTCGAGGTACTGCTGCGGTGCCAGCTCGCGGAACTGCGGACGGGCAATCGTCTTCGATGCACCGAAGCGCAACTGCTGGTTCTCGGCGACGTTCCAGGTGACCGACAGCGCCGGCAGCAGGTAGTCGTTGTCGAGCGGACGCGCGGTCGGCAGCGGCTGGCCCTCGTTGAACAGGTCGATCGGGCGGACGCCCTGGTAGGCCTCCTCGTAGCGCACGCCGAGGTTGGCCCGCACGGTGCCGGTCAGCTGCGCCTCGATCTCGGCGTAGGCCGCCTTGGTGTCGAGGAAGCCGTGGTACGCCGCCGCGCCGGTGCCGCCGGTGGTCTCGCGCAGGGTCAGGTAGCCCTGGCTGATGTTGTAGTCCGACAGCAGGTAGTCCGGGCGCTGGTAGCGCTCGTAGAAGGGCAGGTTGCCCAGCGACAGCAGGCGGAACTCGCGCGACACCGCGTCGCGGTCGGTCTCCGACCAGGCCGCGCCGAAATTCAGCGTCGCGTCCATCTCGACCGGCAGGCGCCACCCCGCGTCCACGCCCGCGCTGTCGACGCGCTCGTCGACGTTGCTGAAGCGGGTGTAGTTCTGCGCCTGCGAGGCGTCGTGCTGCCAGAAACCGTCGGCGTCCTCGCGGTAGCGGAACCCCTTCTCGTAGGGCGCGTCGCGGCTGGCGCGCGAGTGGCTGGCGCGCCAGTCGACGGTCAGGTCGCGGTATTCGCCGAACGCGTGCTTGCCGGTCAGCTGGGTGTTGATCATCTCGCGCTCGAACCAGTGGGTGGTGTCGTCGCGCACGTTGTCGCCGGTCAGCAGGCTGTAGCCCTCGCTGCTGCGGGTCTCCTTGTCGGTGTCGTGGACGTACATCGTCATCAGGCCGACGCGGTGCGCGCCCCAGTCGACCGCGGCGCCGAACAGTCCGTTGACGGTGGCGTTGTTGGTGGTCGACATGAAGTCGTAGTCGCTCTGCACGGTCATCACGCCGTCCTCGACCGCGCCGTCCTGCTGCACGCCCAGCTGGGTGCGCCAGCTGTTCTTCATCGCGGCGGTGGCGACCAGGCCCAGCCGCGCATCGCCGCCGACGTCGAAGGCGCTGCCCATGCTGATCTCGGCGTTGACGTCGGGGTCGACGCTGTCGGTCGCCTGCAGCAGGTTGAGCGGGGCGTTGGTGAAGCTGCGCGCGATCTTCTTGACCTCGTCGCTGCTGAAGTCGCGGCCCGGGGTGATGCGGTTGCCGGTGGCGATCGCGTCCTTCAGCTCGGCGGTCATCTTGCGGGTGCCGTCGTCGTAACCGAAGAAGTCGGAGTCGCCGCCGCCGTAGTGGGTCAGGCCGGCCTGGAAGGTGGTCTCGCTGTTGCCGCCGGTGCCGATCTTGACGTCGAGGAAGGGCTCGTCCGGGATCACTGCGCTGGACAGGTTGATGGTGCCGCCGCCGAACTCGGCCGGCATGCTGGCCGAGTAGGTCTTCTGCACCTCGATGGTCTGCAGCACGTTGGTCGGGAACAGGTCCAGCGGCACCACGCGCTTCAGCGGTTCGGGGCTGGGCAGCGGCGAGTTGTTGAGCAGGGCGGCGGAGTAGCGCTCGTTGAGGCCGCGCACGTAGACGTAGCGGCCGTGGTTGAGGCTGATGCCGGCCACGCGCTGCAGCGCGTCGGCCGCGGTGCTGTCGCCCTGGCGTTCGAGGTCTTCCTTCGACACGTGGGTCATCACCGCCGAGCTGAGCAGCATCGGTTCGGGGATGTAGTCGCCCTTGACCTGCACCACGTCGAGTTCGGTAGCCTGCATCGGCGCCGCGGCGGCGGCCGTGGTGCCACCGCTGACGGCCGACGGGGTGGCCGGGGCGGGCTGGGGTTGTTGGGTGGACTGGCCCAGCACCACGCCGGGCGCGAGCAGGGCGGAGATCGCCAGGAACAGGCCCGTGCGGGCGGGTGTGAGCTTCATGTATGGCTGCCTTTCAATGGATTCGCTTGTCCGGATGAGCCGATGCCGCGGACGGGGCCGCGGCATCGATCAGGGAGCGGGGCCACGGACGTCCTGCCCCGTTCGCCGGGACGTGGCGGCCGCGACCGCCACGCCCGTTGCCGATCAGCAGTCGTCGGCGGTCAGGCCGCAGGTCCAGCCCTGCCACCAGGTGTCGCCCGCGTCCTTGACCGCGCCGATGTAGTCGACGTCGGCGAAGGCGGCGTTGACCGAAGCGAGGCCGGCATAGGCCGGGACCGCGGCCTCGTTGGCGCCGTTGATGAAGCCGCCGGTCAGGGTCGATGCACCGGTGGCGTTGTTGGTGCCGGCGTTGAACGCGGCGGCTTCGCGGCCACTGGCGCCGCCCGCGAACGGCACGTCGCACGACAGGTAGGTGGAGTGGAAGACGCCGTCGGTGGTGTCGGACTGGAACTCGACGCAGGCCGGCGCGCCGCCGGTGACCACCGCGTTGTAGTAGCCCACCAGGGTGCCCTGGTTCAGCACGATGGCGTTGTCGTGGCCGGCACCGACGAAGGTGACGTTGGCCAGGTTCGGCATCGAGCGGTACGGCAGGTCCTGCGAGCTCATCTCGTTCATGCGGTCGCCGCCGCCGGCGCGCTGCAGGATCAGGCCGAACTGGATGCCGCCGCGGTAGCCCGAGTCGGTGTCGAAGGTGTCGTCGTCGTTGCCGGTGCCGACCAGGTACTTGGCGTTGACCGTGCCGCCGAACCACTCGAAGCCGTCGTCGGAGCTGTTGTGCACCTGCACGTACTCGACCGTGGTGCCGCTGCCGAGGCCGGCCAGGGTGATGCCGTTGAGCTCGACGTCCGGCAGGACCTCGAAGCCGGAGTGCATCACGCGGACGTACTTGAGCACGCCGGTGTTGTCGTCGTTGGCGTTGCCGCCGTAGTAGCCGTTCGCACCTTCGACCTGAGCTTCGCAGGTGGCGGTGCCCGGCTGCGCGGT
Organism: Lysobacter arseniciresistens ZS79; assembly: GCF_000768335.1. GTDB lineage: Bacteria > Pseudomonadota > Gammaproteobacteria > Xanthomonadales > Xanthomonadaceae > Novilysobacter > Novilysobacter arseniciresistens. The sequence continues at coordinate 53,349 of NZ_AVPT01000012.1, forward strand.
GCCCGGGCAGGTGCTGATGGCGGCGCGGCCGAGCAGCACCAGGCCACCCCACTGGCCGATCGAGTCGACGTCGGTGGTGCCTTCCACGCTCTGGCGGCTGGTGAACACGATCGGGTTGGCGGCATCGCCCTCGGCGAAGATCTGCGAACCGCGGTTGACCATCAGGAAGTCCGCACCGGCCGAGCCGAACACGGTCACGCCCGGCTCGATCCGCAGGGTGCCCTTGCGCGCCTGCGGCGCCGGGTTGGCGGCATCGCCACCCATGTCCTCGCCGACGTCGGTGCGGCCGTTGACCGAGTACACCAGGCCGTCGACCTGCGGCAGCAGCAGCTCGCCGATGATGCGCGAGGGCAGCTGGCAGTTGGTCAGGCCGGCGACTTCGCCGACGTCGGTGGTGCCGGTCGGGCACTCGGCCGCGGTCGGCGGCGGGGTGGTCGGGGGCGGCGTGGTCGGCGGGGGCGTGGTCGGCGGCGGGGTGCTGCTCGGCGGCGGCGGGAAGGCGCCTTCGCCCGGCGAGGCCACGTTGTCGGAACCACCGCCACACGCGCTCAGCGCAAGCGCCGCGGTGAGGGTCATCAGGAGGGTCTTGGTATTGCTGGAAGCAGCCATTTGCGCGATGTCTCCGATCGTCGGGTTGGGTCAACGCACGGAAACCGGATGCAGGCCGGACTTTCCCGTCCGGACCCGAATCCCGCGTCCCCTGTAGCGAAGATTCGGAGCGGATTTATAGGCGCCATTTGTGACAGCGGGCTTTCAGCGATAACGGTTTCGTAATTACCGGCCGGAAACCCCGCAAATCGCCTCCCGGGTGAAACCGCGCTGTCATAAAGAAACTGCAATGAAGCACCCGCACACTCGGCGCATGACACGCGAAATCGCCCCCTCGACCGTTGAATGGATCCTCGCCCAGGCGCGCGCGGGACAACCGCCGGACGTGCTGCTCAAGCCGTTGCTCGACGAGGGCTGGAGCGAGGACGATGCGGTCGCCGCGGTCGAGGCCGCGGTGCGCGACTGGGCCGCCACGGGCAGCCGCGACGCCGGCCTGCCGCCCGCGGTGCGCGTGCCATCCCCGGTCGAACTCAATGGCGCGTCGGTGCTGCGAGCGGGCGACCGCGACGTCACCGTGCTGGCCAACCTGCTGCTGCCGCGCGTGGTGGTGTTCGGCGGCCTGCTGTCGGATGTGGAGTGCGACGAACTGGTGGTGTTGTCACGGCCGAAGCTGCAGCGCTCCACCATCCTCGATCCAGACACCGGCGACGACGCGGTGCACGTCGACCGCACCAGCGCCGGCACCCACTTCCCACGCGGCGGCAGCGCGCTGGTCCGGCGCATCGAGGCGCGCATCGCCGCCCTGCTGGACTGGCCGGTGGAGAACGGCGAGGCGATGCAGATCCTGCGCTACGGCCCGGGCGCTCAGTACCGCCCGCATCACGACTACTTCGACCCGGCGTGGCCGGGCAGCACGAAACAGATTGCGCGCGGCGGGCAGCGCGTGGCGTCGCTGGTGATGTACCTCAACACACCCGCACACGGCGGCGCGACGACCTTCCCCGATGCCCATTTCGAGGTCGCGGCGGTCAAGGGCAACGCGGTGTTCTTCAGCTACGACCGGCCGCACCCGATGACGCGCACGCTGCATGCGGGCGCGCCGGTGCTCGACGGCGAGAAGTGGATCGCGACCAAGTGGCTGCGCGAAGGCCGCCACGACTGAGCCGTCAACCGGCGGCGCGGGTCGCCGGCACCGGCTCGCCCGGCGTCTTGTCCCTGTAGCGGCAGATGTCGCGGATGGCGCAGTGCGGGCAGTCGGGCACGCGCGCCTTGCACACGTAGCGGCCGTGCAGGATCAGCCAGTGGTGGGCGTCGTGCAGGTACTCGGCCGGGATCACCCGCACCAGCAGGTCCTCGACCTCGCGCACGTTTTTCCCCGGCGCCAGCCCGGTGCGGTTGGAGACGCGGAAGATATGGGTGTCGACCGCCATCGTCGGCTCGCCGAAGGCGGTGTTCAGCACCACGTTGGCGGTCTTGCGGCCGACGCCGGGCAGTGCTTCCAGCGACGCGCGGTCACGCGGCACCTCGCCGCCGTGGTGCTCGATCAGCTGGTGGGCCATCGCCACCACGTTGGCCGCCTTGGTGTTGAACAGGCCGATCGTGGCGATGTAGGGCTTGAGCCCGTCGACGCCGAGTGCGGCGATCCGCGCGGGCGTGTTGGCGACCGGAAACAGCTTGCGCGTGGCCTTGTTGACGCCGACGTCGGTTGCCTGCGCCGACAGCGTGACCGCGACCAGCAACTCGTACGGGCTGGAAAACTCCAGTTCGGTGGTCGGCTTGGGGTTGAGCGACTTCAGCCGCGCGAACATCTCCGCGATCTCGGCGCGGCTCAGCTTCGAGCGGGCGGGGCGTTTCGCCTTGGGTGCGGGCATGTGGCGTCGAAGCGGTCGGGCGACGGATCAGGGTGCGCGGTTGCCGGCTGCCTTGGCGCGCGCCCGGGCCAGGGCGGCGGCGGCGGCCGGTGGCAGTGCGGGGCGCGTCGGCGGCGCGGCGGAACCTGCTGACGTGGTGTTGTCAGGCGCTGCGGTTCGTATCGCCCGGGCGGCGTCGCGTTCGGCCGCCCGGCGTTGCAGGCGCGACTCGCGGCTGCGGAAACGTTCGCGCGCGGCCAGTGCCGCGAGCCGTGCGTCGCGGGTGGCGGCCACCGCGTCGCGACAATCCGTCGTGCAGGCCGGGCAGGAGCCGCAGGCCAGCAGGCCGGCCTCGATCGCGCGGTCGACATCGCCGTCGGCGACCGCGGTCGCGACCCGGTGCGCATTGTCGCGACCGGGCGCGGTGCATCCGCAGCGGCAGCCGACTTCCATCTCAGCGGCCGTTGAACGCCGGCTTGCGACGTTCGAGAAACGCCCCGGTGCCTTCGCGCATGTCGTCGGTCGAGAACATCAGGCCGAACTGGGCGGTCTCGTACTCGAGTCCTTCCTCGATCGCGCACTCGCCGCCGACGTTCACGCAGTCGAGCACGCCACGCAGCGCCAGCGGCGCCGATTCGGCCAGGCGGGTCGCCAGCTTCATCGTCTCGGCCTCGAGTTCGGCCGCCGGCACCACCTGGTTGACGATGCCCAACTCGCGCGCGCGGGCGGCGTCGACCGGGGTGCCGACCAGGCACAGCTCCAGCGTCGCCGCACGGCCGGCCAGCCGCAGCAGGCGCTGGGTGCCGCCGAAGCCGGGGATCAGGCCGAGGTTGACCTCCGGCTGGCCGAGCTTGGCGTTGTCCCCGGCGATCCGCAGGTGGCAGCCCATCGCCAGCTCCAGTCCGCCGCCGAGGGCGAAGCCGTTGATCATCGCGACCACGGGCTTGGGCATCTTCTCGATCCGCCGCATCAGGCGCTGGCCGCGCAGGGAGAAGTCGCGGCCCTGCACCGGGGTCAGCGTGTTCATCTCGCTGATGTCGGCGCCGGCGACGAACGCCTTGCTGCCAGCGCCGGTCAACACCACGCAGCGCACCGCGTCGTCGGCCGCGGCATCGTCGAAGGCCTGGTGCAGCGCGTCGAGGGTGGCCGCGTTGAGCGCGTTCAGCTTGTCCGGGCGGTTGACGGTGATGGTGCGGACGGCGCCGTGGTCGGCGATGGCGACCGGTGCGGAGGCGGCGGTATCGGACATGCGGGTGCTCCCTGTGGACGGGGAATTCTGGCTGGAAGATGAAGATCCGGCACGCCGTGGAACTCGCGCGGCGCCGGATTGTCTGAGGCTGGACGTCATTGGCAGTTAAGCCATGGCGTCGCTATCCTAGCGCGTCCATCCGGGGCGGTTCGACCGGCTGGGCCACCCAATACGGGGCGGTGCCGCCGCTCGCGTCATCACCGGAGGTTCCACCGAATGAAGTTGCGTTTGATTGCGGTCGCCGTTGCGGCCCTGACCCTGACCGCGGGCCACGCCGTAGCGCAGGACACCTCGTCCGAGAAGGGCAAGCTGAGCTACGCGCTCGGTTACGACCTGGGCCGCAATGCCGCCGAGAGCGGCGAGGCGCTGGACGTGAACACCATCGTCAAGGGTCTGCAGGACGGCTTCGCCAAGAAGGACCCGTCGGTGCCGGTCGACCAGCTGCGCGTCGCCGTGGAGAACATGCAGAAGCGCCAGCAGGCCGCCGCCAAGGCCGCCTGGGACAAGGCCGCCGCCGAGAACAAGACCCGCAGCGACACCTTCATCGCGCAGAACAAGGCCAAGGCCGGCGTGAAGACGCTGCCCAGCGGCGTGCAGTACCGCGTGATCGAGAACGGCAGCGGCGCCAAGCCGACCCAGGCCAGCACCGTGCAGCTCGAGGTGGCCGGCCCGTTCCCCTGGGGCCAGCGTGGCGAGAACGCGCAGGCGCGCGCGATGCCGCCGCTCAAGGTCAGCGAGGTCGAGATGCCTGCCATGCGCGAGGCGCTGCTGCAGATGCAGCCGGGCGCGAAGTGGGAGATCACCCTGGCCCCGCAGCAGGCCTACGGTGCCGACCCGCGCACCGGCGTGCCGCCGAACATGGCGGTGCAGTTCGAGGTCAAGCTGGTCAGCGTCAAGTAACACCGGCCGCGTACGACCCACCGCGCCGCGGGAATCCCTGCGGCACTCGAAACACCCAGTGCGCCGGCCTTCGTGTCGGCGCATTGTTTTTGTGGACCCGCGCGCGGGCCGCGACCGATGGATGCCCGATGACCACCTTCCTGCCCGCCGTCCTCACGCCCTGCATCGGCGTCTGCGTGCTCGACGCGCAGGGCCTGTGCGAGGGCTGCCACCGCACCGGCGACGAGGTCGCGCGCTGGTCGGGGATGGGGGACGCCGAGCGCCTGCGGATGATGGAAGAGGTGCTGCCGGCACGGGAGGCGACCCGGACGTGAGCGTCTTCGGCGCCGCCGGTGCGCTGCGCGAGTTCGCCCGGCTGCGGTCGGCCCTGCGTCCGCTGGACGCCCCCGTCGTCGCCGATGGCTGGAACCGCGACGAGCTCGCCGACCTCCTGCACCCGGAGGTGGAGCTGGCCGACGCCGCGGTGCTGGTCGGCCTGGTCGCGCGCGACCACGGCACCGGCGTGGTGCTGACCCGCCGCACCGAGGACCTGCGCCACCATGCCGGGCAGGTCAGCTTCCCCGGTGGCCGGGTCGAACCGGACGATGTCGATGCGATCGCCGCGGCGCTGCGCGAAACCCGCGAGGAGATCGGCGTCGGCGCCCCGTCGATCCATCCGGTCGGGCTGCTCGACCCGCTGCTGACGATCACCGGCTTCCGCGTGCTGCCGGTGGTCGCCGCGATCGACCCGGACTACGTCGCCCGGCCCGACCCGCGCGAGGTGGCGGAGGTGTTCGAGGTGCCGTTGGCATTCCTGCTCGACCCCGGCAACCTCGAGCGACGGCAAGTGGAGTACAAGGGGCGGACCCGGCAGGTGCTGGAGTTCCGCTACCCGGCGCAACGCATCTGGGGCGCGACCGCCTCGATCCTGTGGAACCTGCGGCAACGACTGGAGGACGTGCGATGAATGATTCCGCCGAGCGGTGGCAGACCCTGGTCGACGTCGACGCGCTGGCGGCGGCGCTCGGGCGCGACGACCTGGTGGTGCTCGACGCCCGTGTCTCGCTGGCCGACCGCAGCGCCGGCGAGGCGTGGTACCGCGAGGGCCACGTCCCCGGAGCCCGCTTCGCCGACCTCGATCGCGACCTGTCCGACCATGCCCGCACGGGCGGTCGCCACCCCTGGCCCGGCGCCGACGACTTCACCGCCCGGCTGGGACGCTGGGGTATCACCCCGTCGCACCAGGTGGTGGTCTACGACGCCGGCGATGGTGCGCTGGCCGCGGCGCGGGCGTGGTTCCTGCTGCGCGCGCTCGGACACCGCGACGTGGCGGTGCTGGACGGTGGCTGGAAGGCGTGGACGGAACGCGGCGGCGCGGTGCAGACCGACGTGCCGGTGCCGGCCCGCGCGGAGTACGACGCCGGTTTCGACCGCGCGCGCCTGCTCGATGCCGAAGGCGTGCAGGCCCACCTCGACGGCGGCGGCATGCTGGTCGATGCGCGTGCGGGCGAACGCTTCCGCGGCGAGGTCGAGCCGCTGGACCGTGCCGCCGGGCACGTGCCGGGCGCCGTCAACCGGCCGTATGCCGACAACCTGCAGGACGGCCGGTTCAAGCCGGCCGGGGTGCTGGCGCGTGAGTTCGGAGAGCTGCTGGATGGCCGTGACGCCGGCGACGTCGCGGTGATGTGCGGCTCCGGTGTCACCGCCTGCCACCACCTGCTGGCGATGGAGCACGCCGGCCTGCCGGGCGCGAAGCTGTTCACCGGCTCGTGGAGCGGGTGGCTGGAAGACCCCGCGCGGCCGGTGGCGACCGGCGCATAACGCGGCCCCGGACTTCTGGGCTTCGCTTACTTCCCCAGCCGCGCCAGCACCGCGCGCAACGCCGCCTGCGTGCCTTCGCCGTACCAGGCCTCGACGAAGCGCTCCATCTCGATGTGCTCGGGCTTGAGTGCCTCCACCAGGTCGGCGCGGGCGATCCGTCGGGTCTGGAGCATTGCCTCGCGGGGCAAGGCCAGCAACTGCTGCAGCCACTCGCGGGCGCGCGTGGCGACGTCCTCGGTCGCGGCCAGTTCGTCGACCAGGCCGATCCGGGCGGCGCGTTCGGACTCGACCAGCTCGCCGGCGACCAGCAGCCGCTCGGCGCGGGCCACGCCCACCGCGCGGCGCATCAGCCGCTGGATTCCCTCGGGCGCGACCAGGCCGACCTGGGTCTCGTTGAGGCCGATGCGGAAGTCGCCGGCGGCCATCACCCGGTAGTCGCAGCACAGGGCGAGGACGCAACCACCCGCCGGCGCGTGGCCGGTGATCGCAGCGGCGACCGGCACCGGGCAGGCGGCGAGTGCCCGCGCGGCGGCGAAGAACGCCTGCCACGCGGCGGTGAGCGCCTCGCGGTCGTCGCCCAGGCCCATCAGGTACGGCACGTCCAGCCCGGCGGAGAACACCTTCGCTCCGCCCGACAGCACGATGCCACCGGCCTCGGCCACCACCGCCGCGTCGACCGCGGCGCGCAGCTCGCGGCAGAGTTCGGGGTCCAGCGCGTTGACCGGCGCGCGCGCGAGCCGCAACTCGACGATCGCGCCGTGGGTGATGACCTCGACCTGGCTCACGGGGTCACGCCCTCCGGCCAGCGGTAACGGACGGTGTAGGTCAGGCGGGTCTCGCCGCCGGCCGGTACCGCCACGGTGAACTCGGCATGGCGCGCGTCGCGGCGTTCGGCCGGGACACTGCTGGACACCACCTCCCAGTCGCTCCAGCGCGGCAGCGGCTCGACCACGTTGATGGTGGCGTCGGTGTCCTTCGCGTTGGCGAGGGTGATCGCGAACGACTCGGTGATCGTGCGGCCGCCGCGGTCGACGTTGAAACCGGTGGCCTCGCGCCGTGCGGTGAGGTCGAACGCGGTGCCGACCTCGAACCGCAGCTCGGCGCCCGCGGGCGTGTGGCCGAGCGTGGACTCGCCGAGGAACTCGCCGCCTTCCTGGACGCGCGCGCGGCCGGCGGGGAGTGGCTGGCCGAGCCCGGCCTCCTCGGTGTTCTGGATCGACACCGCGGCGGTGACCGGCAGGTCGCCGGTCTCGCCGCGGAATCCGGGGTCGAGCAGCGGCCGCGGCGGTTCCCAGTCCGGGCCGCCGGCGTCGACCACGTAGGCGCGCTCGCAGGCGACCCCGTCGACGCGGGCGAACAGCGGCACGCGCTCGGTCGAGCCGGCGCGCACGGCGGTGGTGCCCGGCACGTCGTAGGCGTGGTACTCGCCGGACCCGCGGCGAACCGCCATCTCCGGCGCGGGCGCCGCGGCGACCGCGTCCTGGGCGTAGCCGCGGGCCATGTAGCGGCGCTCGGGCTGGACCCGGTTGGGCTCGCCCGCGACCAGCGTCAGGCTGGCATCGGAGAAGGTCACGCCGGCGCGGTTGGCGACCATCGCCGCGCCATCGAGCGACAGCCGGCAGCCTTCGCCTTCGGCGATCGTCGCGAGGTATTCGGCGCGCCACGCCAGCCCGCCCATCGGGTAGCTCAGCACGAAGTCGGCGTCGCCGCCGCTGCCGGCCCGCACGGTCCACTGCAGTTCGGCGTGCTGCGGCAGCAGCCGGGTGCCGTCGATCACGCTGAAGCTGTCGTACTCGCGGATGACCTTGATGCGACCGTCGGGCAGCGCGAGGGTCAGGCCTTCGCCTGCCGCCACCAGCGTGCCGGTGTCGGTCTGCTTGGCACCGCCGGCGGTGTGCTCGACCGTGACCCGCTGGCCGATCACCTGCGCGGTGACGTCGCCGCTGCCGGTGAGCGGGGCGACGTAGCGCTGCGACTCGACCGTGACGCCGGCCGACTGCGCCCGCAGCACCGCCGCCTCGGCATCGATCGCCGGTGGTACGCCGGTGGCGGAGACCGTGTTCAGGCCTTCCTTGAGCGAGTAGTGCAGCGGCCGCTCGACCAGCGCGTAGCCGGGCATGCCGGGCTGGGCGATGTCGACGCCGGCCAGTGCCGCGTAATCGCCGCTGTAGACGGTCAGCCGGGTGGTGCCCGTGGGCTCGTCGCTGTCGCCGCGCGGGGCCGGGACCGGGGTCGCGGCGGGGGCGGCGGCGTCGCGCGCGGGGGCCGGGGCCTCGGACGAACAGCCGGCCAGGGCGCAGGCGACGGCAAGCAACGACAGCGAACGGTGCATCGTGGACTCCGGTTTTCGGCCTGCCCGTATCATAGGCGCATGAACAGGATCAGTGCTCCCGCCGTGCTCCTCGCCGTGCTTGCCGCATCGGCCGCCCTGCCGGCCTGTGCCCGCGATTGCGCACCGACCGTCCGCGAAGGCTGGCTGCGCATGCCGCCGGTGGAGATGCCGATGCTGGCGGGCTTCGGCCGCATATCCAACGACTGCGATGCGCCGGTGACCATCACCGGCGTCCGCAGCACGCGGTTCGGCGACGCCAGCCTGCACGAAACCCGCATCGTCGACGGCGTCAGCCGGATGCGCGCTGTGCCGGCGCTGGAGCTCGAGGCGGGCGGGGAGGCGGTGCTGGCGCCGGGCGGCCTGCACCTGATGCTGATGCAGCCGGTCGGCGCGTTGGCGCCGGGCGCGACGGTCGAGGTCGAGTTCCTGCTCGAGGGTGGCGGCGTGCTGCGCGGCAGTTTCGAAGTGCGCGGCCCCGGCGGCTGAAGCCGGACGCCACTGACCGGACGCTACGCCGAACAGGCCTCGCGCACGGCTTCCGGCAGCGCGGCGGCGGCGCCGCTGTCGCGGTCGATCCACACCATCACCACATGGCCGTCGCAGAACAGCACGCCGGCGTCGTCGGCATCGACGATGCGGTGGCCGACGGTGAGGCTGGTGTTGCCCAGTCGCTCGACGAACAGTTCGATCACCACCTGCGCCGGCCAGGTGATCGGCCGTCGGTAGTTGAGCTGGGCGGCGGCGACCACCGGCGCGACGTGGTCGTCCATGCCCATGCCGGGCACGGTCAGCATCCAGTGCAGGCGCGCTTCCTCCAGGTAGCTCAGGTACTTGGAGTTGTTGACGTGGTTGAACGCGTCCAGGTCGCGCCAGCGCACCGGCATCGGGATGCGGATCAGGCTGGTGGGGGCGGGGCGCGCGGCTTCCGTGCTCGCCGGTTCGGCGACGTTCCCGGCGCGGCCTGCCGTCGGCGCGTCTGCCTTCGCCGGCGCAGGCTTGTCGCCCACGGACTTGGTCGCCTTCTTGCGCGCCGGGGCCTTGCGGCGCGCCGCTTTCTTGGCCGGCTTGGTCGCTTCCGGGGTGTCGGTCCGGTCGTTGGCGTCGGTGTCGCTCATGCGGCGGGTTTCTTCCTGCTGGTGCTTCGTGCGGCGCGTTTCTTGGCCGGTGGATCGGCGGCGTCCGGTCCGGCCTTCGCCCGCTCCAGCAGCGGCGCCAGGAAGCGGCCGGTGTAGGAGTGTTCGAGCGAGGCGACGTGTTCGGGCGTGCCGGTGGCAAGGATGGTACCGCCCCGGTGGCCGCCTTCGGGGCCGAGGTCGACGATCCAGTCGGCGGTCTTGATCACGTCGAGGTTGTGCTCGATCACCACCACCGTGTTGCCGTCGTCGCGCAGGCGGTGCAGCACGCCGAGCAGGTGCTCGATGTCGTGGAAGTGCAGGCCGGTGGTCGGTTCGTCGAGGATGTACAGCGTGCGGCCGGTGTCGCGGCGCGAGAGTTCCTTCGACAGCTTGACGCGCTGGGCCTCGCCGCCCGACAGCGTGGTCGCCGACTGACCGAGCTTGATGTAACTCAGGCCGACGTCCACCAGCGTCTCCAGCTTGCGCCCGATCGACGGGATGTTCTCGAACAGCTCCAGCGCATCCTCGACGGTCATCTCCAGCACGTCGTTGATGTTGTAGCCCTTGTAGAGGATCTCCAGCGTCTCGCGGTTGTAGCGCTTGCCGCCGCAGACGTCGCACGGCACGTACACGTCCGGCAGGAAGTGCATCTCGACCTTGATCAGGCCGTCGCCCTGGCAGGCCTCGCAGCGGCCGCCGCGCACGTTGAAGCTGAAGCGGCCGGCGGCGTAGCCACGCGCGCGGGCCTCCGGCACCTGCGCGAACAGCTCCCGAAGCGGCGTGAACAGGCCGGTGTAGGTGGCCGGGTTGCTGCGCGGCGTGCGGCCGATCGGTGACTGGTCGATGTCGACCACCTTGTCGAACAGGTCGAGGTTGGCGACCGAGCGGTACGGTGCCACCGGCCGCGACGCGCCGTTGAGCTCGTTGGCGCACAGCGCGTACAGGGTGTCGTTGATAAGCGTCGACTTGCCCGAGCCCGACACGCCGGTGACGCAGGTGAGCAGGCCGGCCGGGATGTCGAGGTCGACGTCCTTGAGGTTGTGGCCGCTGGCGCCGCGCAGGTGCAGCGTCATGTCGGCCTTGGGCTCGTGCCGCCGGGCCGGCACCTCGATCCGCCGGGCGCCGCTCAGGTACTGGCCGGTCAGCGAGTGCGGCGCCGCCAGCACGTCGGCGTACGTGCCCTGGGCGATCACCTCGCCACCGTGCACGCCCGCGCCGGGGCCGATGTCGACGATGTGGTCGGCCAGGCGGATCGCGTCCTCGTCGTGCTCGACCACGATCACCGTGTTGCCGAGATCGCGCAGCCGCACCAGGGTGCCGAGCAGCCGCTCGTTGTCGCGCTGGTGCAGGCCGATCGATGGTTCGTCGAGCACGTACATCACGCCGACCAGTCCGGCGCCGATCTGGCTGGCCAGGCGGATGCGCTGTGCCTCGCCGCCGGACAGCGAGTCGGCCTTGCGCTCCAGCGTCAGGTAGTCGAGGCCGACGTCGACCAGGAAGCGCAGCCGGTCGGCGATCTCCTTGACGATCCGGGTCGCGATCTCGCCGCGCCAGCCCGGCAGGTGTATGTGCTGGAAGAACCGCAGCGCTTCGTCGATCGGCAGCACCACGATGTCGGTCATCGGCCGGTCGGCGACGAACACGTTGCGCGCGGCGCGGTTGAGCCGGGCGCCGCCGCAGTCGGTGCACGGGCGCTCGCTGATGTACTTGCTCAGCTCCTCGCGCACCGCCGAGGACTCGGTCTCGCGGTAGCGCCGCTCCAGGTTCGGGACGATGCCCTCGAACCGGTGCTTGCGCTGGTGGCGGGTGCCGCCGTCGCTGAGGTAGGAGAACGCGATCACCTCGTCGCCGCTGCCGAACAGCACCGCCTGGCGCACGTCGTCGGGCAGCTGCTGCCACGGCGCGTCGACGTCGAACCGGTAGTGCTTGGCCAGCGACTGGATCAGCTGGAAGTAGTAGGCGTTGCGGCGGTCCCAGCCGCGCACCGCGCCGGCCGACAGGGCCAGCTCGGGGTGCACGACCACCCGGGCCGGGTCGAAGAACTGGGCCACGCCGAGGCCGTCGCAGGTCGGGCAGGCGCCGGCCGGGGCGTTGAACGAGAACAGCCGCGGTTCCAGCTCGCCCAGCGAGTAGTCGCACACCGGGCAGCTGTAGCGCGAGGAGAACAGCAGCGGCGCCGCGGCCGGGTCGTCCAGCGACATCACCTGGGCCATGCCGTCGCCGAGCTTGAGCGCGGTCTCGAACGATTCGGCCAGCCGCTGCTTCATGTCAGCGCGCGGGCGGAAGCGGTCGATCACCGCCTCGATCGTGTGCTTCTGGCGCAGCGCCAGCGGCGGCACCGCATCGATCTCGTGCAGCTCGCCGTCGACCCGCACGCGCACGAAGCCCTGCGCCCGCAGTTGCTCGAACACCTGCGCATGCTCGCCCTTGCGCTCGCGGATCACCGGCGCCAGCAGCATCCAGCGCTGCTCGGCGGTCTCGGGTTTGTCGGCAAGCGCAATCACCTGGTCGACCATCTGGCTGACCGTCTGCGCCTCCAGCGGGTAGCCGTGGTCCGGGCAGCGCGGGGTGCCGACGCGGGCGTACAGCAGGCGCAGGTAGTCGTAGATCTCGGTGATCGTGCCGACGGTCGAGCGCGGGTTGTGCGAGGTCGACTTCTGCTCGATCGAGATCGCCGGGCTCAGGCCCTCGATGTGGTCGAGGTCGGGTTTCTCCATCACCGACAGGAACTGCCGCGCGTAGGCCGACAGCGACTCGACGTAGCGGCGCTGGCCTTCGGCGTAGATCGTGTCGAACGCCAGCGACGACTTGCCCGAGCCGGACAGGCCGGTGATCACGATCAGCTTGTCGCGCGGCAGGTCGAGATCGATGTTCTTGAGGTTGTGCGTCCGCGCACCGCGGATGCGGATGAAATCCATCGCCATCGGGGGCCTGCAAGGGGGGAGGGTGGCCGTCGCCGGGCGACGGACAGCAGATGAGCGTATCGGCCGGGGTATATGGGGGCAAATCGACTGAACGGAAGGCCGCGGCCCGCCGGAGACCCCGGTTCGCGTGGCCCCGGGCAGTTGCTCCAACCCGCTGAAACCCATACAATTCCGCTTCTGTCTGCCCTCGACGGCAGCCAGCGACCAAAATAACTACAGAGGAATCCGGTCATGTACGCAGTTGTTGTCACCGGCGGTAAGCAGTACCGCGTCATGCAGGGCGAGACCCTGCGCGTCGAGCTGCTCGATGCCGAAGCCGGCAGCGAGATCAAGCTCGACAACGTCCTGATGCTGGGCGACGGCGAGGGCGTGAAGCTCGGCGACGCGCTCAAGGGCGCCTCGGTCACCGCCAAGGTGGTCGGCCACGGCCGCGCGGACAAGATCCGCATCGTCAAGTTCCGTCGCCGCAAGCACCACCGCAAGCAGATGGGTCACCGTCAGCACTACACCGAAATCGAGATCACCGGCATCGCCGGTGGCGACAAGAAGTAAGGAGAAGCAGTCATGGCACACAAAAAGGCTGGTGGTTCCACTCGCAACGGCCGCGACTCCAACCCGAAGTACCTCGGCGTGAAGATGTACGGCGGCCAGGCCATCGAGGCTGGCAACATCATCGTCCGCCAGCGTGGCACCCAGTTCCACCCGGGCAGCGGCGTCGGCCTCGGCCGCGACCACACCCTGTTCGCGCTGGTCGACGGCAAGGTCGAGTTCACGACCAAGGGCCCGAAGAAGCGCCGCACCGTCAGCGTCGTCGCCGGTTGATCGCGACGACCCGCGGTCACGAGGGCCCCGCTTCGGCGGGGCTTTTCGTTTCCGCATGACGCTCCCCGAACACCCTACCGATACCATCAGCCCATGAAGCTCGTAGACGAAGCCGAAATCCAGGTCAGCGCAGGCAACGGCGGCAACGGTTGCGTCGGCTTCCGGCGCGAGAAGTTCATCCCGCTGGGTGGCCCCGATGGCGGCGATGGTGGCGACGGCGGCAGCGTCTGGCTGGTCGCCGACGAGAACCTCAACACCCTGGTCGACTTCCGCCACCAGCGCCAGTTCCGCGCCCAGCGTGGGCAGAACGGCATGGGCCGGCAGATGTACGGCAAGGGCGGCGACGACCTGGTCATCACCGTGCCGGTCGGCACCGTCGTCACCAACGTCGAGACCGACGAGGTGATCGGCGACATGACCGGCCACGGTGACCGCCTGCTGGTGGCCAAGGGCGGCAAGGGCGGGCTCGGCAACATGCACTTCAAGAGCTCGACCAATCGCACGCCGCGCAAGGCGCTGCCGGGCCTGCCCGGCGAGGAGCGCGAGCTGCGGCTGGAGCTGAAGCTGCTGGCCGACGTCGGCCTGCTGGGCTTCCCCAATGCCGGCAAGAGCACGCTGATCCGCGCGGTTTCGGCGGCGACGCCGAAAGTGGCGGACTACCCGTTCACCACGCTCTACCCGAACCTCGGCGTGGTCAGCGTCGAGCAGTACCGCAGCTTCGTGATCGCCGACATCCCGGGCCTGATCGAGGGCGCGGCGGACGGTGCCGGGCTGGGTGCGCAGTTCCTGCGGCACCTGCAACGCACCCGGCTGCTGCTGCACCTGGTCGACATCAACCCGATGGCGGGCGGGGTGGAGGGCATCAGCCCGGCCGAGCAGGTCCGCGCGATCGAGCGCGAGCTGGAGAAGCACGATCCCGAACTGCTCGACAAGCCGCGCTGGCTGGTGCTCAACAAGGCCGACCTGCTGCCGGAGGACGAGCGCCAGGCGTTCGCGCAGGCGATCGTCGACGAGCTCGGCTGGAAGGACCGCTGGTACCTCGTGTCGGCGATCGGTCGCGAGGGCACTTGGCCGATCATGCTCGACGTGATGGCGTTCTTCGACCGCCAGCGCGAGGACGCGGCGATGGAAGCGCACGCCCGCGGCGACGCTTAGGCGGTAATCGTCGGCCGGGGTTCGTCCGTCCGGTCGGTAGCGCTTGGCATCAATCAGGGGTGCGGCCGGCGGTTGGAACTACGGACACGAAAAAAACCCGGCCGGAGCCGGGTTTTTTATCGCTGCGGGTCAGCCGGCAGGGCCGGGCGACCCGGTCGCTCGCCTCAGGCGGCGGCCTTGATCGCCTTGATGCGGGCGGTCAGGCGGCTCTTGTGGCGGGCGGCCTTGTTCTTGTGGATCAGGCCGCGCGAGCTGAAGCGGTCGAGGATCGGCTGGGCGACCTTGAAGGCGTTCTCGGCGCCGGCGGCGTCGTTCTCGCCCAGGGCCTTGAGCACCTTCTTCACGGCGGTGCGCAGCATCGAACGCTGGCTGGCGTTACGGGCATTGCGCACGACAGCCTGCTTGGCGCGCTTCTTGGCGGACTTGATGTTTGCCACGGCGTATTCCTGAGATATGTAGGTTGGAGCTGGAAAGATTTATGCTGGCGGACTGGTCTGGTGCCCGGCCGAGCGTCGAATAGACAGGAAATTATGGGGGATTCAATGGTTTGCGTCAACAACCGGCCCGCTCGGGATTCAGCGTGAGCCCAACCCCCTCCAAGGCCCGCCAGGCCGGCATGCTGCGCTCCACCGCGGTGTTCAGCGCGATGACCTTCCTGTCGCGCATCGCCGGCTACCTGCGCGACTGGCTGCAGGCGTCGATGTTCGGTGCCGGGCCGGCGGTCAGCGCGTTCGTGGTGGCCTACCGGATTCCCAACTACCTGCGCCGGATATTCGCCGAGGGCTCGTTCTCCTCGGCGTTCGTGCCGCTGCTGTCGGAGCTGAAGCAGAAGGGCGACGAGCGGGCGATGCAGGACTTCCTCGACCACGTCGCCGGTGCGCTGCTGGCGGTGGTCGTGATGGTCAGCGCGCTGGGCATGCTGCTGGCGCCGTGGGTCGCGCGGCTGTTCCTGGCGTTCGCGCCGGCCGGTACCGAGACCGTGCCGCTGGCGGCGGAGATGCTGCGGATCACCTTCCCGTACCTGACGTTCGTGTCGATGACCGCGCTGGCAGGGGCGGTGCTCAACAGCTTCCGGCAGTTCGGCCTGCCGGCGCTGACGCCGGTGCTGCACAACCTGACCCTGATCGCGGCGATGCTTTTGCTGGCCGGCGCGCTCGACGTGCCCGAGAAGGCGCTGGCCTGGGGCGTGCTGGCCGCCGGCGTGCTGCAGATGCTGGTGCTGTGGCCGGCGATGGGGCGGCTCGGGTTGCGGCCCAGGTTCCGCTTCAACCTGCGCCATCCGGGCGTGCGGCGGGTGATGACGCTGATGCTGCCGACGATCTTCTCGTCCTCGGTGTCGCAGGTGAACCTGCTGGTCGGCACCGTGTTCGCCTCGCTGCTGGTGCCGGCGGCGCAGTCGTGGCTGTACTACTCGGACCGGCTGGTCGAGCTGCCGCTGGGGCTGTTCGGGGTCGCCATCGGCACGGTGATCCTGCCGCAGCTGTCGCGCCTGCACGCCGATGCCGACGCCACCGGCTACTCGCGCTCGCTCGACTGGGGCCTGCGGATGGTGCTGCTGATCGGACTGCCCGCCGCGCTCGGCCTGTGCCTGCTGGCCGAGCCGCTGACCGCCTCGCTGTTCCGCTACGGGGAGTTCACCGGGGAGGACACCCGGATGGTCGGTTACGCGCTGACCGCGATGGGCGTCGGCATCCCGGCCTTCATGCTCAGCAAGGTGCTGCTGCCGGCGTTCTACTCGCGGCAGGACACGCGCACACCGATGCGGGCCGCGGTGCTGACGGTGGTCGCCAACGTGGTGCTGACGGTCGCGCTGGTCACGCCGATGTACTACGCCGGGCTGCCGTACGCACATGCCGGCATCGCGGCGGCGACTGCGCTGGCCGGCATCCTCAACGCCGGGCTGCTGTGGCGCTACCTGCGGCGCGACGGGATCTACCTGTCGCAGCCGGGCTGGGGGCGCTGGCTGGGGCGGATCGTGGCCGGCCTGCTGGTGATGGCGGCGGTGGTGGTCGGCCTGCGCGAGTGGGTCGGTGACTGGACCGCGATGCCCGGGCTGTGGCGCTGGGCGTGGCTGATGGCGGTGGTGGGGGCCGGTGCGGGCGCCTACGGCCTGGTGCTGGTCGCGCTGGGGCTGCGGCCGCGCCACCTGCGGCATTGAGCGGCACGGGTCGAGAGGCCGGCCACGGGCCCGGCCAAACCGGCGTGCCCGCTATACTTCAAGCGATGAGCAGGCTGTTTCGAGACGTCGACGGCGGGCGCCGGTGCCCGCACGGCAGTGTGGTCTGCATCGGCGCCTTCGACGGCCTCCACCTGGGGCATCGGGCGCTGGTGCGCCGCGCGGTCGAACGCGCGCGCACGCTCGGCGTACCGGCGGTCGCGCTCAGCTTCGAGCCGCTGCCGCGCGAGTTCTTCGCGCCCGGCAACCCGCCCCCACGGCTGCTGTCGCCGCGTGCCAAGGCCGAGGGGCTGCTGGCGCTGGGCGCCGACAAGGTCGGACTGCTGCGGTTCGATGCGCGGATGGCGTCGATGACGGCGGCCGACTTCGTGCGCGACGTGCTGGTCGGCCACCTCGGTGTGCGCGAGGTCTGGGTCGGTCCCGAGTTTCGCTTCGGCAAGGGCCGAGTGGGCGATCTTGCATTGCTGCAGGCCATCGGACGGGAGCTGGCGGACACCGGCCAGGGCTTCACCGCCCACCAGATCGAACCGGTCCTGCTTGATGGCGAGCGCGTATCCAGCACCCGCATCCGGGCGGCGCTGGGGGCGGGCGACTTCGACGCCGCCGCGCGTATGCTGGGCCGGCCGTTCGCCATTGGCGGGCGCGTGGCCCGCGGCGCCCGGCTTGGCCGTACCCTCGGCTTCCCGACCGCCAACCTGCGCTTCCATGGCAAGGCGCCGCCGCTGGCCGGCATCCACGCCGTCCGCGTGCATGGCCTCGGCGGCGCGCCGCTGTCGGGTGTCTCCAGCCTGGGCACCCGCCCGACCGTGGACGGTACCGAACTGCTGCTTGAAACCCATCTGTTCGATTTCGACGGCGACCTGTACGGTCGGCGGATCGAGGTCGAGTTCGTCGCCCACCTGCGCGACGAGGAAAAGTTCGATGACCTGCCGACCCTGGTCGCGCAGATGCACCGCGACGCCGAACAGGCCCGCACCATCCTCCTGCAAGACCCCACAAGAGCCCGCGCGTGAGCGAGAAGACCAGCGACAACCCGTACAAGTCGACCCTGCACCTGCCGGCGACCGATTTCCCGATGCGCGGCGACCTGCCCAAGCGCGAGCCGGTGACGCTGGCGCGCTGGGAGGAGCAGCGCCTGTACCAGCGCGTCCGCGAGAAGGTGAGGGGCCGCGAGCGCAGCTTCGTCCTGCACGACGGCCCGCCGTACGCCAACGGCGCGATCCACATCGGCCACGCGGTCAACAAGGTGCTCAAGGACATCGTGGTCAAGTCGCGCCTGCTGGCCGGCTTCGATGCACCGTACGTGCCGGGCTGGGACTGCCACGGCCTGCCGATCGAGATCGCGATCGAGAAGAAGTACGGCAAGGTCGGGACGAAACTCGACGCCGCCCAGTTCCGCCAGAAGTGCCGCGAGTACGCCGCCGAGCAGATCGACCTGCAGCGCCGCGACTTCAAGCGCCTGGGCGTGCTGGGCGACTGGGACAACCCGTACCGCTCGATGGATTTCCGCTTCGAGGCGGACATGCTGCGCTCGCTGGCGAAGATCATCGCGCGCGGCCACCTCGTGCGCGGCGCCAAGCCCGTGCACTGGTGCTTCGACTGCGGCTCGGCGCTGGCCGAGGCCGAGATCGAGTACGCCGACAAGGTATCGCCGGCGGTCGACGTCGCCTACCCGGCGAAGTCCGCGCGCGACGTCGCGACCGCGTTCGAGGCGGTTGCCCCCGACGACGTGCAGGTCGCCGTGCCGATCTGGACCACCACGCCGTGGACGCTGCCGGCCAGCGTCGCGATCAGCGTCGGCGCGGACCTCGACTACGTGCTGGTCGAAGGTCCCGCGCTCGCGGACGGCGGCCGTCGCTGGCTGGTGCTGGCAGAGGCGCTGGCCGCGAAGGCGCTGGCGCGCTACGGCGTCGATGAGGTCGTGGTCCACGGCCGCGCGAAGGGCGTCGAGCTGGAGAACCTCGTCGTCCGGCACCCGTTCTACGACCGCGACATCCCGCTGTTGCTCGGCGAGCACGTGTCCGACGAGGACGGCACCGGCAACGTCCACACCGCGCCGGGCCACGGCCAGGAGGACTTCGCGGTCGGTCGCCGGTATGGCCTGGTCGACCGCTACGAGGCTGCCCAGCTCAACCCGGTCGACGCCCGAGGTGTCTACCTGCCGGGCACGCCCGCGCTCGCCGGCACCGAGCTGGCCGGCCTGCACATCTGGAAGGCCAACGACGTCATCGTCGATGCCCTGCGTGCGGGCGGCGCGCTGCTGGCCTTCAGCAAGCTCGAGCACAGCTACCCGCACTGCTGGCGCCACAAGACGCCGGTGGCGTTCCGCGCCACGCCGCAGTGGTTCATCTCGATGGAAAAGGCCGACCTGCGGGCCGACGCGCTCAAGGCGATCGGCGACGTGCAGTGGTTCCCCGACTGGGGCGAGGCGCGCATCGCCGGCATGGTCGAGGGCCGGCCGGACTGGTGCATCAGCCGCCAGCGCACCTGGGGCGTGCCAATCGCGCTGTTTGTCCACAAGGCGACGCACGAGCCGCACCCGCGCTCGGTCGAGCTGATGGGCGAGGTCGCCAAACTCGTCGAGACCGACGGCATCGACGCCTGGTACGCGCTCGACCCGGCGACGCTGCTCGGCGACGAGGCGGCCGACTACGACAAGGTCACCGACATCCTCGATGTCTGGTTCGACTCCGGCGTCACCCACGAGTGCGTGCTCGCGCAGCGACCGGAAGACGGCCTGCGCAAGCCGGCCGACCTGTACCTGGAAGGCTCCGACCAGCACCGCGGCTGGTTCCAGTCCTCGCTGCTGACCGGCGTGGCGATGGATGGCGTCGCGCCGTACCGGCAGGTGCTGACCCACGGTTTCACCGTCGATGCCGACGGCCGCAAGATGTCCAAGTCGCTCGGCAACGTGGTCGCCCCGCAGAAGGTGGTCGACGCGATGGGCGCCGACGTGCTGCGGCTGTGGATCGCCTCGGCCGACTACCGCAACGAGATGACCGTCTCCGACGAGATCCTCAAGCGCAGCGCCGACAACTACCGCCGCATCCGCAACACCGCGCGCTTCCTGCTCGGCAACCTGCACGGCTTCGACCCGGCCGCGCACCTGCTGCCGCTGGACGGCGAGGGCGATACGGCAATGGTCGCGCTCGACCGCTGGATCGTGCACCGTGCCCACGGCCTGCAGCAGAAGATCACCGCGGCCTACGAGCGCTACGACTTCAGCGAGGTGGTGCAGATCCTCGCCAATTTCTGCAGCGTCGACCTCGGCTCGCTCTACCTCGACGTCACCAAGGACCGCCTCTACACGATGCGCGGGGACTCGCGCGGCCGGCGCTCGGCGCAGAGCGCGATGTACCGCATCGCCGAGGCGTTCGTGCGCTGGATCGCGCCGATCCTGAGCTTCACCGCCGAGGAGATGTGGGGCCACCTGCCGGCGGAGACCGGGCAGGGCGCGCGCGAGGACAACGTGCTGTTCGCCACCTGGTACGAGGGCCTGGCGCCGCTGCCGGACGGCGCCGCGCTGTCGGCCGACGACTTCCGCCGCCTGCTGGCGCTACGCGAACAGGTCAGCAAGGTGCTTGAGCCGATGCGCGCGGCCGGCACCATCGGCGCCGCGCTGGAGGCCGAGATCGCGCTGCACGCCGGGGTTGCCGACCAGAACTGGCTGGCGCCGATCGTCGACGAGCTGCGCTTCCTGTTCATCAGCGGCGACGTCAGCGTGGTCGCCGATGAGCAGGCGGCCGACATCCGCGTCGCGGCCGCGCGCACCGAAAAGGCCAAGTGCGGCCGCTGCTGGCAGCACCGCGGCGACGTCGGTGCCGTCGAAGCCCATCCCACCCTCTGTGGCCGCTGCGTCGACAACGTCGATGGTGACGGCGAAGACCGCCGCTGGTTCTGACATGAAGCCCCCCGCACCCAAACCCAACGCGCTCGCCTGGCTGGCCGTCTCGGTCCTGGTCATCGCGCTCGACCAGCTGACCAAGTACTGGGTCCTGACCCGCCTGCCGGAGTACACCGCGATCCCGGTGATCGACGGCTTCTGGAACTGGTACCGCACTTACAACACCGGAGCCGCCTTCAGCTTCCTCAGCGACGCCGGTGGCTGGCAGAAGTACTTCTTCGTGGTCCTCGCCGCGGCCATCTGCGGCCTGCTCGGCTACTGGCTGTCGCGCACGCCACGTCGCGACTGGAAAACCGCGTTGCCGTACGCGTTGGTCATCGGCGGCGCCATCGGTAACGTCATCGACCGACTGGTCCACGGGCACGTGGTCGACTTCATCCAGTGGTATGTCGGCGACTACTACTGGCCAGCCTTCAACATCGCCGACGCGGCCATCGTCGGCGGCGCGATCGGCATCGCCGCCTACGGGTTGTTCAGCGGCGAGCGCAAGCCCGATGCAGCGCGGGAGTAAAATCACCGGATGGACCTGATCCTCGCCAACCCCCGCGGCTTCTGTGCCGGCGTCGACCGTGCGATCGAGATCGTCAACCGTGCACTGGAGACCCTCGGCGCGCCGATCTACGTGCGCCACGAGGTGGTCCATAACAAGTTCGTGGTTGACGACCTCAAGCAGCGCGGCGCGATCTTCGTCGAGGAGCTTGACGAGGTGCCCGACGGCAACACCGTCATCTTCAGTGCCCACGGCGTGTCCCGCGCGGTGCGTGCGGAGGCCGACCGCCGCGGGCTCAAGGTGTTCGACGCCACCTGCCCGCTGGTGACCAAGGTCCATCTGGAGGTCTCGCGGCAGTGCCGCGCGGGCCGCGACATGGTCCTGATCGGCCACGAGGGCCACCCGGAGGTGGAGGGCACGATGGGCCAGTGGCAGCGTGAGGCCGGCGCCGGACAGATCTATCTGGTCGAGGACCTCGACGACGTCGCCACGCTACAGGTCGAGCAGCCCGACAACCTGTCGTTTACCACCCAGACCACGCTCTCGGTCGACGACACCCGCGGCATCATCGAAGCACTCAAGGCACGGTTCCCCGCGATCCAGGGGCCCAAGAACGACGACATCTGCTACGCCACCCAGAATCGCCAGGACGCGGTGCGCGAGTTGGCCGGCCGCTGCGACCTGATCCTGGTGGTCGGCTCGGTCAACAGCTCCAACTCCAACCGGCTGCGTGAGCTGGCCGAACGTGAAGGCGTGGCGGCCTACCTGATCGACGGCGCCGACGAGATCGACCCGGCTTGGGTTGCCGGTCGCACCCGGGTCGGCATCACCGCCGGCGCATCGGCGCCCGAGGTGCTGGTTCGTGGCGTCGTCGACCGCCTCCGTGAGCTCGGTGCCGGCAGCGTGAGCAACCTCGACGGCAAGCCGGAAAACATGGTTTTCGCACTGCCGAAGGAGCTGCGGGTCCAACTGGTCACCGATTGACCCACCCGGGCCCGCCACCTAGAATTCCGCCCCTTGGCCGGAGTAGCTCAGTTGGTAGAGCACGTCATTCGTAATGATGGGGTCGTAGGTTCGATTCCTATCTCCGGCACCAGACAACGGGACCCGCTTCGGCGGGTCTTTTTGTTGGTGCAGTGGGGTGACCGTGGTCGACGTGCGCAACCCGTCTCGCGTCCGCAACATGCCGGTGCCGACCCTCGGCGGCGTGCTGCCGTGCCGGTACGACCCGGCCATCGCAAGCTTCAATGTGCGCACGTGGCTGCGCCGCGTCATGAGCGCGCGGCTGGACGCCACGGCCGACGCGCTGCACGGATGGGTCGAGGCGGGGCGGGGCCAGCCGCCCGCCCGCCGGAAGGGGACATGGGTGCCGCGTGCAGTGCGCCGAGCCGTTAGAGTGACGCCACCCCGCTAGGACCCCGCCGCATGCCCAGCCCCGACCACGCTTCCGTCCCCGATATCGCCAACGCCCGCATCGCGGTGATCGGGCTCGGGTACGTCGGCCTGCCGCTGGCGGTCGCGTTCGGACAGCACTTCGACACGCTCGGGTTCGACATCGACGGCGGGCGCGTGGACGAGCTGCAGCGCGGCCACGACCGTACCGGCGAGACCGGTGCCGATGCGCTTTCCGCCGCTACCCGCTTGCGGCTGTCCGCCGATCCCGCGGCGCTGGCCGGCTGCAACGTCCATATCGTCACCGTGCCGACGCCGGTCGACGAGGCGACCCGCCCGGACCTGCGTCCACTCGAGCATGCCAGCCGCACCGTCGGTGCGGTGCTCAAGCGCGGCGACGTGGTGGTGTACGAGTCCACGGTTTACCCCGGCACCACCGAGGAGGTCTGCGTGCCGGTGCTGGAGGCCGCGTCGGGGCTGGTGTTCAACCGCGACTTCACCTGTGGCTACAGCCCCGAGCGGATCAACCCGGGCGACCGCGAGCACCGGCTTGAGACGATCACCAAGGTCACCTCCGGCTCGACGCCGGAAGCGGCGAGCTTCGTCGACGCGCTGTACCGGACCATCATCAGCGCGGGCACCCACCGCGCGCCGTCGATCCGCGTCGCCGAGGCGGCCAAGGTGATCGAGAACACCCAGCGAGACGTCAACATCGCCCTGGTCAACGAACTGGCGATGATCTTCCAGACGATGGGGATCGACACCGCCGACGTGCTGGCCGCGGCCGGCACCAAGTGGAACTTCCTGCCGTTCACGCCGGGCCTCGTCGGCGGCCACTGCATCGGTGTCGACCCGTACTACCTGACCCACAAGGCGACGGTGTTGGGCTACCACCCCGAGCTGATCCTGACCGCGCGGCGCATCAACAGCCGGATGGGCCTGCACGTCGCGCACCAGGTGCTGCGACTGATGGCCGGCAAGCGCATCCACGTGGTCGGCTCGCGCGTGCTGGTGCTGGGGCTGACCTTCAAGGAGGACTGCCCGGACCTGCGTAACACCCGGGTGGTCGACATCGTCCGCGAGCTGGAGGCCTCGCACGCGCAGGTGGACGTGCATGATCCGTGGGCGGATGCCGGCGAGGCGCGCGCGGTGCTCGGGCTGCGGCTGGTGGAGGCGCCGGCGCGTGGCGCGTACGACGCGGTCATCCTCGCGGTGCCGCACCGGCGGTTGCTGGAGCAGGGTGCCGAAGGGGTCCGCGGCTACGGCAAGCCGGAGTGCGTGGTCTACGACGTGAAGTCGGCGCTGTCCGACGGCGCCGCCGACGGCCGACTGTAGAGCGGCTTCAGCCGCTACCAGGAACCGGTGCGGGCGAACGGTTATCCGATCGCGGCTGAAGCCGCTTGTGTCTT
>NZ_AVPT01000020.1 GCF_000768335.1 Lysobacter arseniciresistens ZS79
GATCTGAAGAAGACAGTTGCTCCTACAGGCGGCCCGGGTCGACCAGCCGGTCGGCCAACGGACCACGGACCACGGGCCAACGGGCCGATGATCCCGCCGGGCGATCTCAGCCCGGTGCCGGAGCGAACGGCTCCGCGAAATGTGCGTAGCCGGCGCGCCCTGGCGTCCACGGCGCACCACTGCGATCCCGCGCGACGACACCGGCACCGTCGACGACCCGGCCGACGCGGGCCAACGCCACGCCGGTGGCGGCGCCGAGGGCCTCGATCCGTTCCCGCCGGTCGGCCGGCGCGGTGAAGCACAGCTCGTAGTCGTCGCCACCGCCGGCCTGCAACGACCGGCGCTCGCCCTCGTCGAACGCATCGCGCAGGGCGGCCGAACACGGCAGCGCATCGATGTCGATCCCGGCGCCGACCCCGCTGGCGCGGCAGACGTGGGCGAGGTCGGCGAGCAGGCCGTCGGAAACGTCGACCGCGGCATGCGCGAGCCCGGCCAGGCCACGCCCGAGCTGAACCCGCGGCGTCGGCCGGTCCAGCCGAGGCCGCAGCCGCGGCAACGCCTCGTCCGTCGCATCCGCCGGCCCCGCCGCCAGCACCGGACCGGCCTCGCAGGCGGCCGCGACCACGGGTTCCGGCCGCTGCAGCAGCGCCAGCGCGCCGGCGGCGTCGCCGAGCGTGCCGCTGACCCAGATGTCGTCGCCGGCCCGCGCGCCGTCGCGGCGCAGCGCCCCGCCCGGCTCCACCAGCCCGTGCACGGTCACGCCGATCGACAGCGGACCGCGGGTGGTGTCGCCGCCGACCAGCGCCACGCGATGCGCGCCCGCCAGTTCGAGGAAGCCGTCAAGGAAGCCGTCGAGCCACTCCGCGTCGGCCTCCGGCAGTGACAGCGACAGCGTGCACCAGGCCGGTTCGGCCCCCATCGCGGCAAGGTCCGAGAGGTTGACCGCGAGCGCCTTCCAGCCGATGTCGGCCGCGGCGGTGCCGTGCGGGAAGTGCACGCCGGCGTTGAGGGTGTCGGCGGCGACCACCAGCTGCCGGCCGGGCGCGACCTCGAGGATCGCGGCGTCGTCGCCGATGCCGAGCACGACGTCGTCGCGCGACGCCACCCGGGCACGGATCCGGTCGATCAGGTCGAACTCCATCGCTCCTCCCCGCGTGCACGTCATGCCACGCAACCGGTCGCCCGATGCGGCAACCGGCGCTCGCGTCAGCGCTTGCGCGCGGCGTTCGCCTCGACCGCGCGCCACTCCGCCGCGGCGTGGTCGAGCACGCCGTTGACGTAGGTATGGCCATGCTCGGCGCCAAACCGCTTGGCGGTCTCGATCGCCTCGTTGATCACCACCCGGTACGGCACGTCGGGACGGTGGCGCAGCTCGTAGGCGGCAATCCGCAGCACCGCGCGCTCGATCGCGTCGACCTGTTCGATCTCGCGGTCGAGGAACGGCGCCAGCGCGGCGTCGAGCTCGTCGCGGTGGTCGGCCACGCCGTGCACCAGGTCCTCGAAGTAGGCCAGGTCGGCCACCTCGCGCGCCTGCTCGTGGGCGAACTGGGCGACCACCTCGCGTGCCTTCGCACCCGACAGCTGCCAGGCGTACACCGCCTGCAGCGCGCGGCGACGGGCGCGCGAACGCGCGACGGGATCGATGCCATCGGGGCGGCGACGGTTCATGCCAGTTGCTCCAGGAGGTGGGCCATCTCGATCACCGCCAGCGCGGCTTCCTCGCCCTTGTTGCCGTGGGTGCCGCCGGCACGCGCCTCGGCGTCCTCGAACCGCTCGACCGCGAGCACGCCGTTGCTGACCGGCACGCGGTGATCGACCTGCACCCGCATCAGGCCTTCGCTGCAACGGTCGGCGACGTGCTCGTAGTGGCGGGTGTCGCCGCGGATCACGCAGCCCAGCGCGACGATGCCGGCGTGGCGGCCGGCCGCGCCGAGGCCGGCGGCGACCAGCGGCAGCTCCCACGCACCCGGCACGCGCACCACGTCGACCGCCTCCTCGGCCACGCCGTGGTCGGCGAAGGCCTTGCGGGCGCCGGCGACGAGGGTGTCGGTGATGCGCGGGTTCCAGCGGCTGGCGATGATCGCGAAACGCGCGCCGGCAGGGCTGCGCAGGTCGCCTTCGATATGGGGCATGGGCGGGTCGGTGGCGATTGGAGGGGTAGTTTAGCGGGGTTGGCGGCCGCGGCCGGGCGGGTCAGACGTACTCGACCACTTCCAGTCCGAACCCGGCCAGGCCGATCTGCTTGCGCGGGGTACCCAGCACGCGCAGCTTGCCGAGGCCGAGGTCGGCGAGGATCTGGCCGCCGGCACCGTTGCGGCGCCACTCGCTCAGCGCCTGGCCGCGTCCGGGTCTGTCGCCCTCGGGCTGCTCGCGGATGCGGGCCAGCAGCGCGTCGGGGCCGGCGGACTCGCCCAGCAGCACCAGCGCGCCATGGCCTTCGGCGGCGATGGTGGCCAGCACCTCGCCGACCGCCGGGCCGAAGTCGGCGCGGCGCCAGCGCAGGGCGTCGCTCAGCGGATTGAGCATGTGCACGCGTACCAGGGTCGGGCGCGCCGGGTCGGGCTCGCCGCGCTGCAGGGCGAAATGCAGGCCGTGGCTGAGCCGGTCGCGGTAGGTCACCAGCTGGAACGGGCCGTGGTCGGTCTCGATGTCGCGCGCATCGACGCGCTCGACCGTGTGCTCGGTCTCCAGCCGGTAGCGGATCAGCTCCTCGATCGAGCCGATCTTCAGGCCGTGCTCGGCCGCGAACTTCTCCAGTTCCGGCCGCCGCGCCATGGTGCCGTCGGCGTTGAGGATCTCGACCAGCACGCCGGCCGGCTCCAGTCCCGCCATCAGCGCCAGGTCGGCCGCCGCCTCGGTGTGGCCGGCGCGGTTGAGCACGCCGCCCGGCTGGGCCTGCAGCGGGAAGATGTGGCCGGGTTGGCTGAGGTCGGCCGGCGCCGCGTCCGGGCGTACCGCGGTGCGGATGGTGTGGGCGCGGTCGTAGGCGCTGATACCGGTGGTCACGCCCTCGGCCGCCTCGATGCTGACGGTGAAGTTGGTGTGGTGCTGCGAGGTGTTGTCGCGGACCATCGGCGGCAGCCCGAGCTGGGCGCAGCGCTCGCGGGTCAGCGACAGGCACACCAGCCCGCGCGCGTGGGTGACCATGAAGTTGATGTCGGTCGGCTTGACCAGCTCGGCGGCCATGATCAGGTCGCCCTCGTTCTCGCGGTCCTCGTCGTCGACGATCACCACCATGCGGCCGGCGCGGATCTCCTCGAGCAGTTCGGGGACGGGGGCGAAGCTCATGGCTGGACTCCGGGTTCGGATGCGGGCGGCGACAGCAGGCGCTCGACGTAGCGGGCGACCAGGTCGACCTCGAGGTTGACGGCGTCGCCCGGACGGGTGCCGGCGAAGGCGGTGTGGGCGACCGTGTGCGGGACCAGCGCGACGTCGAAGCCGGCATCGTCGACCGCGTTGACGGTCAGGCTGACGCCGTCGACGCAGATCGAGCCCTTCTTTGCGACGTAGCGCAGCACCGCGGCCGGCGCGGTGAAGCGCCAGCGCTGGGCGCGGGCGTCCTCGGTGATCGCAGCGACCGCGCCGACGCCGTCGACATGGCCGCTGACGAGGTGGCCGCCGAGGCGGTCGTCGGGCCGCATCGCGCGCTCGAGGTTGACCGCGGCGCCCAGCGGCAGGCGGCCGAGCGTGGTCAGCGACAGGGTCTCGGTGGAGGCGTCGGCCTCGAAGGAGCCTGCATCGAACGCAACCACGGTCAGGCAGGTGCCGTTGACCGCGATGCTCTCGCCCATGCGGACGTCGTCGAATGGCAGGCTGCCGACCTCGATCCGCAGCCGGGCGTCGCCGCCACGGGCCTCGCGCACGGCCAGCCGGCCGACGCCCTCGATGATGCCGGTGAACATCAGCGCGCCCCCCGCGCCGGACGAAGCGGCGGACAGGTGGCGGCGGCGGTGTCGGTTCGGAGCATGGCGATGTTTCCCGCGTCGATCAGCGAAAAACGCCACAAGGCATGGCGCACGCGCGGCACGTGGCCGGGCGGACGCCGTCTTCTTTCATCCGGACTGTGACCGTCGGCTCCGGCATCGGACCGGATCTGCTAACCCTGCGGCGGTACGTTGCCGGAGGCGCTCGCGGGCTCGTCGGCGCGGCTGCTGGAGCCGGGCGACCTACCGCCGGTGGGGAGTTCCGCCCCGCCCTGAAGACGTTACTGGTGTTGGTGCGCCGCGGTGGCGGCCGGCGAATTCTAGCACCGCGGCCGGTGGTGGCCGGCCCGCGGGCGGAACGCTGCGTTCGTGGATGGTCAGCCCCGGGGCTGCAGCAGCACCCGGATATCGCCGCCGATCACCCGCGAGTCGACGATCTCCATCTGCATCCGGTCGGCCATGTGTTCGATGTTGAGGCCGTCGAACAGCGGCCGCGCCTTCGAGCCCAGCAACACCGGCGCCACGTACAGCAGCAGTTCGTCGACCAGCCCGGCGTCCATGAACGCCGCCGCCAGGGTCGCGCCGGCCTCGACGTGGACCTCGTTGATGCCGCGCCCGGCCAGCAGCTTGAGCACCGCGTTGAGGTCGAACCGGCCGTGGTCGACCTCGACCACCGCCAGCTGCGCCGAGATGCCGCGGGTGAGCTTGGTCTGCGGCGCGTGGACGTACAGGGTCGGCGCGTCGCCCTCGCGCACCCGGCCGCGGTGGATCGTCGCCAGGCCCGGATCGAGCACCACCCGCAGCGGTGGCTCGAACGGGGTGTCGTCGCCCAGCCGCACGGTCAGCGACGGGTCGTCGGCCAGCACCGTGCCGGCGCCGGTGACGATCGCGCCGGCACGCGCGCGCCACTGCTGCACGTCCTGGCGCGAGGCCTCGCACGAGATCCATTTGGATTCGCCACTGGCCAGCGCGCTGCGGCCGTCAATGCTGGTGGCCAGCTTGACCCGCACCCACGGCCGGCCGCGCACGATCCGCGACAGGTAGCCGCGGTTGAGGTGTCGCGCCTGTGCCTCCATCAGGCCGTGGGCGACCTCGATGCCGGCCGCGGACAGGCGGTCGAAGCCGGCGCCGTCGACCTCGGGGAACGGGTCGCGCATCGCCGCGACCACCCGCACCACCCCGGCCGCGGCCAGCGCGTCGGCGCAAGGGCCGGTGCGGCCGGTGTGCGCGCACGGCTCCAGCGTCACGTAGACGGTCGCGCCCTTGGCCCGCTCACCGGCGGCCTCCAGCGCGACCACCTCGGCATGGGCCTCGCCGGCGCGCCGGTGGAAGCCCTCGCCGACCACCTCGTCGCCGTGGGCGATGACACAGCCGACCATCGGGTTGGGCCGGGCGGTGAACGCCCCGCGCTCGGCCAGGCGCAGCGCGCGGGCCATCATCAGGTGGTCGGTGGCGGTGAAATCGGACATCGGGCACTCCCCTGTCCGGCGCCTGTGCGGGGTTCGCTCAGCGCCGGCGTGGCTTGTTGGATGGCGCGGCCGCCTCGCCGCCGAGCAGCGGCAGCTGGCCTTCGCCGGAACTGTCGTTCTCGAGGCGGTCGAGCTCCTCGCGGAAGTCGGCCACGTCCTCGAACGCGCGGTACACCGAGGCGAACCGCACGTAGCCGACATGGTCGAGCTTGCGCAGTTCGGCCATCACGAACTCGCCGACCCGCATCGACGGCAGTTCGCGCTCGGCGGTCATGCGCAACTGGTGCACCACCGCGCGCACCGCCGCCTCGATCTGCTCCTCCGACACCGGCCGCTTCTGCAGCGCGCGGTCGAAGCCCGAGCGCAGCTTGCGCGCGTCGAAGGCCTCGCGGCGGCCGTCGGACTTGATGATCACCGGCAGCTTCAGCTCGATCGTCTCGAGCGTGCTGAAGCGCTCGCCACAGGCCTCGCAGACGCGGCGGCGGCGGATGGTGGCGCCGTCATCCGACACCCGCGAGTCGATCACGCGGGTGTCGGCGTGCTGGCAGAAGGGACAGTGCAAAGGTCGGCCGGCTCAGCCGTAGACCGGGAACCTGCGGCACTGCGCGGACACCGCCTCGCGCACGCGCCCGATCACCGCCTCGTCCTTCGGCGCGTCCAGCACGTCGCACAGCCAGTTGGCCAGCTCGACGCAATCGGCTTCCTGGTAGCCGCGGGTGGTCACCGCCGGGGTGCCGATGCGCAGGCCGGAGGTCACGAACGGCTTCTGCGGGTCGTTCGGCACCGCGTTCTTGTTGACGGTGATGTGGGCGCGGCCGAGCGCGGCCTCCGCGTCCTTGCCGGTGATGCCCTTGCCGATCATGTCGACCAGCATCAGGTGGTTCTCGGTGCCGCCGGAGACGATCTTGTAGCCACGCTCGACGATCACCTTCGCCATCGCCTGCGCGTTCTTCACCACCTGCTGCTGGTAGGCCTTGAACTCCGGCTCCAGCGCCTCCTTGAAGGCCACCGCCTTGGCCGCGATGACGTGCATCAGCGGGCCGCCCTGGATGCCGGGGAACACGATCGACTGCAGCTTCTTGACCAGCTCCTCGGACGGGTCCTTCGCCACGATGATGCCGCCGCGCGGGCCGCGCAGGGTCTTGTGGGTGGTCGAGGTGACCACGTGCGCGTGCGGCAGCGGGTTCGGGTACACGCCGGCGGCGACGAGGCCGGCGACGTGGGCCATGTCGACGAAGAAGATCGCGTCAACCGAGTCGGCGATCGCGCGCAGCCGCGCCCAGTCGATCTTCTGCGAGTAGGCGCTGAAGCCGCCGACCAGCATCTTCGGCCTGTGCTCGGTGGCCAGGCGCTGGACTTCGTCGTAGTCGATCAGGCCGTCGTCGTTGACGCCGTACTGGACCGCGTTGAACAGCTTGCCGGAAATGTTGACCTTGGCGCCGTGGGTCAGGTGGCCGCCGTGGGCCAGGCTCATGCCGAGGATGGTGTCGCCGGGGCTCAGCAGCGACAGGTAGACGGCCTGGTTGGCCTGGCTGCCCGAGTGCGGCTGGACGTTGGCGTAGTCGGCCCCGAACAGCTGCTTGAGCCGGTCGATCGCCAGCTGCTCGGCGACGTCGACGTGCTCGCAGCCGCCGTAGTAGCGCTTGCCCGGATAGCCTTCAGCGTACTTGTTGGTCAGCACGCTGCCCTGCGCCTCCATCACGCGCGGGCTGGCGTAGTTCTCGCTGGCGATCAGCTCGACGTGGTCTTCCTGGCGCCGGCGCTCGTCGGAGATGGCCTGGGCGAGTTCGGGGTCAAAGCCTTCGATGCGTGCGTCGCGCGGGAACATTGCCGCTCCGGGTCGGTGGGGAGAGCGACGAGTTTAGCCGGCGGCGAGGGACGGGGCCATTTTGACGGGGCCGGGACATCGCGGATCGGGGCCGGCTTCGGGTAGGAGCGACGTGAGTCGCGACCTGTACACCCTCTCGACGGTTCGGCGGGTCGCGACTCACGTCGCTCCTACCAGGGAGAGCCCACGTGCCGCGCGAGCCGGCCGATGAACGAACCTCCGCCGCCCCCGCTGCAGCCGGCGCCGCGATCCGCGATAATGGTGGGCTTCTGAATCCCCCCTCCCCCGGCCCTGCCCCGCAGGCCGCCGGGCGCACGCCTGCGGAGCACCCATGTCGCAATACATCTACACCATGAACGGCGTCAGCAAGACCGTTCCGCCCAAGCGCCAGATCATCAAGGACATCTCGCTGTCGTTCTTCCCGGGCGCCAAGATCGGCCTGCTGGGCCTGAACGGCGCCGGCAAGTCGACCGTGCTGAAGATCATGGCAGGCGTCGACCAGGACTTCTCCGGCGAGGCCCGCCCGCAGCCGGGCATCAAGGTCGGTTACCTGGCGCAGGAGCCGGAGATCGACCCCGAGAAGACCGTCCGCGAAGCGGTCGAGGAAGGCGTCGGCGAAGTGCTCAATGCGCAGGCCGAGCTGGAGAAGGTCTACGCCGCCTACGCCGAGGACGGCGCCGACTTCGACGCGCTGGCCAAGGAGCAGGAGCGGCTGGAGGCGATCCTCGCCGCCGGCGACGCGCACACCCTCGAGAACCAGCTGGAGGTCGCCGCCGACGCGCTGCGCCTGCCGCCGTGGGATGCCATCGTCGGCAAGCTTTCCGGTGGCGAGAAGCGCCGCGTCGCGCTGTGCCGCCTGCTGCTGCAGAAGCCCGACATGCTGCTGCTGGACGAGCCCACCAACCACCTCGACGCCGAGTCGGTCGAGTGGCTGGAGCAGTTCCTCGCCCGCTACACCGGCACCGTGGTGGCCGTCACCCACGACCGCTACTTCCTCGACAACGCCGCCGAGTGGATCCTCGAGCTCGACCGCGGCCGCGGCATCCCGTGGAAGGGCAACTACACCGACTGGCTGGTCCAGAAGGAAGAGCGCCTGAAGCAGGAAGAGAACCAGGAAAAGGCCCGCCAGAAGGCGATCCAGAAGGAGCTGGAGTGGTCGCGGCAGAACGCAAAGGGCGGCCGCTCCAAGGGCAAGGCGCGACTGGCGCGGCTGGAGGAGCTGCAGGCGGTCGACTACCAGAAGCGCAACGAGACCAACGAGATCTTCATTCCGCCGGGCGAGCGCCTGGGCAACTCGGTGATGGAGTTCCGCAACGTCAGCAAGAAGTTCGGCGACCGGCTGCTGATCGACGACCTCAGCTTCATCGTCCCGCCGGGCGCGATCGTCGGCATCATCGGTCCGAACGGCGCCGGCAAGTCGACCCTGTTCAAGATGATCACCGGGCAGGAGAAGCCGGACTCGGGTGAAATCATCACCGGCCCGACCGTGCAGCTGGCCTACGTCGACCAGAGCCGCGAGGCGCTGGAGGGCGACAAAAACGTGTGGGAGGAGGTGTCCGGCGGGCGCGACATCCTCAACATCAACGGCATCGAGATCCAGTCGCGCGCCTACATCGGCCGCTTCAACTTCAAGGGCCAGGACCAGCAGAAGCGCGTCGGCTCGCTGTCGGGTGGTGAGCGCGGCCGCCTGCACATGGCCAAGACCCTGCTGCAGGGCGGCAACGTGCTGCTGCTCGACGAACCGTCCAACGACCTCGACATCGAGACGCTGCGTGCGCTGGAAGACGCGCTGCTGGAGTTCCCCGGCAACGTGTTCGTGATCAGCCACGACCGCTGGTTCCTCGACCGCATCGCGACCCACATCCTGGCGTTCGAGGGCGACAGCCACGTCGAGTTCTTCCCGGGCAACTACCGCGAGTACGAGGAAGACAAGAAGCGCCGCCTCGGTGACGACGCCGGCCCGCACCGGTTGCGGTTCAAGGCGTTGAAGTGATGCAGTGGCGCCCGCGGCGACGCGGGCGCTCCGTCGTGGGATCGGCGGTTCTGTAGGAGCGACGTGAGTCGCGACCCGCCGAGCGCCCGGGACAATGTACAGGTCGCGACTTGCGTCGCTCCTACAATGGCGGCGAACCGGCCTCCAGTAGTCGGCAATAGCGAGGAACGACGATGGCATTCATGCAGGCACTCAGGGACCGCTGGTCCGCCGCCGACTCGCTGGTCTGCGTCGGGCTCGACCCGGAACCGTCGAAGTTCCCGGCCCGCTTCCGCGGCGACGACGACGCGGTGTTCAACTTCTGCCGCGACATCGTCGACGCCACCGCGCGGCACGCCTGCGCGTTCAAGCCGCAGATCGCGCACTTCGCCGCGCTCGGCGCCGAAAGCGCGCTGGAGCGGCTGGTCGCCCATATCCACGACGCGCATCCGGGCGTGCCGGTGATCCTCGACGCCAAGCGCGGCGACATCGGCAGCACCGCGCAGCATTACGCGGCCGAGGCCTTCGACCGCTACGCCGCCGATGCGGTCACCGCCAACCCGTACCTCGGCCGCGACTCGGTGCAGCCCTTCCTCGACCGCGCCGACCGCGGCGTGGTGATCCTGTGCCGCACCTCCAACCCCGGTGCGAGCGACCTGCAGGATCTGGTCGTCGCCGACGGCAACGGCGCCGGCCGGCCGCTGTACCAGCACGTCGCGGCGACCATCGCGCGCGACTGGAACGGCCACGGCAACTGCGCGCTGGTGGTCGGCGCGACCTGGCCCGATCAGCTGCGCGAAGTCCGCGCGATCGTGGGCGACATGCCGTTCCTGGTGCCGGGCGTCGGCGCCCAGGGTGGCGATGTCGAGGCGGTGGTGCGCAACGCCAGGACCGCCGACGGCACCGGCCTGATGGTCAGCTCGTCGCGGGCGATCCTGTACGCCTCCCCCGGCGACGATTTTGCCGACGCGGCCGCCGACGCGGCGCGGACGTTGAAGGAGCAGGTCAACCGGTACCGGTGAGCCGCGGACGCGGCGCCGGCCTGGCGACGCGGCCGTGCGTCCCGTGCCCGTAGGAGCGACGTGAGTCGCGAACCGCTG
Source organism: Lysobacter arseniciresistens ZS79 (assembly GCF_000768335.1). Lineage (GTDB taxonomy): Bacteria > Pseudomonadota > Gammaproteobacteria > Xanthomonadales > Xanthomonadaceae > Novilysobacter > Novilysobacter arseniciresistens. The sequence continues at coordinate 10,293 of NZ_AVPT01000020.1, forward strand.
GAAGTCGTGTCGCGACGATCAGCGCGTAGTCCGGCCGGGCGACCCCGCGTTGAATCCCGCGCCGGTGAACGGTCGGCGGGTCGCGACTCACGTCGCTCCTACGAAAACCGGCGGGTCGTTCAGCGGCTGCGCCACCAGGCGCGCGCGGCGGCGAGCGGGAAGCGCAGCCAGATCGCCGCCCACACCGCGGCGCGCAGCGGCCAGCCCCGGTGCGGCGCCTCGAACCGGCCGAAGTAGCGCCACAGCCCGCGGTGCTTGTGCCACTCGACGAACAGCGGGCGCGAGCGACTCGACACCCCGCGCACGTGCAGCACGCGCACGCGGTTGGCGACCGCGACGTTGGCGCCCGCCAGCCGCGCCCGGCGGCACAGGTCGAGGTCCTCGGCGTGCAGCCGGTAGCCCTCGTCGAAACCGTCGAGCCGCTCGAACAGCCCGCGCGGCATGAACATCAACGCCCCCGAGACCGCGTCGACCGGCTGCAGTTCGAGACCGTCGTCGACGGCGACCGCCATCGCTCCGCGTCCAGCTCCCGCCCCATCCGCGCGCCGGCCGGCCAGCCTCGCCAGCATCGCGCCGAAATCCGGGTCGCGCCGGCGCGCGGCGGGGTCGCGGACGCCGTCCTCGCCGACCAGGTCGACGCCGAGCAGCACCTCGCCGCGCGGCGCCGCCAGGGTGCGCAGGCGCGCGAGCGTGTCGGCCGCGACCATCGCGTCGGGATTGACGAACGCCAGCCACGCCACGCCAGGCGCGCCGGCCACCGCATCCGCCGCGCCCTGGTTGCAGCCCACGCCAAAGCCCGGATTGTCGGGATTGGCGATGAAGCGCACACGCGGGTCGGCGCTGGCATGGCGCTGGGCGATCGCCAGGGTGTCGTCGCTGGACTGGTTGTCGACCACGCGGATCGAGCCGACGCCGGCCGCGGCGCGCAGGCGGCGCAGGCAGTCGTCGAGGGTCGATTCGCTCTGGTGGGTCACCACCACCGCGGCGATGTCGGCCGCGGCGGGGAGGTCGACGGCGTCGCTCATGGGGCGGTCGGCGTGGTGTCGGTACGGTCCGCGTCGACGGCGGCCGCGTCTCCGGCGTCACCGGCCCCTGCGTCCGCGACTCCGCACGCGGACTCGGCCGTCGCCGGGAACAGGTCCGGCTGCGCCTCCGGCGGGCCGATGGTGGCGAACAGGTCGGCCAGCTCGGCGCGGGCGGCGCGCAGCGGGTCGCGCATCAGGAAGCCGGCCACGCGCGCGTGCCAGTCCGGCCAGCGCGCCGCGAGACGGTCGGTGTCGCCCTCGAACGGACCGCCCTCGGCTGCCCGGGCGACGAACGCCGACCCGCACAGCACGTTGCGCCAGCCCAGCCCGGCGAGCCGCAGCGACAGGTCGATCAGGCCGGCGTACCAGGAACCGTAGCTCTCGGTGTCGAGCCCGCCGACGCGCCGGCGGGCGCTGCCGCGCAGCAGCACGCAGTGGTCGATCGCCGCCGGCAGCTCCGGCGTCACCGCCGGCATCCGCGCGGCGGCACGGGCCAGGCGCTCGTGGTCGCGCGGCATCGGGGATATCTCGCCGATCCGCGGCCAGCCAGCGGCCTCGCCGGCATTGCTCCAGGGCGTCGCGGTGGCGATCGAGCCGTCGCCGGCCAGGCAGGCCGCGAGCCGCCCGAGCCAGCCCGGCAGCGGCACCGCGTCCGGCGCCAGCACCGCCACGTCGGCGTCGCCACAGGCGCCCAGCACCTCGTCGAGGTGGGCGACCTCGCCGATCGGCCGCTGCCGGCGGGTGTAGTCGGCGCGCAGCCGGGTGGTCGCCATCCAGTGTTCGATCACCGCGCAGCCACGCGGGCCGGCGCGGGCGTCGTCGGCCAGCCACAGCCGCGTGCCCGGCGGCGTGCCGGCCTCCAGCGCGGCCAGGCAGGCATCCAGCGCGACGTCGTCGCTGCCGACCGGCAACACCACGATCGGCAACTCAGCCATGCCGCGCTCTTTCCCCGCTCACCATGCCGCGAGCTTACGGCTCGCGATACAGCGGTTCCAGCGCGCGGAAGCGGCGGCCGTACTCGTCGGTGAGTTCGCGCGTCTCCATCGGGTTGCGGACGATCGTCGGGGTCAGCAGCACGATGGTCTCCTCGCGCCGGGTCGCCGAGGACTGGGTGCCGAACAGGCCGCCGATCACCGGGATCCGGCTCAGCCCCGGGAAACCCGACGAGCCGCGGGTGACGCTGTCGCGGATCAGGCCGGCCAGCATCACCGTGTCGCCGCTCTGGATCGCCGCCTCGGTCTTGAGCTTGCGGGTGTCGATGCGGACGTTGCCGTTGCGGTCGGGTTCGCCGCCGGGCGCGCTGACCTCCTGCACGATGTCGAGGAACACCATGCCGTCGCGCGACACCCGCGGCCGCACCTTGAGGATCACGCCGGTGTCGAGGTACTGCACCTGGCTGTAGCTGGTGTCGTTGCCGACGCCGGGGTTGACCGTCACCGACGACACCGGGATCCGGCTGCCGACGTTGAAGGTCGCCTCGGCGTTGTTGCGCACCAGCACTGACGGGCTCTGCAGCATGTTGACGTCGGTCACCGCGTCGAGCGCGCTGATCACCGCCGCGGCGTTTCGGCCGAGGAACTCCCAGACCACGCCGCCGGGGTTGTTGACGCCACGGCCGACGCTGCCGGCCAGCGCGCTCCAGGTGTCGCGGCCAACCGCGTCGGGGAAGCCGTTGTCGGTCACCGCGCGCTCGAAGAACCAGTTGACGCCGTATTCCAGCGCGCCGCTGAGCTGCACCTCGACCACCTGCGCCTCGATGTGGACCTGCATCGGCATCACGTCGAGCTGGCCGATCACGTCGACGATCGACTGCCACGCCTGCGGGCTGGCACGCACCAGCAGCGAGTTGGTCTCCTCCACCGCCGACACGCCCACCTCGCTGCCCTCGACCTCGAGGCTGACGCTGGCGTTGCCGTCCTGCGACGCGCCCAGCGACATGCCGCCGCCACCGGCCGTATCGCCACCGCCCTTGCCGCCGATCGTCACGCTGCTGGTGCCGTCGCGGCCGGAATCGATCTCGACCGACTCCAGCCCCGGCATCAGGCTCGGCGGGCGGCTGTCGCCACCGCCGCCACCGCCCGACGACGAGGCGCCGAACACCTCGGCCAGCCGGTCGGCCAGGTCTCGCGCGCGGATGTACTTGAGCGGGTACGAGTACAGCCGGGTGCCGCTGCCGCCGTCGATCCGCTCCAGCCACTGCTGGATGTCGTCGAGGTAGTCGGCCTGCGGGGTGATCACCATCACCGCGTTGGCGCCTTCCAGCGGCATGAAGCGGAACATGCCGGCGACCGGCGACTTGCTGGTCTCGCCGAACACCTTCTCGAGGTCGGCGACGACCCGCTCGGGGTTGCCCGACTGCAGCGGGAACACGCCGACCGACATGCCCGACAGCCAGTCGACGTCGAAGATCTCGATCGTGCGCAGGTAGTTCTGCAGCTCCGCGCGGGTGCCGCCGATGCTGATGACATTGCGCGCGGCGTCGGTGCCGACGATCGCGTTGGGACGCGCGTAGGGTTCGAGGATCTTCTTCATCTCCTCGGCCGAGACGTAGCGCAGCGGCACCGTGCGGACCTCGAAGCCGCGCGCGTTGGCGGCGCCGCCGGTGCGCGGGGCGACGTTGCCGGCCAGCGCCTGGTCGGCCGGGACAATGTTGTAGCGGCCGCCGCTGTAGACCATGCGGGCGTTGTTCCAGCCCAGCACCTGGTCGAGCAGGCTGATCGCCTCGGCCGGGCTGACCGGGTTGGGCGTGGCCAGCGTCACCGTGCCCTGCACGCCGGGCGCGATCACGTAGTTCTGGCCGAGCATGTCGCCGAGGATCGCCTTGACCACGGCGTGCAGCGACTCGCCCTCGAAGTTGAAGGTGGCCGCGCCGGAGGTGCCGCCGAGGTTCGGCGGCAGCGCGCTGGCGGCGGCCTGGTTGATGACCTGGCCGGTGCCGCGGCGGATCTGCGGCTGCGGGCCGGTGGCGGCGGCCAGCGGCTCGGTGACCGTGCCGCCGCCGACCACGGTGGCGCCGGCCTCGGCCGCGAGCGCATCGGTGCCGGCGGTGTGCATCCGCACGCCGGCGCTGCCCGCGGTACTGGCGGCACCGTCGCGGCGCACGCTCGGCACCGGGGTGCTGGCGCAGGCGGCCAGCAGCACGGCGACCAGGCCGGCCAGCACCGGCAGGAGGGACCAGCGGCGGGGCGCCCGGGGGGAGGCGCGCCGCGGCGGTCGCGACAGGAGTCGGGGGAACGGCTTCATGCGTGCACTCTACGGGCTCTGGACCGGCGGTTGCCGGAGCGGGGGTCGGGGCGGCACGGGCGCGGGTTCACCGTGCAGCCGGGCGCGGCGGGCCTGGATGCGCGCGCGGATCGCTTCCATGCGGGCGTCGTCGGGGCTGGGCGCGGCGCCGGCGGACGCGTCCTCGGCCGACTCGGCCTCGGCATTCGCACCGGCCTGGGCATCGGCCGGCGCATCGCTGCGCGGGGCGGGCGCGGCGCTGGCGGAGGTGCGTGCACCGGCGCCCGGCCGGGCGGCGCCGGGCGACATCGCATCCGGCGACGGCGAGCCGACTTCGGTCGGGCGCGCGCCGCCGACCCCGTCGAACACCCGCAGCCCGAGCGTGCGCTGCCCCTCGGGGCCTTCGAACACCGCGCTGCGCTCGCTCAGCCCGCTCAGGCGCCAGGACGGGTGGGATTCGGGCGCGTCGCCCAGCCGCACGCGCACCGACTCGCCACCGTCGGCGGGCTGGATGATCGCCAGCTTCAACCGCGGCGTGATCATCACGCTGGTCAGCTGGTAGTCGAACGCGGTCGACTCGGCCTCCTCCCCGCCTTGCAGGAAGAACGGCGCCGGCTGGCGGTCGGGCGAGAACAGCGGGCGCGCGGCGATCCCGGCGTACTGCCCCGGCGCGCCAAGCCGCGCCGGCGGGGCCGGGCGGACCGGCGGCAGCGGCTGCAGCAGCGTCGGGTCATCGGGCAGCGGCACGACCCGCCCGCCCATGCCGGCGGCCGCCAGCACCCAGGCCAGCAGCGCCCATCCGGCCACGCCGGCGAGCAGCCAGGTGCGCGGGCCGGCGTCTTCAATCCGCACGCGGCGCCTCCTTCGGTGCGAGGTAGCCCGACAGGTCGAACGCGACATCCAGCCCGCCGCTGCCGGTCGGCTCACCCCGGCCGGGGCTGAAGTACATGCGCTGGGCGAGGATGTTGAGGTTGCCGACGAACAGCCGCGGCGCGCCGCTCTCCAGCGAGTGCAGCACCGCCGCCAGTTCCGGCGTGCCGCAGCGCAGCCGCACCTGCACCACCACCCGCGTATGCGGCTCGCGGCTGTCGGCGGCCAGCGGCGAGCGGTTGGTGATCATGCAGCTGCGGTTGCCGGGGCTGGCCTGGCCGACCACGGTTTCGAGCCGCTGGATCAGGCTGGCGGTGGCCAGCTCGGGGTTGGACTCGGGCAGGAAGCCGGGGCGGCCGTCCATCTGCGCGCGCACCGCCTCCAACCGTCGGCTGACCTGCGGCGCCTGCTGCAGCTGCATGCGCAGCCGCAGCTCGCGCTGCTGCAGCGACTCGATGCGCTCGCCGGCCTCGAGCATCGGCACCGTCCACCACGGGTGGACGAGCACCGCGTAGGCCAGCGCCAGCAGGAGCAGCAGCGCCCCAAGCGCGAGCCAGCGGTCGCGGGCGGCGACGCGGCTCGCGGGGCGGTCAGCGGCGGTCATCGGCGTCCTCTTTGGCGGCGGCGGCCGCGTCCGGCGGCGGGCCGAGTTCGGCGACGAGGGTGAAGCGGTCACGGCCGCTGGCCGGGTCGGGCTGCAGCGCGCCCGCCAGCGCCGGCGAGTGCCACAACGGCGAGCCCTGCAGCCGCCCGACCAGCGCCGCGGCCTCGCGACTCAGGCCGATCAGCATCAGGCGCCGGTCGTCGATCGAGAGCTTTTCCAGGTAGGTGCCGTCGGGCAGGCGCCGGGTCAGTTCGTCGACCACCTCGATCGCGGTCGGGCGCTCGGCGCGGCTGCGGTCGAGGAAGGCCTGGCCCGCGATCAGCCCGGCCAGCTGCTGGCGCTCCGCGGCGGCGCGGCGGCCGGCGGCGGCATCGGCGGCGATGCGCTGCTCGAGCGCGTCGGCGGCGTCGCGGCGGTTATCGAGCAGTTGCCAGGCCAGCGCCACCACCAGCAGCGCGGCGACCGCGGCCAGCGCAAGGTTCCACAGCAGCCACGGGTCGCGACTGCGGTGGCGCTGCGCCGGCGGCAGCAGGTTGACCGCGACCGGGACACCCCCGGCGGTGGCCGCGTCGACGCCGGCCAGCCGCCCGGCCAGCGGGCCCAGCGCCGCCAGTTGCGGTTCCAGCACGTGGCGCGGCACCACCACGAGTTCGGCGTCGAGCTGGCCATCGCCGTCGCGACGACCGACGACGCGGGCGTCGTACACCACCGCGTCGGCGCTGAACGGTGTCTGCCGGTCGATCTCGAAACCCGCCACGTCGCGCAGGCGGCCTGCCGCGGCGGCGGGCAACCGCAGGCGGCGGCGCAGGCCGTGCGCGGGCGCCAGCAGCAGCCAGCGCGGCAGGTCGGCGACCGCCGGGGCCAGCAGTTTCGCCAGCGGGTCGGCGGCGGCGGGCTCCGCGTCCGCCGCCGGCAGCGGCACCCGGCCGAGGTCTTCCACCGCATCGCCGCGCTGCACCCGCAGCTGCAAGCCGTCGCCGTCGACCTGCATCAGCAGCCGGCCGCGGTCGAAGCCGAGCACGCGGCGCCAGCGTGCCGGCAGCCACGCGGCGAGCGACGTGGCCCACCAGCGCAGGGCACCGCCCGCGCCGGGCCGGAAACGCGCACCGATGTCTCCCAGGCGGCCGCCCGGACGGATCCCCAACCGGCTCATCGTGGTGAAGCTCCCTCCTCCCAATCCAGCACGGTATACGCCATCCCGGGGGCCGAACCGCCCGCGCGCACCACCGCCCTCAGCAGCGACTCGCGCCCATCGGCCAGCCGCGCAAGGCTCTCGATACTATACGTACCGCTGTGGCCCGCCCCGCCGCCCGGCAACGGCGCGGTGCCCGGCGGTGCCGCACGCTGCGCCACCAGCGCCTCGCCGTCCAGCCCAATCGCCTCCAGCACCGGCGCCGGGGCGAACTCCGGCTGCGGCCGCGGCAGGCCACTGTGCACCGTCACGTTGGGCGCGACCAGCGCGTACAGCTGCGGGGTGAAGCCGAGTACCTGCTCGAGCTCGGCGATGCCCTCGAACGCCGCATCCTTGGCGCCGTACGGGCGCCCGGCCGAGGCGTAGTCCGGGTCCTCGGCGCCGCCGGCGGGCTGGGTCAGCGGGTCGGGATCGCGCCAGTCGATGATCGCCGCGGCCAGCCGCGCGGCGTCGGCGGGGTCGCTGCCGAGCGCTTCCAGCAGGCCCGCCAGCACGCCGGCGTCGGCCTGGTTGAGGTCGAGCTTGCCGCTCTCGTCGACGATCCGCACCTCCACCTCGGCGCCGGCGTACCGCCACGGGTACGGCTGGCCGTCGGGGCGCCACCGGCGCTCGGGCTGGACCTCGACGAGCCGCGTCATCGCGTACTCCAGCCCGGCGCGCGCGGCGTTCTGCGCCACCAGCCCGCGGACCAGCACCCGGCCCTGCATGTGCTCGACCCGCGCCACCAGCGCGAAGCCGCCGACCAGCGCGGTCAGCAGCACCACCAGCCACAGCACCAGCAGCAGCGCCGCGCCGCGTGCACGGGTGCGTGCAACGCTCATCGCAGCCCCCCCATGAAACCGTCGGCGCCGGCCCCGCCGGCCTGCGGCAGGGCGATCCGCAGCGGCGGCCACTCCCTGCCGTCCAGGTCGCTGATGCTGACCTCGACCAGCAGCGGCAGCCGGTCGGCCGCCTCCCACTCGTCCCGCCATTCACCCAGCGCGCCGGTTTCGGGGTCGAGCGCGCGGTAGCGGAAACGCACCTCGCCGAGGCCGTCGACCAGTTGCTCGGGCGGGCGCGGTTCGGCCGGCGCGATCGTCTCGCCGGCCAGCACGATGCGGAAATCGACTTCGATCCGCGCCTCGTCGCCGTCGCGGTGGACCTGCAGGTCGTGCAGGTGGGGGCCACCGCGGCCGAGGTAGTCGGGCAGGTCGGCGACGAAGCGCATGCGCTCGGCGCTGCCGACGAAGCGCTGCGGCACCAGGCTGTCCTCGTCGGTGGCGAACGCCAGCGGCCGCGCGGCGGCGATGCGCTTGCGCAGGAAGCCCTCGACCGCGCGGATGCGCTCGCTGCGCTGGGCCAGCGACTCGCCGCGGTGGGCGGTGCGGGTGGCGGCGCCGAGGGTCGAGAACGCGATCGCCAGCCCGGCGGCGAGCAGCACGGTCGCCAGCAGCACCTCGATCAGGGTGAAACCGCGCGCGGCGGCGGCGCGGGCCGTCACGGCATCACCAGCGTGTTGCCGGCCGGGGCCAGGCGCAGGCTGCGCAACTCCAGCCGCTCGCGCGGACCGCCGTCGCCCCACTGCACGGTCAGCGCGAGTTCCAGCAGGCGCGGACCAGCGGCGGGCGCGGGCGTGGCCGGCGGCAGCGGCTCGGCCCACGGCCGCACCTGCAGCGACCAGCGGTAGCGGCCGTCGTCGAACTCGCCGTCGCGGCGACCCGGTTCCAGCGCCTCGCCGACGCCGACGGTGTCCAGCAGCGACTGCGCGTGCAGCGCGGCGCGACCGGCATCGCCCGACCAGCGCACCTGCCGGGTCGCCCCCGACAGCGTACCCAGCAGCAGCCCGAGCGCGAGCGCCAGCAGCGCGAAGGCGACGATCACCTCCAGCAGCGAGTAGCCGCGCTGGCGGCGCGCGGGGGCCGGCCGGCGCCTCACCCGTCCTCCCCGTCGCGTTCGATCGTGACCTCGCCGGTCAACCAGGCGACGTCGACGTTCCAGGCCGCCGAATCGCGCCGCAGCTGGATCCGGCCGCCGGTCGCGGCACCGTCGCCGAAGAACATCACCGCACCCTCGCCGCGGCTCGGCTGCACCTCGCGCGCGCCGATGAAGCGCACGTCCAGCGCATCGGGGATCTCGCCATCGCGGCCGCCCGGTGCCTGCCAGGTGCGCGCGGCCGGGTCGATCACGAACCGCTGCGGCTGGCCGGTCGCGATCGCCCGGGTGCGGGTGTAGCGCAACTGCGCGGCGATCTCCTTGGCGGTCGAGCGCAGCTGCGCGCCGGCGAAGCCGCCGGTGAACGCGGCCGCCGCGAGCACGCTGGTGGCGGCGACCAGCCCGACCACCAGCAGCATCTCCAGCAGCGACACGCCGCGCACCCGCCGGGCCGGCGCGTGCACGCCCGGCGGCCGGCGGCGCGGGGGCGCGGCGCTCATCGGTTACTCGTAGCGGATGTCGCCGTCGACGCTGCTGCCGCCGACCTTGCCATCCTTGCCGAGGATCACCAGGTCGAACGGCCCGCTCTCGCCGGGCGCGCGGTACTCGACCGGGTGGCCCCACGGGTCGGCCAGCTCGGCGGACTTGGCGTACGGGCCGAGCCAGCCGGCGGCGTCGCCGGGCTCGGTGACCAGCTCGTCGAGGGTGGCCGGCAGGCGCCCGGTATCCATCTGGAACGCCTCCACCTTCTGCGCCAGCGTGGTCACCTGCGACTTGGCGAGGTTGGCCTTGGCACGGTCGGCGCCACCGAGCACGCGCGAACCGACGAAGGTCAGCACCGCGCCGATCAGCACGATCACGATGATGATCTCGATCAGGCTCATGCCGGCCTGGCGGGCGGGCGACGGGGAGCGGAGGGAACGGCGGTTTCGCATTGCGGTTGTCCTTTCGTGAGCGGTTTTCGGGGGAATCGTCGGCGTCGGCCTAGCCGACCGCGTTGGTCAGGTCGTACAGCGGCGTCAACACCGCCATCACCACCACGCCGACCACGCCGGCCAGCACCACGGTAACGATCGGCACCAGTGCGGCCAGCATCCGGTCGAGCGCCAGCGAGGTCTGGTGCTCGAAGGTCTCGGCGGTCCTGACCAGCATCGCGTCGAGCTCGCCGGATTCCTCGCCGACCTGGATCATCTGCAGTGCCAGCCGCGGGAAGCGCTTGCCGCGGCCGAGCGCGGTCGACAGCGCGACGCCGTTCTTGACCTCGGTGGCGGCGGCCTCCACGTCGGCGGCGAGCACGCGGTTGTCCATCACTTTCTGCGCGATGCCCAGCGCGGCCATCAGCGGCACGCCATTGCGTACCAGGGTGCCGAGCGTGCGCGCCAGCCGCGCGGTCTCGATCTTGCCGACCAGCCCGCCGAAGAACCGCCGGCGCAGCAGCCAGCCGTCGAGCCACTCGCGGAACACCGGGTCGCGGCGCTTGCGGTCGACCCACAGCAACAGCAGCGCCGGCACCACCACCAGCACGATCCACCAGTCGCGCACCAGCAGCCCGACGCCGAGCACGATGCGGGTGAACAGTGGCAGGGTCGCGTCCAGGCTCTCGTACATCTGGGCGAACTGCGGCACCACGTAGCCGAGCAGGAACAGCAGGCTCAGGCCGACCATCACCAGCAGGATCGCCGGGTAGATCAGCGCGTTGACCACGCGCCCGGCCAGCGCGCGCGAGCGCTCGAGGTAGTCGGCCAGCCGCGACAGCGTCTCGTGCAGGCTGCCGCCGGCCTCGCCGGCGCGGACCATGTTGACGTACAGCCGCGAGAACGTGCCGTGCTGGCGCTCCAGCGCGGTCGACAGCGGGCTGCCGCCGCGCACCGCGTCGCGCACATCGCTGATGGTGCGGCGGGCGGCCTCGTCCTCGGGCAACTCCAGCAGGATCGTCAGGGCGCGGTCGAGCGGCTGGCCGGCGCCGAGCAGCGTCGCCAGCTGCTGGGTGAACTGCACAAGCCGCTCGCCGGCGAACGGCCGGGGCTTGAACAGTGCCTTCCAGCTGGTCGCGCCGCCGCCCTCGCTGGCCAGCCGCGCCTCCACCGGCAGGTGGCCCTGCTCCTGCAGCCGCGCCGCCACCTCGCGGTCGCTGGCGGCCTCCATCTGGCCGTCCAGCAGCTCGCCGCGCGCGTTGAGCGCCTTGTAGTGGTACAGCGCCACCGGTCAGCCCTCCTCCGTGACCCGGAGGACTTCCTCGATCGTGGTCAGCCCGGCCAGCGCCTTGGCGATGCCATCCTCGTACATGGTGCGCATGCCGGCCTCGCGTGCGATCCGCTCGATCTCGCCCATCCCGGCGTGGCGCATCACCGCGCTGCGCAGGGCGTCGTCCATCAGCATGAATTCCATGATCGTGGTGCGGCCCTGGTAGCCGGTCGGCGCGCCCGCCGACGGGCCGGGGCGGTACAGCTGGATCTCGCCCTCGGGCTGGTAGCGGCGCAGGCCGAACTTCCCGATCTGTTCGTCGGTGGCCGGGTAGCGCACCGCGTGGGTCGGCTCCAGCCGCCGCACCAGGCGCTGGGCGAGGATGCCGTTGACGGTCGAGGTCAGCAGGTAGTCCTCGACGCCCATGTCGAGCAGGCGGGTGATGCCGCCGGCGGCGTTGTTGGTGTGCAGCGTCGACAGCACCAGGTGGCCGGTCAGCGCCGACTGGATCGCGATGCGCGCGGTCTCCAGGTCGCGCATCTCGCCGATCATGATGATGTCCGGGTCCTGGCGCACGATCGAGCGCAGCGCGTGCGAGAAGTCCAGCCCGATCTGCGGCTTGGCCTGGATCTGGTTGATGCCCTCGATCTGGTACTCGACCGGGTCCTCGACGGTGATGATCTTGACGTCGGGCGTGTTGAGCTGGCTCAGCGCGGTGTACAGCGTGGTGGTCTTGCCCGAGCCGGTCGGCCCGGTCACCAGCAGGATGCCGTGCGGCTGCTCCAGCACCTTGCGGAACTGCGGCAGGAAGCTGTCGGTGAAGCCCAGCCGCTTGAAGTCCAGCACCACCGACTCGCGGTCGAGCAGGCGCATCACCACGCTCTCGCCGTGCGCGGTCGGCACCGTGCTGACGCGCAGGTCGAGCTCCTTGCCCTGCACCCGCAGCATGATCCGGCCGTCCTGCGGCAGCCGCCGCTCGGCGATGTTGAGCTTGCCCATGATCTTGATGCGGCTGATCACCGCCGCGGTCAGGTTGACCGGCGGGCTCTCGCCGTCGATCAGCACGCCGTCGACGCGGTAGCGCACCTTGAGCCGGTTCTCAAACGGCTCGATGTGGATGTCGGAGGCGCGCAGCTCGACCGCGCGCTGGATCAGCAGGTTGACCAGCCGGATCACCGGCGCCTCGGAGGCGAGGTCGCGCAGGTGCTCGACGTCGTCGAGGTCGCTGCCCTCGCCCTCGGCGGTCTCCACAATCGCGCCCATAGCGCTGCGGCCCTGGCCGTACCAGCGCTCGACCAGGTCGTCGATCTCCGAGCGCAGCGCGACCTTGGCGAACACGTGGCGGCCGGTCGCCAGGCGGACCGCATCGAAGATGTACGGGTCCTGCGGGTCGGCCATGTACGCGTCGACCGACAGCGTGTTCTCGCTGCGCACGCAGACGTGGAACTGCTTCATGAACTTGACCGACAGCGCGACGCCTTCGGGCGGCAGTTCGGGCGCGTTGCTGGTGCTGACCAGCGGCAGGTCGAGTACCTCGGCGACGGTTTCGGCGTGGTCGCGCTCGGACACCAGCCCGAGCCGGCCCAGCAGCGCCAACAGGCTGCCGCCGGTCTCCGCCTGCAGGCGGCGCGCGCGGGCGAGGTCGGCCTCTTTCAGCCGTCCTTTTTCAAGCAGAGCCTCGATGACCGGGCGTTCGCCGGGACCGGGCTCCGCCGCGCCGTCATGCCCGCCAACCGTGGCTTCCGCTGCTGCGTTCACGCCGCCCTCCTAAGCCGTGAGCGGCCGACTTTAGCAGGCGCCGCGGGCCGGCGGGCGCGGGATCCGTTCAGGCGGCCGGCGGTCCCGGCGGCGGCGCGGGACCGCCGTGGGTGGCGGTCGCGCGGATCAGCCGACCGCGACCCGCGCGTTGCGGAACATCCGCAGCCACGGCGAGTCGTCACCCCACTCCGCCGGCGCCCAACTGAGGTTGGCGCTGCGCGGAGTGCGCTCGGGGTGCGGCATCAGGATGGTCACCCGGCCGTCATCGCTGGTGACGCCGGCGATGCCGCCAGTGGATCCATTCGGGTTGGCCGGGTAACGCGTGGCGACGCTGCCGTCGCCCTCGACGTAGCGCAGCGAGGTGCGCACCGCGGCCTGGTCCATGCCGCCGTCGAAGGCCGCGCGGCCCTCGCCGTGCGACACCACCACCGGGATCCGCGAGCCCGCCATGCCGCGCAGGAAAAGCGACGGCGACTCCACCACCTCCAGCAGCCCCAGGCGCGCCTCGAACTGCTCGCTGCGGTTGCGCAGGAACTGCGGCCAGTGCTCGGCGCCGGGGATGATCGGCTTGAGCTGGCTCATCATCTGGCAGCCGTTGCACACGCCCAGCGCGAAGCTGTCGCCCCGCGCGAAGAACGCCGCGAACTGCCCGCGCAGCGCCGGCCGTTCGAGGATGCTGGTGGCCCAGCCGCGGCCCGCGCCGAGCACGTCGCCGTAGCTGAAGCCACCGCATGCGGCCAGCCCCTTGAAGCCGTCGAGGGTGACGCGGCCGGCGACCAGGTCGCTCATGTGCACGTCGAACGCCTCGAAGCCGGCGCGGTCGAACGCCGCCGCCATCTCGACCTGGCCGTTGACGCCCTGCTCGCGCAGGACCGCGACCTTCGGCCGGGCACCTGTATTGACGAACGGCGCTGCGATGTCCTCGCCCGGGTCGAACACCAGCTTCGGCCGCAGCCCCGGCGCGGCGAAGTCGCGCGCGGCGACGCGCTCCTCGTCGGCGCACTCGGGGTTGTCGCGCAGCCGCTGCATCGCGTGGGTGGTCCCCCACCAGGCGTCGAACAGCTCCTCCCAGCGCCACTCGGCGAGGGTGTCGCCGTCCTCGCGGATGCGCACCGACGGCGCGGTGCTCGGCCGGGCGATGCGCTGGGCGCAGTCGATCAGGCCGTGGCGCGCGACCAGGTCGGCGAAATCGGCGCGGTCCTCGACCGCGACCTGCACCACCGCGCCGAGCTCCTCGTTGAACAGGGTGCGGAACGGGTCCTCGCCCCAGCCGTCGAGGTTGATCTCCAGCCCGAGGTGCGAGCAGAACGCCATCTCGCACAGCGCGGTGAACGCGCCGCCGTCGGAGCGGTCGTGGTAGGCCAGCAGCAGGTCGGCCTCGCGCGCGTCGCGGATCAGCTCGAAGAAGTCGCGCAGGCGGGCCGGGTCGTCGAGGTCGGGCACGCCGGCGTTGCGGCGGCCATCCTCCGACGACTGCCCGGCGAAGGCCGGCAGCGCGTTGCCGCCGGACTGCGCGGCGTCGGGATACACCTGCGCCAGCACCGAGCCACCGAGCCGCTGCTTGCCGGCGCCCAGGCCGATCAGCCACAGCTCGGAGTCGGTCTCGCGGTCCATCAGCGGAGTCAGCTGGCGGCGCACGTCGACCACCGGCGCGAACGCGGTGACCACCAGCGACACCGGCGACACCGACTTGTGCGCCTGGCCGTCGTCCTGCCACTGCGCCTGCATCGACAGCGAGTCCTTGCCGACCGGGATGCTCAGGTCGAGCTCCGGGCACAGCTCCATGCCGACCGCGCGGACGGCGTCGAACAGCAGCGCGTCCTCGCCGTCATGGCCCGCGGCCGCCATCCAGTTGGCCGACAGCTTGATCCGGTCGAGCGACTCGACCGGCGCCGCGGCGAGGTTGGTGATCGCCTCACCGACCGCCATGCGTGCGGCGGCGGCGGTGTCGAGCAGCGCCAGCGGGGTGCGCTCGCCGATCGCCATCGCCTCGCCGGTGAACCCGTGGAAACCGGCGAGGGTGATCGCGCAGTCGGCCACCGGCATCTGCCACGGGCCGACCAGCTGGTCGCGCGCGGTCAGGCCGCCGACGCTGCGGTCGCCGATCGTGATCAGGAACTGCTTGGCGGCGACGGTCGGGTGGGCGAGCACACGCAGCGCGGCGTCGCGCAGGTCCAGCCCGCTCCAGTCCAGCGCCGGCCACGGCGCGTCGGCCGGGCGGCGGGTGTCGCGGTGCATCTTCGGCGGCTTGCCGAACAGCACGTCCATCGGCAGGTCGATCGGGTGTGCCACCTCGACCGGCGCGTCGCCATAGACGGACTCCACCGTCGCGCCGTAACCGACCACCAGCCGCTCCTCGGCGGTGGCGAAGCCGACCACCGCGAACGGGCAGCGCTCGCGCCCGCAGATCGCGGTGAACTCGGCCACGCGGTCGGCCGGCATGCCGAGCACGTAGCGCTCCTGCGACTCGTTGCACCACAGCTGCATCGGCGACAGCGACGGGTCGTCGGTCGGCACCTTGCCGAGGTCGATGACGCCGCCCAGGCGCGAGTCGTGCAGCAGCTCGGGGATCGCGTTGGACAGGCCGCCGGCGCCGACGTCGTGGGCGCTGGCGATCGGATTGCGCTCGCCGAGGGCGACGCAGGCGTCGATCACCTCCTGGCAGCGGCGCTCCATCTCCGGGTTGTCGCGCTGCACGCTGGCGTAGTCGAGCGCCTCGTGGCTCTCGCCCGAGGCGACCGAGCTGGCGGCGCCACCGCCGAGGCCGATCAGCATCGACGGCCCGCCGAGCACGATCACCGCATGGCCGGGCTTGAGGCCGAGCTTGTCGACCTGGCTGCGGTCGATCGCGCCGAGGCCGCCGGCGAGCATGATCGGCTTGTCGTAGGCGCGCGCATGGCCGCCCTCGGCCAGCTCGAAGCTGCGGAAGTAGCCGGTCAGGTTGGGTCGGCCGAACTCGTTGTTGAACGCGGCCGAACCGAGCGGGCCGTCGAGCATGATCTCCAGGGCGGGCGCCATCCGCGGGTTCAGCGCGCGCGGCGCCTCCCACGGCTGCGGCAGCGTCGGGATGCGCAGGTGCGAGACGCTGAAGCCGCACAGGCCCATCTTCGGCTTGCCACCCCGGCCGGTCGCGCCCTCGTCGCGGATCTCGCCGCCGGCACCGGTGCTTGCGCCCGGGAACGGCGCGATCGCGGTCGGGTGGTTGTGGGTCTCGACCTTGATGCAGAACGCCGACTCCGCCGGCGCCTCGGCGCGCCAGCTGCCGGTCGCCGGGTCCGGGCGGAAGCGCCGGCTCTCGTAGCCGGCCACCACCGCGGCGTTGTCGCTGTACGCCGAGAGGGTGTGCTCGGGCGTCTGCGCGTGGGTGTGCTTGATCATCCTGAACAGCGAGGTCGGCTGTTCGGCGCCGTCGATGGTCCACGAGGCGTTGAAGATCTTGTGCCGGCAATGTTCGGAGTTGGCCTGCGCGAACATCATCAGCTCGACGTCGGACGGCTGCCGGCCGAGCGCGGCGTAGCGCTCGCGCAGGTAGGCGATCTCGTCGTCGGCCAGGGCCAGGCCGAGGCGGGTGTTGGCGGTTTCCAGCTCGTCCAGCGCGATGCGCTCCAGCTCGCCGCGGGCCGGCACCTGGAACAGCGCCACCGCGTCCTCGCGCGCCTCCAGCAGCGACTGCGTCATCGGGTCGTGCAGCACCTTCGCCAGCGCACCGGCGGTGGCGGCGTCGGCCGGCCAGCCGGTGAGGTCGTAGCGCAGGCCGCGCTCGACCCGGTGCACCGGCAGGTTCGCGCCGTGCAGCAGCTCGGTGGCCTTGCTCGCCCACGGCGACAGCGTGCCCAGGCGCGGGCTGACGAAGCGCGAGACGGCGCCCTCGGCGCGCGGCTCGGCATCGGGCTCGGCCTGCAGGATCCGGCGCAGGGTGGCGTCGTCGGGCGTCGCGCCGGCTTCGGGATCGACCCAGTAGACCGGCCATGCGCCCAGCAGGCGGACCGTGGGGTGGATGGACTGGAGGCGGGCTTGCAGGCGTTCGCGGCGGAACGCGGACAGGGCGGGAGCGCCCTCGAGGACGATCATGTCCGGGGAACCGTAGGATCGACGGGCCGGCTATTGTAAGGCAGTCGCCCCGCTGCTGCGGGGCGGCCGCCGGGGTCGCGCCGGGCCGCTCAGGCGCCGCCGGCCGAGGCGGTCGCGCCGTCGGCGGTGGTCTTCTCGGCGGCCATCTTGTCGAGGGTCTCGCGCAGGGCCTTGGCCGGGACGTAGCCGCCCAGCTGGGTGCCGTCTTCGGCCAGGATCATCGGGGTGCCGGTCAGGCCGACCCGCTGGCCGATGTTGTACTGCATGGTCACGGTGTTGTTGCAGTCGCGGTCCTTGACCTTGCCGGTGGCCTTGGCGTCGGTCAGCGCCTGCTTGCGGTCGTCCGCGCACCAGACCGAGACCATCTTGTCGAAGTCCTCGCTGCCGATGCCCATCCGCGGGAACGCCAGGTACTCGATCGCGATGCCCTGCGCCAGGTACTGGTCGATCTCGCTGTGCAGCTTGCGGCAGTAGCCGCACTCGACGTCGGTGAACACGGTGACGGTGTGGACCGGGTTCGGCGGCGAGAACACGATCCGCTCGCCGTCCGGGATCGTCGCCAGCAGCCGGGTGCGCATGCCGGCCAGCGCCACCTCGGTCAGGTTGCGGTCGGTCTTGCCGTCGATCAGCGCGCCGCCCGGGCCGGGCAGGAACAGGTAGCGGCCGTCGTCGCTGACGTAGACCACCTGGCCGCCGACGATCGCCTCGCGGAAGCCCGGCAGCGGTGCCGCGCCGACGCTCTCGACCTCGATCCGCGGGTTGAGCTGCTTGATCGCGTCCACCGCGCGCGCGTCGGCGGTACCGGCGGCGGGCCTGGCGGCGAGCGTGGCCGGGGTCGCGCCGGTGGGCGGCACGACATCGGCGGCGGCCGGTTCGGGCGACTTGGCGCAGGCGGAGAGGCTGAGGGCGCCGAGCGCGGCGACGAGGAGGGTACGTTTCATGTCGGATCCTGGAGGTGACGGGCGACTCGCGCTCCGCCGGGAACTACGGGCGATTGTGGCACGCCGGCCGGCCGCTCCCGGCGCCGGCGGGCGGCCCGCCGGCATCGGCAAGCCGTCCGTACACCTGCCGCTCAGCCACGCGGGTGGTGTCGCGCGTGCAGCTGCTTGAGCTGCTCGCGCGCGACCAGGGTGTAGATCTGGGTGGTCGACAGCGAGCTGTGGCCGAGCAGCATCTGCAGCGCGCGCAGGTCGGCGCCGTGGTTGAGCAGGTGGGTCGCGAAGCTGTGGCGCAGGCCGTGCGGGCTGATCCGGGCCGGGTCGATGCCGGCCGCGGCGGCGTAACGCTTGACCAGCTGCCAGACCTGCTGGCGGCTCGGCGCCTCGCCGCCGGTGCCGAGGAACAGCGGCGCCAGCACGCGCTTGCCGGCCAGTTGCGGACGCGACTGCGCGAGGTAGCACTCGATCCAGTGACGGGCCTCCTCGCCCAGCGGCACCAGCCGCTCCTTGCCGCCCTTGCCGGTCACCCGCAGCACGCCCTGGCGCAGGTTGAGCGCGGTCGCCGGCAAGCCCGCCAGCTCGCTCACGCGCAGGCCGCAGGCGTACATCAGCTCCAGCATCGCGCGATCGCGCAGGCCCAGCGGGGTGTCGACGTCGGGCGCGGCCAGCAGCGCGTCGACCTGGCTTTCGGCCAGCGCCTTGGGCAGCGAGCGCGGCAGCCGCGGCGGTTCCAGCAATGCGGTCGGGTCGTCGTCGCGGTCGCCACGGCGCAGCCGCCAGCCGAAGAACGCGCGCAACGCCGACAGCAGGCGCGCGTTGCTGCGTGGCGAGTAGCCCTCGCGCATCCGCCAGGCGAGGTAGTCGAACAGCGCCGCGCGGTCGGCGCCGGCCAGCCCGCCGCCGCGGCCGTCCCGCCAGCGCGCGAAGCCGCCGAGGTCGCGCCGGTAGCTGTCCAGCGTCGGTCGCGCCAGGCCGCTTTCGGCCCAGGTCGCGTCGAGGAACGCGTCGATCACCGCGGCGTCGGCATCGGGCAGCGGCGGCAGTGCCATCGCGGCCTGGCGGCGGTCGGCGGGGGTTCGGGCGGGGGTGCGGGCGGTCATCGGGCCAAGCCTAGCGGCGGCCGCGGCGGATGTCCCCGGCGGCCGGCCGGCGCTCGACTACACTGCCGGCGCCCTCGCCGCGCCACGTCGCACCCGGGGGTTGCTTTCGCTACAACCCGCCCCCGCCCGCTACCCGTCGCCCGCTACCCGTCGCCCGATGCCGCAAGCCACGCCCGCCACCGACCGCCCCGCCGCCCTCGTCGGCTGGCGCCTGCTCGCCCTGTTCTACGACCTGTGGCCGGTGCTCGCGCTGTGGATGGTGGCCGGCACCGTGTTCGCCTTCGGCTACACCCTCGCCGGCCACGACCCGCACGAGAACATCGCGCCCTTCAGTCCGCTGCAGTTCGCGCTGTGGGGCGTGTGCTGGCTGCTCACGGGCCTGTACGCGACGGTCAGCTGGCGCCGCGGCGGGCAGACCCTCGGCATGCGGCCGTGGCGGCTGCGGCTGGTCTCGGCCGGTACCGATGCACCGCCTTCCTGGCGCGCCCTGTGGGTCCGCTACGCGGTCGGCACCCTGTCGCTGCTGGCCGCGGGGGCCGGGTTCTGGTGGGCGTGGTTCGACCGCGACCGGTTGACCTGGCACGACCGCGCGAGCGGCACCCGGCTTCGCCGCGAGCCCAAGCCGGCGCGCTGAAGCGAAGCGGGACCGCCGTCAACCCGAGCGTTTGCGGAACAGGAACACCGATACCGCGACCATGATGATCGTCGGCAGCGCGTAGGCCAGCCGGAAGTCGAACTTGAACGCGCTGGCCATCTTCACGAACTGCGTCTGCAGCAGCCAGAAGCCCAGCGCGAACACGATGCCGATGAACAGCCGCTTGCCCAGCCCGCCGCTGCGCAGGCTGCCGAACGCGAACGGAATCGCCGCCAGGCACAGCGCCAGCACGTTCAGCGGGTAGAACCACCGGCCCCAGTAGTGCTCCTCGAACTCGCCCGCATCCAGCCCGTTGCGCTTGCGGTACTGGATCGCGTCGCGCAGCTCGCTCGCGCTGAGGTAGCGCGGCCGGTCGACATCGGCGCTCAGCGCGGTGGCGTCCAGCTGCGAATCCCAGCGCTCCTCGGCCACCGTCGACTGCGACACCGAGTCATCGGCGAAGGTGGTCCGGGTCACGTCGCGCAGCAGCCAGCCGCCCGGCCGGTGCTCGGCGATCGCCACCCGCGCCAGCGATTCCAGCCGGCCGTCGTCGTCGAACTCGTACAGCTTGACGTCGTGCAGCTCCAGCCAGCGGTCGTCGCCTTCGATCCGCTCCTCGCCGCCCTCGGCGTTGAGGATGACGTCGCCCTCGCGCGCCCAGACGCCCGAGTACTGCGCCACGATCAGGTCGTCCGAACGCGACGAGGCCTTCAGCGCATCGGCCTTGCGCTGGCCCCACGGCCCCAGCGTCTCGCCGTTGACCACCATCAGCGCGGTCAGCAGGGTCAGCGCGGCGACCACGGTCACCGTCAGGCGCCGGCGCGACAGGCCGATCGCACGCAACGCGGTCAGCTCGGAGGTCGCCGCCAGCTGCCCCAGCGCCATCAGCGAACCGATCACCGCCGCGGTCGGGAACAGGTAATGGCCGCGCCGCGGCACCGTGTAGAGCGTGTGCACCAGCGCCTCGGTGGCGCCGTAGCGGCCCTCGCCGACGTCGCCGAACTCGCCGACCAGCGCCAGCATCACGTCCAGCCCGAGCAGCACCGCCCAGGTCAGCAGCACGGTGCCCAGCACCACCTTGCCGAGGTAGATGTCATGGATCTTCGGGAACGGCTTCATCGCGCGGCTCCCGTGGCGGCCGGGCGCAGGCGCCGCAACGGCCGTCGCATGCGGCCGTCGGTGAAATACAGCCACAGTGCGAACGCCAGCAGCGGCAGCACCAGCCACCACAACCCCAAGGCCGGCGCCAGCCGTCCGGTCTCCAGCCAGTCACGCCCCATCAACGCCATCTGGATGCCGACCAGGTAGGCCAGGAAGCCCATCATCACCCGCCCGTAGCGCGCCTGCCGCGGGGTGCTGCGCGCCAGCGGCACCGCCATCAGCGCGAACGCCAGCGTCAGCAGCGGCGGCGCCAGCCGGAAGTGCAGCTGCGCGTTGGCCGCCGGCCGCGGGTCGCCCAGCAGGGCGGTGGTCGGCATCGTTTCCGGGTCATTCGGGTCGTAGCGCTCCTCGCCGGCCGGCAGCTGCACCTCGTTGGTGGCGTAGCGCATCAGCCGGTAGTCGAGCCCGCCGTCGACCGGGCCCTCGACCTGGAAGCCGTCGCTCAGCTCGAGGAAGCGCTCGCCTTCGGCGTCGACGCTGAGCGCGCCGGAATTGGCCGTGGTCACGTCGAGCCGGTCGTCGCTGCGCCGGTAGATGAACACCCGGCGGAACTGGCTGCCGTCGGTCGACATCGCGCCGACGTAGACCACGCCGCCGCCCGGGAGCTCGGTGAAGCTGCCCGGTTCCAGCCCCGACACCACCAGGTTGCGGTTGGCCTCGTTGATCATCTGCCGCGAGATCCGCTCGGCCATCGGCCCCAGCCACAACGAGCAGGCGCCGACCACCAGCACCACCGGCACCACCAGCATCAGCACCGGCTTGAGCAGCCGCGCCGGGCCGACGCCGCTGGCGGCGATCACCGGCATCTCCGAGTCGCGGTAGAGCCGGCCGACGCCGAGCATCATCCCGATCATCAGCGCCAGCGGCAGGATCAGCGGCAGCCAGTTCAGCAGCACCAGCCCGAGCTGCGACAGCATCAGCGCCGCCGGCAGCCGGCCGGAGGCGATGTCCTTGAGCACGTCGGTGATCACCCCGCCGACACTGACGATCAGCAGCACCACCAGCGCGGCGAAGGTCGATTGGGCGAATTCGCTGAGCAGGTAGCGGTCGAGCTTGGGCATCGGCGGTCTGGCATTGGCGGGGCGCGGGCGCCCACGGTGGACGGGATGGGTTCTAGGTGGCGTGTTCAGGCGACCGGACCGGCACCGCCCGCGATTCGGAAACCGGAGGGCCTTGCTTTAGACTGACAGGCCTGCCCGGACACGTCCGCGGCACTGTGCCACGGCGCGCCGACGCCTCTGCAAGCCCATCCGGCCCTGCCCAGGGTGCCGCGCGGCGGCATTGTCGCGCGGTTTGCCCGGTTTTCGCCCCCCACTTCCCCCGGAATCTGTTTCATGGCCCTCGAATTCGACCTGAACCGCAACGACATCGCCACCGCCGGCGTGGATTGCATCATCGTCGGCGCGTTCTCCGACAACACCCTGACGCCCGCCGGCCAGGCGCTCGACCGCGCCAGCGGCGGCCGCATCGGCAAGCTGCTGGAGCGTGGCGACGTCGCCGGCAAGACCGGCCGCACCGCGATGCTGCACGACCTCGACGGCGTCACCGCGCCGCGCGTGCTGGTGGTCGGGCTGGGCGAGGCCGGCAAGTTCGGGGTGCCGCAGTACCTCAAGGCGGTCGGCGACGCCGCGCGCGCGCTGAAGACCGGCCCGGTCGCGCACGCGCTGCTGACCCTGGCCGACACCGCGGTCGCCGGCCGCGACGCCGCCTGGGCGATCCGCCAGGCCGTCATCGCCACCGACCACGCGTGCTACCGCTACACCGCCACCCTCGGCGACAAGAGCCGCAAGAAGGCCGAGGAGCCGGGCCTGCGCAAGCTGTCGGTGCAGGCCGCCGGCGACGACGCCCAGGCTGCGCTGGCGCAGGGCCAGGCGATCGCCGCCGGCGTCCAGTTCGCCCGCGAACTCGGCAACCTGCCGCCGAACATCTGCAACCCGGCCTACCTGGCGAAGCAGGCGCAGGAGTTCGCCGGCCGCTTCGACAACACCTCCTGCGAGGTGCTCGACGTCGCCGCGATGGAGAAGCTCGGCATGGGCGCGCTGCTCGCGGTCGGCCGCGGCTCGGCCAACCCGCCCAGGCTCATCGCGCTGAAGTACGACGGCGCCGCCGCGGGCGAGAAGCCCTACGTGCTGGTCGGCAAGGGCATCACCTTCGACACCGGCGGCATCAACCTCAAGACCCAGGGCGGGATCGAGGAGATGAAGTTCGACATGTGCGGCGCGGCCACCGTGATGGGCACCTTCGTGTCCGCGGTCGGCATGAAGCTGCCGGTCAACCTCGTCGTCGTGGTCCCGGCGGTCGAGAACATGCCCGACGCCGACGCCTACCGCCCGTCCGACGTGCTCACCAGCATGTCCGGCCAGACCATCGAAGTCGGCAACACCGACGCCGAGGGCCGCCTGATCCTGTGCGATGCGCTGACCTGGGCGCAGCAGTTCAAGCCGGCCGCGCTGGTCGACGTCGCCACCCTCACCGGTGCCTGCATGGTCGCGCTGGGCAAGTACGCCTCGGGCCTGATGAGCAAGGACGACGACCTCGCCGACGAACTGCTCGCCGCCGGCGAGAACGTGTTCGACCGCGCCTGGCGCCTGCCGCTGTGGGACGAGTACCAGACCATGCTCGAGTCCACCTACGCCGACGTCTACAACGTCGGCGGCCGCTGGGGCGGCGCGATCACCGCCGGCTGCTTCCTGGCGCGCTTCACCGAAGGCCAGCGCTGGGCCCACCTCGACATCGCCGGCAGCGGCAGCGACGAGGGCAAGCGCGGCATGGCCACCGGCCGCCCGGTCGGGCTGCTGAGCCAGTGGCTGCTGGACCGGTCGGCGAAGTAACGCCGGCCCGCCCGCCCCGATGCAGGCCGATTTCTACCTGATCGAAAAGGAGCGGTTCCGCGAGGAGCCGCTCCTGCTCGTATGCGAGCTGGCCAGGAAGGCCCACGCGCGCGGGCTGCCGATGCTGGTGCTGGCGCGCGACACCGCCCAGGCCGAGCGGCTGGACGACCTGCTGTGGTCGTTCGAACCCGACGCCTTCATCCCGCACCAGATCGCCGGCGAGGACGTCGACGAGGACGAGGCCGACGTGCTGATCGCCCCGCCCGAGTCCGACCCGCCGCTGCGTGCGCTGGTGCTGAACCTGCGCGACGCGCCGGTGGAAGGCGGCTTCGAGCGCGTGCTCGAAGTGGTGCCGGCCGACGAGTCCGCCCGCGGCCCGCTGCGCGAACGCTGGAAACACTACAAGGCCCGCGGCTTCGCGCTGAAGTCCTACGACATGTAACCGACCGGCGGCCCCCGGACCGGGCCGCTTCCCCAGGCCAAGACCATGACCGACACCCTCGCCCCCTCCTACGACCCCACCGAGTTCGAGACCCGCCTGTACCAGCAGTGGGAGGCCAGCGGCGTGTTCCAGCCGTCGGGCAAGGGCGAGCCCTACTCGATCCTGCTGCCGCCGCCGAACGTCACCGGCACCCTGCACATGGGCCACGCCTTCCAGCACACGCTGATGGACGCGCTGGTGCGTTACCACCGCATGCGCGGCTACGACACGCTGTGGCAGATGGGCAGCGACCACGCCGGCATCGCCACCGAAATGGTGGTCGCCCGCAACCTCGCGCTGGAAGGCAATGGCGAGACCCGCGACTCGCTCGGACGCGACGGTTTCATCGGCAAGGTCTGGGAGTGGAAGCAGCATTCGGGCGACACCATCGAGCGCCAGATGCGCCGGCTCGGTGCGTCGGGCGACTGGTCGCGCAGCGTGTTCACGATGGACCCGATGGCGGCCGAGGCGGTGGTCGAGGCGTTCGTGCGGCTGCACGGGCAGGGGCTGATCTATCGGGGCCAGCGACTGGTCAACTGGGACCCGGTGCTGAAGACCGCGATCTCCGACCTCGAGGTGGTGAACGAGGAGGAGGACGGCTTCCTGTGGTCGATCCGCTATCCGCTGAGCGACGGCAGCGGCTCGCTGGTGGTCGCCACCACCCGCCCGGAAACCATGCTCGGCGACAGCGCGGTGATGGTGCACCCCGACGACGAACGCTACGCGTCGCTGGTCGGCAGGACTGTCACCCTGCCGCTGAGCGGCCGCGAGATCCCGGTCATTGCCGACGCCTACGTCGACCGCGAGTTCGGCACCGGCGTGGTCAAGGTGACCCCGGCGCATGACTTCAACGATTACCAGGTCGGCCAGCGCCACGCGCTGCCGCTGATCAACATCTTCACCCCGGATGCGGCGGTGAACGACACCGCGCCGGAGAAATACCGCGGCCTCGACCGCTACGAGGCGCGCAAGCTCGTGCTCGCCGATCTCGAGGCCGCCGGCCTGCTGGTCGAGACCAGGCCGCACAAGCTGCAGGTGCCGCGCGGCGACCGCAGCGGCCAGGCGATCGAGCCGTACCTGACCGACCAGTGGTTCGTGAAGATGGACGGGCTGGCCAGCCGCGGCATGCAGCTGGTGGAGAACGGATCGGTGAAGTTCGTCCCGCCGAACTGGATCAACACCTACCGCCACTGGATGGAGAACATCCAGGACTGGTGCATCAGCCGCCAGCTGTGGTGGGGCCACCGCATCCCGGCGTGGTACGACGCGGCCGGCACGATCTATGTCGGTCGCGACGAGGCCGACGTGCGCGCGAAGCACTCGCTTGGTGACGACATCGCGCTGTCGCAGGACAACGACGTGCTGGAGACCTGGTTCTCCTCCGCGCTGTGGCCGTTCAGCACGATGGGCTGGCCCGACAGTGAGCGCATGGGCGAGCGCGGCTTCGACCGCTTCGTGCCGTCCTCGGTGCTGGTCACCGGCTTCGACATCATCTTCTTCTGGGTCGCCCGGATGATCATGATGACCGACCACTTCACCGGCGAGGTGCCGTTCAGGGACGTCTACATCACCGGCCTGGTGCGCGACTCGCACGGGCAGAAGATGTCCAAGTCCAAGGGCAACGTGCTCGATCCGCTGGACCTGATCGACGGTATCAGCGCCGACGACCTCGTCGCCAAGCGCACCACCGGGCTGATGAACCCGAAGACCGCGCCGAAGATCGAGAAGGCCACTCGCAAGGAGTTCCCCGACGGCATCCCGGCGTTCGGCGCCGACGCGCTGCGCTTCACCATGGCCGCGCTGGCCGGCCCCGGCCGCGACATCAAGTTCGACCTCGGCCGCGCCGAGGGCTACAAGAACTTCTGCAACAAGCTGTGGAACGCGACACGCTTCGTGCTGATGAACACCGAGGGCGCGCGTTTCGAGGGTGCGCCGCAGCCGAAGACGGACGCCGAGCGCTGGATCCTCGCGCGGCTGGACGCGACCGCGGCCGAGGCCTCGCAGCACTTCGCCGCCTACCGCTTCGACCTGCTCGCGCAGTCGCTGTACGAGTTCGCCTGGAACGACTTCTGCGACTGGTTCGTCGAGTTGGCCAAGCCGGCGCTCAACGGTGACGACGCGACGGCCGCCGACAGCACCCGCCACACCCTGCTGCACGTGCTCGAGCGCCTGCTCGCCCTGCTGCACCCGCTGGTTCCGTTCGTCACCGAGGAGCTGTGGCAGCAGGTGGCGCCGCGGCTCGGCATCGGCGGCGGCGACGAGGCGGCCACCATCATGCTGCGGCCCTACCCGCAGGCCGGCGACCTCGACACCAGCGGCTTCGCGGCCGCGGCGGCCGACGTCGAGTGGCTCAAGGCGATGGTCTCGGCACTGCGCCGCGTGCGCAGCGAGCTCAACGTCGCGCTGTCCAGGCAGGTCACCCTGCTGCTGGCCGGCGCCAGCGACGCCGACCGCACCCGCACCGCGCGCTTCGACGCCTCGCTGCGGTTCCTGACCCGGCTGGAGCGGATCGACTTCATCGACGACGCCGACACCGCCCCGGCGGCCGCCACCGCAGTGGTCGGCGAGCTCAGGCTGCTGGTGCCGCTGGAAGGCCTGGTCGACCTCGGCGCCGAGCGCACGCGCCTCGACAAGGAGTTGAAGAAGGTCGACGGCGAGATCGCCAGGTGCGAGGGCAAGCTCGCCAGCGACACCTTCGTCAGCAACGCTCCGCCGGCGGTGGTCGAGCAGGAGCGCAAGCGCCTGGCCGACTGGAACGTGCAGCGCGGGGCGCTGGCCGCACAGCGCGCGAAGCTGGGCTGAGGGGACGGCTGGGTCCCGGGACGCGGTCCGCTTCGGTGCGGGCCCGCGAACCGGTCCGTAGGAGCGACGTAAGCCGCGAACGCGCAGCCAGCGATCGCACGGAATTCCCACTGTCTCGCGGGAGTGCTCCGGAGCCGATGCCCCCGCTCCGGAATGGCGGCGGAATCATTGGCGGCCAGGTCGCGACTTGCGTCGCTCCTACAGGCCGGGCGTCCCGCGGTTTCGCCGGAAGGACTCCAGCCTAGCCTTCCGGAATCAGCTCCAGCGCCATCACCACCGCGTCCTCGCGGCCGTTGCGGGCCGGGTAGTAGCGCGGGCGGCGGCCGATCTCGTTGAAGCCTTCGCTGTCGTACAGCGCGATCGCGCCGGGATTGCTCGGTCGCACTTCGAGGAACACGCGCTCGACCCTCCGCGCACGGGCCAGCCGCAGCAGTGCCCGCAGCAGCGCGCGGCCGTGGCCCAGGCCCTGCAGCTCGGGCGCGACGCAGATGTTGAGCACGTGCGCCTCGCCGGCGGCGACGCTCATCAGGAAGTAGCCGCCGATCCGCCCGCCGGCGTCGAGCACCCACGCCGGGTAATCGGCCCGCAGGCAGTCGCGGAAGATTCCCAGCGACCACGGGAACTCGTAGGCGCGGATTTCCAGTGCGTGCACCGCCGCCAGGTCATCCTCGCGCATCGGCCGCAGCGCGGAGGCCGGCCGCGGGGCGTCGACGGCGAGCGCGTTCACCGCACTCCGCCCTGGCGCAGGCTGCGCAGGCGAATCCACAGCTCGCGCTTGGCCTGCGGGTCGTCGCGCAGCGCAGCGGGGTCGACGCCGAACTCGCGCAGGGTGCGCGCGGCCAGCGCCGGTGACTGCCGGGTGGCGCGCAGCAGGTCATCCCACAGCGGGCCGTCGAACTGGCGGGCGGCGCCGGCTCGGCGCGCGGCATCGAGCGCGGCGGCCTTGTCGGCGGCGTCCGTGCGCGGGCGCTGCGGTGGCGCCGGGTCACGCTCGCCCAATCCGTCGGGACGCGGTGGAGGAGCGCGCGGCGGACGCGGCGCGGGCGCGGGCGGTACCGCGTCGCCAGCGGGCGAGTGATCCACGTCGACCGCATCCACCCCGGCCACATCGGCGGTGTCAGCGCCGGCCCCGTCGGCACTCACCGGCCGGCCCGGCACCGCGTCCGGCTGCGGGTCGACCGCGTCGCCGGCCAGCGCCAGCAACGAGTACCCCATCGCCTGCAGCCATTCACGCTGCTCGCCATCCCACAGGCTCATGCCGACTCCCTGCCGCCGCGGCGCAGGCGGCGCCAGCCGGCGTAGGCCGGCCCGGTCAGGGCGTAGACGGCGGTCACCGCCAGCAGCACGGTCGGCGGGTCGATCGCGATCGCGGCGAGCACCGCCAGCACCACCACCACCGCCAGGAACGGCATCCGGTCGCTGCGCGGCCCGCCGCCCTTGAAGCTGAAATAGCGCACCCGGCTGACCATCAGCAGCGCCGCCGCCGCGGTCACCGCCAGCGCCAGGTAACGCAGCTGCGCGCCTTCGTAGCCAAGCGCAAAACAGGTCCATACCAGGCTGGCCACCAGCCCCGCCGCCGCCGGGCTGGCCAGGCCGATGAACCAGCGTTTGTCGACCTGGTTCACCTGCGAGTTGAAGCGCGCCAGCCGCAGCGCGGCGCAGGCCGCGTACAGGAACGCCACCACCCAGCCGACCTTGCCCGCCGTGACGCCGTCCAGCCGCATCGCCGACAGCGCCCAGTGGTACATCACCAGCGCCGGCGCCAGGCCGAAGCTGATCAGGTCGGCCAGTGAGTCGTACTGCACGCCGAACTCGCTCTGGGTGTTGGTCAGCCGGGCCACGCGACCATCGATGCCGTCGAGGATCGCGGCGACGAAGATCGCGATGCAGGCGTCGTCGAACCGGCCCTGGGTGGCCGCGATGATCGCGTAGAACCCCGCGAACAGCCCGCCGGTGGTGAACAGGTTGGGCAGCAGATAGATGCCGCGTCCGCGCGGCCGGGACGGGGGCGCGGAGGGTTGCACGGGTTCCATTTCGGCAGTTTAGCGCTTGCCTGAGGGCCCGCGCGGTGCTGCAATCCGCTTCCGCGACACCTGCCACCGCCCCGGGGAACCCGCAATGTCCGCCCACGCCCGCACGACCACCGCCGCCATCGTCCTGGCCTTCGCCCTGCCGGTCGCCGCCGGCGAGCTGTACCAGTGGAAGGACGCCAACGGGGTCACCCACTACTCCGACGCGCCGCCGCCGGACCAGGTGAAGTACGAGAACCGGATCATCCGCAACAGCGGCGGCACCGCCGAGGCGACCGCGAAGGCCGACGCTCCGGCCGAGAACGCGCAGTGCACCACCGCCCGCGCCAACCTCAAGCTGCTGCAGGGCGAAGGCAAGGTCGGCACCGACACCGATGGCGACGGCAAGCCCGATACCGAGCTGACCGCCGACCAGCGCGCCAACCGGACCGAACTGGCCGCGGCTGCGGTGAAGGTGCACTGCACGGCGCCGGCCGCCGACGCTCCGGCCGCGGGCGGCAACGCCCGGACCTGAGCCGGGCCGCGCTTCCCGCGCGCGACCTACCTTCACGACCCTTTTAGCGCGGCGCCGACATGCTCGGGTGATTGCCGCGGCCGGCGCCTGCCGGTCGCGTCGCCCACCGGGAGCGCGCCGTGCCGGGAACCGTCACCGAACGGTCCACCACCGACGAACACACCCCGGGATCCGTGATCGGGCCCGTGATCGGGTCCGCGACCCGGCCCGCGCCGGCCCGTCCGCCGCGGCGCTCCGTCGTTGCGCTCGCGCTGGCCGCGATGCTGCTGGCCGGCTGCGACGGCCCCGCCTCCGCCCTTGACCCGGCCGGCCGCGGCGCCGCCGACATCGCCGTGCTCTTCACGATCATGGCCGTCGGCGCGGCGGTGGTCTGGGCTGTCGTGGTCGCGATCGCGCTGTACGCCGGGCTGCTCAACCCGCGGCCGCACAGCCGCCGCAGCGCGCGCTGGCTGATCCTCGGCGGTGGCGTGATCGTGCCGACCGTCACCCTCGCCGCGCTGCTGCTGTACGGGCTGGTGCTGATGCCGCAGTTGCGCGAACCACCGCCGGCCGGGGGACTGCGGATCGACGTGTCCGGCGAGCAGTGGTGGTGGCGCGTCGCCTACCACCTGCCGGGTCACGACGCACCGGTGACACTGGCCAACGAGATCCGGCTGCCGGTCGGCGAGCGCACCGAATTCCGCCTGAGCAGCCCGGACGTGATCCATTCGTTCTGGATCCCGGCGCTTGGCGGCAAGCTCGACAACATCCCCGGCCGCACGACCACGCTGGTGCTGGAGCCGACCCGCACCGGCACCTACCGCGGCATCTGCGCCGAGTACTGCGGCAGCTCGCACGCGCGGATGGAGTTCCACGCGGTGGTGATGGAGCGCCCGGCGTTCGACCGCTGGCTGGCCGCCCAGGCCGCGCCGGCGCGCCCGCCCGCCACCACGCTGGAACAACGCGGCGCCGAAGCCTTCCTGACCCACGGCTGCGCTGCCTGCCACGCGATCCGCGGCACCCCGGCCGCCGGCGTGGTCGGCCCCGACCTCACCCACGTCGGCAGCCGCCTCGGCCTCGCCGCCGGCACCCTGCCCAACGACCCCGACGCCTTCCGCGCATGGGTCGCCCACCCCGACGCGTTCAAGCCGGACGTTCCAATGCCGGCCTTCGCGATGCTGCCCGACGACGACCTCGACGCGATCGCCGCCTATCTGGAGAGCCTGCAGTGAACGCGACTCCGCCGGTCGAAGCGCAGCATCCCCACGGCGACCCGGCACAGGCCGCGCGCCTCGAAGCCGCGTGGGCGACGCCGACCGGCTGGCGCTACTGGTCGGCGGTCAACAACAGCAACGTCGGGCTCTGGTACACCGGCATGGCGTTCGTGTTCTTCCTGTTCGCGGGGGTGCTGGCGCTGCTGATGCGGGTGCAGCTGGCGGTGCCCGACAACGACTTCGTCAGCGCGCAGACCTACAACCAGCTGTTCTCGCTGCACGGCTCGGCGATGATGTTCCTGTTCGCGGTGCCGATCTTCGAGGCGTTCTCGATGCTGGTGCTGCCGCAGCTGCTCGGCGCGCGCGACCTGCCGTTCCCGCGGCTGTCGGCGTTCGGGTTCTGGAGCTTCGTGATCGGCGGCGTGTTCGTCTGCGGCTCGATCTTCTTCAACGCGGCGCCGCAGGGCGGCTGGTTCATGTACCCGCCGCTGACCACGCAGTACACCGAGGGCTACGGCGCCGACATCTGGCTGCTCGGGCTGAGCTTCATCGAGGTCGCGTCGATCGCGGCGGCGGTCGAGCTGATCACAGGCACGCTCAAGACCCGGCCACCGGGCATGCGGATCAACCTGATGCCGCTGTACGCCTGGTACATCCTGGTGGTGGCGGCGATGATCCTGTTCGCGTTCCCGCCGCTGATCGCCGGCGATTTGATGTTCGAGGCGCAGCGCGCGCTCGACTGGCCGTTCTTCGACCCCGCGCGCGGCGGCGACCCGCTGCTGTGGCAGCACCTGTTCTGGATCTTCGGCCACCCGGAGGTCTACATCATCTTCCTGCCGGCCATCGCGCTGGTGGCGATGATCGTGCCGACCTTCGCGCGGCGGGCGGTGTTCGGCTACAGCTGGATCGTGCTGGCGGCTGTGGGCACCGGCTTCCTCAGCTTCGGGCTGTGGGTGCACCACATGTTCACCACCGGGCTGCCGAACATATCGCTGGCGTTCTTCTCGGCCGCCTCGCAGGCGGTGGCGCTGCCGACCGGCGTGCAGATCTTCGCGCTGCTGGCGACGGTGCTGATGGGCCGGCTGGTGCGTTCGGTGCCGATGCTGTTCGTGCTCGGCGCGCTGGTGATCTTCGTGCTCGGCGGGCTCACCGGGGTGATGGTGGCGATGGCGCCGTTCGACTTCCAGGCGCACGACAGCTACTTCATCGTCGCCCACCTGCACTACGTGCTGATCGGCGGAATGGTGTTCCCGGTGGTGGCCGGCGTCTACTACTACTTTCCGCTGGCGGTCGGGAAAAAGCTGTCGGACCGGCTCGGCAAGTGGGCGTTCTGGCTGATGTTCGCCGGCTTCAACATCGCCTTCCTGCCGATGCACCTGACCGGGCTGATCGGCATGCCGCGGCGGGTGTTCACCTACTCCGGCGCGCACGCGGGGTTCGACGTGCTCAACATGGTGTCGACGGTCGGTGCGTTCGTGCTGGCGGCCGGGTTCGCGCTCGTGGTGGTCGACGCGGTGTGGCTGGTGCGCCGGCGCGGGACCTCGCCGCGCGACCCGTGGCAGGCCGGCACGCTCGAATGGCTGGCGGAGATGCCGTCGAAGGCCTGGGGCGTGCGATCGATCCCGGTGATCGAAAGCCGCTACCCGCTGTGGGACCAGCCGGGCCTGATGCGCGACGTCGACGCCGGCCGCTTCTACCTGCCCGACGCGCCGGAGGGCAAGCGCGAGACACTGGTGACGTCGACGATCGACGCGGTGCCGGGGCAATGCCTGCGCGTACCCGGCCCCACCTTCATCACGCTGTGGGCGGCGGTATTCACCGGCGGCGCGTTCATCCTGCCGGTGTTCAAGCTGTACACCGCGGCGGGCGTCAGCGGCGTACTGGCGATCATCACGATCATCGCCTGGCTGTGGACCGGCACCGCGCTCCGCCCCGAGAAGCCCGTCAAGGACGTCGGCCACGGCGTCGAACTGCCGCTGTACGCGTCCGGCCAGGTGTCGGTCGGCTGGTGGGGCATGTTCATCACGATGATCGGCGACATGACCGCGTTCGCCAGCATCGTGTTCGGCTACTTCTTTTTCTGGACTATCCACGACGACTTCCCGCCCGCGGGCAGCAACGGACCGGGCCTGCTGTGGCCGTCGATCGCGCTGGCGCTGGGGCTGGCGGCGTGGGCGACGCTGCTGCTGGCGCGGCGGCTCAACCGGCGGCCGGCCGGCGGCGCGTTCGTGGCGGCGACGCTGGCCGCCGTGGTGCTGGCGGCCGGTTGCGCGTTCGCGCTGCTGGCCGGGCCGTGGCCGATGGACCCGACCCGGCACGCCTACGACGCGACCGTCTGGCTGCTGAGCGGCTGGGCCGTCGCGCATGTGCTGGTGGGCGTACTGATGCAGCTGTACTGCGTCGCCCGGCGGCTGGCCGGGCGGATGGATGCGGTGCATGACATCGACATCCACAACGTCACCCTGTACTGGCACTTCGTCGCGATCACCGTGGTGGTGACGGTGGCGACGATCGCCGGGTTCCCGCTGGTGGCGCGATGACGACGCCCGCCCGCCCCCGCCGCCGCGATGCGCCGCACGCACCGGACACGCCCGTCGCGCTGCCGGAACACCGCGCCAGCCTGTGGCTGTTGACCGCCGGGCCGACGGTCTGGGCGCTGCATTTCCTCGCCTCGTACGTGACCGCGGCGGTGTGGTGCGCCAAGGCAGGGACGGCCGCGGCATCGCTGGGCGGTGCGCGCACGGCGCTGTGGCTCTACACCGCGGTGGCGCTGGTCGCGATCGTGCTGTTCGGCTGGCGCGGCCTGCGCGGCCATCGTCGGGGCAACGCCGCGCTGCCGCACGACGACGACACCCCGGGCGACCGCCACCGTTTCCTCGGCTTCGCGACCCTGCTGCTGTGCGGGCTCAGCTTCGTCGCCGTGGTGTACGTGACGATGGCGGTCGCGGTGATCGGGACCTGCCGCTGATGGCCGCGCCTGCCACCCGCGCCGACGGAGTGCGTCCCGCTTGGCTGGCCGCCGGGCTTGCGGTGCTCGGCGCGGCCTGGCTCGGGCCACTGCCGGAGTGGTCGCGGCAGTCGTTCGCCGCGCACATGCTGATGCACATGGGCGTGGTCGCGGTGGCGGCGCCGCTGGTCGCCGCCGGGCTGGCGCGCAGCCGGTTCGACCCGGCGCGCCACTGGCCGGGCTGGTTCGCGCCGATGCCGGCCTCGGCGCTGGAGTTCGTGGTGGTCTGGGCCTGGCATGCCCCGGCGCTGCACCACGCCGCGGGCCACGTGCCGGAGCTGCTGGTGGTCGAGCAGGGCAGCTTCCTGCTGGTCGGGCTGCTGGTGTGGGTCGCCGCGTTCGGCGGCGATGCCGGGCGGCGGCGGGACCGCGCCGCGGCCGGGGTCGCCGGCCTGCTGATGACCTCGATGCACATGACCCTGCTCGGCGTGCTGCTGGCGCTGGCGTCGCGGCCGCTGTACGCCGGACACGGGTCGGCGATGCTCGGGCTGTCGGCACTGCAGGACCAGCACCTCGGCGGCGTGCTGATGCTGGTGTTCGGCGGGGTGGCATACCTGCTCGGCGCACTGGTGCTGCTTGCGGGCCTGCTACGCGACCGGCGCGGGATGGTGGCCGATGGCTGACTCGCGGCGGACAGTGATTGGCAACGCGGCGCGGCGGTTCCGGCGCTGGCTGGTCGGCGACTCGTGGCCGCATGCGCTCGCGCGGCTGGCGGTACTCGGCGTCGCGGCGGGCATCGCGGCATTGCTGTTCGTGTCGAGCGGTCTGGTGCCGATCGCCGCCAGCCAGCCGCACTGGCCGATCACCCGGGTGCTGCTGCACTACACGATGCTCCGCTCGGTGCAGACCCAGGCGCTCGCGGTGAAGCGGCCGCCCCCGGAGGAGCGCGCGCTCGACGTCGACGCGATGGTGCTGAAGGGCGCCGGCCACTACGCCAGCGGCTGCCTCGCCTGCCACGGCGCGCCCGGCACGCCGCGCGCCGAGGTGGTGCGGCACATGGAGCCGGCGCCGCCCTACCTGCCGCCGAAGATCGACCAGTGGACCGACCGCCAGCTGTTCTGGATCGTCCGCCACGGCATCAAGTACACCGCGATGCCGTCGTGGCCGTCGGAGCTGCGCGACGACGAGGTGTGGGCGATGGTCGCCTTCCTGCGCCGGCTGCCGGCGCTGGATCCGGCCGGGTTCCGACGGCTGGCATATGGCGACGGTGCGGCGGTGGCGGCACCGGCGGGGCTCCCACCGGGTGGCGCTGCACTGGAATTTCGGCTGGCCGACTGCGCCCGCTGCCACGGCCGTGACGGCAACGGGCGCGGCACCGGCGCGTTCCCGGCGCTGGCTGGCCAGAGCGAGCGTTACCTGCGGGAGAGCCTGCGGGCGTATGCCCGCGGCGATCGCCACAGCGGGGTGATGGAGCCGGTGGTGGCGGGGCTTGCGGTGGAGGAGTTGCGGGCGATTGCGCGGTATTACGCGGGGTTGCCGGCGGGTGGTGCCGCCGAACTGCGTGTGCGGACGGGATCGGCGGCACGCGGCGAGCAACTGGCCCGGCGCGGCGACGCTTCTGCGCGGATCCCGTCATGCGTGGAATGCCACGGGCCCGGCGACGGGTGGCGCAACCCGATGTATCCCCGGCTGGCCGGGCAGCATCCGGGCTACCTCGCGCTGCAGCTGCAGTTGTTCAAGCAGGGCCGGCGGGGCGGCACCGGTTACGCGCACATCATGCGGACCGTCGCGAAGTCGCTGGAGCCGCAGGACATCCGCGACATCGCCGCGTGGTACGGCTCGCTGCCGGCGTTCTCCGGGGGCGCGCAGCGGACATCGGACGTCGCGACCGACAGCGGGTCGAGTAATCCGCCCGAGGTTCCCTGAACCGCCCCGCCACGGCGCCCGAACCCCCTCCCCCGCATGTCAGAATGCCGGGTTTCCGGCTCCAGAATCCCGACCATGCGCCTGTCGCAGTTCCACCTCCACACCAGCAAGGAAATTCCCGCCGACGCCGAGATCGTCAGCCACAAGCTGATGCTCAAGGCCGGCATGATCCGCAAGCTCGCCTCCGGCCTCTACACGTGGACCCCGCTGGGCCTGCGCGTGCTGCGCAAGGTCGAGCGCGCGGTGCGCGAGGAAATGGACGCCGCCGGCGCGATCGAAATGCTGATGCCGTCGGTGCAGCCGAAGGAGCTGTGGGAGGAAACCGGGCGCTGGGAGAAATTCGGCGGCCAGCTGCTGAAAATCCGCGACCGCAAGGAGGCCTGGTATTGCTACGGGCCGACCCACGAGGAGGTCGTCACCGATTTCGCGCGCAACGAGCTGTCCAGCTACAAGCAGCTGCCGGTGTGTTTCTACCAGGTGCAGACCAAGTTCCGCGACGAGATCCGGCCGCGTTTCGGCGTGATGCGCGCGCGCGAGTTCCTGATGAAGGATGCGTATTCCTTCCACCTCGGCGACGCCGACCTCGACCGCCAGTACCGCGTGATGTACGACGCCTACAGCCGGATTTTCAGCCGGCTCGGGCTCGGTTTCCGTGCGGTATTCGCCGATACCGGCGCGATCGGCGGCAGCGCCTCGCACGAGTTCCACGTGCTGGCCGATTCGGGCGAGGACGCGATCGCCTTCTGCGATGGCTCCGACTACGCCGCCAACGTCGAGCTGGCCGAGGCGCTGGCACCCGGTGCCCGCCCGGTCGCGAGCGAAACCCTGCGGAAGGTCGAAACCCCGACCCAGAAGACCTGCGAGGCGGTCGCGGAACTGCTCGGCATCGGTTTGCAGCGCACGGTCAAGTCCGTCGCGCTGTTCGGCAACGTGCGCGACGGAGACGCGCCGGACCAAAAGCCCGGTTTCGTCCTGGCGCTGGTGCGCGGCGACCATTCGGTCAACGAAATCAAGCTGGCCAAACTCGACGGCATGGCCGATTACCGGCTCGCGACCGAGGCGGAAATCCTCGAGCACCTCGGCGGCGCGCCGGGCTTCCTCGGACCGGTCGCACCGAAACAGCCGATCACCGTCATCGCCGACCGCAGCGTCGCGGCGATGGCCGATTTCGTGGTCGGCGCGAACGAAACCGGTTACCACCTCGCCGGCGTCAACTGGGGCCGCGACCTGCCCGAACCCGCCGTCGTCGCCGATATCCGCAACGTGGTGGAAGGCGACCCGTCGCCGGACGGCAAGGGCACGCTCGCGATCGCGCGCGGGATCGAGGTCGGGCATATCTTCCAGCTCGGCCGCAAATATGCCGAGGCGATGGGCTGCACCGTGCTCGACGATTCGGGCAAGGCCGCCACGCCGACGATGGGTTGCTACGGCATCGGCGTGTCGCGCATCGTCGCCGCGGCGATCGAGCAGAACCACGACGACAACGGCATCGCCTGGCCGGAGGCGATGGCGCCGTGGCAGGTCGCGGTCTGCGTGATCAATCCGAAGAAGGACGCCGCCGTTGCCGAGGCCGCCGAGGCGCTGTATCGCGAACTCGCCGCGGCCGGGCTCGAGGTCGTGCTGGACGACCGTGGCCTGCGGCCGGGCGCGATGTTCGCCGATATCGAGCTGATCGGCATCCCGCACCGGGTGGTGGTTTCCGAGCGCGGGCTGGCCGCCGGTACCTTCGAATACCGCCAGCGCCGGGCCGAGGCGGCCGAGAACCTCGACCGCGCGGCGCTGGGGCAACGGCTCGGGATCGGCGGCGGGAACTGAGTATCCGGTCCGGAAAATACGCCGACGGATTGTCCATTCCACCCGGATCGGCATATTCCGTTCATTTACTCTGCACGGAATGGTCATTACCATCCGCGGGCAGCCGGCCGGTTTCGGCCGGGTTTTCAATCGCCGGGAGCCCCGCATGACGATCGATATCAACACCCTGTCCGCACGCGAACTCGAAACCCTCATCACCAAGGCCAGGAAGCGCAAGACCACGCTGAACAAGCGCAAGCCGGTGACGCAGGTCCGCAAGAAGCTGGCCCAGCTGGCCAAGAACGAGGGCTATACCCTCAACGAGCTGTTCGGCACCGGCGGCGGCGCGCCCGCC
>NZ_AVPT01000034.1 GCF_000768335.1 Lysobacter arseniciresistens ZS79
CGCGGCACCGCGAAGAAGGGCGCCCGCAAGACACTCGGCAAGGTCGCGCCGAAGTACCGCGACCCGTCCAACGCGGAAAACACCTGGACCGGCCGTGGCAAGCAGCCGCGCTGGCTCGCCGCCTACACCGGCGAAGGCCGCAACCTGGAAGAGTTCCTGATCAAGTAAGCCGTCCACGGTTGCAGACGGAAACGCCGGCTTCGCGCCGGCGTTTTTCGTTTCGGGCACCCGCTGTAGGGTCAGAGATTGCGCCGCGACGGCAGCAGCAGGTTGCCGAACAGCAGCCCGGCGATCAGCGCCAGCAGGATATTCAGCACCGCCAGCACCGCGACCTGTCCTGCATTCACGTCCTGCTGCTGGATCAGGTTGAGCAGGCCGCGCAGGCTGGCGCTGCCGGGCACCAGCAGGATGATGCCCGGCACCCGCACGATCGCGCCGGGGCGCTGGAACCAGCGCGCGTAGCCGTTGCCGGCCGCGGTCATCACCAGCGCCGACAGGAAGATTCCCGCGCCGGCGCCCCATGCGGCGCCGGCGAAGCGCGAAATCAGGTATCCCGCCGCGGCCGACAGGATCACCGCCGGATAATCACGCCAGGCCGCGCGGAACAGCACCGCGAACGCCAGCGAGGCCGCCGCCAGCGCCAGCCACTCCATCCACGCCGGCTGCGGACGCAGCGCGCGCACCTCCGGCGCCAGCCCGATCAGGTTGGCGACGTACAGCGCGATCGCCGTGCCAAGCGCGAGTTTCAGCACGGTCATGATCGCGCCGGCGAACCGCGCGGTGCCGGAAACCAGGTGCTGGCTGGCCAGTTCGTTCATCGCGTTGGTCAGCGTCAGGCCCGGCAGCAGCACGATCAGCGAGCAGATGATCACCGTGTTCTGGTTCAGCGGCGCGACGTAGCTGGCCACCAGCACCGCGACCAGCGAGGCGATCAGCGCCAGCAGCGCGTCGGAAGCCTCGCGCAGGCGCGGCCGGGTTTCGCCGAGCTGGGTCAGCACACCGATCAGCACGCCGTTGAAACCGGCAATCGCGATGTCCAGCCACGGCAGCCGCAGCAGGCCGCCGATCGCCGCGGCGACGAGGCCGAAACCGAGCACCTGCATTGCCCGCCAATTGCGGGTCGGCGGCCGGTCGAGCGCCGCCATCGCCTCGAACGCCTGGGCGAGGTCGAGCTCGCCGGCGATCACCGCCTCGGCGATGCGGTCGGTCTCGGCCAGTTTGTAGAGGTCGTTGTCGCCGGGCGGCAGGCGCACCACGCGGGTGGTGTCGCTGGCGCCGGGCAGCCGCTGCGGGTCGCTGAAGCTCAGGATCAGCGCGGTCGGGCTGGACCACGGCTCGCACTCCAGACGCAGGCGTTCGGCCACCATCAGCAGCGCCGCCTCCAGCCGCTGCGCGGTGGTGCCGTACAGGTGCAGCCGCTCGGCCAGCTCCACCATGAAGGCGATGCGGTCGGCGTAGCTGGCGTTGGTGAGCGGGATCGGGCTGGACACCACGGTGGGCGCGGCCGGCACCGCAGAGGGGGACGGGTTCGTCATCGGCAAAGGATCGCACGTGGCGACGGCGTGTCGACACGTCGACCACACCCGGCTGTATCCTGCGGCGACGAGGCCCCATGACCGCACCCGCCCCGCAGCCACCACGCATCGAGACCGATGACCGCGAGCCCGGTCGCCTGCGGCTGCGCGGGCAATGGACGCTGGAGCACGCCAGCGCCCTGACCGACGCGCTCAAGGGCGCCGGCACCGGTGCCGCCCTGCTCGATGCGCGCCAGGTCGAGCGGCTCGATTCCCTCGGCGTGCTGCAGCTGCTGCGCTTCTGCGACGTGCGCGGGCTTGGCGCGGACTGCATCGAGGTGCGCGACGACCATCGCGCCCTGGTCGATGCGATCGAGGACGTCGCCGACGGCCGCCCGCGCGGCAAGCGCGAGTACGGCGTGGCGGCGGCGCTGGCCCGGCTCGGGTTCGCGGTCACCGACAACTGGAAGAAATTCCTCGCCCTGCTCGGTTTCTTCGGCGAGGTGCTGGTCAAGATGCTGCGGATGGTGAAGGAGCCCTCGCGCTTCCGGCCGACCTCGACCGTCTTCCACATGGAGCAGGTCGGCCTCGACGCGGTGCCGCTGGTGGCGCTGCTGTGCTACCTGGTCGGCGCGGTGGTCGCCTTCCTCGGCGCCAACGTGCTGCGCGACTTCGGCGCGACGATCTTCGTGGTCGAACTGGTCAGCATCGCGTTCCTGCGCGAGTTCGGCGTGCTGCTGACCGCGATCATCCTCGCCGGCCGCACCGCCAGCGCGTTCACCGCCCAGATCGGCGCGATGGTCAGCCGCGAGGAAGTCGACGCGATGCGCACGCTCGGGCTCGACCCGGTCGACCAGCTGGTGATCCCGCGCGTGCTGGCGCTGCTGGTGATGCTGCCGCTGCTGACCTTCATCGCCGACATCTTCGGCCTGCTCGGAGGCCTCACGGTCGGCGCCTACGGGCTCGACATCCCGCCGCCGCAGTACCTCGGGCGGATGCAGGACACGATGGAGCTGCGCCATTTCTGGGTCGGGCTGGTCAAGGCGCCGGTGTTCGCGCTGGTGATCGCCCTGATCGGCTGTCTGGAGGGGCTGCAGGTCAAGG
Source organism: Lysobacter arseniciresistens ZS79 (assembly GCF_000768335.1). Lineage (GTDB taxonomy): Bacteria > Pseudomonadota > Gammaproteobacteria > Xanthomonadales > Xanthomonadaceae > Novilysobacter > Novilysobacter arseniciresistens. The sequence continues at coordinate 2,619 of NZ_AVPT01000034.1, forward strand.
GCACGGCACAGTCGGTCGGCGAGCGGACCACGTCGAGCGTGGTGCAGGCGATCTCGCTGGTGATCATCCTCGACGCGTTCGCCGCGATCTGGTTCATGGAGATGGACTTCTGATGCACGCCGCCGCCACCGCCACCAGCGCGACACAGGCCGACATGGCCGGCGCGGGCGAACCGGTCGTCAGCGTGCGCGGGCTGGTCAACCGCTTCGGCGAGCAGGTCGTGCACGACGGCCTCGACCTCGACGTGATGCGCGGCGAGATCCTCGGCGTGGTCGGCGGCTCGGGCACCGGCAAATCGGTGCTGATGCGCTCGATCCTCGGCCTGCGCCAGCCCAACGACGGCCGCATCGAGGTGCTCGGGATCGACGCCCGCAGCGACGACGAAGACGACCGCCGGCTGATCGAGCGCAGCACCGGCGTGCTGTTCCAGGACGGCGCGCTGTTCTCGTCGCTGACCGTCGGCGAGAACGTGCAGGTGCCGCTGAAGGAGCACCACCCGGACCTCGCCGATTCGCTGCGCTACGAACTCGCGCTGTTGAAGGTGAAACTGGCCGGGCTGCCGGCCGACGCGCTCGACAAGCTGCCCTCGCAGTTGTCCGGCGGCATGCGCAAACGCGCCGGCGTCGCCCGTGCGCTGGCGCTGGACCCGCCGTTGCTGTTCCTCGACGAGCCCACCGCCGGCCTCGACCCGATCGGCGCGGCCGCCTTCGACCACCTGATCCGTACCCTGCAGCAGGCGCTCGGGCTGACCGTGTTCCTCATCACCCACGACCTCGACACCCTTTACGCTATCTGCGACCGGGTCGCGGTGCTGGCCGACCGCAGGGTGATCGCCTGCGCGCCGCTGGCCGAGGTCGAACAACTCGACCACCCGTGGGTGCGGGAGTACTTCCACGGCCCGCGCGCCCGCGCCGCCCGGCAGGCGCGCGACCGCAACGACTCGGGCGATGGCGACGCGGACGCCGGCCCCGGCGCCGAACCGACGAGCGAGGCAAGCCACTGATGGAAACCAAGGCCAACTACGTCCTGATCGGTGCGTTCACGATCATCGTCTCGCTGTTCCTGCTGCTGTTCGCGTTGTGGGCGGCCAAGTACTCCTCCGAGAAGAGTTGGCAGGAGTACATGGTGGTGTTCAACGAGCCGGTCACCGGCCTGACCGAAGGCAGCAGCGTGCAGTACAACGGCATATCGGTCGGCACCGTGCAGAAGCTCAGCCTCGCCCCCGACGACCCGCGCCGGGTCCGCGCGTTGCTGCGGTTGCAGGCGCGCGCGCCGGTCAAGACCGACACCCGCGCCAAGATGTCGATGACCGGCATCACCGGCAGCCCGATCATCCAGCTCACCGGCGGCGAGCCGTCCAGCCCGATGCTGGTCGACGTCGACCAGCGCCCGATCCCGGTGATCCAGACCGAGCCGTCGGCGCTGCAGAACATCGCTGACACCGCCAACCGGCTCGTCGCCCGGCTCGACCAGGTGCTCAGCGAGGAAAACGTGGAGCGGGTGGCGCAGACGCTTGAGAACATCGAGCAGCTGACCGGTTCGATCGCCGACCAGCGCGAGGACCTGCGCGCGCTGGTGGTCAACGCGCGCGAATCCAGCGAGCACCTCAAGGCGACCCTCGCGCGCACCGAGAAGATCACCGCCGACGTCGACCGCGAGCTGGTGCAGAAGCTGCCGGCGCTGGTCGACAAGCTCGACCACACCCTGTCCGAGCTCGACTCGGCCGCCGCCGGCGCCAACGGCATCCTCAACGAGAACCGCGCCGCGATCAGCAGCTTCGCCAATGACGGCCTGGCCCAGCTCGGCCCGACCCTGGGCGAGCTGCGCGCGCTGGTGCAGGACCTGCGCCGGATCAGCGACCGCCTCGACAACAACCCCGCCCGCTACCTGCTCGGCCGCGATGCGCCGAAGGAGTTCGAGCCCGAATGAACGGTCCCGCCGATACCCCCCGGCCCCTCCGGCCGAGTCGCCCGGCACCGCTGGCGGCGCGACGTGCGAAGCCACGCGACACCACCGCGGTACGCAACACCCTGCGGATGCCGGCGGTGCTGGCGCTTGTTCTGGCGGTCGCCGGCTGCTCGCTGCTCGGCGGCGGCTCGAAGGAGCGCGCCACCATCTACGCCCCCGACCCGCGCGTGCAGGCAGCCGCGGACTGGCCGAGTGTGGACTGGCAGCTGTCGATGTCGCGCGCAACCGCCTCGCGCATGACCGACAGCCTGCGGATCACGGTGCGGCCGCAGGGCAACGAACTGCAGGTCTACAAGGGCGCCAGCTGGGCCAAGGTGCCGGCGGACATGGTCGAGGACGCGATCCTGCGCGCGCTGGAGGATTCCGGCCGGATCCCGGCCGTGGCCCGGCAGGGCAGCGGGATTAGCGCCGACTACAAACTCGTGCTCGACCTGCGCCGGTTCGAGTCCGACTACACCGCCGGCGGCGGCGTGCCGCGCTCGACCATCGAGGTCAACGCCAAGCTGCTGCACGCCCCCGACCAGGAAGTCGTCGCCGCGCGGACCTTCCTGCAGGCCGTGCCGGCCGCGACCACCGGCGTCGAGGACGTGGTCGCCGCGTTCGAATCGGGCCTGGGCACGCTGGCCGGCGACGTCGCCGGCTGGGTCCTGGCCAGCGGCGACGCGCACGGCCGCGAGCATCGCTGAGCCGACCCGACAGCGCCGCAGGCTCCTGCAGGAGCGGCTTCAGCCGCAATCACCCTGCGCCCCTCGTAGGAGCGACGTGAGTCGCGACCCACTGGAAATGGGCGGCGCTGCGATCCACGCGATGGCGCGGTCGTGCGACCGGGGTGCGCGTTGATCGATGAGGACCGTTTGCCAGTGGGTCGCGACTCACGTCGCTCCTACCGCGAGGCACCCCAGACACCCGGTCCCACACACCGGAAGGTCAGGTTGATCCGTTCCCCCACCACCTTCGCCGTCCGCGGCAACGCGTGCCGGTAGTTGCGCTGGGTGTCACCCGACATCACCAGCAGGCTCCCGGGCGGCAGGTCGAGCGCGAGTCGCCGCGCCGGGTCGCGCCGGTGTTTCAGCACGAACCGCCGCGTCGCCCCGAGGCTCACCGAAGCAATCACCGGCGCCGGCCCCAGCTCCGGCTCGTCGTCGCTGTGCCAGCCCATCGAATCGCGGCCGCCGCGGTAGAGATTCGCCAGCACACTGTTGAAACCGGTGCCCAGCTCGCGTTCCAGCCGCCCGCGCAACTCGGCCAGGCGCGCCGGCCACGGGTGCGGCTCGAACCGCGCCCCCGAGTACCGGTACACAGCCTCGCGATCGCCGATCCAGCAACTCAGCCGAGGACTGTCGACCTCGCGGCCGAACAGCCGGATCCGGTGCACTTCCCACGGCACCGCCGCGCGCAACTCGCCGAACAGCGCCGCCGCCTCACCGGCCGGCAGCCATTCGCGGTCGAATCCCAGTTGCGCACCCTCCAGCGGCAGTGGTCGCAGCGACATGCGGGCGACGCTAGCACGGGTTCCCGCCGCGTACGGCGAAGCGCCGTTGGAGCGGCTTCACCCGCAATCGGACAACCATTCGCCCGCGCCGACTCAAAAATCGCGGTTGACGCCGCGCGCAAAAAGCAAAAGAGCCCGCAAATCAGCGGCCAGCTGGAATTCCATAGAACACCTCAGTCAGCGCCGAACAGGTCCCGGCTGTACACCTTGTCGGCCACGTCGCGGATCTCGTCGGTGATCCGGTTGGCGACGATCACGTCGGCCGCACGCTTGAAGTCGGCCAGGTCGTTGACCACGCGCGAGTTGAAGAATTCCGGCTCGCCCAGCACCGGTTCGTGGACGATCACCTCGATGCCCTTCGCCTTGATCCGCTTCATCACCCCCTGGATGCTGGAGGCGCGGAAGTTGTCGGAGCCGGCCTTCATCACCAGCCGGTAGATGCCGACCACCTTCGGCTTGCGGCGGATGACCTCCTCGGCGATGAAATCCTTGCGCGTGGTGTTGGAGTCGACGATCGCGCGGATCAGGTTCTGCGGCACGTCCTCGTAGTTGGCCAGCAGCTGCCGGGTGTCCTTCGGCAGGCAATAACCGCCGTAGCCGAACGACGGGTTGTTGTAGTGGTTGCCGACGCGCGGGTCGAGCCCGACACCCTCGATGATCTGGCGGGTGTCCAGCCCGTGGCGCGCCGCGTAGGTGTCCAGCTCGTTGAAGAACGCAACCCGCATCGCCAGGTAGGTGTTGGCGAACAGCTTGATCGCCTCGGCCTCGGTCGAGTCGGTGAACAGTACGGGGACGTCCTGCCGGATCGCGCCCTGCTGCAGCAGCCCGGCAAAGACCTCCGCGCGCGCCGAGCGTTCGCCGACGATGATGCGCGATGGGTACAGGTTGTCATGCAGCGCCCGGCCCTCGCGCAGGAACTCGGGCGAGAAGATGATGTTGTCGACGCCGAAGCGCTGGCGGGCCTCCGCGGTGAAGCCGACCGGTACCGTCGACTTGATGACCATCGTTGCCGAGGGGTTGATCGCCAAGACATCGGCGATGACGGATTCGACCGAGCCGGTGTTGAAGTAGTTGGTGGCCGGGTCGTAGTCGGTCGGCGTCGCGATGACGACGAAGTCGGCGTCCGCGTAAGCCTCGCGCTTGTCCAGAGTTGCGCGCAGCTTGAGGGGCTCCCCCGCGAGGTACTGCTCGATTTCCGCATCCTCGATTGGCGACTGCCGTCGGTTGAGAAGGTCGACCTTGGCGGGATCGATATCCAGCGCGACGACTTCATTGTGCTGTGCGAACAGGACGGCGTTCGACAGGCCTACGTAGCCGGTGCCGGCTATGGCGATCTTCATGTACTTCCTTTCACGGGCGGGATCCGACCTATGCCCTCTCAGAAGGGCCGCGAAGGTCTCAGTTTACAAGCGAGACGCCGGTCTTCCCGCGCAACTCGTCCTCGCCGACGTCCGGCGCCAGCTCGACCAGCTTCAGCCCCTCAGGCGTCACATCCATCACCCCAAGGTCGGTGATGATCCGGCTGACCACGCCCACGCCGGTCAGCGGCAACGTGCATTCGGGCAGGATCTTGGAATCGCCGGTCTTGGTGCAGTGCTCCATCAACACCACCACGCGCTTGACACCGGCGACCAGGTCCATCGCCCCGCCCATGCCCTTGACCATCTTGCCCGGCACCATCCAATTGGCCAGGTCGCCCTTGTCGGTGACTTCCATCGCGCCGAGGATCGCCAGGTCGATGTGGCCGCCGCGGATCATCGCGAAGGAATCGTGGCTGCCGAAATAGCTGGCCCCCGCGCGCGCGGTCACCGTCTGCTTGCCGGCGTTGATCAGGTCGGCGTCGAGCTCCTCCTCGGTCGGGAACGGGCCGATGCCCAGCAGGCCGTTCTCCGACTGCAGCCAGACGTCCACGCCGTCAGGGATGTAGTTCGCCACCAGCGTAGGCAGGCCGATGCCGAGATTGACGTAGGCACCGTCGGTGAGTTCCTGCGCGGCGCGCTGCGCCATCTGCTCGCGGGTCCAGGCCATTACTTGCTCCTCACGGTGCGTTGTTCGATGCGCTTCTCGGGGCTCGGGTTGTGCACGATGCGGTCGACGTAGATGCCTGGCAGGTGCACGTGGTCAGGATCGATCGCGCCGACCTCGACGACCTCTCCCACCTCGGCGATGCAGACCTTCCCTGCCATCGCGCAAGCCGGATTGAAGTTGCGCGCGGTCTTGCGGAAAACGAGGTTTCCGGCCTTGTCGGCCTTCCACGCTTTGACCAGCGAGACATCGGCGACCAGCGCGGTCTCCATCACGTAGTGCTCGCCGTCGAACTCGCGGGTCTCCTTGCCCTCCGCCACCACGGTGCCGTAGCCGGTGGCGGTGAAGAACGCCGGGATCCCCGCGCCGCCGGCGCGCAGGCGCTCGGCCAGGGTGCCCTGCGGGTTGAACTCCAGCTCCAGCTCGCCGGCCAGGAACTGGCGCTCGAACTCCTTGTTCTCGCCCACGTAGGACGAAATCATCTTGCGGATCTGGCGCGTGCCGAGCAGCTGGCCGAGCCCGAAACCGTCGACGCCGGCGTTGTTGGAGATCGCGGTCAGGCCCTTCACGCCCGAGTCGCGCAGCGCCGCGATCAGCGCCTCGGGAATGCCGCACAAGCCGAAACCGCCGACCGCAAGGGTCTGGCCGTCGGCGACGACGCCATCCAGCGCCGTCTTCGCGTCGGGGTAGAGCTTGCTCTTGGCGCCGCCGGCTGCGGGCGGCGCAACGGGGGTCTGGGCCATCGTGGACAACTCCATTGCGGGATCGGCCAAGTCTAGCCCGGCCGCCATGCCGGACCGAAGCGTACGTTCGGGCAATGGGGTGGCTTACGGGCCGAGCGTGCGCTCCACCACCTGGTCCGCCAGCCGCTCTGCGGTATCGCCCGTCGTTTCAAGCACGAGATCCGCATCCACCGGCGGCTGGTACGGCGAGCCGATACCGGTTAAGTTCGGCAGCTTCCCGGCCCGCGCTTTGGCGTAAAGCCCCTTGACGTCGCGCTGCTCGGCAACCTCCAGCGGCGTGTCGACGAACACCTCGATGAACTCGCCGTCGGCGAACATCTCCCGCGCCATCCGCCGCTCGGCGCGGAACGGCGAGATGAAGCTGACCAGCACGATTAAGCCGGCATCGACCATCAGCTTGGCCACCTCGGCGACGCGGCGGATGTTCTCGACCCGGTCCTCGTCAGTGAATCCAAGGTCCTTGTTGAGCCCGTGGCGGATGTTGTCGCCGTCGAGGATGTAGGTGTGCTGCCCCATCGCGTGCAGCTTCTTCTCGACCAGGTTGGCGATGGTCGACTTGCCCGAGCCGGACAGACCGGTGAACCAGACGCAGCGCGGCGTCTGGTGCTTGATCTTCGCGCGCGCGGCCTTGTCGACGTCGACGTGCTGCCAGTGGATGTTGCCGGCCCGGCGCAGGGCGAAGTCGAGCGTGCCGGCGGCGACGGTGCCGTTGGTCTGGCGGTCGATCAGGATGAAGGCGCCGAGGTCGCGGTTGTCGTCGTATTTCTCGAACGCCACCGGCTGGTCCAGGTACAGGTTGACCTGGGCGACCTCGTTGAGCTCCAGGTGCTTGGCCGCCAGCTCCTCCTGGGTGTTCACGTCGACCTTGTGCTTGATCTCGGTGACCTGCGCGCCGACGGTACGGCTGCCGATCTTGAGCCAGTAGGGGCGGCCGGGCAGCAACGGCTGCTCGCCCAGCCACAGCAGGTGGGCGGCGAACTGGTCGGCCACCTCGGCGGGGCTGGAGGCGGCGGCGATGACGTCGCCGCGGCTGGCGTCGATCTCGTCGACGAGGGTGAGGGTAACGGCCTGCCCCTCGATCGCGCGTTCCAGATCGCCGTCGGCGGTGACGATCGCCTTGACCTTGGAGCGCTGGCCGGACGGCAGCACCGCGATTTCGTCCCCGACGGCCACCGCGCCGGCCACCAGGGTGCCGGCAAAGCCGCGGAAGTTCTGGTTGGGGCGGCACACCCACTGCACCGGCAGGCGGAAGCCGCGGTTGCCGGCCTCGCGGGCCACGTCCACGGTTTCCAGGTGCTCCAGCAGGGTCGGGCCGTCGTACCACGGGGTCGCGTCCGACTTCGCCAGCATGTTGTCGCCGCGCAGGGCCGACAGCGGGATCGCGGTGACGTTGGGAATGCCGAGCTGCTCGGCAAGCTCCGCATAGCCGGCGGCGATGTCGTCGAAGACCTTCCGGTCGTAGTCGACGACATCCATCTTGTTCACCGCCAGCACCACGTGGCGGATGCCCAGCAGCGACAGGATGTAGCTGTGGCGGCGGGTCTGGGTCAGCAGACCCTTGCGGGCGTCGACCAGCACGATGGCGAGGTCGGCGGTCGAGGCGCCGGTCGCCATGTTGCGGGTGTACTGCTCGTGGCCCGGGCAGTCGGCGACGATGAACTTGCGCCGGTCGGTGCCGAAGAAGCGGTAGGCGACGTCGATGGTGATGCCCTGCTCGCGCTCGGCGGCGAGGCCGTCGACCAGCAGGGCGAAGTCGATCTCGCCGTTCTGGGTGCCGTGGCGCTTGCTGTCGGCCTCCAGCGCGGCCAGCTGGTCGTCCAGCAGCAGCTTGGTGTCGTGCAGCAGGCGGCCGATCAGGGTGCTCTTGCCGTCGTCGACGCTGCCGCAGGTGATGAAACGCAGCAGGCTCTTGGTCTCGTGCTGTTGCAGGTAGGCGGCGACGGCCGCACGGGCGTTCGTGCTCATGGCATCCATCAGAAGTAGCCCTCCTGCTTCTTCTTCTCCATCGAGGCAGTGGGGTCGTGGTCGATCACGCGGCCTTGGCGCTCGGACGTGGTCGAGACCAGCATCTCGGCGATGATCGCCTCCAGGGTCTCGGCGTCGGATTCGATCGCGCCGGTCAGCGGGTAGCAGCCGAGGGTGCGGAAGCGGACTTTCTTCATCTGCGGCTTCTCGCCGGGGCGCAGCGGCAGCCGATCGTCATCGACCATGATCAGCGCGCCCTCGCGTTCCACCACCGGGCGCGGCTTGGCGAAATACAGCGACGGCACCGGGATGTTCTCGCGGAAGATGTACAGCCACACGTCCAGCTCGGTCCAGTTGGAGATCGGGAACACCCGCACCGATTCGCCCTTGTGGATGCGGGTGTTGTAGAGGTTCCACAGCTCCGGGCGCTGGTTCTTCGGGTCCCAGCGGTGCTGCTCGTTGCGGAAGCTGAAGATGCGCTCCTTGGCGCGGGACTTCTCCTCGTCGCGGCGGGCACCGCCGATCGCGGCGTCGAAACCCCACTTGTCCAGCGCCTGCTTGAGCGCCTGGGTCTTCATCACGTCGGTGTGGACGGTGGCGCCGTGGGTGACCGGGCCGATGCCCTGCGCCAGGCCATCCGGGTTGGTGTGGGTGCGCAGCTCGACCCCGGTCTCCTTCGCGCGCCGGTCGCGGAAGGCGATCATTTCGCCGAACTTCCACGTGGTGTCCACGTGCAGCAGCGGTATCGGCGGGCGCGCCGGGTAGAAGGCCTTGACCAGCAGGTGCAGCAGCACCGAGCTGTCCTTGCCGACCGAGTACATCATCACCGGGTTCTGGAACTCCGATGCCACCTCGCGGAGGATGTGGATGCTTTCGGCTTCGAGGCGGTCGAGGTGGGAGAGCGTTTGCGAGTCCAGCATGGCGAGCGTGTTGGAGGAGGGATATTGGACGAAACGAGCAGTCGGCTTACGGATGCTGTGTACTAGATTCCGCAGGTGAGTTTTACTTTGTAGTTCGACCACCCACTCGCCACACCTATTTCGTTACCGGAGAGTTGGGCACTGGCGGTTGCTTGACTCACCCACAGGGAGGCGGATCTAACGGCGCGCCCAGCAGTGGGCATAGCTGAAACCGTGAGGTTGACGCGCGATGGTGGCCATACTTCGCGTCACCATCGCCAGACGCGAGGTGATGGATCATCATCATGCCTAGTTAGGCCGCTGTGGAAAGAATGTCGCGTACTGAATACATAACCAGCCTCCGCCATGAGGCCGGCAAAGTTGCGGCTGCGTTAGGAATCCCCCCCGTGCATTGGGCCCGCCATTTGGCGCCCCGCCCCCAAACCCGCGACAATCCACGGTCAGCAAGCAGGAGCCCGCCATGACCGACCCGACCACCGCCCCCGAAGCCGAACGCGACGTGATGGAGTACGACGTCGTCATCGTCGGCGCCGGCCCGGCCGGGCTGTCGGCGGCGATCCGCCTCAAGCAGCTGGACGCCGACACCAGCGTCTGCGTGATCGAGAAATCCTCGACCATCGGCGCCCACATCCTGTCCGGCGCGGTGATCGAGACCGGCCCGCTCGACGCCCTGCTGCCGGGTTGGCGCGACAACCCGCCGCCGATCTGCATCCCGGCCATCGAGGACGAATTCTGGCTGCTCACCCGCGACGGCGGCCGCAAGCTGCCGATGGTGCCGCCGGGCATGGACAACCACGGCAACGTCATCGTCAGCCTCGGCGCGATGTGCGCCTGGATGGCGCCGCAGGCCGAGGCGCTGGGCGTGGAGATCTACCCCGGCTTCGCCGCCGACTCCACCCTGCACGACGCCGACGGCAAGGTCATCGGCGTGCGCATCGGCGACATGGGCGTGGCGAAGGACGGCAGCCACAAGCCCGGCTACACCCAGGGCATCGACATCCGCGCGAAGGTGACCGTGCTCGCCGAGGGTGCGCGCGGCCACCTCACCAAGCGCCTGGTCAAGCGCTTCGGGCTCGACGCCGACAGCGACCCGCAGGGCTACTCGATCGGCATCAAGGAGTTGTGGCAGGTCCCGGAGGAGCGCACCAGCCCCGGCAAGATCGTCCACAGCTTCGGCTGGCCGGCCGACAACGCCACCTACGGCGGCAGCTTCCTGTACCACCTCGACAAGGGCCGGATCGCGCTGGGCTACGTCAGCGGGCTCGACTACAAGGACCCGCAGTACAAGCCGTGGGAGGCCTTCCAGCAGTGGAAGCACCACCCCACGGTGAAGCCCCTGCTGGAAGGCGGCGAGATCATTTCCGCCGGCGCGCGTGCGATCGTCACCGGCGGCTGGCAGTCGCTGCCGAAAGTCGAGATGCCCGGCGCCCTGCTGATCGGCGACACCGCCGGCCTGCTCAACGTGCCCAAGATCAAGGGCACCCACCAGGCGATCCGCAGCGGCATGCTCGCCGCCGAACACCTGGTCGCGACTTCGCTGGACCCGGCGGGCTTCGACGCGAAGCTGCGCGGCTCCGACGCGATGGCCGAGCTGCGCAAGGTCCGCAACATCAAGCCCGGCTTCAAGAAGGGCCTGTGGATGGGCATGCTCAACGCCGCCTGGGAAACCGTCACCGGCGGCCGCTCGCCGTGGACGCTGAAGAACAAACCCGACTGGTGCAGCCTCGAGAAGATCGGCGAGTACGAGTCGCCCAAGCGCGACTACGTCACCCGGAGCCTTCCTCCGCGCGACCGCCTCGCCGGCGTCTATTTCGCCGCCACCGAGCACGACGAGGACCAGCCGGTGCACCTCAAGGTCGCCGACACCGACATCTGCGTGACCCGCTGCACCGAGGAGTACGACAACCCCTGCACCCGGTTCTGCCCGGCCGGCGTGTACGAGATCGTCGAGGACGAGGCCGAGGGCCGGCGCCTGCAGATCAACGCCGCCAACTGCGTGCACTGCAAGACCTGCGACATCAAGGACCCGTACGAGATCATCACCTGGGTGACGCCGGAAGGCGGCTCGGGGCCGAATTACCAGAACCTGTGACAGGAGGGCGATCTCGCGTGTCACTTAATGGCATGACGTTCGGCCTGCTGCGCCGCGTGTTCCGGTGTCTGCCTATCCCACAGAAACATCGGGATAGACTGCGTAACTGGTTCTTCGCGACGGCCCCTTCCATAAGGCCTTCCGTCGCGATCGGCAAGCCTCCACGGACTACGGCTCACCGGGCGATCGCTCGTGCGGATTCCCCGGCGATCGGCCACGTAGCCAGTTCCGCCTTACCACTCCCCAACCCGTTGCCTGCAACGCTAGTTGCCTTTTATCTACCGCAGTTTCATCGCATACGGGAAAACGACGCCTGGTGGGGTAGGGGTTTCACCGAGTGGCGAAATGTCGCCCGCGCACTTCCACAGTTCGAGGGCCACACACAGCCGCGCGCGCCAGGTGACCTGGGCTTCTACGATCTTCGTGACGGCGAAACCATGCGGGAACAGGCTGCGCTTGCCCACCAATACGGCATCGGCGCGTTCTGCTTTTATTACTATTGGTTCCAGGGCCGCACTCTGCTTGAATCACCGGTAGAAAATTGGCTCAACGATTCCTCGATAACACTTCCCTACTGCTTGTGCTGGGCAAACGAAAGCTGGTCGAGACGTTGGGATGGACGCCCGGGCGATATACTCGTCGAGCAGTCTCATGACCCTGATGATGATATAGCATTCATTTCGCACGTCGCTCGATACCTGCGAGACCCAAGGTACCTGCGCGTCGATGGTCTTCCTCTCCTGTTGATCTATCGCGCTGAACTCTTGCCGGATCCACAAGGGTCGTCCTCGCGCTGGCGCAAGTGGTGCAATGACAACGGTATCGGCCCCATCACTCTCGCATGCGTCCAAAGCTTCGAGAGATTCGACCCCCGCCAGATCGGATTTGATGCTGCGGTCGAATTTCCTCCCAACCTGTCGTCCCCTCCAGATATCACTGCCCGACAAAGACTCATCAATCCGAACTTTTCGGGTCAAGTACTAGACTGGCGCCAGCTCCCGTCAGAGTACTGCGGGCGGCCGATTCCTCCGTACCGTCTTTTCCCGGCAGTAAACTGCGGATGGGATAACGAACCTCGACGCCCGGGCAGGGGCCGAGTTTATCTCCATGCCTCACCCCGGAAATACCGGGACTGGCTGTTCCGCACCGTGCAGGATCGCCTCGGCAACGTGAAGCCGACGGACAGACTTGTGTTTGTCAACGCTTGGAACGAATGGGCGGAGGGCGCGATCCTGGAGCCCGACATGAGGTTGGGTCATGCGTGGCTTCACGCAACACGCGAGGCTTTGATCAAGGCGGGGGAGCCTGTGGAGATCCCTCTCAACCGACCTTGTGTTGTCGTGCACGCCTGGGACCCTGTTGTTTTCGACGAAATCCTCTCGGTGATCACCAGCGCCGAGTTGACTTGCCGACTTGTCGTGACCACGAGTACTCATCTCGCGGCGCGGATGCAAGATGTGCTGAATCAACGTGGCATGACGGCTGAACTCGTAGCAGGAGAGAATCGCGGTCGCGATGTACTTCCGTTCCTTCATGTGGCCGATCGTTTGCTCCATGAAGGCGAGGACATAGTGCTGAAGCTCCACACCAAGCAGTCAACACATCGCGAGGATGGAGCAATCTGGCGACGAGAGCTGCTCTCCCGCCTACTCGCTCCCGAGCGCGCGTCAGGGATATTCCATGCGTTCGGGAGTGACGACGGAATCGGCATGGTCGCACCCGAGGGTCATATCCAGCCACTAGAGCTATATTGGGGCGCCAATCAGGAACGAGTTGAGTATCTGGCGACGCGGATTGGAATCCCGGCGCCGCGAGTACACTCTGATACCTTCGTTGCGGGAAGCATGTTCTGGGTCCGGCTGGAAGCCCTTCGTCCCTTGCTGGATGCCCATCTCGACCCGTGGGAGTTCGAGTCCGAATCCGGCCAAGTTGATGGCACGGCAGCACATGCGATCGAACGTCTGTTCTCGCTTTGCGTACGCGCCAGCGGCCATCAGGTGCTGGATGCGGCCACGGTTTGCGGCCAAGCCGCTATTAATGACGTTGGGCGCTATCGCTACGCCAAGAAGGGCTGCGACCAGTAAGCGGCCGCAGCCCTTGAAGGTGTCATGAGCGTCCGTAGACGTCTTCGAGGCGGACGATATCATCCTCGCCGAGATAACTACCCGACTGCACTTCGATTAATTCGACAGGTTCGGTACCGCGATTCCGGAGCCGGTGGACACTGCCAAGCGGTATGAAAGTACTCTCATTCTCGTGCAGATCGAACACGCGGTCATCACAGGTTACTTCTGCTACGCCGGATACGACCACCCAGTGCTCCGCACGCTTGTGGTGCTTTTGAAGACTCAGTGACGCACCTGGCTTCACCTCGATTCGCTTCACCTGAAACCGCGCGCCCATGTCGATGGAGTCATAGTTGCCCCATGGTCGATACACTTTGCGATGGAAAAGGTGTTCCTGCCTACCCGCGTCCTTCAGGTGCTCGACCACACGCTTGACGTCCTGTACCCGATCTTTGCGAGCTACCAAGGTAGCGTCTGGGGTATCGACGATCACAAGATCGTCGACCCCTATCGTCGCGATAAGGCGCCGCTCGGAAGCGCGCACCAAGCTCCCTGTTGTGTCGATCGAAATGACATCTCCCTCGTGGAAGTTCCCTTGGTCATCGCGATGGGCTACTGACCACAGTGACGACCAGGAGCCGATGTCGCTCCAACCGCAACTTACGGGCACCAACGCCGCCCGCTCCGTTCTTTCCATGACTGCGTAGTCGATGGAATCACTCGGACTCGACAGAAATTCATCCTTGCCGACCCGAATGAAGTCCAGGTCACCCTCCGCCACCGCGTAGGCAGCCTTGGCCGCTGCCAGGATCTTCGGCGCCTGCAACTCAAGCTCCTCCAGATACGCTTGGGCCCTAAACAGGAACATCCCCGAGTTCCACGCGTAGGTACCGTCCGAGACGTAGGATTCAGCGGTCACAAGATCGGGCTTCTCTACGAATCGTCCGACGCGATAACCTTCGTTCTCCAGTGGCTCTCCTCGCGCGATGTAGCCGTAACCCGTCTCGGCGTAATCCGGATGGATCCCGAAGGTGACCAACCAACCGTCCTTTGCGAGGGCGCCGGCGCGCTCTACGGCAGTCCTGAAGGCGCTTTCATCTTCGATCAAGTGATCGGCGGGCATCACCAGCATGGTTGCATCTGGATCCGACGCAAGCACGTGCAACGCTGCAATTGCTATTGCCGGCGCCGTGTTGCGCGCCGCCGGCTCCAACAGGATGCCACCATTGGGCACACCGATCTCCTGCAACTGCTCACCGACCATGAAACGGTGCCCATCCGAGCAAACCGTGACCGGCGGCTGCATCCCCGGAAGGGCGCCCGCGCGCAGGACGGTTTCCTGAAACAAGGAGCGATCACCCACGAGCGCCAGGAATTGCTTGGGCTGGTTGTGACGCGAGAGCGGCCACAGGCGGGATCCGCTGCCACCACTTAGAACGACCGGATGAAGCATTCGACACCGGATCCTGGGTTGTGAAAGGGCGCTCAGGATAGCCGATCGTCCAGCCCTCCACCGAGCAGTCCGCAAGACACGATGCCCTAGAATCCCTCCCCCGTCCTGCAGGCGCGTCCATGAGAACAACTTTCGATGCACTCCCGGATGCGGCGTTCGGCATCGTCCACACGATGGCGCGCGACGCTGCGCGTGCTGTGGTAGCGAGCCGCGGTGCGCAGGTGCTTTCGTGGGTGTGCCGCGACAAGGAGCGTCTGTTCGTCAGCAAGCGAGCACTATCCGGCGCCGGGCAGGCCATACGCGGCGGGGTACCCGTCATATTTCCGCAGTTCGCTGATGCGGGCAGCGGGCCGCGACACGGGTTCGCGCGGTTGCTGCAATGGTCTCCCCTGCCGACCCTGAACCGTTCAGACTCTGCGGGTCTACGCTTTCAACTGTGCGCCAGTGACGACACGAGAAAGACCTTTCCGTACGAATTCCGCGCCGAGCTTGATGTCACAGTGGCGGGCGATGACCTCTGTGTATCACTCCGGGTTGAGAATCTGGACCGGTTGGATTTCTCCTTCACCACAGCGCTTCATACCTACCTGCGAGTGGCGGATGTCACCCGTACGCGGCTCTACGGCTTGGAAGGGATGGAGTTTCTTGACTCCACAAACGGAGGTCGACGTGAACCCGCATCCGGGAAGCCCATCCAGTTCGATGGGGAGATCGATCGGATTTATCCCGAAGCGCGCGGTGAGTTGTCGTTGAGTGACGGCGCCGACGTTGTCCGCATTCAGTCCAAAGGATTCACCGATACGGTTGTCTGGAACCCCGGCCGGACCTTGGCGAGCCGTATGACGGATCTTGGGGAAGATCAGTTCGACCAGTTCGTTTGCGTGGAATCGGGCTCAGTTGCCGCACCGCAGGTGATCCCGCCGGGTGACAGTTGGCGAGGCACTCAACGCCTAACGATCATCCCGGGTCGGTGACAAACCCAGCGCCTGCAGAGGGGGCTTCCGGACACGAGGCGTCCACCCTCAGAGCACCCTCGGCTAGAATGGCGCGCTATCGGCGTGATGCCACACAACACTGCAGGAAACCCCACAACGATGAAGATCCTCGTCGGATACAAGCGCGTGGTGGACTACAACGTCCGCATCCAGGTCAAGCCGGATGGTTCCGGCGTGGTCACCGATGGCGTCAAGCTGTCGGCCAACCCGTTCGACGAGATCGCGCTGGAAGAGGCGTTGCGCTTGCGCGACAAGGGCATCGCCACCGAGGTGGTGGTCGCCACGATCGCGCCTGCCGATGCCCAAGCCCACCTGCGCAACGGCTTGGCGATGGGTGCCAACCGCGCCATCCACGTCGTCACCGACGCCGGCCAGGAGATCCAGCCGCTGACCGCCGCGCGCACCTTTCTCAAGTTGATCGAGAAGGAGCAGCCGGACCTGGTGATCCTCGGCAAGCAGGCGATCGACGATGACGCCAACCAGACCGGCCAGATGCTGGCGACGATCTGGGGCCGCCCGCAGGCGACCTTCGCGTCCAAGCTCGAGGTTGCCGACGGCAAGGCCACCGTCACCCGTGAGGTCGACGCCGGCCTTGAGACGCTGGAAGTCGACCTGCCGGCCGTGGTCACCACCGACCTGCGCCTCAACGAGCCCCGCTTCATCAAGCTGCCCGACATCATGAAGGCCAAGAGCAAGCCGCTGGAAGCGATCCCGTTTGCCGACCTCGGCGTGGAGGCCGGCAAAGGACTTAAGACCACCGCCTACGCACCGCCGCCCAAGCGCAGCAAGGGCGTGATGGTGAAGGACGCGGCCGAACTGGTCGCCGCACTCAAGCAGAAGGGGCTCCTCTGATGTCCAAGGTCCTGATCGTCGCCGAGCACCTCGACGGCAAGCTCAATGCCTCCACCGCCAAGTGCGTGACCGCCGCGCAGGCACTGTCGCCCGAAGCCATCGACATTGTCGTGCTGGCTGCCAACCCGGCCGCCGTTGCCGCCGAGGCCGCGCAGATCGATGGCGTCGCCCGCGTGCTGACCGTCACCGATGAAGCCAACGCGCAGGCCGTGGCCCAGGTGCTCGCACCGCAGGTGGCGAAGCTGGCCGACGGATACAGCCATGTGTTCGGCCCCTCCACCACCTTCGGCAAGGACCTGATGCCGTGCGTAGCCGCCCTGCTGGGCGTACCGCAAGTGAGTGACGTGATGTCGGTGGAGGGCAGCCATACCTTCAAGCGCCCGATCTATGCCGGCAACGCCATCATCACTGTCGAAGCACCTGCCGACAGCACCGTGGTCGCCACCGTGCGCACGGCGTCGTGGTCCGAGGCCGGCAAGGGTGGCAGCGCGCCGGTAGAAGCCGCGGATGTGCAGGCTGAGCTGCCGACCCACAGCCGTTTCATCGGCCTCGCGGCAGGTTCGTCCGACCGCCCCGACCTGCAGAGCGCCAAGCGCGTAGTGTCCGGCGGCCGCGGCTTGGGTTCTGAAGAGAACTTCAAGATCATTTACGACTTCGCCGACAAGATTGGTGCGGCCGTAGGCGCTTCCCGCGCCGCGGTCGACGCCGGTTACGTACCCAACGAGATGCAGGTCGGCCAGACTGGCAAGATCATTGCCCCCGAGCTCTACATTGCCGTGGGCATCTCTGGCGCGATCCAGCACCTCACGGGCATCAAGGACGCCGGCACTATCGTGGCAATCAACAAGGACGCGGATGCGGCAATCTTCGAGATCGCGGATATCGGCCTCGCGGGTGACCTGTTCAAGGTGCTGCCGGAGCTGGAAAACGCTCTCGGCTGAGAGCACCTCCCATAGCTGAAGCCCGCTGAAACAAGGCGAGGCACAGGGCCCCTAGACCCACACGACGGACATCATGAACAAGCTTCCTACGCCACTCTCTTGCTTCAAGGCCTACGACGTCCGTGGCCGGGTCCCCGACGAATTGAACGAAGACCTAGCACGGCGGATCGGCCAAGCCACCGCGCAACGGCTAGACCCTGGCCCCGTTGTACTCGGTCGCGATGTCCGTCTGACGAGCCCTGCGCTGCAGGCGGCGCTGGCTGAAGGCCTCAACCTGGCTGGCCGGGATGTCATTGACATCGGCCTGTGCGGCACCGAGGAGGTCTATTTCCAGACCGCCCACCTCAAAGCGGCCGGCGGCATCATGGTGACCGCCAGCCACAACCCGGTGGATTACAACGGCTTGAAGCTGGTGCGTGAAGACGCCCGGCCCATCAGTGGCGACTCGGGGCTGAACGCCATCCGCGATGCTGCTGCTCTCGGGATCTTCGAGCCGGCCGCCGAGCCGGGCACGGTGGGCGCGGCGACCGACAAGACCGCCTACATCGAGCACCTGCTGGGTTATGTCGATCGATCCACGCTCAAGCCGCTGAAGATCGTAACCAACCCGGGCAATGGCAGCGCCGGCATCATCATCGACCAACTCACACCGCACCTGCCGTTCGAGTTCATCCGCATCCAACACGACCCGGACGGTCGATTCCCCAACGGTATTCCCAATCCATTGCTGCCGGAAAACCGTGCCGCCACCACGGAAGCGGTCATCGCCCACGGTGCTGACTTCGGAATCGCGTGGGACGGCGACTTCGACCGTTGTTTTTTCTTTGACCATAACGGCCGCTTCATCGAAGGCTACTACCTGGTCGGCCTGCTCGCGCAGGCCATGCTGGCGACGCACCCGGGTGAAAAAATCATCCACGACCCGCGGTTGACGTGGAACACGATCGAGATGGTGATCACCGCCGGGGGCGTCCCGGTGCAAAGCAAGACCGGACATGCCTTCATCAAGGAGCGGATGCGAGCGGAGGACGCGGTGTATGGCGGCGAGATGAGCGCGCACCACTACTTTCGCGACTTCGCCTACTGTGATTCGGGCATGATTCCGTGGCTGTTGGTTGCCGGCTTGATCTCGCAAACGGGCACTTCCCTTGCCAAGATGGTCGAAGCCCGGGTGGATGCGTTTCCGTGCAGCGGCGAGATCAATTTCAAGGTTGCCGATCCAAAGTCCAAAGTCGCGCAGGTGGTCGCGCACTACGCGGCGTTGGATCCGACTATCGATCACACCGACGGAGTCGGAGCCGATTTTGGCGACTGGCGCTTCAATCTCCGAAGCTCGAATACCGAGCCATTACTGCGCTTGAACGTGGAGGCCAGAGGCGGCATTGCTACGCTGACTGCGAGAACCAATGAAATTTCAAATATCATAATCAGAGGCGAAACTCACAGCTCTATGGCGCCGTGCGCGACTCCAGAGGTCGTACCGTGAAAGCCTTTAGAATGTCTTATCTATCAGGCTATTGGAATTGAACGCACGCTCAACCATCCAGAAGAAAGAAACAGGCAGATTCGATTGAAACCACCTCTCTTGTTCGTTTCAAGAAAATGGCCGCCGGCAGTAGGCGGAATGGAAACGTACTCTGTAGAGCTCGCCAAGAGTCTTGATGAGCACTACGACATCAAGCGGATCGTGTTGCCCGGAAAAGACAACGGACATACGCCTGGTATCTTCTCGTACCTTGTATTTGTCCTTCGGATCATGGGATTCTGCCTGCTTTACGGTCGCCGCTATCCTCGCGTGATTTTTTGCGACTTACTACTCTTTCCGGCCGCCCTCTGTCATTGGCTGGTTTCGCGCAGATCGCGGCGTGTGTTGGTTGTCTATGGACTCGACTTGGTTTTCCATCGTCGCTCCGGGGCACTTCCAGTTATGTACGGACTCTACTTCCGCACATTCAAGAAATGCCAAGGTGTTTTTAGCGCGGTGGTCGCCATATCTCGCTATACCGCCAGACTGGCAACAGATGCTGGTCTTGGCAACGTGACTGTCATAAACCCCTGCCTTCCAAACAATACTCTAACTCGTCACAATGCCGGAACAAGTGAGGTTCCAAGGGCGTGGACGGCGGTCGGCGATCGCAAGCGAGTCCTTTACTTTGGAAGATTGATCCCAAGAAAGGGTTCATTATGGTTTGCACAGTCGGTTCTACCAAAATTACGCTCCGATGCAATCCTCTTCATCGCCGGGCAGACGCCCGACGCTAGTTATCATATGCAACTCGAGCAGTGCGCACATACGCATCTCCTCGGCCGGGTTGACTCCGACCTACTCGCCGTTTTGATAGCACAAGCCGACGTTGTTGTAATGCCAAACATAGCCACGCCGGATGCCGTTGATGTCGAAGGGTTCGGGCTTGCCGCCGTGGAGGCCACCTCCTTAGGCGGCGTACTTCTGGCCTCGAACATCGACGGCATTGCTGATGCAGTCATTGATGGCTCGACCGGCTTGCTTGTTCCACCGGGCGATGCGGTCCAATGGGCGACGTTTGTTGATAAAGCACTCTCTCGGCCTGCATCCGAAGTTTCAGTATTTCGTAAACACGCCGCGGCTACAACAAGGACGCGCTATTCACGAGCTAGCCAATCGGCTGCGTTTGTCCGCTTGCTCTCGGCGAATCCCTCATGAACGTATTGCCTCCTGACGACCAACATCCCCGCACTTCGGGTCAGAAGCGCCTGCCACATGCTGTGCTTGATCGAGACAGCCGCATTCTGAAGGCGAAGAAGATAATTGCCATCGTAGGGCAGGAACGATTTTTTCAAGCGCGGCGAATTCTGGAAGTCGGCTGTGGCTCCGGCGTTATTTCAAGCACGCTTTCCAGTCTCGGCTCGGTTGATCTAGAGATTGATGGTGTCGATATCGTGGACAGCCGAATCGAAAAGTCTGGATATACTTTCCAGCTGATTGGTGGCACCAGCTTGCCCTTCCCCGATGACTATTTCGACATCGTAATTACCAATCACGTCATCGAGCACGTCGGAGATGAGGTCGCGCAAAATCAGCATCTTCAGGAAATTGGCCGTGTAGTCAGCCCGAGCGGCATCGTTTACCTCGCTGTACCCAACAAATGGCGACTGATCGAGCCCCATTATCGACTTCCTCTTCTCAGCTGGCTTCCGCGCCGTTTCAGCGACCGTTATATCCGGCTTACCCGGCGAGGCAGCCATTACGATTGCCTCCCACTGAGTCATTCGAAGGCACGGGAGCTGTTCGAGGCATCCGCTTTTTCCAGCCGAGATGTTACCTGCGAGGCAATGCGAAGGATCATCGAGATTGAACACCCTAGCTCATTTGCACAGTGGGTAAACCGACTTACTCCCAACTGGGCACTTCGCATGTTCCTGCCCGTGATCCCCACGTTCATTTTCCTGCTACACCCCGAGAAATAATGAAGCGCTGGGTAACTTGGCTGGGCGTGCTCATCAGCATCGCCTGCGCGGTCTATTTCGCCGGCACTGTTGCTACCCACTGGCGGTCGCTGGCACAGATCCCAACCCACTCGGGTGTCATTGCCGCCATGGGAGTTGCCTCCTTGATTTATATGGCCAGCTATATGGTGAGCGCACGGGCCTGGCAACTTTCGATCTTGTCGCTGTCCGGGGTGGTTCCCTACGTGGGAGCCGCACGCATGTTGATGTTGTCCCAGTTTGCAAAGTATTTGCCGGGCAACGTGGGGCACCATGTTGGCCGTGTGCTTCTGGCCCGGAACGCCGGCCTGTCCAATGAAGTCATCGTTGGGAGCATGTTGATCGACACCGCTCTGGTGGTACTGGCCGGCGCGGTATGCAGTGCCCCCGCGTTGGCTCTGTTGCAGAAGGTCCTGGAAGATCGCGGCGTCGACGGATTAAAAACCGTTGTATTAGTCATCTGTGTTTTTGCGCTGCTTCTGACCGCATCAGCGGCCATTCCGTATGTCCGCGCGAAGATCCGCAACCTTTCCAGCCTTGTCTCAACCCCGACTTTTGGACTGCTGGTAAAGGCGTGGGCTTGCCACTGCTTAACCTTCATCTTGGGCGTGGCCGTACTGTATCTACTAATGGGTGCTGTGACGGAAACCCCCGACGCATTGCCCGACGCCAGCCGATTCCCTGAGGTGCTTGGGGTATACGCCGCCGCATGGCTTCTTGGCTTCCTCATGCCGGGCGCTCCCGCAGGGCTCGGCGTTCGCGAAGTCGTGCTCTTATTGGGACTGACGCCCCTTGTGGGTGGCCCCGCTGGCATGGCGATGGCGGCACTGCTGCGCTTGGTGACCACCGCCGGCGACGGTATAGCGTTCCTTGTAGGTGTTGGACTCCGCAGAAGCCACAAGCAACAGCCGTCATTGAGGGATGCCGGAGAATGACAATAGCTACCGCCCGCGGCCAGTATGACGATTCTCCGAGCAACCACAGCCGGAAAGGGAGGATTCTCGAGCTGGATGCGGTAAGGGGCATCGCAGCCTTGGGCGTGGTTGTCTACCACTACGGCGCACACTTTGGATCCCGTCCGTTTGATGCACTCTTGTATCCGTTCTACAACGCGGGATTTCTTCTGGTAGATTTTTTCTTTGTGGTTTCCGGTGGACGACTCCGCACTGTTGTCACCGACCACTTTTCTTCCTACATCGCCGTGGTCCTGGGCGTCTCGGCGTTAACACACAGCTATGTGGAACTGCCCGCCCAACGCGGCGTTTTCAGCCTGATCGACGGCCGTAGAATCGCCAAGTCATGGAAAGGACGAGTACAGTGAAGCTAATCATCCAAATCCCCTGCCTAAATGAATCAGGTACGCTTGGCATTGCACTGGCGGAACTGCCTCGTGAGGTCGAGGGATTCGACGTCGTTGAATGGCTGATCATCGACGATGGCTCTACCGACAATACAGCCGAGCTCGCCAAGCAGCTTGGCGTCGACCACGTCATTCGACATCCCGTCAATAGAGGCCTAGCAACTGCCTTTATGACCGGCTTGGATGCTTGCCTTCGCCTCGGCGCAGACGTCATCGTCAACACTGATGCCGACAATCAATACGAGGCGTCCGACATTCCCCATCTGACGGCTCCGATCATTTCCGGACAAGCGGACATGGTCATCGGTGCGCGGCCCATCGATGAGACAGACCACTTTTCCTGGCTCAAGAAGAAGCTGCAGCGGCTAGGTAGTTGGGCCGTGAGGGTGGCCAGCAAAACCGATGTCGAGGACGCGCCTAGCGGGTTCCGAGCCATTTCGCGAGAAACCGCCATGCGGTTGAACGTATTCAACGCCTACACCTACACCTTGGAGACGATCATCCAAGCCGGCGTGAGCAATCTTCGCATCAAGTCGGTCCCCGTCAGAACCAACGCGGACTTGCGTCCATCCCGTTTGGTGAAGAGCATTTCCAGCTACGTTCGTCGCTCCCTGGTGACGATCCTCCGGATATTCGTCATCTACCGGCCTATGGCGTTCTTTTTTTGGCCCGGTCTTGTCCTGTGCTCAATTGGCGGCGTGGCGGCACTTCGGTTTCTCTACTTCTACTTCGCGACGGGGGACGGTGCAGGACACGTGCAGTCTCTTGTACTCGGGGCACTCTGCATAATTCTTGGCTCCATGATGTTCATGGTTGCGCTGCTTGCGGACATTATCACCGCCAACCGCAAACTCCTTGAACGGATCTCTCTGAGAGTTCAGCGTATGGAGCACTCCATCAACAGGGAGTGTGAGCTTCCTCCGATCGCGGTACCACCGGTCACTGGCTGACGGACTCTACCTGGCTTGGGCTGGTACGACCCGGGGCAAGTCATTACCCCCAATAGAAATGCCCACATCTCGCGATGTGGGCTTCCGGGTCAGATTACTACAGTGATCAGCGAAGCCGTTCGACCTGATACGCCTGCAGAGTCACTTTTGCACCCTTCGGCGCCAAGACACGCACCTCGAGATCCCGCGCCGGCTCGGTCAGCGTGAACTCAAAGGGTGGAATGCTCCCGACCTCGTCGAGTTCGGTCATGGCGTGGGTCGTCTTTCCCTTATTCGACACCACGTCTACCTGGACTTTCTGTTCAACGGGTAGTTCGTCGATGTTTCCGACGAACGACACCGAATAGGTTCCTGCATGGAAGGCGACATAGGGTCCGTACAACAGGAAACCGACTTTTCCATTGTTGACCAGCCGACCGTCGACAAGCTCACCGGTCATGGTGTTGTGCTCATCTTTGTCGAACTGGCGCCGCAGTTCGTCCACGGCGGGAAGCACACCCGGAGTCGCCGGCGCGGCTGGCGCGTCAGCGGCGGGCATATTCGCGGCGAGTTGTACAGACTGCTCTCGTGGCTCACAAGCTACGAGGAGGACACCCACAGTCCCGACAATGCCCAATCGAGCAAGAAAATTCATTTCATTCTCCAGATGGTGTTTCGTTGAGGACAATAGATTCCAAGGTGCCGCCAGACCCTTTGATCGGGTCAGAGTCATGGACCGCTGGGGCCCTTGGTTGCGACGAAAGGACAGGTTTGTGGGAAAAGCGTACTCGACTGCTCCTGCTATATGGCGGTAGCCGGAGGTGAGAGCATAGCCCTCAACGGCCAACTTGTAGGCGCCCCGAACTCGGCGGCGACTCTCTACACCCCCGACCGGAGTCGGTAGTTGACCTGCACTTCTTAGGCTCAACTTCCAAGTGGGGTTCACCCCCGTTTTCACGGACACTT
>NZ_AVPT01000013.1 GCF_000768335.1 Lysobacter arseniciresistens ZS79
ACAACCGTCCGTGATTTCGGGGTAGAACCCGGCCAGAAGCGGACGTCGTCGAGCTTATTCGCCTCGAGCACCGGTTCACCACGTCTTTGCTCGAACCCCCAAGCCGCGCCTACCACAACGCGCCCAAGTCGATGGTAGCCAGCTGTTGGGCCCGGCGCTCAACTTCCAAATCCGAAGTGCCGATAATCTGCTCGATGCGCTGCACCAGCGTAATAAGCTCCGACCAAGAGCGGCCGCTGACCAGGTCATACTGACTGTGCGCTAGGTTGTTTCGAAGGTGTTCCGCATCGCCAAGAACGTCTTCGGCTTGGTTGCGCGAGGCAAAGCCCAGAAGCGCACGTAGAGGTGCGCTCTTCACGATCAGCGTGTGCTTGTCACCTATCTCCAGGCATTGCAACAAGGGCAGTGGTTGGCCCCGTCGCGTGCGTTCGCGTTGCCGTTCTTGCGTCGCTTCCAGTCGCGCCGTGGTCAGCTTGGCTTTCCAAGTATCGTCGGGATAATCGACGCTGACCCAGTAGCCCAGATGAAATTCCAGCAACGAAATCAACCCGAACAGGTAGCTGCGCACTAGTGGCTTGTTAAGGTCGGCACGCGTCACGATGCCCGTCACCGTGCCGGAAGCGCCGATGAATACCATGTCGTGCCGACTTAGGCGGTCGAGCAAGGCAGGAACTGCTAGGTCCGACCCCACAATGAGGTCGGCATCGATGGGCCGCAGGTGGTCAGCGACGATGCCTGATATTAGGTCTTCGCGGCGCACATAGCCGACCACGCGGCCACGCTGCACGCGCTTGACGCCGACGACGTCAAAATCCAGCAGTCGAAGCTCGTCGGCCATCTGGGTAGCGAGAGCCTGCGCGGGCGCCGAGCGAAGCGGCTCCGCCAAGGCGCTGACTAGGATTTTCTGTCCCAGCGATTCGTTCAAGTCGCACAGGCGAGTACCGTGTCGCCGATAGCCGGTGCGTGGCGACGTCCACAGGTGGTAGCCCATGCGCGTTCTCGTTTGACAGAGTGCCCTACTTGGCCAGATGGCGGGCGACGTAGTCAATGTGCTCGCCGGCTTGACTGTCCTGCCGAAACGCCTTCTCCGCCTCGAAGTCGATCGACGGCAGCAAGTGGATGAGCTGTTCATCGCGATACAGCGCCAGCGCGTTGGAAAAGCCTTCGTCCGCGGGTCGACGGCCCGTGACCACGTTCGCGGAACCGATAGCCGCGCCCACTAGCACATCGGCCAGCTGCACGGGGGCGCTGTCCAGCGAGCGTACCTGCGAAACCTCCGTCAGCTTGAGCGGATAGCGTGTGGTAGCCAACGCGGTGTGCTTGAACTCCACGGCGCCCTTGTGCGCGATCATGCGCAGGAGCAAGGCGTGATAGTCCAGCAGGTTCTTGGATTCGTCGTGCTCGATACGGTACGGGCCCTCGGCCGATCCTTCGAGACGATTGACCAAGCCACTGAGCACCACAAAGGCCGCATCCGTGGTCACGCCCGGCTGCGCGATGGCGGCGATACATTCGGGACTGGCCTCCGCCATCGGTCCCAGTGCGTCGGGCAGCAGTTGCCAGTTGCACGCGCGCACTGCCTCGACGAGTGCCGTCACCGCCTCGGGCGTCTTCTCTTCACGGCTTCCTGAAAGGCAATGAGCACCGTCTCGAACTCGGATTTTCCCAAGAGCGCTGGACCGGCCACATACAACAGCGAGGCCAACGAATAGTTCTGGCCGTTCTCATAAAAGTTGACGCCACGGCGGTGATAGTACGGCTCGGCAGCGTAGTCGAGAAAATACAGCAACAGTAGAAAGCGCTTATCGCACACGAAGGTCGTGACCGGGAAATTCCCAAGCACGTCGGTCTGCAAGGCCAAGAGCCTGTCCCGGTTGCTTGGCCGTCGGGCGAGGGCGGTGTACTTGAGCTCCGCTGCCTTGAGCTTGGGAAAATGGGTCTGGATCAGCCGTATGGCCTCATCGGGCGGAATGGCGATCGCGCACGCCCCTTGAAAAGGCTGATCCGCGTTGAGCAGGTCCGCGCCGGTATAGCCGCTTTCGTCGATGGATACTGTACGCATGAGCAACCCCTGAATTCCGGTAGAGGGAAACTTAAACATGGGTCGCCCAACACCCACGCAAGGCGCGCGCACCACGGCTCGACGGTTGCCGGTGGGTGGGCGCCTTCGTTTTGCTTAGAGCCTGGACCTGCGTTGCTCAGCGAAACGCGGATTCGGGGGTTCGTGGCACCGCTCACATCAAGGGCCCAGGATGCCCAACCCTGCGGACTGATCGACCCGAAAAACCAAGTGCTGAAAATGACGCTGAGCGAGTTCGAGTATATCCACGGCCCGGGCCAAGCGGTCTGCTGCTGCCATGGGCGGAATTGGGACAAACCGGTACTCAGTCGGCCGCACTGGCAGGAATCGGTGGATGTCCGCTCCGGGTCGGAAGCGGACAGCGATTCTCCCCTCAAATCTGGCCCCGTCTCACAACCAGGGAACGGGCAACCTGGATCGGCACGACGACCACGTAGACGGCCACCACGGATGCCACGACGACCATCGACCCGCCCTTCTCCAGGACGAGGCCGAACAGCAATGGCGACAGGGCCGTCGTGATGACCATGAACCCGATGTAGACCCCGCGCACCATCCCGAGGTTGTCGACACCGAACACATCCGCCCAGAGCGCGCCCGACACCACGCTGTTTCCCCCGGCGGTGGCACCCAAGCCGATGAACATGCCCCACAACGCCATCTGCGGCGGACCAAACGCCAACGCGAGGAAGGCCGCGGCCACCGGCAGCAGGTAGACCCTCACCACCGACCTGACGCCGTAACGGTCCACGCTGTGCCCCGCGAACCAAGTCGTCGCGGTCTGCGTCGCGGCGAAAGCCACGAACCCCGACGCCACTTGTGCCGGCGTCCACCCCTGCAAGGTGGAGAGGGTGCCCTGGTGAAGGAAGGCCGCAGTTACCACGAACGGTGACACCAGCACCACGGCCAACGCCGACAGGAACGCAGGCATCCGGATCAGTTGCCTGCGTTGCATGGGCGCCGTCGCGCCCGCCGCCGGCGCAGCACCCACCGGCCGCGGCAAGGGCGCGGCGATCGCACGCAAGATCGGCAAGGCGAGCACAACCACCATCACGGCCATGCCCCACACCCACCGCCAGTCCAGCCAGCCAAGCAGCGCGACCACCACCACCGGCAGCAGCGCTTCGCCAAGGATGAAGCCGAAGGCGGCGGTGGCGATACTGCGTCCGCGCCTGCGGGCATGGCGCGCGGCGGCGACGATCGCGATATGCCCGCACAGGCCCTGCCCGCCAAGACGCAGGAAGAACAGGCCGGCCAGCAGCGCCATCCAGTGGGTGGCGACTGCCATGAGCGCGGTGCCCGCTCCGAGAATCGCCAGCGCCAAGGTAATGGCGCGCTTCATCGACATGTGGTCGGCGATCCCGCCGAGTGAGAACATCAACAGCCCGCTGGCCAGCGTCGCCGCCGCGTAGACCGCCCCCCAGTGGGATTCCCCCAGCCCGAGATCACCGCGGATCGAAAGCCCGAACAGGCCGATGAAGAAAGTCTGCCCCAGCCCGGATACCAGTGCGGCCGAAAAACCGAACGAGGCGGCGCGCCGGTGGAGGTTCGGGGGCGGATTCAAAGACGATCCTTCTTCGAGTGTCTACTGCGGCGCAAGAGTCTAGCCGGGGGCATGCATGTCCGCATGACCAACAGGCAAGCGTTGCCCGCTGCTATGCAGCGCCCATCGCTTCCAGCGATCCGCCTTCGGTGGTGCGCCGTGCAACGACCTCGCGGGCAATGAAGATCGCGGCGAGCGATCGCGCCTCGGAGCAATCCTCCCGGAGCACCAGCTCGTGCAGCCGGTCCATCTTCCACGGCACGACCTCCAGCTCCTCGGGTTCGTCGCCGGGCAACCGCTCTGGGTAGAGGTCTTCGGCGAGCACCAGATGGATCTCGTTGCTCATGTAGGTGGGCGCCAGGCACAGCGGCCGCAGGTAGGTCAGCGTCCTCGCGCCCATCCCCACCTCTTCCTTCAGCTCACGCTGGGCGGCCTCCAGGATCGATTCGCCCGGATCCATCCGCCCCTTGGGGAGCCCGATCTCGTACCGATGGGTGCCGACGGCATATTCGCGGATCAGCAACACCGTGTCGGGGTCCGGCATCGCCGCAATGATGACCGAGCCCGCTGTCCGGCTATGCAGGCGTTCGTACAGACGGCGCTCACCATTGGAGAACTCCAGGTGGACCTTCTCCAGCGAGTACTGGCCCAGCTGGGCGGCTTCGCAACGGTGGATGATCGGCAGGCGGGACATCAGGTGCCAGCGTATCCCATCGCGGCGGTATCGAAACCCGGCATCAGCGTCCGGTGTTGAGTCGGTGGTGCCGCTCGTGCTGCTTCACCTCGGCGAGCTCCTCGGTGCAGTCCAGGCAGAACGGCGTTGCCGGGTCGGCCATGAGGCGCCCGTGCGGGATCTCGAGCTCGCAGCGGCAGCAGATTCCATAGCGCCCGGCCGCATACCACTCCAACGCCGCGTTGATGCGGTCGAGCTGGATGACCAGCCGCGTGCTGCCGGCCTTGGCCATGTGCTGGTTCGAAATCGCGTCGACCCTGCTGACGCGTCCCTGCGTGGTCTGGTCGAGTTCAACGGGTTTGCCAGAGCGCTCGAGGCTGGCCAAGGTAATGCGGATGTCACGCTGCTCTTCAACGAGCATGGTGAAGAATTCCTGCTGGCTCTGGACATGGGTGGGCATGTTTCGACTCCTTCGGTCCAGGGAAAGAAATGCCGTGGACGGCATGCGACGCGGGCGTTTCGCCCGCAGCCTCAACGCAGCAGGAGCACCGGGATCCGGCAGGTCCGCAGCATCGTGGTGGTCGTGCTGCCCACGATCAGCTGGCGGATGCGCGAATGCCCGTAGGCGCCCATCACCAGCATGTCGATGGATTGCTCCTTCACATAGCTTCCGATGACCTGCTCCGCCACGCCCGGCACGATCGCGCTGGTGGGCTGGAAGCCGGCGTGCCGCAGCTCGTCCATCGCCCAGGCCATATGGGTCGACGCCTGGTCGCTGGTATCCGCAGCCATCACCACGTGCACATCCAGACCCCGGAAAAGGGGGCTTGCGGCCACCATGCCGATGCCCTTGCGGGAGGTGGGACTGCCGTCGAATGCGATCAGCACCCGGGAGACTTCGGCGAATTCGCGGGAGGCCACGAGCAGCGGCCGATGAACCGCGCGGACGACGCGCTCGAGTTGCCCTCCCAGGTGTCCGGTTGCGAAGTCGGCATGCTCGCCCCGCTTGCCAAGCACGAACAGCCGGACGTCCTCCTCCAGCTCGGTCAGCGTGTCGACCAGGCTGCCATGGCGCATGCGACTCTCGGCCGGCACCCCGTGGAGGCCCACTGATATGCCCACGGCCTTCTGCAACAGCAGGCGCCCGCGCTCCTGCGCGAGCTTGCCGCGTTGCTCGTCGACCGATGCCAGATCCTGCAGCAGCTTCTCCCGGGCACCGAGCTCGAGGTTGCCGCTGTAGTCGGCAACGGTGGCGGCCTCCGGGTGCCGGTCGAGCACGTGGACATACTCCAGCGGTGCCTCCAGCCGGGCAGCCGCCCAGGCCGCGTAGTGGGCCACGCTGTCCGCGTAGACGGAGGGGTCGATGGCCGCCATGACCTTGCCGCCGACGTTGATGTGCAGGTGCTTCACGGATGAATCGGTCATCGGTCGTACTCCTCAGTGGCCCATCAATCGGTCTACGGCATCCGGCTTGTCGTGCACGCCCAGGCGATCCACCAGCGTGGCGCTGGCTTCGTTCATCCCGACCAGCTCGACCTCGGTGCCTTCGCGGCGGAACTTCAGCACGACCTTGTCCAGCGCCCCCACGGCGCTGAGGTCCCAGAAGTGCGCCGGGGTGACATCGATCCGCACGCGCTCGATGGCCTCCTTGAAGTCAAAGCTGCCGATGAAGGTCTCGGCCGATGCGAAGAACACCTGGCCGGTCACGGTGTAGTGGCGCTCGCGGCCCTCGTTTGCCGTGACCGAACCGATGTGTAGCACCTGCCTGACCTTGCGTGCGAAGAACAGCGCCGACAGCAGCACGCCGGTGAGCACGCCCTTGGCCAGATCGTGGGTGAACACGGTAACGATCACCGTAGCGATCATCACCACACTGGAACTCTTCGGATAGGTCCGAAGGTCGCGCAGGGACGCCCAGCTGAAGGTACCGATCGATACCATGATCATCACCGCGACCAGCGCGGCCATCGGGATCTGCTTCACCCAGGGAGATGCGAACACCACCATCAGCAGCAGGAAGACGCCTGCGGCAAGCGAGGACAACCGACCGCGGCCACCGGACTTCACGTTGATCACAGACTGCCCGATCATCGCGCAGCCGGCCATGCCGCCGATGAAGCCGGAGGCGACGTTGGCGACGCCCTGACCCACGGCCTCGCGGTTCTTGTCGCTGGGCGTGTCCGTGAGGTCATCGACGATCTGCGCGGTCAGCATTGATTCCAGCAGACCCACCACGGCCAGCGTCGCTGATACCGGCAGCACGATCCAGAGTGTCTCCAGCGTCAGCGGCACCTGCGGCAACAGGAACACCGGCAGGCTGTCGGGCAACTCGCCCATGTCGTTGACCGTGCGGATATCCAGCTTCAGCACGATCGCCGCCAGCGTCAGCACCACGATGGCCACCAGTGGCGATGGCACTGCATGGGTCAGCCGGGGGAACAGATAGATGATGCCCAGCCCCGCTGCCACCATCGCGTACACCGTCCATGGCACGTTGGTGAGCTCTGGCAGCTGGGCCATGAAGATCAGGATGGCCAAGGCATTGACGAAGCCCGTCACCACCGAGCGCGATACGTACCGCATCAGGGTGGGCAACTTCAGGAACCCGGCAGCGATCTGGAGCACGCCGGTGAGCAGCGTTGCCACCAGCAGGTACTGCAAGCCATGGTCCTTCACCAGGCCGACCATCAGCAGTGCCATCGCACCGGTGGCCGCGGAAATCATGCCCGGGCGTCCGCCCGCAAAGGCAATGACCACCGCGATGCAAAAGGACGCGTAGAGGCCGACCTTGGGATCGACACCGGCGATGATCGAGAAAGCGATGGCCTCGGGGATCAGCGCGAGTGCTACGACGATACCGGCGAGCAGGTCGCCACGAATGTTGCCGAGCCATTCCTGGCGCAGGCTGTTTAACTTGGACAAGCTGGAAATCCTCCGTCGGGCCGGGGGGCACGACGACTTCGTGAAGAACGAACATCCCTAGGAACCCGTAGAACGGGAGCGAGTCAGCAGCTGCCTAGGGTGGAGTTGTCACGATGGGAGCGGATTCCTGTAGCACGAGCGGCATACACACGCCCGATAGGAGGGGAAACGAAGCCCGGCAAGTGTAGCTGAAGGCTGGACTCCCGGCTACTGCACTGCACCGTTCCTACCCCTGCGGAATCACGAGCGACTGGTGCACCTGC
Organism: Lysobacter arseniciresistens ZS79; assembly: GCF_000768335.1. Lineage (GTDB taxonomy): Bacteria > Pseudomonadota > Gammaproteobacteria > Xanthomonadales > Xanthomonadaceae > Novilysobacter > Novilysobacter arseniciresistens. The sequence continues at coordinate 7,482 of NZ_AVPT01000013.1, forward strand.
GCCCCGGCCCATGCGCCATCACCGACGGCAAGTGATATCGAATGCGGCACTTCGGCAGCGTCGCCACATGCGAACACGCCGGGGATACTCGTCTCCTGGTCTCGGCGGTGCGGATCTGGGTGCCCATCGGCGTCTCCATCAGCTCGCACCCGGCGATGTCGGAGTCAGGCGCATTGCGTGGCGCCGTAAACAGGTCGGTGAACCCCAGCGGCGCGCATACCCCAGCACGACCTCCGCGTTCCAGTAGGTGCGCGCAATCGAAGCGCTTACGTCCAAGCGTGGGTGGCATACCGGACGCAGCCCGGTACGTCCGCTGTCGGCGGCGGTTGGAAGCGGCCACTCACACGTAGTAGCACGCTGGCACTCCCTCAAGCTGGGAGTAGCTCATGGCTACCAAACGCAGGCCCCGTCAAGTGCCGTGGAACAAGGGGAAGATCGTCGGCCAGAAGACACCGCTCAAGCTCCGGGAAATCTGGGCGATCCGCGTCCGGCTACAGCTTGGCAGCAACCTCAGGGACCTCGCCTTATTCAACCTTGCGATCGATTCAAAGCTGCGCGCCTGCGACCTCTTGGGTCTTCGCGTGGGTGACATCGCACACGAGAATCACGTCAACTCGCGTGCAGTAGTGATGCAGCGAAAAACGCAACGACCAGTGCGGTTCGAGATCACCGAGATGAGCAGAGATGCTCTCGAGGCATGGATCCGCGCGGCGGGACTTCGAAGCCCCGACTTCGTGTTCCCGAGCCGATCGGGCACCTCGCCACACCTGTCGACACGCCAGTACGCCCGAATCGTTCACCGCTGGGTACGCGAAATCGGACTCGACAGTTCCTGCTATGGGACGCACACCATGCGCCGGACCAAAGCGACGTTGATCTACCGTCAGACCAAGAACCTCAGGGCGGTGCAGCTTCTCCTTGGCCATAGAAAACTGGAGAGCACCGTCCACTACCTGGGGATTGAAGTCGACGACGCCCTCGAGATATCGGAGCAAACGGAGGCTTGAGTGGCCCCTTCCGGCCAATAGCGGACCTCGCTGCCGCAAAGAGTGCTGAGCATCTGCTAACTGCGCAACGAGTTAAGAACGCGCGCAGAACTCGTGGACGCTGCGGAAACAGGCACGTGATTGCCGCCAGCCTTCTGCGGCGCCGAGGCGTCGTGCGCCGGCACGAGACGGAGGTGTAGGCCTGCTGCGCAGGATGCAAGGACAGGCGTGTGCAGGCGCCATCCGTCCGCGGCGGGAATTCAACTCGATGGGTTCTGGCTGGCGCCCTTCGTGCGCGCCCGCACTTTTGCTCCGGACTCCAGTAGCGCGTTGGGCGACAACACCACGCTGTCACCGGCGGCCAGCCCCGACAGCACCTCGGTCTGGTTGCCGAGGTCACGGCCCAGGGCCACGTCGCGGAACTCGATGCGCTCGGCCTTGACGACGGCCACGCGGCTGGTGCCCGCCTGGCGGATCACCGCCGTGTTCGGAAGCAGCAGGGCGGGCGCGCTGCGGGGCACCCTAACGATCGCCGTGCCCGACATGCCGGCCGGGATGCGCGCGTCCGGGTTAGGCAGGAGCAGCTCGGCACGCATGCTGCCCGACCCGGTCGAAATGGCGCCGGACGCACGCTCGACGATCGCGTGCAGTGCCTCGCCGGCCAACCCAGGGAACGTCACGTCGGCCTTCATGCCGGGCCGGACCTGCAAGGCCATGCTCTGGGGGAGGTCGACGACCACCCGCAAGGGGTCGAGTGCCTGCAGTTCGAACAGCGGCTGTCCCACCGCCGCATCGCCCGATACGCGATCGCCGCGCTCGACATTGCGCGCGACGATCCGGCCTTCGAATGGCGCCCGGATCACCTGGAAGGACTGCCGCTCGCGAGCCGCGGCAAGGCGCGCGCTGGCCGCAGCTCGGGCGGCGGCGGCTACGTCAAGGTTGGCCCTCCGATCCTCGTACATCTGCTTCGACACCACGCCGGACTCCACCAGTGCACGCGCCCGGTCGTGGTTCGAGCGTGCCAGTGTCTCGTCGGCCTGCGCCTTGGCGAACTGGGCCTGCGCCTCACTGACGGCTTCGTCCACCTCCGGGCTGGAGATCATCGCCAGCACCGCACCGGCTTCCACCCGGTCCCCGATGTCGACCAATCGACGTGCAACGAAGCCAGTTGCGCGCGAATGGATCCGGGCCGCCTCGCGCGGCTGCGTGAAGGCCGGCAGGCGCAGCATCCGGGAGGCCTCGGCCGGGGTGGGCTGCACCGTCAACACTTCCGGAACAGCGGGTGCCGGAGGCGCATCGCCGGCATGGCCGCTGCAGGCAGCGAGGACGGACGCAATGACAAGAAAGACGGGAATGCGGCCAAAGGCGGCAACGGAAGACATCATGGGGTGGCTCCTGTGGAAGGGATTGCTACGGGCTCGTTGCCGGCCGCCGTGGACACGTCCTCGCTGCCGGCATACCGCGCGCGGCGGCCCAGCATCGCGAACACCGTCGGTACGAGCAGCAGCGTGGCCGGCGTGCCGAACAGCAGACCCCCGATCACCGCGCGCCCCAGTGGTGCGTTCTGCTCGCCACCCTCGCCGACGCCAAGCGCCATCGGAACGATGCCCAGCACCATTGCAACCGCGGTCATCAGCACGGGACGCAGGCGCACCGACGCCGACTCGTACGCCGCCTGCCGCATCGACCGCCCCGCGGCCACGAGGTCGCGGGCGAAGCTGGTGACCAGCACGCTGTTCGCCGTCGACACACCGATCACCATCATCACCCCCATCAGCGCGGGCACGCTGAGCGGAGTACCGGTGAGGGCCAAGCCCGTGGCGGCGCCGGCAATGGCGAACGGCAGCCCCGACATCGCCACCAGCGGCTGGATCCATGACTGGAAATTGATGACCAGCACCAGGAACACGAGTACGGCTGACATCACCAGTCCCGCGGCGAGCTCGCCGTACGCGCGCTGCATCTCGCCGGCCTGGCCGGCGATCTCGATGCGGTTGCCGGGTTTCAGGCGGGTGGAAAGCCCCGCGGTGATGCTTTGGAGACGATTATGCACGGTGCCCAGGTCGGTGCCTTCGACGTTGGCCAGCACGCTGAGGGTCGGCGCCAGCGTGGTGCGCGCCAGGCTTGCGGGCACATTGCGCGGCGTGACCGTGGCGATGTTGCGCAACAGCACGTCCTGCCCGTTCCCGCCGATGCGCAGGGGCATGTTCAGCAGCGTCTCGATGTCGCCCACGCGGTCGACAGGGGCCTGCACCTGGACCGTGTACGCCAGCGCGCTGGCGGTGTCGGTCCAGTACACCGGCGTCACGGTGCCCGCCGCGCCCAGCACGGTCAGCACCGCCCGCGCGGCCTGGCGCGTGTCCAGCCCGAGCTGCGCCGCGCGGCTGCGGTCGATGCTCACGCGGTACTCGGGCAGGTCGAGCACCTGCCGAAGCGCGACGTCGACCGCCCCGGGCACGTCCCGCAACTGCTGCTCGAGCTCGCGCGCCAGCGCCAGGTTGCCGGTGCGATCGCGACCGATGAAGCGCACCTCGAACGCGGCGGCCGCGGAACCGGCAAGCGTGCGGCTGGTCGCGTCCGGCGGGCGCTCGAACAGCTTGACGTCGGGGAACCGCTCGGCCACCCGCTCGCGGATGCGCGCCAGGTACTCCGCGCTCGGGCGGTGCGGCGAGCGCAGCTGCAACATCACTTCGGCTTCGAACGCACCGACCACGGCGCTGTCGACCTGCGCGAGGTTGGGCGCGTCGGGCACGCCGACCTGCTCGTACACGGTTTCCAGCTCGGCGGCCGGGATGATCCGCCGGATCTCGCGCTGGATGTCGGCCAGCCGTGCGGCGGTCTCCTCCAGCCGCGTCCCCGCAGGCATGCGGACCTGCAGTCGCAGCTGGCCGGCGTCGACCTGCGGGAAGTACTCGCGACCGAGCGACAGTGCCGACACAACGCCGACTACAAGCACCGCCGACGCCGCCAGCACCAGCATGGCCCTGCGTTGCCCGATTCGCTCCAGCAGCCGCCCGTGGTGTTTGCGCAGGAGCTCCAGCGCATGCTCGAGTGCATGGTTGACCGCCAGCAGCCGTCGCTCCGCCGCGAACCGCGGCGCCTGCCGACTGCGCATGTCCGCAGGCAACAGCAGGTAGCAGAGCACCGGTATCAACGTGCGCGACAGTAGGAACGAGGCGAGCATCGCGAAGATCACCGCCAGCGCGAGCGGGGTGAATACCCACCCCGACAGGCCCGTCATCAACAGTATCGGTGTCAGCACGATGCAGATCGATACGGTGGAGACGAGTTCGGGAAACACCACTTCACGCGTGCTGTCGATGATCGCGGTGCGCACGTCCTTGCCCATCGCCAGATGTCGATGGGTGTTTTCCACGTCCACCAGCGCGTTGTCGACGAGGATGCCGATCGCGAGTGCCAACCCGCCCAGGGTCATCACGTTGAACGTATAGCCGAGCAGCTCGAGCATCGCGATCGATGCGAGCAGCGCGAGCGGGATGGCCGAGAGTACTATCAGGCTCGACCGCCACGATCCCAGGAACACCAGCACGACCAGCGCGACCAGCAGGCCGACGATCAACACCTCGTGCTGGATGGATCCGATTGCGTTCTCTACGAAGACGGACTGGTCGAACAGCGCCGTCACGCGCGTACCTGGCGGGGCCGACGCCTCAATGTCCGGCAGGCGCTCGCGCACTGCGCGCACGATGTCCACCGCCGAGGCGCCACCGAGCTTGATCAGCGCAACGGCCACCGCACTCGATCCGTTGGTCCGGGCAAGGTTTGTCTGCAGCGCATCGCCATCGCGCACCGACGCCACGTCGCGCACGAAGATCGTCACGCCGTTGCGCGAGGCGACCGGCAGCTCGAGGAATCCCGCCGCCGACTCGGGACTGGTTTCCAGCGAAACCTGCATTTCGCGGGTGTGCTCGCGGATCGAGCCCGACGGCAAAGTCGAACTGCCCCGCTCGAGCGCGGCGGTCACGTCCGACGGAGTCAGCCCATGGGTGTGCAGCGCCGTCGGGTCCAGGTCGACCATGATCTGCCGCGGGGCGCCGCCGTACGGAAGCGTCATGCGGATGCCCGGGATGGTCTGGATCTGCGAGCGCAACTGCAGCCGGGCGTAGTCGTAGAGCTGGGCCTGCGTGAGCGTGTCGGACGACAACGCCAACATCAGCACCGGCGTACTGGACGGGTTGTTGCGGATCACAAGCGGGGGCGACGTGCCGGGCGGCATGCGCCGGAGGATCGTTTGCGACACTGCGGTGACCTGGCCCAGCGCCCGGTCCAGGCTGACCGACGGCTGGAAGTCGATCTGCACCAGGCTCACGCCGTTGAGGGTGGTTGAGCGCACCTCTTTCAGGTCGTCGACGCTGTTCATGATCGCGACCTCGGAGAACGACGTCAGCTTGGCTGCCATGTCGGCCGCGGGGAGGCCGTTGTACGTCCAGACCAGGTTGATCGAGGGGATCCCGACCTCCGGGAGGATGTCGGTGGGCATGCGGCGCGTCGCGAGCAGGCCAAACAGGAGGATCAGAAGGGCGAGTACGCCGATGGTGTAACGGCGGCTCAGGGCGTAGTGGACGATCCACATCGTGATTTTGACCGGCTGATGGAAAGTGGGTGGGCGCGACGACAAGCACGACAGAGCGACGCCCGTCGGGCCTGAACGGGCGGCGATCTTGCACGCAGCGGCACGGACAATGACGGGAGCGGATTAAGAGAAAATTAAATGGGGCAAAGTCGCGATTCGCAGCACTTTCCGCCTTCTGAGTTGTTCGGCCAGCAACGCGCACATGCCAATGCGGGTCGCGCGCCGTCACCCCGTTTACCGCGAGCGGAGTGCCAGCCCGGCAGCTGGACAGCAACTCGCTCGCTGCTGGCATCCGGGTATTACTTTCGGCGTTTACCAGCGTCATCACGCTGCAGCAGCAAGGCTATGTGCTGGTTCCGCTATGAACCGATAACCGCCGAACAGGCGACGATGGCATGACTCCACTGACGCTCCTCCAGATGGGCGACCTTCACGGCCACCTGCTGCCGCGCCCCAACCTGCGCAGCGATGGCTCGGGCCGCGACGAAGGCGGCCTCGCGCGCCTGTACGCCAAGGTCCGGCAGATCCGCGCCGACACCGCCAATGTGCTGCTGGTCAATACCGGTGACACGATCCAGGGCAGCGCGGAGGCGCTCTACACGCGCGGCCAGGCGCTGGTCGACGTCGTGGATCGCTTCGACGTCGCCGCGTTCGTACCCGGTAACTGGGACTACCTCTACGGCAAGCAGCGATTCATCGAGCTGTTCGGCCCCGGCACCGGCGCTGGAGGCAACGGCCACCGCTGGGGCGCCGTGGCCGCGAACGTGTTCGATACCTCCACCGGTGAATCGCTGCTGCCGCCCTGCAGTGTGCGCGAGGTCGGCGGACTGCGGATCGGCTTTGTCGGGCTATCCAGCGATCGCGCCATCAACGCATTGGGACCCTGGGCAACCGAGGGCATCCGTTTCAGCGCCGATGCCGGCGAGTTACCGGGCCACATCGCCGCGCTGCAGGACCAGCACGTCGACCTGATCGTGCTGCTGTCGGAATTCGGACTGGCGAAGAACATCCACATCGCGAACGCCAACCCCGCCATCGGCGTGGTGTTTTCTTCCGACATGCACGAGGAAACCGCGACTGCGGTTGTGACAGAAAGTGGCGCGATCGTATCGGAGGCAGGACAGGACGGAACCCGGCTCGCCCAGCTCGACCTGGAGCTGGTCGACGGCCGCATCGAGCACTGGGAGTATCGCCTGCACGTCATTGACGAGACCATCGTCGCCGACCCCGGGATAGAGCGGCTGGTCACCGAATTGCGCCGGCCCTTCGTTCGTGGACCGGACTTCGTGCCGCATGTGAACCCGATCAATGGCGCGATCCTGGATACGCCGATCGACACCGTGGTCGGAGAAACCTGCACCGGCCTGCACCGCAGCAACTTCTCCCACGAACCGATGCCTGCCGCCGTCGAAGGGTCTTCGGCGAACTTCATCGCCGACGCCATCCGCGCGCAGGCGGGCACCGACGTGGGCCACTTCCGCGGCTTCCGCTATGGAACGCATGTGCGTGCGGGGCCCGTGCGGCTGGAGGACCTCTACCACTTCATCCCGGTCGGGCCGCAGATCGCCACGACCACGCTGACCGGAGAACAGCTCTCGGATGACGTCGAGCGCAGCGCGGATGGCACCTTCAATCCCGATCCGGCCAAATGGACCGGCGGCTGGTTGAACGCATACGCCGGGCTGCGTTTCCGGCTGGACGTGGGCCAGGAAAAAGGACGTCGCATTTCCGCAGTGGTCGTCCAACGCGCCGATGGCGGCCACTGGGAACCGCTGCAGCCATCGGCCGAATACAGCTTCGCGGGTTACTGGTACGCACGCGACCCGCGGAAGGTGGGCGGCGTCGCGTCGCATCCCGAGGTCGAAGTGGTGCAGGCGGCCGATGGCGGGACACTCGACGCAACCAGTGTCGTGTGTGCCTACCTCAAGCTGCAATCTGCCAATCCCGCGCCGGGTCGCGTCACGCTGGTAACAGTCCTGCCCGCGCCGGTTTTTGGCAATCCGGAGATCCAGCCGCTCGAAGGATGCGACGGCAAGATTCAACGAACTGACGACCGCCCCATCACGGGCCTTGGACATTAATGGTCCGATGACAGACTGTCGGGAGAACCTGATGCGAGGCAAGAACCTGCTGGCGTCCGGCGCGTTGCTACTGGGGGTGCTGGCCTTACCGTCGGCCTGGGCAATCGATCCTGCGACCCTCGCCAACGCCGGGACCGGCACCATTGCCGCCTGCGCAAGTTGCCACGGCAAGGATGGCGGCGGACAGGCATCGTTCCCGCGGCTGGCCGGCATGAATGCGACCTACCTGCTCAAGCAGCTTGGCGACTTCGACAGCGGCGCCCGGTCCAACGCGGTCATGCAGCCGATCGCCAAAGCGCTCTCGCCCGAAGACCGCGTTGCGATCACCAGCTATTACGCCGAGATGCCGGTTCCGGCGGCGCAGACCGGACCGGCGCCCGCACCCGATCCCGACCGCCCCGGCGAAAAATTGGCGCTGCTCGGCAAATGGAACGATGGCATTCCGGCCTGTGTGCAGTGCCACGGCCCCGGCGGCATCGGCATCGGTGACGCGTTTCCTGCGATCGCCGCACAACCAGCGGGCTACATCACCGCGCAGCTGCGCGCCTGGCAGGCCGGCACCCGCAAGAACGACCCGATTGAGCTGATGCGCCATCTGTCGGCGAAACTCAGCGCATCCGATATCAAGGCGGTGTCGGAGTGGTTTTCGCGGCAGCCCGCGACCGCGGCTGGAGGCTCGCGATGAGCGTCTTCGGTTTCATCAACGCGGCTGGGCTTCTTGCGGCCATTTCGATGCTCGGCGCCTGCGACAACATCCGCCCTCCCCGCACCGGCGCGAAGCCGTCGCCGGTGGCGGCGCCTTCCGACGGCGCCGGCCCGGTCGTGGCGCCCGCTGCGGCCCCCTCTGGACAGTCCGCGGGCTTCACACCGCCCGGCCATGACCAGATTCCTGACGGACCATACGGAGACATCGTCCGCAAAGGACGCGACATTTTCACCGACACCCGCACACATGCCGGCGAATTCGTAGGCAACAGCTTGAGTTGCGGCAATTGCCACCTCGATGCCGGCCGGCTGGCGAACTCCGCGCCGCTGTGGGGCGCCTATGTGCGCTACCCCGCCTACCGGTCCAAGACCGGCCAGGTGAACAACTACACGGAACGGCTGCAGGGCTGCTTCATGTACAGCATGAATGGCACGGCACCACCCGCGGGTAGTGAGGTGCTGGTCGCGCTGGAGACCTACTCCTACTGGATGGCGCAGGGAGCCCCGGTCGGCGCGCAGTTGCCTGGCGCGGGCTATCCGAAGAAGTTCAAGCCACCGCAACCGCCTGACTACGCGCGCGGTGAAGCGGTATTCGTCGAGAACTGCGCGCTGTGCCACGGAGAAGATGGGCAAGGCCAGAGCGCCGCCGGACGCCAGGTGTTCCCGCCATTGTGGGGTCCGAAGTCCTACAACTGGGGCGCGGGCATGCATCAGCTCGACAACGCAGCCGGCTTCATCAAGGCGAACATGCCGCTCGGTCGCGGCGGCAGCCTGAGCGACCAGCAGGCGTGGGACGTGGCGATGTTCATGAATGCCCAGGAGCGACCGCAGGATCCGCGTTTCACCGGAAACCTCGCCGATACACGCGCGAAATTCCACGACGATCCCAACTCGCTGTACGGCCTCGAAGTCGACGGTCGCCTACTTGGTTCCGATCCCATCCGGTAAACCCGTACGCGGTCGCAAGCACACCCCCCACCTCCAGGAGAACGCCATGCTGTACCGCAAAGAGACGCGCAAGTCGGTCGACCAGGTCTTCGCAGACATCGAGGCAGCCTCCAAGGCCCACGGGTTTGGCGTGCTGCACCACTACGACTTCAAGCAGACGCTCGGGAGCAAGGGCTTCCCGCTGGCGAATGAATGCCGCGTCATGGAGATCTGCAATCCCGGGCAAGCCAGCGAGGTCCTGTCGGTGGACATGGCACTGAACATGGCGCTGCCATGCAGGATTTCGATCTATGAGGATCACGGGAAGACCATCGTGGGAATGATTCCCCCAACCGCGGTGCTCAAGCTGGTGTCCGACGACCCACGCATCGAACCAGCTGCTCGACAGGTGGAAGAGACCATCGAAAAGATCATCGAAGCGTCAGTCTAAGCGCGGCGTGTCCCTCCGAAGTTATCAGCGAGGCACTGGACCCTCCGGGAGATTAGATGGAGGACACGCATGATGGTGCGATGATGGCGGCGTTGATCCTCGGCGAACTCAGGAAGCCACAGTCCGCTTTCGGTCAGACGCAGACATCGCCGCTACTAAAATGAGTGGGGATGATGAGCTCTCAGAAGGTCAACCGGACTGATAGAAGTTGAAGTCCTATCTTTGGCAGTGATGATTCACAGATTCACAGACTCGCAGCAAGCAGTTCCCACGCACCGGTATCCCTACTAGTCTTCCACAGGTAATCCGGCCGCCCCCCATGCGGTCCATGATCCCGGCACATTTGCCACGTGTGCGAACCCGTGATGCCGCAGCAGGCTGGCGGCGATCGATGCTCGGTAGCCGGTGCCGCAGTAGACGGCGACGGTCTTTTGACGGTCAAGCTCGTCTAGCTTCTGCTCAAGGTGAGCGACGAATACGTGCCTCGCACCTGGCACCTTGCCTTTTTTGACCTCGGCGTCGCTGCGCACATCGAGCACCAGTACATCTCGCTCGCGCCTTCGCTGGTCAAGCTCGTGCACGGTCCACTCTCCAATGCGTTCCAGCGGCAGGCCGGCGTTCTGCCAGTCCGTCATGCCGTTGCGAAGGAACCCGGCGACGTCGTCTATACCAATGCGGTAAAGGTGTAGCGCCGCCTGGTAGGCGTCCTGCGCCTTTTCAGCGACAAGCAATACCGGACGATCAGCGTCGAGCATGCGTCCAGCCCAGTTCGCAAATTGGTCTCGCAGCGCGATGTTGATCGCCCCCTCGACGTGCCCGCCACCGAACGCGAGGATAGAGCGCACATCCACGACCTGCGCGTCCGCCGCCGCATCGCGGAACGCCTCCGGCGCGAGCGGCGGCGGCATCGGTGAGCCGCGGCGCAGAGGTGCACCGTGCCCGTTGAGCTTCTTGATGCGCGCGTAATGGCGGGGTGGCTCGGGCATGTCCTCCAGGAGCCACTCCACGAACGCGTCCTGGTCCCGCGGCTTGAGGGCGTCGCTGAACACACGCTCATTTCCAATTGTGGATTGCCGACGGTCGCCTATGGATTTGCCGCACGCGGAGCCGGCGCCGTGACAGGGGTACACCTCGATGCGGTCGCCCAACGGCAGAAGCGTCTCGAACAAGGAGCTGTATAGCTGGTGCGCGAGCGCCCGCGTTTGCTCTTTGCCGAGTAGATCGGGCCGACCGACGTCGAGGTTGAACAGCGTGTCACCGGTGAATACACCGAAGGGTGGTTGGCCTTGCATGTCGTCGCGGAGCAGTAGCGAAATATGCTCGGGCGTGTGGCCCGGTGTGTGAAGCACTTCCAAACTCGTCGCGCCGAGTTCAAGCCGCTCGCCTGCATGCAGAATCCGTCGCTTGAAACGGTAGTCGTCCGAAGCAGGTCCAGCGACCTGCGCGCCAGTCCGTTCCGCAAGTTCGTGAACACCGGAAACGAAGTCGGCGTGGATGTGCGTTTCAACGGCGTACGCCAAGTGCACACCGCTGGCTCGTGCCCGTTCGAGATAGATCTCAATATCGCGACGCGGGTCGATCACAGCAGCGATGCCCGCTTCGGTATCGCCGATGAGATACGAGATTTGCGCGATTCCATCGGTGTAGACCGGCTCGAACAGCAGGCTCATCGCAACGCTCCTGTGAAGACCGGCGGTTCTGTACGACCGCTTCGTGGACTCGAACCCATGTCATCGCCCCGGCGTCGCCGGGCCTTTCCGCCTAACGAGGTGGCCGCCCCCAGGTATTCATGCCCAGAAGCCGGTATACCGGGCAGAACCCAACCGCGGCCGTCGCCAGAAGAACGAATCCCAGCAGCCCCACCAGTGGAGCGGGTGGTCCGATAGCAAGGCCTAGCCCACCAAAGCGAGCCCCGCGATACCGCGGAGCAGGCGCTCGATAGAAACCATGTTTCGCGTCATGGCCGTGCCTCCTGTGCGGTCTGAACGTACGCTCGCGGCCGTGAAGTTCATATGACCCACACGATTCACCGCCGCTGAACGGGCGCTTTGATTGACTGACGCCAAGATCCCCTCTGCCAAGGCTGGGACCATGTGTACCAAGACCTTCAGTGTGGCGATCGCCACGGCACTCACACTTTCTGCATGCACTGGCGGTGAGCCGGTTGGAGGCGCGACCAACCCGCCTGGCACGGAAGAGACCGCGAAGACCAACGTGCTGGAAGCTGGCGCCGCGGCACTGCAGAACAACGGACCGCTCGCCAAGATGGATATCTACCTCGTCGGTTTCCATCCGATGAAGGAACAGCCAAGCCACCAGATGGTGGCGCATCACTTCTGCCGACAGGTCAATCAGGATTTCGCGCAGTGCGCCCTGTTTGACGGCAATACCGTCGATGCCAACCTCAACGGCGTTGAGTACATCATTTCCGAGAAGCTGTTCGAGTCGCTGCCGGCGGAGGAGAGAGCCTACTGGCACCCCCACAACGGCGAGATCCTCAGCGGCCAATTGGTGGCTCCGAACCTGCCCGAAGTGGCGGACAAAGAGCTCATGAAGTCCAAGATGAACAGCTATGGCAAGACCTGGCACACTTGGCAATCCCGCAACGGACTCGAGCCAGGGGACCGGATGCCGTTGGGCGAGCCAATGCTTGCGTGGTCGTTCAATCGCGACGGCGAGGCAATGCCTGGCCTCATCGAATCGCGGGATAAGCGCATGGACATCGACTCGGCTGAGCGCCGCCGCGAGCGTCAGGACCTCGTCGGTCTGGCACGGCCACAGGAAGGCGTGGACGCCTTGCGCGCTCACTTCCCAAATGCAACGCCGATCCCCGGGGTCGAAGCAAAGGCGGAGACGGACCCAGCAGAGAGCACACAGTGACCTAGCTCCTCAAGGTCTGGAGGTTTGTCGATGCACTCAACAGACACGAATCCATTGTGATCCTGCATGCCGACCAGGAGTGCGGGATGATCGACACGACCCATCGCCTGGAAGCCGCTACATCCGCAGACGAATGATCGGATCGCCCAGCGTGCCCTGACTCACTTTGCCGCTTGCGCCCAAGGCGAGTGCGCAGACGTCGACCGCCGCCTCGACTCGCTCGACCGGGAGTGGGACGTCGAGCGTGTCATCGAACTGGAGGCGGCGACGACCATCGGTGGCGCTCGACAAAGACTGGGACACCAAGCGCCTGCTACAGACCAACTTCGCGGCCATTCGCTGCTGGCGGTGTTGCTGGGCAGGCGCGATCGGCGCTCTCTGAGTAGCCACTCTCGTCCCGCTCTGCATGGCACAGCATGCATTGCAGGCCTGTGCCCGCCGCTGTCGCCCGTCCGGAAATTGGCTTTCGGACCCGCCGTGAAATCGATGAAGAGCGTTTCGCACTGCAGGCGCTGCGTGGCGACTTCGATATGCCTGCAGACAGCGCGAACGCTTACCGGATCATGGACGCAGTACGGCACTGACCGGGCGCGGCACGCAGCGGTCGCTAGCCCGGGACTTTGCTCCTGTCTTGGGAAGCGCCCGCCTCGATCCTGTGGCGCACCTCTTCCTCAAGACCCTTGAGCCCCCAGGCCTTCCCGGTTGCGATAGCCTCATCGATCTTCTTCCCATCCACCCATGCGGCCCGAAGCGCCGCCATCGCCCCGACACGGTTGCCGCTTGCACAGTGCACGAGCACCGGTCGCTCCGCGTCGCGGACAAGGGCGTCGAACGTCATCACGTTCTCACGGGTGAGATCCACTGCGCCGCGTAGCGGCAGGTTGGAGTACAGAAGGCCGGCCGCACGGACGGCTGCCGCCTCGTCGAAATCCGGCGTCTCCGCATCTGGAGTGAGGTCGATGATGTGGTGGATGCCGGCCTCGCGCACGCGTGCGACGTCGTCGGCAGCCAGCCGACCCGCCGACACGATGCCCGGCGCCGGCGACACCGCATCCGCCACGGCCGGCAGTGCAGTCGGATGGGTGGTGGGGGTGCAACCGGGGCCTGCGAGCGCAACGACAAGGCAGAACAATGGAATGAACTTCATGGCGTAACCCTCAGGCGCGATTGACGAGACGGTGCAACAGGATGCCCGCCAACATGGCCGGGATGAACCACAGTGCTTCGATTGAGCCGATGCCGAGGCCGGCGAGCGCGGGGCCGGGGCAGTAGCCGGCAATGCCCCAGCCGATCCCGAACAATGCCGCACCGCCGAGCAGCCTGCGGTCGACGTGCTTCAGGTTCGACAGCTGGAACGTATCGGCGAGCACCGGGCTGCCGCGACGCAGCACAAAGCGGAACAGCAGCGTGGTGGTGGCGACGGCGCCGCCGAGCACGAACATCAGCGTCGGGTCGAAATCGCCGAATACGTCGAGGAAGCCGAGCACGATGCGGGGGTCAGTCATGCCCGACATCGCCAATCCCAGCCCAAACAGGGCCCCCGACAGCAGCGCGGCGAGTAAAAACTTCTTCATCATCAACTCCAGACGTGGCGCACAAGGAAGGTGGTGACGATGGCCGTGGCCATGAAAGTCAGGACGGCCGCAAGCGAGCGCATGGACAGTCGGCCGAGCCCACACACGCCGTGGCCGCTCGTGCAGCCGTTGCTCATGCGCGTGCCGAAGCCCACCAGCAGCCCAGCGACTACCAGCCCGACGCGCGAATAGTCCGTCCGCGGCAGTGGTGCACCGGGCACGAGTGCCATGTATAGGCCCGCGGCGACGATCAAGCCCAGGAAAAACATGGCGCGCCACGACACATCACCTGCCTTCGGGAACAGAACGCCGTTGAGGATGCCGCTGACGCCCGCGACCCGTCCGTTGAGCCACAGCAACAAGGTCGCGGACAGGCCGATCAACACTCCGCCTGCCAGGGCGATCATCCACGTGGTCATGCCTCACCTCCCAATTGGTTCAGGGGCAGCCGCAGGTAGCGGATGCCGTTCGCGTCCGTCGGCGGCAGCTCGCCCGCGCGAATGTTCACCTGCAACGCCGGCAGAATTAGCTTGGGCGCCGCCAGTCTGGCATCCCGTTCGGTCCTAATTTTGACGAACGTCTCCTCATCTGCCCCGCCGCCCACATGCACATTGCGCTGCTTCTGCTCGTCGAGCGAGCTCTGCGGATGCGCCTCGCGCTCGGCCGGCGGGTAGTCGTGGCACAGGAACAGGCGGGTGTCGGCGGGCAGATCGAACAAGGTGCGGATCGACCGGTAGAGTTTGCGCGCGTCGCCTCCTGGGAAGTCCACCCTCGCCGTGCCCGTTTCAGGGGCAAACACCGTATCGCCCACGAACGCGGCGTCACCTACGAGATAGGTCAGACTGTCGTCGGTGTGACCGGGTGTCGCGATCGCACGCGTTTGGAGCTCCCCGATGGCGAACGTGTCTCCATCAGCGAACAGCCGATCGAACTGACGGCCGTCGGTGGCGAACTCCGGCTCCAGGCCGAACAGCGCCTTGAAGCGCTCCTGCACCTGGGTGATACCGCGACCAATCGCGACCTTCGCGCCGGTTTCGCGCTTGAGGTATGCCGCGGACGTCAGGTGATCGGCATGCGCATGGGTTTCAAGGATCCAGTCCACGATCAGCGAATGCTCGCGCACGAACGCGAGCACGCGGTCGGCCGCGGCCGTCGAGGTGCGGGCACTCGCGGGATCGTAGTCGAGCACCGGGTCGACGATGGCGGCATGGCCGCCGTCATGATCGTAGACCACGTAGGTGAAGGTGAACGTGGCCGGGTCGTAAAAGTTCTGGACCTGCGGATTCATCTTACAGCTCCTTGCTCTGTAATTTAGGTACTGCTAAATTAGATTCGTCACCTATCCTTGTCAAGAACTTACTAAACTACATCCGCCATGGCCCGTTCATCAAAGAAGATACGTCCGATGCCCTCGCCCGAGCAGATGGCGCAACATGCCAATGAAGCGGCCGCACTGTTGAAGGCACTGGCCCATCCGGCACGCCTGCTCGTGCTGTGCCAGCTGGTCGAGGGCGAGGCTCCGGTAGGAGAGTTGCAGCCGATTACCGGGCTCAGCATGTCCGCCCTGTCGCAGCACCTGGCCGTACTGCGCGAGATGCAGCTCGTCACGACGCGTCGCGAGGCGCAGACCATCTACTACGCGCTAGCCGAGGGCCCTGCTGCAAGCGTGCTCGATACGCTATACGCCGCCTACTGTGGCAGCCAGGAGGCTGTCCAATGACCACGTTCCAGTTAGTGATGGGGGTCCTTTCCGGCGGCGTCGTCGGCTTCACGCTCGGGCTGGTCGGTGGCGGCGGCTCCATTCTCGCGGTGCCGCTCATGGTCTACCTCGTCGGGGTGCGCGACCCGCATGTGGCGATCGGCACCAGCGCGCTTGCGGTTGCGGCCAACGCACTGATCGGCCTGACCAACCATGCCCGCAAGCGCAACGTGAAGTGGCGTTGCGCCGCGGCGTTCGCTATCGCTGGCGTGCTGGGCGCGTGGTTCGGGGCGATGCTCGGCAAGACCATGGACGGGCAGCAGCTGCTTGCATTGTTCGCGCTCCTGATGCTCGTGGTCGCCGGCATGATGTTCCGCTCGCGCGGAAGTGAAGGGGATCCGGCGGTGGTGCTCAATCGAGGCAACGCGCCGAAGCTGCTGGGTTCGGGCGCGGTCACCGGGCTCCTGTCGGGTTTCTTCGGTATTGGCGGGGGCTTTCTGGTGGTACCGGGCCTAATCGCCTCGACCGGCATGCCGATCCTGTTCGCGGTCGGTTCATCGCTGCTCGCCGTTACCGCCTTCGGACTGACCACCGCATTGAGCTACGCGAGCTCCGGACTGGTCGCCTGGTCGCTTGCGGTGGCGTTCATCGGCGGCGGCGCGGTCGGCAGTCTGTTCGGCGCCCGCCTCGCCACACGCCTGGGCGACCGCAAGGGCGTGCTCAACACGGTGCTTGCCGGCCTGATCGTCGTCGTCGCGGTGTACATGCTGTACCGCACCGCGAGTGAACTCGGCTGGATCTGAATTTCGTTCTTCCCCGCAAACGTTCCGGAGGCTCCCATGCACACATCCTGGCGCTTCGCTGAAGATCACTACGCCGGTGGGCAGCCCACGCCTGCGCATCTGGCCGAACTCGTGCGCGAGGGCGTGCGCACGGTTATCAACCTGCGGGCCCCGGACGAGCCCGCGGAATATGACGAAGCCGCCGAGGCCGCCCGGCTCGGCCTGAACTACGTGTCGCTGCCGATCGCCGGCGCCGCCGATCTCGACCGAGCCCGGGTGCGCGAGTTCGGCCAGACGCTGGACGATGCGCGCCGCGAAGGCGGGGTCCTGATCCATTGCGGGAGTTCCAACCGCGTGGGCGCGATGATCGCGCTTGACGCGACACTCAATCGCGGCTGCTCGCTGGAAGCGGCGCTCAAACGCGGCCGTGAGGCCGGTCTGGCGACGCTGGAGCCGGCCGTAGTGGCGCTCGCGGAAAAAGAAGGAGCCCGGTCATGATCGGTCCCGCCACCATCTTCCGCCAGCTCTTCGAGCCGGTGTCTTCGACCTACACCTATCTGATCGCCTGCCCCGAAACACGCGAAGCCGCCCTTGTGGATCCGGTGATGCCCGCCTGGCAGCGCGACCTGCAGGTAGTCAACGAGCTCGGTCTGAATCTCGTTATGACGATCGACACGCACATTCATGCGGACCACATCACGTCGGCGTCGATGCTCCGGCGG
This sequence comes from Lysobacter arseniciresistens ZS79, assembly GCF_000768335.1. Lineage (GTDB taxonomy): Bacteria > Pseudomonadota > Gammaproteobacteria > Xanthomonadales > Xanthomonadaceae > Novilysobacter > Novilysobacter arseniciresistens. Next base: position 24,883 of record NZ_AVPT01000013.1, read on the forward strand.
GAGGTAGGCAGCCGCATCGCTACCCCCGCGCTCGATGCACTGTCCTGTACCGACGTGCCGATGGAAGACGGCGTCCCCCTGCAGGTCGGCGGCGTGCGCATAGACCCGATGCATACGCCCGGCCACACCGACAACCACTTCGCGTTGGTGATGAATGACCGCGTGTTCACCGGCGACGCGCTGCTGATCGACGGCTGCGGCCGTACGGACTTTCAGAGCGGCGACGCGCGTGAACTGTACGAGAGCGTACGCGGTCGGCTGTTCGGCCTCCCGGGCGAGACGCTCGTGTACCCGGCGCATGACTACCAGGGGCGGTGGGTATCGAGCATCGCGCAGGAGAAGCAGCGCAACCCGCGGCTCGGCGCCGAACGCACGCTCGAGGATTTCGTCGAGCTGATGGAAAACCTGAACCTGCCATACCCGAAGTTCATCGACTATGCCGTGCCGGGTAACAAGGCGTGCGGGCAGTGTCCTCCGGACCTGCCGGAGCACCTTCGCCAGTACTGTCAGGAAATGGCGGAAAGCCCCCAAGGTTAGCGAGGGTCGGGGGTTGGAGGCATTCCACGGCCGCCGAATCTAACCGTCCTGCCTCGGCAGGACGAGCTCCGCGACCGTCCCACCTCCGTCGCCGGGACGCAAGACCACGTACCCGCCATGACGCTCGGCGATTGCCTCGACGATCGTCAACCCCAACCCGCTGCCTCCTGCGCTGCCGGTCGCGCGTCCTCGCCAGAACCGTTGCGTCGCCTGCCGGTACTCGTCAGGTTCGAGACCAGCGCCACGATCGGTCAGACGGAACCGTACCGTGGTGGCATCGGCATCAGCAACAAGGTCTACGGCACTTCCCGGAGGCGAATAGCGCAACGCGTTGTCGACGAGGTTGCGCAACGCCGCCACGGACAGCGCGGGGGGCACCGCCGGCACCGCCTGACTACCGCTTCCAGCCACGACAACGACCCGGCCATTGGCCGCCGGACTGCTGGCCGCCACCGCCTGCTCCACCACCTGCGCGGCGGTGATCCACTGTCCGTCGTCGAACGGCAGCCGTCCTTCGACCCGCGCCAGCATCAGCAACTGGTCCAGCGTCGCACGCATACGCTGCACGCCTTCACCGGCATCGGCCAGCGCACGTCGTGAGTCCTCGCCACCAGTCAGCCGCGCAACCTGCAGGTGAGTGTCGATCGCAGTCAAGGGTGTGCGCAGTTCGTGCGCAGCATGGTTGGTGAAGCTGCGCTCTCGTGACACCGCGTCGGAAACGCGCTGCAGCAGGTGGTTGAGGGATTCGACCAATGGCCGGAGTTCGCCCGGCATTGGTTGCGCGTCGAGGGGCTCGTCGGCATCGGGCTGGCGTTGCGCAAGCGTGCGACGCAGCCGATCGAGCGGCGCGAGCGCACGGCCCGCGCCCAGCCACAACGCAAGCAAGCCACCCACCGCGGCAATCAGGAACGGCAGCCCGGCCGCCAGCGCGATCTGGCGGCTCAGTTCGGCACGCTCACCGAGACTGTCGGCAGTGGTAATGCTGTAACCGTTCGCCTCCAGCGTGTAGGTACGCCACGCCGTACCCTCGATCTCACGCGTGCGATAGCCCGGCGCGTCGGTCGCCATCAGTGCGCTGGATGCGCCCTGGGTGGTGGCGATCACCTCCCCACGCAGCGAGCGTATCTGGCACGCCATCCCGCGACTGCCGGCAACGGTCACCGCATCAGCCGCCGCTACCGGCGAGGCGCCCACCAACGCGCCCTGCGCCAGCAGTCCGGACACCATGCGTGCCGACATCGCCAGCCGGTCGTCGAGGGTATGCTGCAGGTTGCGATCGAGGTCACGCAGCATCCACGCCGCCGCCACGCTCCACAGCACCGCCAAGGCGATGCCGATTGTCAGCACCAGGCGGAGTCGCAGGCTCATGGCTCGGCCCGGCCGAACCGATATCCGAGTCCGCGCACGGTTTGGATGACATCGGCACCGAGTTTCCGGCGCAGGTGATGGATGTGCACGTTGATCGCGTTGCTGCCGACCTCCTGTTCGAAACCGTACAGGCTGTCCTTGAGTTGTTCGCCTGACAGGCAACGCCCGCCCGCCTGCATCAGGCTGGCGAGCAGTGCGGTCTCGCGACGCGACAGATCGACGGGTTCGCCGTCGAGCCACGCTTGGCCACTGGCGGGATCCAGCGCCAGTGAACCGGCTTCGATCAGGTTCACGCTGCGGCCAGCGGCACGCCTCGACAAGGCGTGCAGCCGTGCCACTAGCTCGCCGAGATCGAACGGTTTGACCAGATAGTCATCGGCGCCGCCTTGCAGGCCTGCGATGCGATCTTCCACCGCATCGCGCGCGGTCAGCAGCAATACCGGCAATTCATCACCGCGCTGGCGCATGCGCGAGAGCAACTGCATGCCGTCCTCGTCGGGCAGCCCAAGGTCCAGCACCATCGCATCGCAATGGGTCGTTTGTCGCGCAAGTTCGGCGTGCGCGACGCTCTCCACGCGATCGGCTGTCATGCCAAAAGCCCGAAGACCGGAGACTATGCCCCGGGCGATCAATTCGTCGTCCTCAACGACCAGGATCCTCATTGATGCCAACCCCGGGAAACCAGATGCGCGCTGCACCCTAGCGCAGGGTACCCGGCGCCGCCACCGCCGGGTCATTGTTCAGCCTGGAGGGGGCCTTTAATCGTGACTTAATCGCGCACCTTCATCGTGACCGGCCTGGGTCTCCGGAGTACTGAATGATGCGGTTGCTGCGCCGGTTGTTGCTAAGCCTGTTGATGTTGCCGATGTTGGCCGTTCCCGTGGCCGCAATGGCGCAAGACTGGCTCGCGTCACCGAACGGGCAGCAGCCCGAGTTCCTCGAGGCCAGCGAGGTGTTCAGGGTCGAGGCAACGGCCGTGAAGGATGGCGCGACCCGGCTGAGAGGCACGATCGCGCCCGGCTATTACCTCTATCGACACCGCCTGAGCGTTGTTGTCGACGGCGGCAAGGCGTTGCCGCTGCAGTTGTCGAACGGCAAGGCGAAAACCGACGAGTTCTTCGGCCGCACCGAGGTCTATTACGACACCGTCGAAATCGTAGTCAATGGTGGCAACGCGCGCTCGGCGACGCTGCATTGGCAGGGCTGCGCAGATGCCGGCATCTGCTATCCGCCGCAGGCCATGCGGGTCGATCTGCCATCGGTCGAGACGTCACCGGCAACCAAGGCCGCTGTGGACACCGCAGCGACGGCGCCCTCGGAAAAGACGACAAGCGACAGTGCCCCGCAGCCGCCCACCACCCCCTCTGCGACCTCCGTCGCACAAAACTCGGCAGACGTCGGCACATCATCCGTCACGGGCTCGATCAGGGAGGCCGCCCCCGCGCCTTCCGTTGCCGGCGAGGACCAGCGCTTCGCCAGCCGCCTCGCCGATGCCAGCCTGTTCGCGTCGGTCGCGGTGTTCTTCGGCATGGGGCTGCTGCTCGCGTTCACGCCGTGCACGCTGCCGATGATCCCGATCGTTTCCAGCCTGGTCGTTGGTGGACAGCCGACCACGCGGCGTGCGCTCGCCTTGTCGGTGGCCTACGTTCTGCCGATGGCGTTGACCTACGCCGCGCTCGGCGTGGCCGCCGGGATCGCCGGTGCCAACCTGCAGGCGGCGTTGCAGAACCCGTGGCTGTTGGGCGCCTTCGCGGCGGTGTTCGTGGTGCTTGCGCTGTCGATGTTCGGTGCGTTCGAGCTGCAGTTGCCGGCGTGGCTCGGCAACCGCCTGGATCGCGCCGGTCGCCAGCAGCGCGGCGGCACGCTCGCTGGCGCCGCCGCGCTCGGGTTCTTGTCCGCGCTGCTGGTGGGACCGTGCATGACTGCGCCACTTGCCGGCGCGCTGCTCTACATCAGCCAGTCCGGCAGCGCACTGACCGGCGGCCTGGCGCTGTTCGCGCTTGGGCTGGGCATGGGATTGCCCCTGCTCGCGATTGCGGTGTTCGGCGCACGCATCCTGCCGCGCCCCGGCGCGTGGATGGATCGCGTCAAGGCGGTCTTCGGCTACGTCCTGCTGGCGTTGGCGATATCGATGCTGGCGCGGGTGCTGGCACCGGCGACGGCGCTGGTGCTATGGGGCGCCTGGCTGCTCGGCGTGGCGGCGGGTTTCCTGGCCCTCGTCGCACCGCCCGGCAGCGGCCCGCTGCGCCTGTGGCTGCCGCGCTATTTTGCAGCCGCGTCGGCGGTCTGGGCACTGGCACTCATGATCGGCGGTGCCAGCGGCTCCGGCGACCCGTGGCGCCCCCTGGAACGACTCGGTGCCGGCGGTGCGAGTGCGCAGACAGCCGCGCCGACGGTCGCCTTCGTCGAAGCCAAGACGGCCGACGACCTGTCACGTCGCATCGCCGAAGCCGGTGCGCGAGGCCAATGGACGCTGGTCGATTTCTACGCCGACTGGTGCGTTTCCTGCCATGTCATCGAACGGGAAGTGTTCGGTGATCCGCAGGTGGCATCGATGCTCGCCGGCATGCAGGTCGTGAGGCCCGATGTCACCGCCAACGATGCAGCCGATCGGGCATTGATGAGGGCCTGGCAGGTGGCCGGTCCGCCGACGTTGCTGCTCATCGGACCCGACGGCCAAGAACACCGCGCCGAGCGCACGGTGGGCGAGATCACCCCCGAAGCATTCCTGGCCCGCCTGCAGCGCGTCCAGCAAGGAGCGCAATGATGGTCAGTCTTGGCCCGTTTCCCATGTCCCTGGTGGTGCTGCTGGTCGCACTCGCGATTGCCGCACTGGTCGCCCGGCAGTTCGTTGTGCCCTTGCCCGGGCAACCCGCGATCAAGCCGCTTTCGACGTTCCTCGACATGCTGATGGTCGGCGTGCTCGCGGCGCGGCTAGCCTTCGTGCTCGCATGGTGGCCGCAGTACCTCGCGGATCCGTGGTCAATTGTCCGCATCGGCGACGGCGGCTTCTCGATCTGGGCGGGCGTGCTCGCGGGCCTCGCATTCGGCGCATGGCGAGCGCGAAACGCTCCCGCGCTGCGACGTCCGCTGCTGTTCGGTGCGATCGCAGGGCTGGCTTCCTGGGCCGTTCTCGGTGGCGCGCTGCTGTTGATGCAGCAGTCGGTGATGAAACTGCCGGCAACCGAACTGAGCACGCTCGACGGCGGCAGCACGAAGCTTTCGGCGATGACCGGCGAGCCGATGGTCGTGAACCTGTGGGCGACGTGGTGCCCGCCGTGTCGCCGCGAAATGCCGGTCCTGGCCAAGGCGCAGGAAGAACGCGGCGACGTGACGTTCGTCTTCGTCAATCAGGGGGAATCCGAATCGGAGATCCGTGACTACCTGCGCGAGAGTCACCTGCAACTGAGCAATGTGCTGCTCGATCCATTCTCTTCCGTAATGCAGGAGTCCGGCTCGCGCGGCCTGCCAACGACGCTGTTCTTCGATGCCGACGGCCGGCTTGTGGACACCCACATGGGCGAACTCTCGAATGCGAGCCTTGCCGTAAAGCTGCGGCGCTTCGGTGCTGCACCCTCATCGAGTCCCCCAACCCTTCCAACCAAGGAGGTGCCGTGATGGCACGAGTGAACCCCACTGCAATACTGCTTTCGTCTGCCCTGCTGCTCGCCACCGGTTGCAGTCAGGCCGCCGAGGAAAAGTCGGTTTCGACCGCACCGGCTGTCCCAACGAACGCCACCAGCAACCCGGCGGCTGAAAAGCCCGCGGTGATCGAAGCCATTGAAGCCCAGGGTTTCGAAGTGCTCGGCGAGTTCGACGCCCCATCGGGTCTTCGCGGCTTTGCAGGCGTCGCAGGCCATCAGCCCGTGGCGGTATACGCGACCAACGACGGCGAACATGCCGTCGTTGGCACGCTGATCAATGCACAAGGCGAGGACATCGGCGCCGAGGCGCTGCAGCGACTTGTCGCCGGTCCGATGTCGGCCCGCACCTGGGCACAGCTGGAGGCGAGCGAGTGGATCGCTGACGGCAAGGCCGATGCGCCCCGCGTGATCTACACGTTCAGCGATCCGAACTGCCCGTTCTGCAACAAGTTCTGGAGTGCGGCGCGGCCGTGGGTGGATTCGGGCAAGGTGCAACTGCGGCACATCATGGTCGGTGTGATCCGTCCCGACAGCGCCAACAAGGTTGCCACGATCATGACCGCCAGCTCGCCGTCGGAGGCGCTCCGTCGCAATGAAACCAGCTACAGCTCAGGCGGCATCAAGCCGGCGGCCTCCGTGCCCGCCAATGTGCGCGCCACCCTCGATGCGAACGAAAGACTGATGGTCCAGCTAGGGTTCCAAGGCACGCCGGGCATCCTGTTCCGCGACGACAACGGCACGGTCCAGCGCCGAGCTGGCATGCCGGCACCGGATGACCTGGCCACCGTGCTCGGACCGCGCTGATGCGGGGCGCATCGTTGCTGTTGGGCCTGGCGCTGGCGGGCATGACCCACTTCGCGCAGGCGGCGACGCCCGCGACGTCTCCCGCCCGCACCATCGCCATGCATGGCAAAGCGATCGTCCTGCCGGACGCCGCTCACCAACCGGACCCGAACATGCGCCAGCGGGCGGTGTTCAGCCTGACCGTGGCGCCGGCTTCACCCGCTGCGACGGATCCGGGCTTGGAGCGGGTCGCGCGCGCCGTCAACCTGCTCACGGCAAGCGGAGTGCCGAAGAAGCAGTTGGACTTCGTCGTGCTGCTCAGCGAAGGAGCAACGGATTCAGCGCTGACTGATCCCGCGTACCGCGCCCGCCACGGGGTCGCTAACCCGAACCTTGGGCTGATCGCGCAACTGTCGGCGGCCGGAGTGCAAATGTTCGTGTGCGGCCAGGCCTTGCACGCCCGGCAGCTGGACAGCAACTCGCTGGCACCTGGCATCGCGGTATCGCTTTCGGCGTTGACCAGCATCATCACGCTGCAACAGCAAGGTTTTGCGCTGGTTCCGCTGTGAGCCAGCAGCAGACACCGCTGGCTGCATCGGCTGTGCCCGGCGATGGTCTCCGGCCACCGATCGCGGTGCCGTCCGCAATAGGAGTTCGTCGGCAGTCACTCAGGGGGGCGTCGCCGGCTAGTTGCTCCAGGGTCGGCTCCTGGACCGCTTCTCGGAATGCGATCGGAGCGATGATCACGAGACCAGTCGGCCCCGAGGGAGACTTGAAGCTATCGATGTCCGCTTTGGGTCGAAAGCAGCCGCTCAGACCTTGGCCGCTACGCCGCCCACGCATCCGCCAACAGCTCCGCCTGCACCAGCACCTTCTCGATAGCCTCCGGCTGCTTGTCCGGCGGATAGCGGTGCGTGGCCAGCAACACCTTGACCATCGCCACCATCTTCGCGCGCGAGTCCTTGCGGTTCTGCCAGTTGATGGTGGCCGACTTGCGCAGCTTGTCGGTTAGTTCCTGCGCCAGTGCGCGCAGCACGGGGTGGCCGAGTTCGCGCACGGCCGATTCGTTCTCCGCCAGCGCCTGGTAGAAGGCGAACTCCTCCTCGCTCATGCCGTCCGGCGGCCGGGCCTCGTTGATCTCGCGGGCTAGCCGGATCAGCTCTTCGATCACTTCGACTGTGGTCAGGCCGCGGTTTTGGTAGCGGTTGATCGCTTCCTCCAGCCGCGTGGCGAACTCCTTGCCCAGCAGCGCGTTCTTCTGCCCGCGTGAGCGGATCTGGTCGGCCAGCAGGCGCTCCAGCAGTTCGGCGGCCAGATTCTTGGTCGGCATCTCGCGGATTTGCGCAAGGAACCGTTCGTCCAGCAGGCTGATGTCGGGCTTGTCCAGGCCCAGGGTGCCGTAAAGGTCGTTGACGCCTTCCACCAGCACGCCGCGGGCCACGAGCTGGCGCAGTGCGGCCTCCTTCTCCAGCCGCGACAAGCCGCCGGCCGATCGGGTCAGCTTGATCAGGCTCACCCGCACCGCCTGGTAGAAGGCGATCTCCTCGCGCACAGCCATCGCCCCGGGACGGGTGCCGGCCAAGGCCTGGGCTTTGGTCAGCTTAGCCACCTGATCCAGGTAGGCGCGCACGCCGCGGTTGCGGCCCTTGTCGTCCGTTTCGGGGTCGAGCTTGAGGATGTGCTCCATCGCCGGAGCCAGCAGCGCCAGGGCCCGCTTGGGATCCTCGAACCCGGCGTGGTCGAAGCCGGCGAAGAACTCCTTGCGAATCACGTCAAGGGTGTCGAGCAGGATGCCCAGCGCCGCGCCGGAGGTGTCCACCGGCTCGCGTTCGGCGCCGCTGTCGCGGGTGTACTGGCGGATGGCCTTCTTCAGCTCCTCGCCGATGCCGATGTAGTCCACCACCAGACCGCCGGGCTTGTCCTTCCAGATGCGGTTGGTGCGCGCGATCGCCTGCATCAGGCCGTGGCCCTGCATGGGCTTGTCCACGTACAGCGTGTGCACGGGCGGGGCGTCGAAACCCGTCAGCCACATGTCGCGCACGATCACCAGTTCCAGCGGTGTCTCGTGCGACTTCAGCTCGTCGGGCGACTGCTTGAAGCGCTTCTCCAGCAGCTTGCGGTCGGCCTTGTCGGTGCGGTGCGGCTGGTAGTGCGGCGGGTCGGCGGAGGTGCCGGTCATCACCACCTTGATCCGGCCAGCGTTGATGTCGTCGGCGTGCCAGTCCGGGCGCAGCTTCACGATTTCGTCGTACAGCCGCACCGCGGCCTCGCGCGAGACCGCCACGATCATCGCCTTGCCGGCCACTGATTCCTTGCGCGCCTCCCAGTGGGCCACCAGGTCTGCGGCCAGGGTGGCAAGCCGGCCGTCGGCCATGGCCAGTGCCTCCAGCCGGGTGTAGCGGCTGGCGGTGCGGTCTTGTTCGGACTCGTCCTCGTCGCCGGTGGCGTCGAGGAACTCGTCCAACAGCGCCTGCTTCTCGGCCTCGTTGAAGCGCAGCTCGATGATCCGCGATTCGTAGCTGACCGGCACCACCGCCTCGTCTTCCTGGGCGGCGATCATGTCGTAAACATCGACATAGGTGCCGAACACCGCCTCGGTGTCGCGGTCGTTCAGGCTCACCGGGGTGCCGGTCATGCCCAGGTAGATGGCATTGGGCAGGGTGTCGCGCATGTACTTGGCCAGGCCGTACTTCGTCTTGCCGGTCCTGGTGTCCATGTCGGCGCGGAAGCCGTACTGGGTACGGTGCGCTTCGTCGGCGATCACCACCACGTTGTCGCGCTCGCACAGTACCGGCACCGAGGTCTGACCCGGCTCGGGCGCGAACTTGTTGATGGTGGTGAAGAACACGCCGCCGGCCTGCACCTCCGACAGGTGCCGGCGCAGGTCCTCGCGGCTGTCGGCCTGCACGGGCGTGGCGCGCAGCGACCATGCGCTGTCGGAGAAGGTTTCGTAAAGCTGGCCGTCCAGGTCGTTGCGGTCGGTGACCATCACCACCGTGGGGTTGCGGAACTCCGGCCGGTCGCGCAGCGCCATCACGTAGAATAGCGCGAGCAGCGACTTGCCCGAGCCCTGGGTGAACCAGATCACGCCGCCCTTGCCGTCCTTGCGTTGGGTGAGCGCTTCCACCGCACGCGCGACGGCCTTTTTCACGCCGTGGTACTGGTGCCACTGGGCGATGATCTTGAAGCTGGCGCCGCCGTCAGCCCCTGCGTAGGCGACAAAGCCGCGGAAGAAGTCCAGTAGCGTCCCCGGGTTGAGCAGGCCGCGCATCAGCACTTCCAACTCCAGCTGCCCGTCGCGGACCTTTTTCCCGCCCAGCAGCCGCCAGCGCGAGTAGCGCGACAGCTCGGCGCTGAGCGAGCCGTAGCGCGCCACCGTGCCGTCGGAGATCACGTTGAGCAGGTTGAACCAGAACAACTGCGGGATCTCGGCCTTGTAGTTCTGGATCTGGTTCCAGGCGCTCTCGTGATCGGCGTTGAGGTCGGCTGGGTTCTTCAGCTCGATCACCACCAGCGGCAGTCCGTTGACGAACAGCACGATGTCCGGCCGTCGCAGCTTCGCGCCCTGCACGGTGAACTGGCGCACGGCAAGAAGGTCGTTGTGGCCATCGGAGTCGATCACCGGGACGCGCAGCACCTCGCGCCGGCCGTCGGCGGAGGTGCGCTCCAGCGGCACGCCGTTGCGCAGCCAGTCGTAGAGCTCGCGGTTGCCGTCGACCAGGGACTGGTGGCCGTAGCCGGCGACCTTGGCGATTACGGCGTCTACGTCGGAGGCTGGGAGTTTGGGGTTCAGGCGCACGGCGGCTTCGCGGAGCCGCCGTGCCAGCACTACATCCGACCAGCGCTCGCGTGCGCTTAGCTCACCGCCAGGAGCGACCGCTTCACCCTCGGCAACAGTCCAGCCCGTGCCGGCCAGCCACTCCAGGCAGGCGTCTTCGAGGTGGTTTTCCTTCATGCTCTGCGCTGCCCCGATGTCCCCTCGGGGCAGTATGCCGCTGAACCGCTTCCGACGTGGACGGCTGCGGAGCGTGCCGGCGGGATAGCGTCGGGCACGTGTGCCAGATTCCAGTGCCGGGGTCGTTCTCGTGGGTTCGCCTGTCGCTGTGACACATGGGCTTGTCACAGGATCTGTCACAGGCCAGTTCGGCGGCTTGGCGACGGCACGGAAGCGGAGGCTGAAAGGGGCGACCCCCAGTTCGGCTGTCACAGCCGATCGGGCACAAAAAAACCCGCGTCGATGGCGGGCTTCGATCGTCTAACTTGTTGTTCCTGCTTGAAAATCTGGTGGCTATGGGTGGAATCGAACCACCGACCTCGGGATTATGAGTCTCGCGCTCTAACCGTCTGAGCTACATAGCCAAGTTTTCAGATTTCTACTGCAGTGACCCCGGCATTATGAGTGCTGTGCTCTAACCGGCTGAGCTACATAGCCACGGGGAACCGCGAATTTTTCCTGTCGGCGGCCCGCTTGTCAATCCTTGCCGGCGGCTGGCTGCCCGCGCTTGTCGTCCCCGGGGGCGCATGGCAGAGTCGGACACAGTGACGCAAGTCAGTCGATTCAGGAGTCCGCATCGTGATCGATCCGGACGGTTTCAGACCCAACGTCGGCATCGTGCTGATGCACCCCGACGGCCGCCTGTTCTGGGCCCGCCGCGTCCGCCGTGATGGCTGGCAGTTCCCGCAGGGCGGGATGAACAGCGACGAGACGCCGATCGAGGCGATGTACCGCGAGCTGCGCGAGGAGACCGGGCTGCTGCCCGAGCATGTCGAAGTGCTCGGCGCGACCCCGGGATGGCTGCGCTACCGGCTGCCGCAGCGGGCGATCCGCCGCAACGACCATCTGGTCTGCATCGGCCAGAAGCAGGTCTGGTTCCTGCTGCGCCTGACCGGGCAGGAGACCGACCTGCGGCTGGACCTGACCGACAAGCCCGAGTTCGACCACTGGCGCTGGGTCGATTTCTGGTACCCGCTGGAGCACGTGGTGGTGTTCAAGCGCGGCGTTTATGCGCGCGCGCTGCGGCACCTGGCGCCCTACGCCCAGCGCATTGCCGGGCCGAAGGCGGTGCCGCTGCCGGGGCCCGAACGCAGCCACGGCGGCTGGAACCGGCACCGCTCGCGTCCGCGACCGGCCCGCCGCGGCGATGGCGGTTCGGCGCCCGTTAATTGACAATCATTCTCATTCGTAGTCCACTTTGCCCGCAGCGATCCGCTGCGAGCCGGGTTCGACGCGTGTACGTCTGCATCTGCAACGGGGTCACCGACCACGACATCCGCCAGGCGGCGCAGGCCGGCTGCAAGAGCATGGCCGAGCTGACCATGCGCACCGGCGCCGGTGCCAGCTGCGGCAGTTGCGTCGAGATGGCCACCGCGGTGCTGGTCGAGGCGCGCGCCGCGCTCGAACTGCCGCTGCCGGTGCTGCCGCAGGCGGCCTGACGCCACGTCCCGTCGCCGCCGCACGTCCGTGACGCGGATGCACCTGATTCGCGTTCCATCGCCGCCGGCGCCATCGCGCTAGAGTCCCCGCCATCCCCGCACACGGAGCATGGCGATGAAAGGCGACGCCAAGGTCATCGAGTTCCTCAACAAGGCGCTCTACAACGAGCTGACCGCGATCAACCAGTACTTCCTGCACGCCAAGATGCTGAAGAACTGGGGCCTGAAGGAACTGGCCGAGCACGAGTACCACGAGTCGATCGACGAGATGAAGCACGCCGACAAGCTGTCGGAGCGCATCCTGTTCCTCGACGGCCTGCCGAACTTCCAGGCACTGGGCAAGCTGCGCATCGGCGAGACCCCGCGCGAGCTGCTGGCCTGCGACCTGGCGCTGGAACTGGAAGGCCTGCAGACGCTGCGCGACGCGATCATCCACTGCGAGCAGGTCAGCGACTTCGTCAGCCGCGACCTCTTCGCTGACATCCTCGAGTCCGAGGAAGAGCACATCGACTGGATCGAGACCCAGCTGTCGCTGATCGAGCGGATCGGCGAACAGAACTACCTGGCGCGCCAGATCGAGGGTTGACGCCCGCTAGTACGTCGTCGGCTTCGGCCGGCGGCGGAACAGGCGGCGCCACAGCCACCAGACCGCCAGCGCGATCGTCAGGCTGACCGCCACCACCAGCCCCAGCGCGACCCACGGGTAGCTGAACACCAGCGCCAGTCCGCCGACGGTGGCCACGTCCTCGCCGACCGAGGCGGTCCAGTTGCTGACCGGCTCGGGCGACGTGTTGAGCAGGGCGCGGGTGCCGGCCTTCAGCGCGTGGCTGGCGAGCGCCACGCCGGCGCCCGTGGCCAGCGCGCCAGCGCCGAGGTCGCCGTCGGGCGATAACGTCGCGGCGGCGAGGAAGGCGCCAGCCGGAACCCGCAGCAGCGTGTGCAACAGGTCCCAGCCCGAATCGACTCCGGGGATCTTGTCGGCGAAGAACTCCGCCACCGCCAGCACGCCCGATACCCCAAGCACCCACGGCGAGGCGGTGACCTCCAGCGCCTGCGGCAGGTCGAGCCAGCCGAAAAAGCCGGCGATGCCGACCCCGAACACGGTCAGGTAGACGCGAACGCCGGCCAGCCAGGCCAGAACTACGCCAATTGCGAACAGGTGCGCATCCGACATCGCGGCATCCCCGTAGACTCCGGGACGAGTATAGGGGAGCGGCGGTGCCCGTCACCGCCACGTCGCAATGAACCGGAAGACCCAACCACGCTATGTGATCGTGCCGCACCGGCCCGACCGTCGCCCGCTGCTGTGGGCGGCGCTGGGGCTGGGCTGGCTGCTGAGCGTCGCGGTCGCGTGGGTCGCCGCCGGCCGCGTCGCCGCACCGCAGCTGCCGGGGATGACGGCCGCGCTGGACGACGCCCGCGCGCAGCTGGCGCAGGCCGGGCACGAACTGGCCGAGCTGCGCCAGCGCCAGGCCACGCTGGAGCGCTCCGACCAGATCAGCCGCGCGGCCAACCGCGAGGTCCAGCAGGTGCTGGCCGAGCGCGACGGGCAGATCGCCGACCTGCGCGCCAACCTCGCCTTCTACGAGCGCCTGGCCGGTGCCACCCGCCAGCCGAAGGGCCTGGCGGTGCATTCGGCCGAATTCGCGCCCGAGGCCGCCGGCACCTGGCAGTACCAGATCGTCCTGACCCAGAGCCTCAACCGCGGCGCGGTGACCGCCGGCAAGCTTCGCTTCGCCATCGAGGGCGTGCGCGACGGCAAGCTCGCGGTGGTCGACTGGGCCGGCCTGCACCAGCGCGACAGCGCGCCGCCGCAGCCGTACTCGTTCCGTTACTTCCAGCAACTCAAGGGCAGCGTGATGCTGCCGGACGGGTTCGTGCCGCAGCGCGTGCGGGTCTCGCTCGACGGTGAGAACACCTCGCTCGAACAGGCCGTGGCGTGGGCACAACCCGAAGTCGAACCCTACAAAGCCGGGGATACCTGAAACATGTTCAAGAACAAGCCGAACCTGCCCGAGGGCCAGGTCGACACCCTGATCGGGCCGCAGGTGGTGATCCACGGCGACCTGCACTTCAGCGGCGGGCTGTACGTCGAAGGCCGCGTGGTCGGAAAGGTGCACGCCGAGGACGGCGCCAAGGCGGTGCTGACGCTGGCCGACGGCGGCAGCGTCGAGGGCGAGATCCGCGCGCCGGTGGTGGTCATCAACGGCCGGGTCGAGGGCGACGTGCACTCCGGCGAGCGGCTGGAGCTGGCGCCGAAGGCCCGGGTCGACGGCAACGTCTACTACAAGGTGGTCGAGATGGCGGCCGGCTCACGCCTGAGCGGGCGCCTGCTGCACGTGGAGTCGGCCGCGCAGGCCGCCGAGTTGCCCGACGGCGACGAGCGGGTCGACTTCGCCAGCGTCGTTGGCTGACCGTCCACGGGCGACGTTGTAGGCTCCATCGCACCTTTCCCGCGGTGGGTGGCGATGGTTCCTTCTGAAACGGCGGTTCCCGGGCGGGCCCGGCTGGCGCTCATCGCGCTGGTGGTGCTGGCGCTGCTGTTCGGCCTGTGGGGCGCGTGGCGGGTGCTGGCACCGGCGCCCGGCGACGCGCGCGCGCGGCTGGAAGCCAGCGAAACCGCGCGCAAGGCCCTGCAGTCCGAGCACGAGGCGCTGCAGCAGCGTGTCGCCACGCTGTCGCGCTCGGACCAGATCAGCCGCGATGCCAACCGCGAGCTGCAGGGCACGCTGGCCGAGCGCGACGAGGAAATCGCCGGGCTGCGGGCCGACGTCGCCTTCTACGAGCGGCTGGTCGGCGCCACCGCGCAGCGCCGCGGCCTCAGCGTCCACGCGATCACGATGCAGCCGCAGAGCGACCTGGCCTGGCACTTCCAGTCGACCCTGACCCAGAACCTCAACCGCGGCGCGGTCAGCAGCGGCCGGCTGACGCTGTCGGTGGAAGGCTCGCGCGCCGGCCGCCTGCAGACGCTGGACTGGGACGCGCTGCGCCAACAGGAGGACGCCCCGGGCGTGGAGTACTCGTTCAAGTACTTCCAGCAGGTCAAGGGCGACGTGTTCCTGCCCGAGGGCTTCGAGCCGGTGCGGGTCACGGTGCGGTTGCAGCCGCGTTCGGGCGCGGCGGTCGAGCAGTCGTTCACCTGGGCGCAGGCCACCGGCGCGACGCCGCCGGAACCGGCTTGATTGCGCCGCCAAAGCCCCCATCATGGGCGCATGACCGACCCCATCATCCCCCTGCCTGAACTGCCCGCCGAACCGGGCTACCAGTCGCTCGACCGCCCGCTGCGGTTCACCTCCGCGGCCGCGGCCAAGGTGCGCGAGCTGGTCGCCGAGGAGGGCAACCAGGCCCTCAAGCTGCGCGTCTACATCCAGGGCGGCGGCTGCTCGGGCTTCCAGTACGGCTTCGAGTTCGACGAGGAGCAGGGTGAGGACGACCTCGCGATACGCACCGACGACACCACCCTGCTGGTCGACCCGTTGAGCCTGCAGTACCTGATGGGCGCCGAGGTCGACTACACCGAGAGCCTGCACGGGGCGCAGTTCGTGATCCGCAACCCGAACGCCAAGACCACCTGCGGCTGCGGTTCGTCGTTCTCGGCGTGAGCGCCGGCTCGCCGTTCGCTTTCGTCGCCGCCGGTGCCTACGGCGCCGGTGCGGCCAGTCTCGAAATCGCCGACGAACCGGCCTGCCACGGCGTCCTCGACCGCGCCGACGCGCTGCGCGACGACCCCGCCGCGCTGGCGGGGCTGTGGGCGGACGGGCGGGTGCTGCTGCTGGATGCCGACGGCAACGCTCTGGTCGACGGCGAGGGCGCGCTGTTCGCGCCGACCGGGCGCGAGCTCAGCGAAGGTCCCGGTGGACCCGGGGCGGCGATTTTCCTCGGCCGTGCGCCGGACGGGACCGGCTGGTTCGCGCTCGATGCGGGACTGGCGGCGCTGGGCGCGGCCGGCCGCCTCGACCTGCGCAGCGCGGCGGCACGGTGGCCGGCGTTCGAGGCCGGCGTGTTCGCGCAGGCGCGCGCGCTGCAGCACTGGCGCGACCGCCACCGGCACTGCGGTGTCTGTGGCGGCGCCATCACCTTTACCCGCGGCGGCTGGCAGGGCCGCTGCGGCGCCTGCGGGCTGGACCACTACCCGCGCACCGACCCGGCGGTGATCGTCGCCGTCACCGATGGCCGGCGGCTGCTGCTCGGCCGCCAGCGCAACTGGCCGGCGCGGCGCCATTCGGTACTGGCGGGCTTCGTCGAGCCGGGCGAGACACTGGAGCAGACCGTCGCCCGCGAGGTGCTGGAGGAGGCCGGCGTGCGCGTGCGCGGCTGCCGCTACCTCGGTTCGCAGCCGTGGCCGTTCCCCGGGCAGCTGATGCTCGGCTTCATCGCCACCGCCGAGCCGGACGAACCGCGTACCGGCGATGAGCTGGAGTCGGCGCAGTGGTTCGACGCCGACGACATCCGTGCGGCGATGGCGCGCGACGGCCGGGACGACGGCCACGGCCCGCTGCTGTCGACGTCGATCTCGATCTCGCGCTGGCTGGTGACGCAGTGGCTGGCGGCGATCGACCGCGCCGGCGCCGCCGCGGTGCGCGGGGACGACGCGGCCTCGCGCTAGAATCGGGCCGGGCACGCGGACCGCTCCGCGCGCATGCACCTGGTCACGGCACGGCAGCACCCATGGCGCCGCCGCCGGAGGAAAACACCGCCGATGTCAGTCACCCTGATCGCCACCGTCGTCGCGCTCGTGCTTGGACACCTCGCCCCGTCGCTCGCCGTTTCGGTGCGCCGCTACGGCTGGTACCGGCAGTGGGTCGGCTGGCTCGACGGCCAGTTCCCCGAGGGTGGTTTCTGGCGCGGGCGCTGGGGCATCGCGCTGGCGCTGCTGCCGCCGCTGCTCGCGGTCGGCCTGATGCAGCGGGCGCTGGAAGCGCAGCTGCTCGGGTTGGCGGAGCTGCTGTTCGGCATCGCCGTGCTGTTCTACGCGTGGGGGCCGCGCGACCTCGATGTGGATGTCGAGGCGGTGGCGCGCGCGCGCGACCCGGCCAGCCGGCGCGAGGCCGCGATGCGGCTGTCGGCCGACGGCGACACCGCGCCGGAAGGCGTGGCGCTGGTCGAGGCGGTGTTCCGCAACGCGATGCGGCGCTGGTTCGGCGTGTTGTTCTGGTTCCTCGTGCTCGGCCCGTTCGGCGCGCTGCTGTACCGCTTGCTGGTGCTGTCGGTCGTCGGCGGCACCGCGCAGGCGCTGCCGTCGCGCACCGTCGCCGGCGCGCGGATGCTGCTGGGCGTGCTGGAGTGGCCGGTCGCGCAGCTGATGACGCTGGCGCTGGCCCTGGTCGGCAACTTCGACAGCGTGTTGGGAGCCTGGCGCGACGCCGGTGGCGCCTCGTTCCGCGCCGACCACCGGTTCCTGCTGGCCGCCGGTCGAGCCAGCGTGCGCAGCGAGATGGTCGAGGCCGCCGCCGATGCCGGCTACACCGACCAGGACGGCGACGGCGAGGTTGACCTGCCGCCGCCACTGCCGGGCGAGCTGCCGGAACTGCGCGATGCGATGAGCCTGGTCTGGCGCTGCCTGCTGGTGTGGCTGGCGGTGCTGGCGCTGTTCGTGATCGCCGGCTGGGTGAGCTGACCGGACCGCTACGCCGCGTCGCCGCGCAGGGCGCGGACCTTCGCTTCGAGCTGCGCCGCGTCGGCCGTGGTGCCGTCCACCGGCGCGTCGGCCACCACCTCGACATGCGCCCGGAAGCGCCGCGGCACGCGCATGCGGCCGCGCAGGGTGTCGCGACGGCTCCACATGCTCGTCCACATCCCGCGCAGCGCCATCGGCACCACCGGCACCGGCCGGCCGGCCCGGGCGGCGCGCTCGAGGATCGCCTCGACGCCGGACCGGAACGCGGCGATCTCCCCATCCGCGGTCAGCCGCCCCTCGGGGAAGATCCCGACCACCTGGCCGTCCGCCAGTGCCGCGTCGATCTCGTCGAACGCGCGCTGCATCAGCGCGGGGTCCTCCTTCGCGCCGGCGATCGGGATCGCCTTCGCGGTGCGGAAGATCCAGCGCATCACCGGGATGTTGAAGATCCGGTAGTACATGACGAAGCGCACCGGCCGCGGGATGCTCGCCGCCAGCAGCAGCGCGTCCATGTAGCTGACGTGGTTGCACACCACCAGCGCCGCGCCGTCCTCGGGCACGTGGTCGATCCCGCGCGCGCGCAGCCGGTACAGCGTGCGCACCAGCACCCAGCTGAGGAAGCGCATCAGGAACTCGGGCACGATCGTGAAGATCCACACCGCGACCAGCGCGTTGGCCACCGCCAGCGCCAGGAACACCTGCGGGATCGTCCAGCCCAGCAGCCGCTGCGCCGCCAGCCCGAGCAGCGCCGCGGCGACGATGAAGCCGGAATTCTGGATGTTGAGCCCGGCGAACACCCGCGACATTTCGGCCTTGGGCGTGCGGCTCTGGATCAGCGCGAACAGCGGCACCACGAAGAACCCGGTGAACAGGCCGATGCCGAGCAGGTCCATCACGATCCGCCCGCTGCCGTCGGCGCGAAGGAACCCGGCGACGTCGAGCCCACTGGCCAGCGCCGCGCCGGGACGGGCGAAGTACAGGTCGATCATGAAGGCACTCATGCCGAACGCGCCCAGCGGCACCAGGCCGATCTCGACCGTGCGCGCCGACAGCTTCTCGCACAGCAGCGAGCCGGCACCGGTGCCGACCGAGAACAGCGCCAGCGCGAAGATGTACAGCGTCGCCGAGCCACCGAGGTTGACCTCGGCATAGGCCGGCAGCTGGCTGGTGACGACGGTGCCGAAGAACCAGAACCACGACACCCCGAGCACCGCGTTGCGCACCGCCAGCTGCCGGCGCGCCAGCCGCAGCACCGCGAGCGATTCGGGGATCGGGTTCCAGTTGATCTTCAGCCCCGGCATGCCGGCGCCGGCCGGCGGGATCGCCCGGCTGACCAGGTGGCCGGTGACCGCCAGCGCGATGATCGCCGCGCCGGCCACCCACGGCCCGCTGTCGCCGGCGATGGCGAACACCGAGCCGCCGATGACCATCCCCATCAGGATCGACAGCGCCGTGCCCATCTCGACCAGGCCGTTGCCGCCGGTCAGCTCGCGCGGCTGCAGCACCGCCGGCAGCATCGAATACTTGACCGGCCCGAACAGGGTCGACTGCACGCCGGTCAGGAACAGCGCCGCCAGCAGCACGCCCATGCTGGTGGTGACGAAACCGACCGCCGCCAGCGACATGATGCCGATCTCCATCGCGGTGGTGATGCGGATCAGCCGCGCCTTCTCGGTGCGCTCGGCGATCTGCCCGGCCAGCGCCGAGAACAGGAAGTACGGCAGGATGAACAGCGCCGGCGCGAGGTTGGCGTACAGCGCCTTGTCCGCGCTCGACACCCCCAGCCAGAACAGCATGCCGATGATCGCCTGGCGGTATACGTTGTCGTTGAACGCGCCCAGGGACTGGGTCAGGAAGAACGGCAGGAAGCGTCGCTGGCGCAGCAGCGCGTACTGGTTGGACGACATGCGCGGCCCCCGGGATGACCGCGCGAGCCTAGCAGAGCCGGCGGCGCGGGCGATGCGGCGCGGCGGTCCGTATCAACCCGGCGTCCCGGCGGCGGCTTCGGCGATCAGCGCGAACGAGCGCCTGCGCAGCGCGAAGTCGAACACGTCCGACACCACCATCAGCTCGTCGGCGCCGGTGCGTTCGGCAAAGGCCTGCAGGCCCGCCCGCACGGTGCCGGGCCCGCCGACGACGCTGCAGGCCAGCATCTGCGAGGCCTGCGCCTTTTCCGCCGGCGACCAGTAGCGTTCGATATCGTCGATCGGCGGCTGGGTCAGGTTGCGCTGGCCGCGGAACATGTCGGCGAACGACATCTGCTGCGAGGTCGCGAGGAACCGCGCCTCCTCGTCGGTCGGCGCGGCGATCACGTTGATGCCGGCCAGTACGTACGGCCGGTCGAGCTGCGCCGACGGCTTGAAGCGCGAGCGGTAGACCGCCAGCGCCTGGTCCAGCATCTGCGGCGCGAAATGCGAGGCGAAGCCGTAGGGCAGGCCGAGTTCGGCCGCCAGCTGTGCGCCGAACAGGCTGGAACCGAGGATCCACAGCGGTACCTCGGTGCCCGAGCCGGGCACCGCCTCGACCCGCTGGCCGGGCTTGGCCGGCGCCAGCCACGCCTGCAGCTCCAGCACGTCCTGCGGGAAGCGGTCGGGGCTGGCCGGGTCGCGTCGCAATGCGCGCACGGTGGTCTGGTCGGTGCCGGGTGCGCGGCCCAGGCCGAGGTCGATCCGTCCCGGGAACAGCGTCGCCAGCGTGCCGAACTGCTCGGCGATGATGTACGGCGCGTGGTTGGGCAGCATGATCCCGCCCGCGCCAACCCTGATGGTCGATGTGCCGGCGGCGACGTGCGCGATCACCAGCGAGGTCGCCGCGGTGGTGACCGCCGGCATGTTGTGGTGCTCGGCGATCCAGAACCGTTCGTACCCGAGCCGCTCGGCGTGGCGGGCCAGTTCGCGTGCTTCGTCGAGCGCGGTCCGGCGGTCGCCGCCCTGGCGGACGCGGCCCAGTTCGAGGATGGACAGGCGGGGCATGGGGACTCCTGGTCGACGTGGGGGCGCCCAGCATCGCCTGTTTCGGGTGAGCGCGGGTTGCAGCGCCTGTCAGGTCGGGCCTGTCCGCCGCGTCAGCCGTGCTGCGCCGCCCGCTCGCGCTCGATCGCGCGCCAGCCGATGTCGTGGCGGTGGAACTCGCCGTGCCAGGAGATCCCGGCGACCGCTTCGTAGGCGTGCTGCTGCGCCTCGGCCACGCTGTCGCCGAGTGCGCAGACGCACAGCACGCGGCCGCCGGCGGTGACGACCTGGCCGTCGACCAGCCTTGTGCCGGCGTGGAAGACCTTGCTGTCGCCGACCTCCGGCACGTCCCAGCTGCCGA
This sequence comes from Lysobacter arseniciresistens ZS79, assembly GCF_000768335.1. GTDB lineage: Bacteria > Pseudomonadota > Gammaproteobacteria > Xanthomonadales > Xanthomonadaceae > Novilysobacter > Novilysobacter arseniciresistens. The sequence goes on from NZ_AVPT01000013.1 coordinate 45,577, forward strand.
TCACGTCGCCGGTGCGCGGGGTGCCCGGGTAGTTCTCGGCGGCCATCACCACGCCGACCGAGGCGCGCGGGTCCCACTGCGCGTCGGTGGTGTGCAGCCGGCCGGCGATGGCCGCCTCGACCAGGTCGAGCAGGTCGGACTGCAGCCGCAGCATCACCGGCTGGGTCTCGGGGTCGCCGAAGCGGACGTTGAACTCGATCACCTTCGGTGCGCCGCTCGCGTCGATCATCAGCCCCGCGTACAGGAAGCCGGTGAACGGCACGCCGTCGGCGGCCATGCCAGCCACGGTCGGCTCGACCACCTCGCGCATGATCCGCGCGTGCACTTCGGGAGTGACCACCGGTGCCGGCGAATAGGCGCCCATGCCGCCGGTGTTGGGGCCGGTGTCGCCGTCGCCGACGCGCTTGTGGTCCTGGCTGGTCGCCATCGGCAACGCGACCTTGCCGTCGACGATCGAGATGAAGCTGGCCTCCTCGCCGTCGAGGAACTCCTCGATGACCACGCGTGCGCCGGCTGCGCCGAACGCGTTGCCGGCGAGCATGTCGGTCACCGCGGCCTCGGCCTCGGCCAGGGTGGTGGCGACGATCACGCCCTTGCCGGCGGCCAGGCCGTCGGCCTTGATCACGATGGGCGCACCCTTCTCGCGCACGTGGGCCAGCGCCGCGTCGAGGTCGGTATGCACCGCGTAGTGGGCGGTCGGGATGCCGTGGCGGGCGAGGAAATCCTTGGCGAACGCCTTGCTGCCTTCCAGCTGCGCGGCCGCCGCGGTCGGGCCGAACACGCGGTGGCCGGCGGCGCGGAAGCGGTCGACCACGCCCGCCACCAGCGGCGCTTCCGGGCCGACCACGGTAACCGCCACGCCTTCGCGCTGGACCAGCGCGAGCAGGCCGTCGATGTCGGTCGCGCCCACCGCGACGTTGCGGCAGCGGGCTTCGGTGGCGGTGCCGGCGTTGCCCGGGGCGACCAGCACCTCGCTGACGCATTGCGATTGCGCCAGCTTCCACGCGAGCGCGTGTTCGCGGCCGCCGGAACCGATGACGAGGACTTTCATGGCTGTCGTTCCTGTGGGGATTGCGCGGGAGCGGCCGCATCGCCGGCCCACCGCAATTCTACGGATGCGCGGCGGCGGCCGCGAACCTGCTGCTAGCATCGGCGCGTTTCCGCCCGAACGAACCCGATGAACCCCATCCTGCAACTGATCGAAACGGTGCTCGCGCCGGTCATCGACCTGGTCAACGGCGTGCTGTGGAACTACGTGCTGGTGTACGGCCTGCTCGCGGTGGGCGTGTTCTTCACCGTGCGACTGCGGTTCCTGCAGGTGCGCCGGCTGCCACACATGCTGCACGTGATCGGCCGCGGCACCGGCGGCGACCGCAGCGGCATCTCGCCGTTCCAGGCGCTGTGCACGTCGCTGGCCTCGCGGGTCGGGACCGGCAACCTCGCCGGGGTCGCGATCGCGCTGGGCGTGGGCGGGCCGGGCGCATTGTTCTGGATGTGGTGCACGGCGGTGCTCGGCATGGCGACCGCGTACGCCGAGAGCGCGCTGGCGCAGCTGTACAAGGTCCGCGACGAGAACGGCCAGTACCGCGGCGGCCCGGCGTACTACATGACGCTGGGGCTGAAGAAGCGCTGGATGGGCATCGCCTTCGCGGTCTCGCTGCTGCTGACCTACGGGCTGGTCTTCAGCAGCGTGCATGCCAACGCGATGGCGCAGGCGCTCGGCGACGCGTTCGGCTTCAGCCGCGCGCAGATCGCCACCGGGCTGGTGGTGCTGACCGCGGTGATCATCTTCGGCGGCCTGCGCTCGGTCGCCCGCTTCGCCGAATGGGTGGTTCCGTTCATGGCGGTCGGCTACCTCGGGCTGGCGTTGTGGGTGGTCGCGACCAACCTGTCGGAAGTGCCGGCGGTGCTGTCGCTGGTGCTGCGCAGCGCGTTCGGGCTGGAGCCGGCGGCCGGCGGCGTGCTTGGCGGCATCGCCGCGGCGATGCTCAACGGCGTCAAGCGCGGGCTGTACTCCAACGAGGCCGGCATGGGCAGCGCGCCGAACGTCGCCGCGGCGGCGACCCCGGTGCCGCACCACCCCGCCAGCCAGGGGCTGGTGCAGTCGCTGGGGGTGTTCATCGACACGCTGCTGATCTGCAGCGCGACCGGCTTCGTGATCCTGCTGTCGGGCGTGATCGGCGACGGCAACGACGGCGTGCGGGTGACGCAGGAGGCGATGACGGTGTTCTTCGGCGAGGCCGGCACGTACTTCGTCGCGATCGCGATGTTCTTCTTCGCCTTCACCACGATCCTCGGCAACTACTCGTACGCGGAGAACAACCTGTTGTACCTGGGCGGCGGCCGGGTCGGGCTGTTCGTGCTGCGGGTGGCCGCGCTGGCGGTGATCGTCTGGGGCGTGTACTCGAAGGTGCAGCTGGTCTGGAACGCGGCCGACGCGGCGATGGCGATCATGGCGTCGATCAACCTGGTGGCGATCGTGATGCTGTCGGGGGTGGTGGTGAAGCTGACCCGCGACTACGACCGGCAACTGGAAGCGGGGAAGTCGCCGACGTTCCACATCGCGGAGTACCCGGAGCTGGGGGACGGGGTGGACCGGGAGATCTGGGCGGAGCGGGACCCGGGTTGACAGGGCCCCGAGGTCCGTAATCCCAGGCAAGAGCGGCTTCGTTGGAGTTTGCGCGCTGCGGGAAGTGGGCGGCGGGGGTGTTGCTCCACCCCTCGGTCGGGGCGTCCTGCCCCGACTCGGGGCCGCGGGCCATCCATGGCCCGCTTTCCGCAACACCCCCGCCACCCACCTCCGCGGATCGCCTCGCGGACTGTTGGGGGCGGGCAAAGGCAAAGCGAAGATCAGGGCCGGATGGGCCGAGTGGACTCATTGCGGGCAAAGACGGTGGTGTTTTGTAGGAGCGACGTAAGTCGCGACCCACTGACCTCGCGAGGTCTCTCGTTCAACGCGTTTCAGCAGTTCGATCGTGGCTCACGTCAATCGCAGCGCAGCCAGTGGTCAGTGGGTCGCGACTTACGTCGCTCCTACAGAAAAATCGTGGGTGCGTGCGACACAAACGCCGACGCGTTGTCCCCGAGGGGATTTGCCCAGAGCGGACATGGATGTCCGCGCCGGCGAGTCGGCCACGGGTGAGCGCAGGCGGCTTGCGCGGCACTGCCGCGCGCCTGTGCGAACGCCCGGCGCGCTGCGCCGGGCCGGACCGCGAAGCGGGCCGACCGAGCCGGTGGGCAAGATCCCCTCGGGGGCGCCGCTCTCCCCGAAGCCGGCGCCGCCACAGCCGTTGCCGTTGACTTCCTGCGTTGCTGCTGTCCCCGCTGCGCGCCAGATCGCTGACAGCGTCGATCCGCGAAAACTCAGTGCCGGAAGTGCCGCACGCCCGTGAACACCATCGCGATGCCGTGCTCGTCGGCTGCCGCGATCACCTCGCTGTCGCGCATCGAGCCGCCCGGCTGGATCACCGCCTTGATGCCGGCCGCCGCGGCCGCGTCGATGCCGTCGCGGAACGGGAAGAACGCATCGCTCGCCATCACGGAGCCCGGCACCACCAGTCCGGCTTCCTCCGCCTTCAGCCCCGCGATCCTGGCCGACACCACGCGGCTCATCTGGCCGGCGCCGACGCCGATCGTGCGCTGGTCCTTCGCGTAGACGATCGCGTTGGACTTAACGAATTTCGCCACCCGCCACGCGAACAGCAGGTCCGACAGCTGCGCGTCGGTGGGGGCGACCCTGGTCACCACCTTCAGTTCGTCGCGCGACACCTCGCGGTTGTCGCTGGTCTGCATCAGCAGGCCGGAACCGACGCGCTTGATGTCGAAGTTGTTGCGGCCCTCGCCGTGCGGGATTTTCAGCACGCGCACGTTGGCCTTCTTCTTCGCGTACTCCAGCGCCGCCGGCTCGTAGTCCGGCGCGATCAGCACCTCGACGAACTGCCGGTCGAGGATGGTCTTCGCCGTCGCCGCGTCGAGGGTCCGGTTGAACGCGATGATGCCGCCGAACGCCGAGGTCGCGTCGGTCGCGTAGGCGGCCTCGTAGGCCTCGCCGTTGCCGGCGCCGACCGCGACGCCGCACGGGTTGGCGTGCTTGACGATCACGCAGGCCGGTGCGTCGAACTGGCGCACGCACTCCCACGCGGCGTCGGCGTCGGCGAGGTTGTTGAAGCTCAGCTCCTTGCCCTGCAGCTGGGTGAAGGTCGCCAGCGTGCCCGGCACCGGCCACAGGTCGCGGTAGAAGGCGCCGGCCTGGTGCGGGTTCTCGCCGTAGCGCAGGTCCATCACCTTGACGAAGTTGCTGTTGTTCTGCGCCGGGAACAGCGCGCGGCTGCCGTCCCCAGCCAGCGACGACAGGTAGTTGCTGATGCAGGCGTCGTAGAAGGCGACGTTGTCGAACGCGGCCACCGACAGCGCGAAGCGGGTTCTGCCGCTGACCGCGCCATCGTTGCCGGCCAGCTCGGTGACGAGGTCGTCGTACTGCGCCGGATCGGTGGCGACCGCGACGCGGGCGAAGTTTTTCGCCGCCGAGCGCAGCATCGCCGGGCCGCCGATGTCGATGTTCTCGATGATCTCGTCGAAGCTGCTGTCCGGGTTGGCCGACACCTGCGCGAACGGGTACAGGTTCAGCACCAGCAGGTCGATCGCGTCGATGCCGTGCTCGGCCATCACCGCCTCGTCGACGCCGGCGCGGCCGAGCAGGCCGCCGTGCACGACCGGGTGCAGGGTCTTGACCCGGCCGTCCATCATTTCCGGGAAGCCGGTCGCCTCGCTGACGTCCTTCACCTGCAGGCCGGCCTCGCGCAGCGCCCTGGCGGTTCCGCCGGTGGACAGCAGTTCGACACCGTGGCCGGCCAGCGCACGGGCCAGTTCGACCAGGCCGGTCTTGTCGGAAACGGATAGCAACGCGCGGCGGATCTTCACCGGCGGCAGGGGGGCGGCAGTCATGGGGATTCCGGGCGTGGGGAAGCCCGCGATTATAGCGGCCGCGCCCGGCGCGGCCCCGGCCGGTCAGGCTAGCCCGTAGTCGCGCAGCTTCTTGCGCAGGGTCGCACGGTGGATGCCGAGCATCGCCGCGGCGCGGCTCTGGTTGCCCTCGCAGTGCGCGAGCACTTCGGCGAACAGCGGGATTTCCAGTTCGCGCAGCGCGATCTCGTACAGGTCGCCGTTGTCGCAGCCGTTGAGGTCGCCCAGGTAGCGCCGGATCGAGGTCGCGACGTGGTCGCGCAAGGGAACCCGCGGCCCCGGTCGGCTGGGTTCGGTACGGTTTGCTGCAGCGTTCAAAAAGGCGTCCCCCCAAGGACACAAGACGACCGTCGGGCGGCGCCGCGCGCCGCGAGCGTCCTGCGACGACGGGGGGACGAGTCTAGCGCGTGGACGCCGGCGGCGACACTCGGACGTTCGGCCGGACGGGTGCCACGCGGGAATCGCCGCGGACCGGCCGCGTGCCGCCGCCGTTGCGTGACCGCGGTTGCGGTTTCAGCGGAAGTCGAAGGTGAAGGCGACGATCTCGGGCGTCGGCTCGACCACCTCGAACCGCACGTTGGCGCTCTGGCCGGGCGCCAGCAGGGGTTCGGCGGCGGCCCCGCTACCGCGGTATTCGTCCGGCTGGAACACGCGCGCGGCGACCGGGATGCCGTCGACGTCCGACAGGCTCAGCCGCAGCGCCGGCCAAGGCTGCGGCCAGCGCGCGTCGTTGCGGAAACTGGCGGTGACCGCGAGCACGCCCGGCGCGCCGGCCTGTTCGACATTGCGCGCGAGCATGGTGAACGCCAGTGGTTCGCGCCACGGCGGCAGCTCGCACATGAGCGCGCTGCAGGTGGCGGCGATCAGCGGCCGCCAGCGCTCGCTCGCGGCCAGCGTCGCGCGCTGCGACAGCAGCAGTTGCACCACCAGCAGCAGGCCGAGCCCGGCGATCGCCAGCCAGGTCGGCCAGCGCCGGCCGGTCCGCGGCTTCGGGACGACGGTGCGGGCGAAGGTCGGTGCGGTGCGGCGCGGTTTGCGCGATGCGCCCGGGGCGGGCGCGGGACTGCGGGCCCGGGTTTTGGCGGACGCGGGTGCCGTCGCGATCGCTGCCGTGGGTGCGGGTGCTGCAGGCGCCGCGGTGACATCGGGCACGTCTGCGGGTGTCGATTCCGCTTCGGTAGCGACGTCGGGCGACAGCAGTCCCTCGCAGCGCGGACAGCGTTGCGGGGCGCCGTCGCGCGAGACGATCGACGCCACCAGGAAGCCACAGTGCGGGCAGGGGACGAACATCGCCGCAGTTTAGCCGAGCCGGTCGCGGCGGCCGCCAGCCACGCCGGTGCCGCCGGGCGTGACCGCGGTCAAGGATCGGCGGTCAGGACGCCGGGGTTGCGCGCCGCACGCCGTCGATGCGGATCCAGTCGTCCAGCTGTTCGACCGCGAGTTGCTCGAATGCGGACGCATACGCGGCGAGTACCTCGTCCTCCTGCCCGGCGAGGATGCCCGACAGCGCGATCCGCCCGCCCGGCGCGACCCGCGCGGCCAGCACGTCGGCCAGCGCCACCAGCGCGGTGGCGAGGATGTTGGCGACCACCACCGGGTAGTCCGCGGCCGGCTCGTCGTCGGGCAGGTGCACCGACAGGCGCTCGCCGACCTCGTTGCGGTCGGCGTTGTCGCGCGTGGCGGTCAGCGCCTGCGGGTCGTTGTCGACGCCGACCGCGCGTGCGGCGCCGAGCTTGAGCGCGGCCAGCGCGAGGATGCCCGAGCCACAGCCGAAGTCGAGCACGGCGGCACCGTCCAGCGAGCCGTCCCCGGCCAGCGTGTCGAGCCACTGCAGGCACAGCGCGGTGGTCGGGTGGGTGCCCGAGCCGAACGCCAGGCCGGGGTCGAGCCGCACCACGGCCGCATCCGGCGCATCGGCGCCGTCGGGCAGCTCGTGGTTCCACGGCACGATCCAGGTGCGGGCGCCGAACTTCAGCGGTTCGTACTGGTCGAGCCAGGCGCGTTCCCAGTCCTGGTCGGCGACCTCGCGGAAGCGTGCGCGCGACCAGTCGATGCCTTCGTCGGCCGCCGACAGCGCGTGCAGCAGCAGTTCCGGCGGGGTGCCGCCCTCGAACAGCGCGGTCAGCTCCATCTCGCCCCACAGCGGGGTCTGGCCGACGCCGGGTTCGAAGATGGCCTGCTCGTCGGGCGCGTCGGCGTGGGCGTCGGCCAGCGTCACCGCGAGCGCGCCGACGCTTTCCAGCGCGCGCTCGTGGCGCGGCTGGCCGGCTTCGGTGCAGGCGATGGTCAGTTCGAGGAAGGGCATGGCGTGGTTACGTCGCGATCAGCCGATCGACAGCGACTTCTCCTTCTGCTCCTTCAGCCGCTTCTCCAGGTAGTGGATGTTCTGGCCGCCCTGCTGGAAGCCGACGTCGGCCAGAATCCGCTGCTGCAATGGAATGTTGGTCTTGATGCCGTCGACGACCATCTCGCTCAGCGCCACCCGCATGCGCGCGATCGCGGTCTCGCGGTCGGGGCCGTGGACGATCAGCTTGCCGATCATCGAGTCGTAGTTCGGCGGCACGCGGTAGCCCTCGTAGATGTGGCTGTCGACGCGCACGCCGGGGCCGCCGGGGGCGTGGAAGTGGGCGATCAGGCCCGGGCTCGGCATGAAGGTGTCCGGGTCCTCGGCGTTGATGCGGCACTCGATCGCATGGCCCTCCAGCACGATGTCGTCCTGCTTCAGGCTGAGCTTGTGGCCGGCGGCGATGTTGAGCTGCTCGCGCACCAGGTCGATGCCGGTGACCATCTCGGTGACCGGGTGCTCGACCTGGATGCGGGTGTTCATCTCGATGAAGTAGAAGCGGCCGTTCTCGTACAGGAACTCGAACGTGCCGGCGCCGCGGTAGCCGATCCGGATGCAGGCCTCGGTGCAGACGCGGCCGATCTCGGCGCGCTGCTCGGCGGTGATCCCCGGCGCCGGCGCTTCCTCGACCACCTTCTGGTGGCGGCGCTGCATCGAGCAGTCGCGCTCGCCCAGGTGGATCGCGTTGCCCTGGCCGTCGGCGAGGACCTGGATCTCCACATGGCGCGGGTTCTCCAGGAACTTCTCCATGTAGACCATGTCGTTGCCGAACGCGGCCTTCGCCTCGGACTTGGTGGTCTGGATCGCGTTGGCCAGGTGCGCCTCGGTGTGGACCACGCGCATGCCGCGGCCGCCACCGCCGCCGGCCGCCTTGACGATCACCGGGTAGCCGATCTCGCGGGCGATGCCGATGTTGGTCTCGGCATCGTCGCCGAGCGGGCCGCCGCTGCCGGGCACGCAGGGGACGCCGGCGTCCTTCATCGCGCGGATCGCCTCGACCTTGTCACCCATCAGACGGATGGTCTCGGCCTTGGGCCCGATGAAGATGAAGCCCGACTCCTCGACGCGCTCGGCGAAGTCGGCGTTCTCGCTGAGGAAGCCGTAGCCCGGATGGATCGCCTGGGCGTCGGTAACCTCGGCGGCGGCGATCAACTGGGCCATGTTGAGGTAGCTGTCGGTCGACGGCGCCGGCCCGATGCAGACAGACTCGTCGGCCATCGCGACATGCTTGAGGTTGCGGTCGACGGTGGAGTGCACCGCGACCGTGCGGATGCCCAGGGCGTGGCACGCGCGCAGGATGCGCAGCGCGATCTCGCCCCGGTTGGCAATGACGACTTTATCGAGCATGGCTCACCCGATCACGAACAGCGGCTGGTCGAACTCGATCGGCTGGCCGTTCTCGGCGACCACCTTGAGCACGGTGCCGGAGACATCGGCCTCGATCGGGTTGAACATCTTCATCGCCTCGATGATGCCGAGGGTGTCGCCGGCCTTGACCGCCTGGCCGACGCTGACGAACGCCGGCTTGTCCGGCGCCGGGCTGGCGTAGAAGGTGCCGACCATAGGCGCGCGGACCACGTGGCCCTCGGGCAGGTCGCTGCTGGCCTTGGCCGAACCGCCGGTGGCGGCGTCGACCGGGGACTGCATCGGCATCGGCGCTGCGGCGGCCGGGGCGGCCTGCATCGGGACGTGGTGCTGCATCGCCGGCGCGGCCACCATGCCGCCGCTGGGCAGGCGGGCCAGTCGCACCGACTCCTCGCCCTCCTTGATCTCGATCTCGTTGAGGTTGGATTCCTCGAGCAGGTCGATGAGCTTCTTGATCTTGCGCAGGTCCATCGGAAGGGCCTCTTGGGTCGTGTGTGGGTCGGCCGCCGCGGGACGGGCGGCCGGACGGGTCTAGTGGGCGGCCGCCAGCCGGGCGAGGGCGGCGTCGAGCGCGTAGCGGTAGCTGTCGGCGCCGAAACCGGCGACCACGGCGACGGCGAGGTCGCTGAAGTAGCTGTGGCGGCGGAACGGCTCGCGCGCGTGCGGGTTGGACAGGTGGATCTCGTAGAACGGCAGCGCCGCCGCGGCCAGCGCGTCGCGCAGGGCGACGCTGGTGTGGGTGAAGGCGGCCGGGTTGATCAGGATCGCCGCGGTGCCGTCGGTACGGGCCGCCTGCACCCGGTCGACCAGCACGTGCTCGGCGTTGGACTGCAGCGCCTCCAGCTGGTGGCCGGCGGCTTCGGCGGTCGCGCGCAGGCCGGCGTCGATCTGCTCCAGCGTGGTGTGGCCGTAGACCTCCGGCTCGCGTTCGCCGAGCAGGTTGAGGTTGGGGCCGTGCAGGAGCAGCAGCTTGGCCATCGCGGACCGGGAAGTGGAAAAGGCCGGCAGTGTGGCGGAGCACCGCGCCGCTGTCCAGAAGTTGCCGGCCGTTTCGCCGAAGTTGTCGCGATTTAATCGACTGTTTGAATTTTGCCCGATCAGGCGGCCGGGCCGTTGCGGGTCAGTGCCCGACCCAGCCGTCGACCTCGCCGTGCTCGAACGGGCCGATCTTCTGCTTCACCAGCCGACCCTGCGCGTCGACCAGCACCGTGTACGGCAGCACGCCGCGGGCGTTGCCGAGCTGGACGCCGGTGTCGGCCGGGCCGGCGACGTCGAGCAGGATCGGGTAGTCGACCGGGGTGTGCTGCAGGAAGGCGCGCACGGCGTCCGGCTCGTCCAGCGCGATACCGACCACTTGCACGCCGTTCGCGCCCTGGGTGGCCGCGAACCGGTCCAGTTCCGGCATTTCCTCGATGCACGGGCCGCACCAGCTGGCCCAGAAGTTCACCAGCAGCGGGCGGCCGGCGTAGTCGGCCGGCAAGGTGGCGGGTTCGCCCTGCAGGTCGGGCAGGGTCAGGGGCGGGATCGGCTCGCCGCGCACGGCCACCGCCAGGCCGTCAGGCGTGGGTGGGGCGGTGGCGGTCATCGCCTGCTGCAACGCCTGCTGGCCCAGTTCGCTGCGCAGCAGCGGGCCGGGGCCGTTCATCAGCACCCCGGCGACCGCGCCGAGCAGGCCGGCGCCGAGTGCGACCAGCAGGACCTTGCCGGTCGACGTCACCGGTTGGCGTCCGGGTTGGCGCGGTCGGCGCGCGCGGCGAAGTCCGCGGCCCGCTCGAAGCCGAACAGGCGCAGGTCGCGGCGCTCCTCGCCATCGATATAGAACAGCGTCGCCGGCGGGCCGATGATCCCGAGCCGCTTCATCAACGCCTGGTCGACCGCGTCGTTGGCGGTCACGTCGGCCTTGAGCAGCACGAAATCGGCGAGCGCGGCGTGGACCACCGGTTCGGGGAAGGTGTACTTCTCCATCTCCTTGCAGGACACGCACCAGTCGGCATAGAAGTCGAACATCAGCGGTTGGCCGGCCTCGGCCGCCGCGGCGACCTCGCGGTCGAGGTCCTCCAGCGACTTGATCATGCGAAACGGCAGCTTGCGGTCCTCGACCGCGCCGCCGCGCAACCCGTCCAGCGGACGCAACGGGTCGCTGCCGCCGGCCAGCGCGCCGACCACCTGGGTCGCACCGGCGATGGCGAGCAGGCCGGCCGCGGTCCAGCCCAGCACCCGCAGCCAGTCACGGGCCTGCGAACGCGCCGCGGCCAGTGCCAGCGTGGCCGCCGCCGCGATCAGCAGCGCGCCCCACAGGCCCAGCGCGACCGGCCCCGGCAGCACCCGCGACACCATCCACACCGCCAGCCCAAGGAACACGAAGCCGAACGCGCGCTGCACCGCCACCATCCACGGCCCGCTGGTCGGCAGGCCCTTGCCGGCGGCCACGCCGAACGCCAGCAGCGGCACGCCCATGCCCATCGCCAGCATGAACAGCGCGGCGCCGCCGAACACCGGATCCTGGGTCTGGCCGATATACAGCACCGCCGCGGCCAGCGGCGGCGCCACGCACGGCCCGACGATCAGCGCCGACAGCGCGCCCATCACCGCCACCCCGGCCAGCGAGCCGCCGCGTTGGCGGTCGCTGAGCGCACCCAGCCGGCGGCGCAGCCCGGCCGGCAGCTGCAACTCGTACAGGCCGAAGCTCGACAGCGCCAGCGCCACGAACAGCGCCGCGAACGCCGCCAGCACCCACGGGTTCTGGAACGCGATCTGCAGGTTGGCGCCGACCAGCCCGGCGACCACGCCGGCAACGGTGAACACCAGCGCGCTGGACAGCACGTAGACGAACGACAACCCCAGCGCGCGCGCCGCGCCGAGGCCGCGCTCGTGCCCGGCCGAGGCGCCGGCGATCAGTCCCGACAGGATCGGGATCATCGGCAGCACGCAGGGGGTGAACGACAGCAGCAGGCCGAAGCCGAAGAAGCTCAGTAGCGCCCACCAGCGGTCCGGGCCGGACAGGGCGGCGGCCAGGCGGCTGTCCTCGGCGAGGCGGGTGGCGGTGTCGGTCGCGGACGTGTCGCCCGCGGCCGCGAAGGCGCCGGTTTCCGACTTGGAGCCGGCGCCGTTGTCGATCGATCCCGCGGCGATCGGCCCGGGGCTGTCCTGCGTGGCTACGGACGAGCCGGATTCCAGCGGGCGGTCCTCCGCAATCGCGCCGTCGGCCGCAGCCCCGTCGGCCGCGGACGCGCTGGCCGAACCACTCTCGGCCACGCCGGACGGTGCCGATGCGGCGGCGCCCGCGGACACCGTCGCCAGCGCCGGCAACGCCACCTCCACCGTCCGCGTCATCGGCGGGTAGCAGATGCCATCGTTCTGGCAGCCCTGGAAGCCGGCCCGCAGCCGGATCGTGGTCGCGGTGGCGGTCGCGCGGCGCAGCGGCACGGTCACCTCGACCGGGTCGAAATAGACCACCGTCTCGCCGAAGTAGCCGTCGCGGTGGCGCCGGCCCTGCGGCCACTGCGCGCGGCCCAGTGACACGCCGCCGCTGCCGCCGGCCAGCGCCAGCGTGGTCTGGTCGCGGTACAGGTAGTAGCCAGGTGCCGGCGAGAAACGCAGCCGCAGCGTGTCGCCGTCGTCGGCGATCGCCTCGAAACCGAAGGCCTGCTCCGGCGGCAGCGGCTCGTCGAAGCCACCCGCGGCGTCGAGCAGCGGATTGCCGGGCAGGCGCACCGGATTGGCCGCACCCGGGGTGCCGACACCGCCGAGCAGGCCGGCCCCGGCCGCGCCGGGCACCGGGTCGACCCCGCCGCCGGCCGGCAGTTGCACGGTGATCCGGCGGGTCTGCGGCGGGTAGCAGATGCCGGCGTCGGCGCAGCCCTGGTACTTGACCGTCAGCACGGTGGACGCCGCGCGCGGCTCGCCCGGCAGCGTCGCCACCAGGCGGTCGCGGTAGGTCTCGACCTTGCCGAAGAACTCGTCCTCGTACGGCGTGCCGGCCGGCATCCGCAGCTCGCCGGCGGCAAAGCCGGCGTCGGCCGCGACGCTGGTGCGGTGGCGGTACAGGTAGTAGCCGTCGGCAATGTCCCAGCGGATCTCGATCGCGCCGTCGGCCGCCGGCCGCGCGGCGAGCGCGAACGCCTCGTCGACCGGCAGCAGGTCCTCGGGGTCGATCGCCGCCTGCGCGGTCAGTGCCACCAGGCCAAGCAGGAGCGCCAGCCAGCGGCCGGCGGTGCGGGGTTCAGTCATTGCGTCGTGTCTGCGCGGCCACCCAGGCCAGGTACGGGGCGAAGCCGCCGGCGGCTTCGACCGCGACCAGCTCGGGAAGTTCATACGGATGCAGCACCTGCAGCCGCGCGGCCAGCGCGTCCAGGCGGTCGGCGGTGGTCTTGATCAGCAGCAGCACCTCGGCGTCGTGCTGGACCGCGCCTTCCCAGCGGTAGGTCGACTGCACGCCCGGCAGCCGGCTGACGCAGGCGGCCAGCCGCTCGTCGACCAGCGCTTCGGCGATCGCGCGTGCGCTGGCTTCGTCGGGGCAGGTGGAGAGGCAGAGCAGGACGGGCATCGCGGGCGCTCGGGAGTGACCGCATAGCCTAGCCCAGCTGTGCCGGCGCGGTCCGGCACAGCTTGGCGAAACGTGCCACCGGGCCGGACGCCGGCCGTCAGCTGGTGCGCGGGCGCCCGATCCGCCGCTGCGCGAGCTGCTCGACCACTTCCACCAGCGGCGCCCGCGCCCGCACCGGACTGTCGCGGAACGCTGTCAGCAGGCGCCGCTCCAGCGGGTCGTCGACCAGCAGCGCGTCGGCGGTGGCGATCGAGTCCATCTCGACCTGCTGCGACAGTGCCATCCGGCCGCGGCCGGTCGCCAGCCATTCGAACTGCACCCCGGTCACCATCGCGATCTCGCGCAGGTGGGCGGCGCTGGGCGATTTGCCGGGGTTGCCTTCCCAGTGGCTGACCGCGCTGCGCTGGACCCCGACCGCGGCGGCGAGCGCGGCCTGCGACAGCCCGCCGTGGCGGCGGGCGAGGCGGATGCGGAGGGCTGGTGTCATGGTCGGCTCCGGCCGCGCGCGCGGCGTCTGCGTGGAATTTGCGCTCCGCTACCGAAGGTAACGGAGTGCCTGAAATTAACATCAACTTGTTGTCTAACGGTAGCCATATGGAAGCTGAACATCGGTGCAGCTGAATATTCCGACGTTCGTCACGACTTTGCGTTACCGATAGAAACCATCCCACGTATGGAAAGAGATGGAAAAAGTGACCCGGTTGGGCCAATATCGCCGCCGGTCGACAAGGAGTCGGCCCGACATGGGGGTCCAAGGTCAGGGGAGAGGCGCGGGATGCGCCGCGCTCGGAAGCCGATCCCGAAACCGGAAGACGCGCCTCTCACCGAGGCGCGTCTTTTTTTTCGCCCGGCGCCAGCTCCGGCCCTTGAAAGGCCGGAGCCGCGCCCCATCTCCAGCGCAGTCCCGGGTTCCCGGGCGCGGCCGCTCCCGGACTTGGCACTCCACCGGGGCGACTGCTAGATTTCGCGTCCTTTCCCCACCCTTTCAACCACTTACGAGGTTGTAGAAATGAACATCAAGCCGTTGTTCGACCGCGTGGTCATCAAGCGCATGGAAGAAGAAAAGATGTCCGCCGGCGGCATCGTCATTCCGGATTCGGCCACCGAGAAGCCGATCAAGGGCGAGGTCATCGCGGTCGGCGAGGGCAAGGCCCTGGACAACGGCAGCGTGCGCGCGCCGAAGGTCAAGGCTGGCGACAAGGTCCTGTTCGGCAAGTACTCCGGCACCGAGGTCAAGCTCGACGGCACTGACTATCTGGTGGTGAAGGAAGACGACATCTTCGCGATCCTCGGTTGATCGCGGCGCGCTTCCGTTTCCCATTTCCCTTTTTTTGAACTTCTTTTGAGGTAATCCGCAATGGCTGCCAAGGAAATCCGTTTCGGCGAAGACGCGCGCTCCAAGATGCTGCGCGGCGTCAACACGCTCGCCAATGCCGTCAAGGCCACCCTGGGCCCGAAGGGCCGCAACGTCGTGCTCGACAAGAGCTTCGGCGCGCCGACGATCACCAAGGACGGCGTGTCCGTCGCCAAGGAGATCGAGCTGGCCGACAAGTTCGAGAACATGGGCGCGCAGATGGTCAAGGAAGTCGCTTCCCGGACCTCCGACAACGCCGGTGACGGCACCACCACCGCGACCGTGCTGGCCCAGGCGCTGATCCGCGAGGGCATGAAGGCGGTCGCCGCCGGCATGAACCCGATGGACCTCAAGCGCGGCATCGACAAGGCCGTGACCGGCGCCGTCGCCGAGCTGAAGAACATCTCCAAGCCGTCGTCGACGAGCAAGGAAATTGCCCAGGTCGGCGCGATCTCGGCCAACTCCGACAGTCAGATCGGCGACCTGATCGCCCAGGCGATGGACAAGGTCGGCAAGGAAGGCGTGATCACCGTCGAGGACGGTTCGGGCCTGGAGAACGAGCTGGACGTGGTCGAGGGCATGCAGTTCGACCGCGGCTACCTGTCGCCGTACTTCATCAACAACCAGCAGTCGATGCAGGCCGAGCTGGACGACCCGTTCATCCTGCTCTACGACAAGAAGATCTCCAACGTGCGTGACCTGCTGCCCGTCCTCGAGGGCGTGGCCAAGGCCGGCAAGCCGCTGCTGATCGTCGCCGAGGACGTTGAGGGCGAGGCGCTGGCCACCCTGGTGGTCAACACCATCCGCGGGATCGTCAAGGTCTGCGCCGTCAAGGCCCCGGGCTTCGGCGACCGTCGCAAGGCGATGCTGGAAGACATGGCCGTGCTGACCGGCGGCACCGTGATCTCCGAGGAAGTCGGCCTGCAGCTCGAGAAGGCGACCATCAACGACCTCGGCCGCGCGAAGAAGGTGCAGGTCTCCAAGGAGAACACCACCATCATCGACGGCGCCGGCGACACCGGCTCGATCGAGGCCCGCATCAAGCAGATCAAGGCGCAGATCGAGGAGACCTCCTCCGACTACGACCGCGAGAAGCTGCAGGAGCGCGTGGCCAAGCTGGCCGGCGGCGTGGCGGTGATCAAGGTCGGTGCCTCGACCGAGATCGAGATGAAGGAGAAGAAGGCGCGCGTCGAGGACGCCCTGCACGCCACCCGCGCCGCGGTCGAGGAAGGCATCGTCCCGGGCGGCGGCGTCGCCCTGATCCGCGCGCTGGCCGCGATCGCCACCCTCAAGGGTGACAACGAGGACCAGAACCACGGCATCGCGATCGCCCGCCGTGCGATGGAAGCCCCGCTGCGCGAGATCGTCACCAACGCCGGCGAGGAGCCGAGCGTGATCGTCAACGCGGTCAAGGAAGGCAAGGGCAGCTACGGCTACAACGCCGCCACCGGCGAGTACGTCGACATGCTGGAGGCCGGCATCCTCGACCCGACCAAGGTCACCCGCACCGCGCTGCAGAACGCCGCGTCGATCGCGGGCCTGATGATCACCACCGAGGCGATGGTCGGCGAGCTGCCGAAGAAGGACGAGCCGGCGATGCCGGCCGGCGGTGGCATGGGCGACATGGGCGGCATGGGCTTCTAAGCCGGTTCCATTGCGTCACTGCGATACGGAAGGCTCCGTCGGCAACGGCGGGGCCTTTTTCGTGCGGCGCCCCGGGACACATGCGAAACCGTCGTTTTTGAACCCGCGGGTTCTCTTTTGCACTGCAGCGTGCAATCGGCCTAACGCTTCCTTCACGATCGACCCGCATCCCGACGTGGGGGAGGGAGCAGGCCCGCAACCGGTTCGTCCGGGGCGGGCTTTTTTAATGCCTGCGGCCGGCCCCCGACCATTTCCCTTCCGGCCGGCTCTCCACGACCACCGACCAGCGGTACCGCCGCGTGGCCGGTCCGGCGTTGCACATACGTGCATTGCGCTCCCGCCCAACCCTGCTTATCGTTGCCGGGCGCGGGGGATAACCGTGACGCGAGTCACAAGTTATCGGAGAGAGCGCTGATGAAACGTTTGACCCTGAGTTTGGCCATCGCCGCGACGATGGCCGCCGGCGGTGCGCACGCGGAGACCTTCGTGGTGCAGGCCCGGTCACTGGCTTTCGACGCTGCGCTGGTGCAGCAGGTCGAGGTCCAGGGCGGGCAGGTCGTGGCCCGCTACCCGCAGATCGGCGTGGCGATCGTCGACTCCGACGCGGGCTTCCCGCAGCGTGCGCGGCGCCTGCGCGGGCTGGAGTCGGTCACCGCCGACCGCGTGCTCGAGTTCGGACTGCCCGAGACGGTCCCCGCCCTCGACTTCGCCGAGGCCGCGGCCAATCCGCCGGACAGCGGTGATGACGACTTCTTTTTCGACATGCAGTGGGGCCATGACGCGGTGGACGCGCCGGAGGCCTGGGAACGCACCGGCGAGCGTGGCGCCGGCGTGCGGGTGGCGATCCTCGATTCGGGCATCGACTGCGACCACCCGGACCTGCAGCCCAACCTCAACGCCGGCCTGAGCACGTCGTTCGTCGCCGGCGAGACGGTGTGCGAAATGCCGGGCGGCTTCAACCACGGCAGCCACGTCGCCGGTACGGTGGCGGCGGCCGACAACGCCTTCGGCGCGATTGGTATTGCGCCGGAGGCGGAGATCGTCGCGGTCAAGGTGCTGTCGGCCTACACCGGCTCGGGCAGCTTCGCCAGCATCATCGGCGGCATCGTCTACGCGGCCGACGCCGACGCCGACCTGGTCAACATGAGCCTGGGCGTGCGCGGCGGGCTGCCGGTGACGCCGGAGACCCACAGCCTGGCCGGCGCGGTGCAGCGGGCGCTGACCTATGCACGCCAGCAGGGCACCACGGTGATCGCCTCGGCCGGCAACGACGGCATCGACTTCGATACCGCCACCGACCCGTACGGCAACCGGCTGATCGCGTTCCCGGGCGGCCTGCACGGCGTCATCGGGGTGTCGGCGACGGCGCCGGCGGGCTGGGGCCTGAGCCCGATGACCGACAAGGATCTGCTGGCGCACTACAGCAGCCATGGCAAGGTGGTGGTGAACTTCGCCGCGCCCGGCGGTGACTGGGACTACCCGGGCAACGAGAACTGCACGATCGCCGGAATCACCCGCCCGTGCTTCGTGTTCGACTATGTCTTCAGCACCACCAACGGGGGCTGGACATGGGCGGCGGGGACCAGCATGGCGGCCCCGCACGTGACCGGCGTGGCTGCGCTGATCATCGGTGCCAACGGGGGCGACATGGACCCCAGCGAGGTGCTGTCGGCGCTGACGCACGGTGCCGACGACATCGGCGATCAGGGAATCGACGCGTTCTACGGCCGCGGCCGGGTGAACGCGGACCGCTCGCTGTAACGCGGCAACGGCCGGTCGCCTGCGGGCGGCCGGCCCCGGCGGGTGCGTGCGATCATCCGCGGCGATGAACCACGCCCCCGTCGACTCCCTGCCCGCCGACGCCGCCGACCCCGTCCGGCACGCGGTCGAACGCCTGCGCGCCAGCGCCGACGGGGGCGTCGCGCTGTCCGTTGGCGATGTCGACCGGCTGGCGCGGCTGGCGATCGCCAGCGACTTCGCGGTCGACACCCTGGCGCGGCAGCGCGCGTTGTTCGCACGCCTGCTCGCCGACGACGGTGCCGCCGCGCTGCCGCCGCCGGTGCTGGAGCCCGGCAACCGCGGCGACTGGGCCGCGTTGCTGCGCCGCTACCGCACCGCCGAATCCACCCGGCTGGTCTGGCGCGACGTGCACGGCCTCGACGACGTCGAGGCCACCCTCGCCGGCAGCACCGCATTGGCCGACACCTGCCTGCGCCTCGCCCACGACGCGCTCGAAGCCGAGTTCGCCGCCCGCCATGGCGTGGTCCGTGACCCGGATGGCCAACCGGTGCGGCTGGTCGTGTTCGGCCTCGGCAAGCTCGGTGGCGGCGAGCTCAACTTCAGTTCCGACGTCGACCTGGTGTACGGCTACGAACACGACGGCGAGTCCGATGGCGCGCGCCCGCTGGCGGCCGAGTTGTGGTTCTCCCGCCTCGGCCAGCAGCTCGCAAAACTGCTCGACGAGGTCACCGCCGACGGCTTCTGCCACCGCGTCGACCTGCGCCTGCGGCCGTACGGCAACGCCGGGCGGGTGGCGTGGTCGTTCGCGGCAATGGAGCAGTACTTCCAGCACGAGGGCCGCGACTGGGAGCGCTACGCGTGGCAGAAGGCGCGGGCGGTGGCCGGTGACCTCGGCGCCGGCGAGCGCTTCCTCGACGTGCTGCGGCCGTTCGTCTACCGCCGCTACCTCGACTACGGCGCGCTCGACGGGCTGCGTGCGATGAAGGCGGCGATCAGCGCCGAGGTCGCGCGCAAGGAGCTGGCCGACGACATCAAGCGCGGCCCCGGCGGCATCCGCGAGATCGAATTCCTGGTGCAGGCGCTGCAGCTGATCCGTGGCGGCCGCGAGCCGGAGCTGCGCGAGCGGGGCCTGCAGGTGGCGCTGGCGGCGCTGGTCGAGGCCCACCAGGTCGAACCCGACGCCGGCGCCGCGCTGAAGGCGGCGTACCGGTTCCTGCGCCGGCTCGAGAACCGCCTGCAGATGCTGCGCGACGCCCAGGTCCACGCGCTGCCCGACAGCGCGACCGACCGCGCCCGTATTGCCGTGGCGCTGGATCACCCGGACTGGCCGGCGCTGCGCGACGCGCTCGACCACCACCGCGCGCTGGTCAGCGAGGAGTTCGCCGCACTGCTGGCGCCGCGCCGGCGCCCGCAGGCGGCCGATGCGCTGGCGACCTACTGGCAGGCGCTGCGCGCGGCCGGCGACGCATCCGGCGGCGACGCCGAGGTGCTGGCCGACGCCGGCTTCACCGAGCCGCGCGAGGCCGACGCGCTGCTGCGCGACTTCGCCCGCAGCCCCGGCGTGCGCGGCCTGTCGGACGGCACCCGGGCCCGGCTCGACCGGGTGCTGCCGGCGCTGCTGCAGGGCGCGGCGCGCTCGAGCCAGCCGTTGCTGGCGCTGCGGCGGCTGGTTGCGCTGCTGCACAACATCCTGCGTCGCAGCGCGTACCTGGCCCTGCTCGATGAACAGCCGGCGGCGCTGGCCCGGCTGGTCGAGGTGGTCGGTCACAGCGCGCTGCTGGCCGAGCGCCTGGCGCTGCATCCGCTGCTGCTCGACGAACTGCTCGACTCGCGCGTGGGTGGCCCGCTGCCCGGCCGCGACGAGCTGGTCGAGGCCTGCGTGATGGTCGCCAGCGACCGCGACGACACCGAACCCGACGACACCGAGGCCGTGCTCAATGCGCTCAACGAGGTGCGCCAGGCGCTCAGCTTCCGCATCGCGATGGCCACCCGCGACGGCCGCCAGCCGGCGGTCGACAGCGCGCGCCAGCTGGCCTGGCTGGCCGACGGCGTGGTCCGCCGGGTGCTGGCGCTGGCCACCCGCGAGGTCGCCGCCGCGCACGGCCGCGTGCCCGGCGCGCGTTTCGCCGTGCTCGGTTACGGCAGCCTCGGCGGCGAGGAGCTGGGGTTCGGCTCCGACCTCGACCTGGTGTTCCTGTACGACGCCCCCGCGGATGCCCAGTCCGACGGCGCGCGCGCGCTGGATGCGTCGCGCTGGTTCGCCCGGCTCGCGCAGAAGGTGGTGGCGCTGCTCGGAACGCCGTCGGCGGCGGGGCGGCTGTTCGACGTCGACGTGCGGCTGCGGCCCGACGGCGCCAAGGGCCTGCTGGTGTCGTCGCTGGCCAGCTTCGCCGACTACCAGCGCAACCGCGCGTGGACCTGGGAGCACCAGGCGCTGGTGCGCGCGCGCTGCCTCGCCGGCGACGCCGGGCTGTGCGCGGACTTCGGCACGGTCCGCGGGCAGACCCTGGCGCGCGAGCGCGACCCGGCGCAGGTGCGCGCGGACGTGTCGAAGATGCGCGGGCGGATGCGCGCCGAGCTCGACCGCAGCGATGCCGCCGGGTTCGACCTCAAGCAGGGCGAGGGCGGGCTGGTCGACCTCGAGTTCCTGCTGCAGGCGCTGGTACTCGACCACGCCGATGCCCACCCGGCGCTGCTGGAACCGCGCGACACCCCGGGGCTGGTCGACGCGCTGCAGCACGCGGGCGTGTTCGACCGCGCCACCGCCGAGGCCCTGCACGCCGCCCACGCGACGCTGCTCGCGCGCGGGCTGGAATGCACGCTGGACCGCCGCGCCCGCCGGGTCCCGCCGGACGACGGCATCGAGCAGGCGCGCGCGGCGATTCGTGATGCGGCGCGAGCGCATGGGCTCGATTTCGCCGGCGTAGCCACCGCGAACCCGTAGGAGCGGCTTCGGCCGCGATCGTGGAACCGGCGCCGCCGGACCACCGCCCGGTCGCGGCTGAAGCCGCTCTACAAGCGGGCGGCCCGGTCGTCCAGCCCCAGCCGCTGGCGCACCTCCGCCGCGACCCGCGCAGTCTCGCGCAGCGGCGTCACCGCGAACGTCGCCAGGGCGTCGTCCACCGGCCGCAGCCGGCCCAGCCCGAGCAGGCTGTCGACGAACCGCCTTGGTCGCCCGCGCAGCTCGTCCAGACCGGCGGCGAATACCGGCACCGCGGTCGCGCAGGCCTCCGACAGCATGTTGACCGAGTCCGCGGTGCAAACGATCCGGTCGGCCCAGGCGAGCATGCCGGGGTACAGGTTGCCGCCGTCGCCGGGCCCGTTGAGCACCACGTTGGACTTGCCCGACAGCCGCGTGCGCAGGCGCGCCAGCACCTCGGCCGGGGTCCGCCGCGAGGTGGTGACCAGCAGGCAACCGTTTTCCGCGTCGACCCGCTGCAGCAGCCGCGCGACCAGCGCGTCGATCCGCGCCGGCTCGAACCGCGCATGCGCGCTGGTGCCACCCAGCAGCAGGGTGGTGCGCGGCTTTGCGAGCGTGCCCAGCGCGGTGAAGTGCGCACGCGCCGCCGCAAGCCAGTCGTCGTCGACCGGGTGCAGGCTGCCGAGCAGGCGGATCACGTTGGCGCCCTGCAGGTCGTCGTGCTCGGGCGCGATCACCAGGTCCCAGTGCCGCGGCGCGATCCTCGGGTCGAGGATCTGCACCGCGCGGCTGCCGCGTGCACGCAGCAGCCGGGTCGCCAGCGCCGCCTGCCGCCCGCAGCCGATCGCCAGCGCCGGTGGTGCATCGAGCGCGCGGGCGAAGTCGCTGCCGAAGGCGTGCCGCGCGGCCGGCAGCCGCCGCGGCGCGAGCCAGCGCCACGGTGCCCGCGCTTGCAGGGTGCAGTTGCGTGCCCGCCCGCCCAGCGCCGCCGCCAGCGCCTGCGCCTGCCGCAGGTTGCCGGCATGCCCGTCGGTGACGGTCCAGAGAAACGGAGCGGACGATTGTTGCACTGGTGTACGTAATCCGTTGCGGAGGGGGTGGGTGTTGCGGGATAGGCGAAACTCTACACTTGCCCCAGCCGTCGCGGCCGACCCGCGACCCACGAACCATGGAGACAGTGAATGCCCTCGACCCCGAACGCACCCGGACGCGCCCTCGACGCAGCGTCGCTGGACCAGCTCTTCCGCACCGCCCGCACCCACAACGAACTGGGCGGCGACGTCGGTGACGAGGACCTGCGCCAGCTGTACGACCTGCTCAAGTGGGGCCCGACCAGCGCCAACATGGGGCCGGCCCGGTTCGTGTTCGTGAAGTCGGCCGACGCCAAGGCCAAGCTCGCCCCGGCGCTGGACGAAGGAAACCGCGCCAAGACCATGGCCGCGCCGGTGACGGTGATCGTCGGCTTCGACGAGGACTTCCACGAAAAGCTGCCCTACCTGTTCCCGCACACCGACGCCAAGAGCTGGTTCGACGGCCCGCGCGAGGGCCGCAGCGTCGCCGCCTTCCGCAACGGCACCCTGCAGGGCGCCTACCTGATCCTCGCCGCCCGCGCGCTGGGCCTCGACACCGGCCCGATGTCGGGCTTCAACAACGCGATGGTCGACGAGGCCTTCTTCGCCGGCACCACCATCAAGTCGAATTTCCTGGTCAACCTCGGCCATGGCGACCCCGACAAGCTGTTCCCGCGTTCGCCGCGCCTGGCCTTCGACGAGGCCGCGCGGATCCTCTGATCCCGTATCCACAACGACTTTCCCGGAGACACCCCCATGTTCAACAAGCTCGCCCTTGCCGCCGCGCTGGCCGCCGCCAGCACCGCCGCCTACGCCGATCCCGTCACCTACACGATCGACCCGACCCACACCGACGTGATCGCGCAGTGGAGCCACTTCGGCTTCTCCAACCCGACCGCGCACTTCGGCCAGGCCGACGGCACCATCGTCTACGACGCCGACGACGTCGCCGCCTCCAGCGTCGAGGTGACCCTGCCGCTGGCCGGGCTCAACAGCTACACCGCCAAGTTCGACGAGCACCTGCGCAGCAGCGACTTCTTCGACGCCGCCGCGTTCCCGGTCGCGACCTTCAAGAGCACCAGGGTCGAGGCCGCCGGCGAGGGCAAGCTGAAGGTCACCGGCCTGCTGACCATCAAGGACAGCAGCAAGCCGGTCGTGCTCGACGTCACCCTCAACAAGGTCGGCGAGAACATGGCCGGCCAGCCGGCGATCGGCTTCGACGCGACCACCACCATCAAGCGCACCGACTTCGGCGTCGGCATGTACGCCCCGGCGGTCAGCGACGAGGTGAAGATCCGCATCACCACCGAAGCCGGCGTGCCGAAGGCGGAGTGACCGCATGATCATCGAACGCCCGTCCGCCCGCCGTGGCCGCGGCCCGGCAAGCGTCGCCTGGCTCGACAGCCGCCACACGTTCTCGTTCGGCGACTACTACGACCCGGCGTGGATGGGCTTCGGCGTGCTGCGGGTGATCAACGAGGACCGCGTCGCTCCCGGCGCGGGCTTCCCGACCCACGGCCACGCCAACATGGAGATCCTCAGCTACGTGCTCGACGGCGCGCTCGCGCACGAGGACAGCAGCGGTGGCGGCGGGGTGATCCGTGCCGGCGAGGTGCAGTGGATGAGCGCCGGCCACGGTGTGCGGCACAGCGAGTTCAACGCCTCGCAGACCGCACCGGTGCACTTCCTGCAGATCTGGCTGCAGCCGGACCGGGTCAACGCGGCGCCGGCCTACGCCCAGCGCGAGGCCGCCAGCGGCGATGGCTGGCGGTTGCTGGCCTCGCCGGACGGTCGCGACGGCAGCCTCGGCATCCGCCAGGACGCGCTGCTGTGGAACGCGCGCCCGGCCGCCGACGCCGTGCTGGAGCGTGACCTCGACCCCGGCCGGCGCTACTGGCTGCACCTGGCGCAGGGCGCGGCGGAGGCCAACGGCCGCCTGCTGGAGGCCGGCGACGCGCTCGGCTTCGAGGCCGAGTCCGGCCCGCTGCGGGTGACCGCCCGTGGCGCCGGCGCCGACGTGCTGCTGTTCGATATGCCCGGTTGACCCGGCTGCTAGACTGCGGCCCTCGCACCACCTTGCCATCGACATGACCGCAGCCGCCCACGACCACCCGACCCAGGCCAACGCCGAGCGCCGCTACACCGTCACCCGCGCCGACCTGCCGCTGAGCTGCCCGCTGCCGTCGATGGCGCTGTGGAACTCGCACCCGCGCGTGTACCTGCCGATCGAGGCCGAGCGCGAGTGCGACTGCCCGTACTGCGGCGCCCATTTCGTCCTCGAAGACTGAGGCCCGCGGGCCCGCGGCCGTGCGCCGGCTGACCGTCGTCCAGCTGCTGCCGGCACTGGAGTCCGGCGGGGTCGAGCGTTCCACCCTCGAGATCGCCCAGGCGCTGGTCGAAGCCGGCCACCGCGCGCTGGTGGTGTCGGCCGGCGGCCGGCTGGTGCCACGGCTGCAGGCGTCCGGCGCCGAACACGTCCGCCTCGACATCGGCCGCAAGTCGCTGTCGACCCTGCGCCAGGTCCGCCCCTTGCGCGCGCTGCTGCGTGACGAACACGCCGACATCGTCCACGTGCGTTCGCGGCTGCCGGCCTGGGTCGGCGTGCTGGCGCTGCGCGGCATGGGTGCCGACCGGCCTCGGCTGGTCAGCACCGTCCACGGCCTCAACTCGCCGTCGCGCTACAGCGCGGTGATGGCCCGCGGCGAGCGCGTGGTCTGCGTGTCCGACACCGTGCGCGACTACGTGCTGCGGCATTACCCGCGGACCGATCCCGGCCGGCTGCGGGTGATCCCGCGCGGGATCGAGCCGGCGATGTTCCCCCCGGCTCCGCTGCCCGACCGCGACGCGCGCGCGTGGGCGGCCGCGTGGCATCCCGCGCTGGGTGGCGACGGCCCGCTGCTGCTGCTGCCCGGCCGCGGCACCCGCCTGAAAGGCCACGCCGATGCGCTGCGGTTGCTCGCCGGCCTGCGCACCGGTGGCAGCGACGCCCGGTTGTGGATGCCCGGCGCGCGCGATCCCGCCCGCGCGGCCTACGTCGCCGAGCTGGAAACGCTCGCGCGGGAACTGGGCATCGACGACGCCCTCGCGCTGACCCCGCCGACCGATGAGATCGCCCGCGCCTACGCCGCCAGCGACCTGGTGCTGCAGCTTTCGCGCAAGCCCGAAGCGTTCGGTCGCACCGTGGTCGAAGCGCTGTCCTGCGGCCGGCCGGTCCTGGGCTGGGCCCACGGCGGCGTCGGCGAACTGCTGCGCGAACTGCAGCCGGCCGGCGCGGTCGAGCCGTTCGACGCGGACGCGCTGCTGGCCCGCGCCGGCGAGCTGCTGGCCCCGCTGCCGGCCGCAGCCGGTACGATGCCGGCTCCCCATCCACTGCTGGCGCGCTACACCCTGTGCGCGATGCAGCAAGCCACGCTGGCCGTCTATGCCGAACTCGCCGACTGAATCGCCCGCGATGCCGATGCCCGCCACGCCGCCCG
This sequence comes from Lysobacter arseniciresistens ZS79, assembly GCF_000768335.1. Classification (GTDB taxonomy): domain Bacteria; phylum Pseudomonadota; class Gammaproteobacteria; order Xanthomonadales; family Xanthomonadaceae; genus Novilysobacter; species Novilysobacter arseniciresistens. The sequence continues at coordinate 70,998 of NZ_AVPT01000013.1, forward strand.
ACGGCGCGGCCCCGGGCTGGCGCTGGGCGCCCGCCTGGATCCTCGCCTACGTCGCGCTGTGGCCGGCGCCGGGCTATGCCGAGGGCGTGCTGGTGCTCGGCGCGCTGCTGGCGATCTTCCGGCTGGTGTCGTCGCGCTTCCGCGGCGGCAACCGGCTGCTCAGCCACCAGGCCTGGGCGCTCACCAGCGTGCTGTTCTTCGCCTACTGGCTGCCGGAGCTGGTGTCCGCGTTCGATTCGGTCGACCCGGGACGGGCGCTGCGCGAAGCGGCGGTCGACCTGCGCTACCTGCCGTTCCTGTGGCTGGTGGCCTCGGCGGTGGCCAACGGGCGCGGCCGGCGCACGACCTTCGGCGGACTGGCGGTGATCGTCGCGGTGTGGACGGTCGATGCGCTGCTGCAGGCGCTCATCGGCACCAGCCCGCTGTTCTTCGGGATCGACTCGATCAAGCAGGCGATCAGTGGCCACGGCATGTGCAGCGCCGAGGAGCTCGTCGGGCTCGACCGGCTCAGCGGCATCCTCGGGCCATGCAACCTCAAGCTCGGCATCGTGCTGGCGAGCCTGTCGCCGTTCCTGCTGCACGCGGCCGGCAAGCGCTTCAGCCACGTCGGCTGGCTGGTCGCGGCGGCCGCGATCGGCGTGGTGCTGGTGCTGGCCGGCTCGCGCGCGTCGTGGGTGACCTACGCGCTGGTGCTGGTGCTGTCGGGCTGGCGCGTGCTGGGCTGGAAGAAGCTGATCGGCGTGTTCGCCTTCGGTGCGGTGATGGTGGCGGTGCTGGCGGTGACGTCGCCGCAGGTGCGCGAGCGGATCGTCCGCACCACCCACGTGCTGGCGGCGGACGAGGAAGGCGTCGACGTGGCGCTGTCGGGACGCAGCCGGATCTGGGGGGCGGCGGTGTGCATGGCCACCGCGCATCCGTTCAACGGCGTCGGTGCGCGCGGCTTCCGCGAGGCGTTCCCGGCCTGCGACCCCGAGCGCGGCCAGCCGGCGCAGTGGGGCGAGGGCCCGGCGCTGCATGCGCACCAGATCGTGCTGGAAGTGCTCAGCGAGACCGGCCTGTTCGGCCTGCTGATGTGGCTGGCCGGCGCGGCGCTGGCGTGGCGGGCGTGGCGCTACGCCGACCCGCCACAGCGCGAGCACGCGCGCCCGGCGATGCTGGCGCTGGTGGTGACGGTGTTCCCGTTCAACACCCACCTGGCGTTCTACTCGACCTTCTGGGGCGGGCTGACGCTGCTGCTGGCCGCGCTGTACGCCGGCAGCCTGCTGGCCCGGCCGGTGCCGGCACCCGCAAACGGTTGACGCCGCCTCAGCGGTAGGGCGATTCCATTCCCGGCGGGCGCCGCTTGAAGCGCCGGTGGATCCACAGGTACTGGCTCGGCGCCTCGCGCACCATCGCCTCGATCGCGGCGTTGACCCGGGTCGAGTCGGCCACCGGGTCGTCGGACGGGAAGTCCGCCAGCGGCGCGCCCAGACGCAGCACGTAGTCGCCACCTTCGCGCCGGTGGAAGAACGGCACCACCGCGCAGCCGGTCATCCGGGCGAACTGATGGGTCGCGGTGATCGTCGCCGCCGGCACGCCGAAGAACGGCGCGAATACCGTGTCCTTGCCGCGCATGTCCTGGTCGGGCGCGTACCACAGCAGCCCGCCCTGCTTGAGGTGGCGCATCGCCGGTCGCAGCTCGGCGTTGGCGAACATCGCGCTGGCGTAGCGCAGCCGGCCGCGCTTGACCGCCCACTCCATCACCGGGCTGCGGTGGCGGCGGTACATCCCGGCCAGCGGCAGGTGGTCGCACATCAGCCGGCCGCACATCTCCAGCGTCAGGAAGTGGCCCGACACCAGCAGCACGCCACGGCCCTGCGCGCGGATCGCCTCGATGGCCTCGACGCCCTCGATCCGCACGCCGCGGCGCATCGGCGCCACCGATCCCCACCACGCCCGGGCGAACTCGAACAGGCCGATGCCGAGGTCGCGGAAACTTTGCCGCAGCAGCGCCTCGCGCTCGGTTTCGGGCATGCCGGGGAAACACAGCGCGAGGTTGGCGCGGGCCGCGCGGCGGCGCTCGCCCGCCAGTGCGAAGGCCAGCACGCCGACGCCCGTGCCGAGCGCGCGCTGCAGCGGCCACGGCAGCCGCGCCGCGAGCCAGCAGAGGCCCAGCGCGCACCAGGTCGGCCAGTGGCGCGGGCTTTGCGGCGGCGTGCCGGCGGAGGTCGGAGTTGCGGAATCGGCCATGCGCGGATTCTAGCCGGCGACGACGGGACGCCCCGTCCACTGAAGTATCCTGCGCGGATGCGGATCGACCCCATCGAGCGCCTGCTTCGCGCGCTGTACTCGGCTGCGCTGTACCTGCTGGTGCCGGTGACGGTGTACCACCTGATCTGGCGTGGCTTCCGCCAGCCGGCGTACTTCCAGCGCTGGCACGAGCGCTACGCGCGCTATCACGACGCCGCAGGCCCGCGCGTGCTGTGGCTGCACGCGGTGTCGGTCGGCGAGGTCAACGCCGCGCTGCCGCTGGTCAACGCGCTGCGCCGCGGCCGGCCCGACCTGCGGCTGCTGGTCACCACCATCACCCCGACCGGCTCGGAGCGGGTGCGGGCGATCTGGGGCCACGACGTCGAGCACGTCTACCTGCCGTACGACCTGCCCGGCGCGGTCGACCGGTTCCTGCGGCACTACCGCCCGCACGCCGCGCTGATCATGGAGACCGAGCTGTGGCCGAACCTGCTGTTCGGCTGCCGCGACCGTGGGGTGCCGGTGTTCATCCTCAACGCACGGCTGTCGGAGCGCTCGCTGCGTGGCTACCGGGTGCTGGCGCCGCTGGTCGGCCGCGCACTGCGCACGGTCCACACGGTCGCCGCGCAGTCGCTGGCCGACGCGGTCCGGTTCGTGCGCCTGGGCGCTCGCTCGGAGCAGGTGGTCGAGGTCGGCAACCTCAAGTTCGACGTCGCCGTGCCGGAGGCGCTGGATGCCTTCGCCGCCGAGTGCCGCCGCCACTGCGGCGAGCGGCCGGTGTGGATCGCGGCGAGCACGCACGAGGAGGAGGAGGCGCCGGTGATCGCGATCCACCGCCGGCTGCGCGCGCGGTTCCCGGACCTGCTGCTGCTGTGGGCGCCGCGGCACCCGGAGCGGTTCCGGGTGGTGGCCGAGCACGCCCGCGCGGCCGGCTGGCAGGTCGGCACGCGGTCGCGCGCGCGCTGGCCGCAGCCGGGTGATGGCGTGTTCCTGGTCGACACCCTAGGCGAGCTGATGAACTTCTACGCCTGCGCCGACGTGGCTTTTGTCGGCGGCAGCCTGCAGCCGGTCGGCGGCCACAACCTGCTGGAGCCGGCCGCGGCCGGCACCGCGATCGTGACCGGCCCGCACCTGCACAACTTCGCCGAGATTTCCCGCCGGCTGGACGAGGCCGATGCGCTTGAGGTCGGCGCCGATGCCGAGGCGGTCGGCGACGCGCTGGCCACCCTGCTGGGCGACGCCGACGCACGCGAACGCATGGCCGAGGCAGGGCGCAAACTGGTGGAGACCGGGCGCGGCGCGCTCGCGCAGACGCTGGTGCTGTTGCAGCAGGTGCTGCCGCCGGCCCAGACCCGGCCGCCGGGCCCGTAGGAGCGGCTTCAGCCGCGATCGGGCAATCGATCGCCGGTGCCGATTCCGATCGCGGCTGAAGCCGCTTGTGTCTTC
>NZ_AVPT01000014.1 GCF_000768335.1 Lysobacter arseniciresistens ZS79
GACCGCGCCCCCGCCGCACCCGCGGCCGCGGCTGGCGCCCCGGCACAGCGCAGCACCCTGTCGCAGGGTGGCCGGCCGATGCGCACCCAGCCGCCGGGCGTCGCCGCCAGCGGCCAGCCCGAGCAACTCAAGGGCGTGCGCCGCAACATGGCCCGCGTCATGGCCGACGCCCACAGCAAGGTCGTCCCGACCACGCTGGTGGACGACGCCGACCTGCACGCATGGATCGGCAAGCAGGACATCACCGCCCGCCTGATCCGCGCGATCTGCGCGGCCTGCAAGGCGGTGCCGGCGCTCAACGCCTGGTTCGACGGCGACAAGCTGGTCCGCACGATGCACCCGCACGTCGACATCGGCATCGCGGTCGACACCGACGACGGCCTGTTCGTGCCGGCCCTGCGCAACGCCGACATGCTCGACGGCACCGCGGTCCGTGGCGCCATCGGCCGCCTGCGCGCGCAGGTCGAGGACCGCAGCATTCCGGCCAGCGAGCTGTCGGGCTACACCATCAGCCTGTCCAACTTCGGCATGTTCGCCGGCCGCTACGCGACCCCGGTGGTGGTGCCGCCGACCGTCGCGATCGTCGGCGCCGGCAAGCTCAGCCACGACGTGGTGGCGGTGATGGGCGGCATCGAGGTACACCGCCGCATGCCGATCTCGCTGACCTTCGACCACCGCGCCTGTACCGGCGGCGAGGCCGCGCGCTTCCTCAAGGCGCTGCTGGACGACCTGTCCGCACCGCAGTAGGCGCGACGCGCAATCGATGCAACGACAGGGCGGCCGCGTGCCGCCCTTGTCGTATCCGGGGCAAGGCGCGGCGACCCGCTACGGCGACAGACGCAGGGTGTCGTCGACCACCACGCGGTCGCGGCCACCGGCCTTGGCCCGGTACAGCGCCTGGTCGGCGCGTTCGAACACGTCCTCCGGCTGGTCACGCGCCGGGTCGCCCGCGGCGACCCCGACCGACAGCGTCAGCCGGAACGGCAGCGGGATCGCGGCGACGCTCTGGCGGATCCGCTCGGCGATCTCCGCCGCGTTTGACAGCGAAGTCGATGGCAGCACCACCAGGAACTCCTCGCCACCGAAGCGCACCGCGACGTCGTCGGCCCGGACCGCGGCGGCGACGGCGGCGGCGGCCTGGCGCAGCGCGGTGTCGCCCAGCAGGTGGCCATGGCGGTCGTTGACCTGCTTGAAGTGGTCGATGTCGAGCAGCATCAGGCAGTACGGGCCGGCGTCGAGCCGCGCCAGCGCCTCCGGGTTGCGGCGCAGCTGCGACAACGCGTCGCGGTTGAGCAGGCCTGTGAGGGTGTCGTGGGTGGCGCGGTGTTCGAGCGTGCGGGCGAGGTCGCGGTGCTCGCTCAGCTCGCGCTGCTGCTGGCGCGCGTTGCGGTCGAGCTCCAGCATGCACTGGGCCTGCCGGGCGAGGATTTCCAGCGCCTCGAGCTGGTGCCGGTCCAGCGTGCGCCGGGCGCGGTCGAACACGCAGATGACGCCGGTCGGCCGCCCTTCCGTGTCGCACAGCGCTCGGCCCGCATAGAAACGGGCCATGCCACCCTCGATCGGGACGGCCTTGACGCCCGGCCGCGCGGCGATGTCCTCGATCACCACCGTGGTGCCGGGCTCGCGCAGCGCCAGCACGCTGAGCGCGGTCCCGCGCGGCACCGACTCCAGCACCAGGCCGATGCGCGCTTCCAGCCGGAAGCGGTCGCCGTCGACCAGCGCGATCGCCGCCGCCGTAGTTCCACAGACCAGGGTGGCGAGCCGGACGATGTCGGCCAGCGCATCATCCCCACGCGTGGCCGCCGACGCCGGAACGGCCTCCCGTCGCGCAGCGGGCTGCACGGCACCGGGCGGGCGGCGTTGGAACATTCTGGACAAGCGGATGGCGTGCATGGACGGCAGGCAGGGTGCGCCCGCGCAGCGTACGCCCGGCCCGGAAGCGATCGCGTGATGGCGACCCCATAAGCAGGCCGGCATCCGGCCACCGTTCAGGCGCCCGTCCTTTTGTCGCGGCGGCATGGTCGCGCCGCGACGGGAATCAGTCGCCGGCGTTCCTGCGTGCGGCCTTCTCGGCGTCGTCGCGCGCGATCGCCGCCAGCGCGGCGCGCACGGTGTCGATATCGACCCCGTCGCCGAGCACCACGCCGTCGCCCAGCGCGTCCACACCGTCGCGCCGGAGCGCCGCCAGCCGCCCGCCGGCATCGCGCGGCGACTCGAACGCCCCGCTCTGCAGCAACACCCGGTCGCCGTCGACCAGCTTGAAGTAGAACCGCCCGTCGTCGCCGCGGTACTGCTTGAACGTCGCCAGTGCCGGCTTCGTGCCCGCGCTTCCGGCCGCCGCGTCGCGTCCGGCCAGCGAGAGATCACGCAGGCCGACCGCCTCGCGCAGCACGCGCAGGGTCGGGATGGCGCGCTCCTCGCGCAGCCGCGCGGCGCCGTCGCGCAGCACCTGTTCGATCCCGGCCGGTTGCGCCATCAATGCTTCGTACTTCTCGCGCAGCGGCGCCACCTCGGTGTCGATCCGCTCGAACAGTGCCGCCTTCGCCTCGCCCCAGGCGATGCCGTCGGCGAATGCCTGTCGCATCGCCTCCGTCTCCGGCTCCGACGCGAACGCGCGGTACAGCTGGAACACGTTGGAGTTCGCGGCGTCCTTCGGCTCGCCCGGCGCGCGCGAGTCGGTGACGATCGAGTAGACCAGCTTCTTCAACTCCTCCCGCGGCGCGAACAGCGGGATGGTGTTGTCGTAGCTCTTGCTCATCTTGCGGCCGTCCAGGCCCGGCAGGGTCGCCACCTGCTCCTCGATCACCACCTCCGGCAGCACGAAGTGCTCGCCGTACAGGTGGTTGAAGCGCTGGGCGAAGTCGCGTGCCATTTCGATGTGCTGGATCTGGTCGCGCCCGACCGGCACCTTGTGCGCGTTGAACAGCAGGATGTCGGCCGCCATCAGCACCGGATACATGAACAGCCCGGCGGTCACCGCCGCATCGTCGTCCTCGCCGGCCTCGCGGTTGCGGTCGACCGCGGCCTTGTAGGCGTGCGCGCGGTTGAGGATGCCCTTGCCGGCCACGCAGGTCAGCAGCCACATCAGCTCGGTGGTTTCCGGGATGTCGGACTGGCGGTAGAAGCGCACCCGGTCGGGATCCAGGCCACAGGCCAGCCACGTCGCGGCGATCTCCAGCGTCGAGCGCTGCACCCGCGCCGGGTCCTGCACCTTGATCAGCGCGTGGTAGTCGGCGAGGAAGTAGAAGCTCTCCACGCCCGGCTGGCGGCTGGCGGCGACGGCAGGGCGGATCGCACCGACGTAGTTGCCCAGGTGCGGGGTGCCGGAGGTGGTGATGCCGGTGAGGACACGGGTGGACTGCATGGCGCGGGGCGGTGGGGGCGGCCGGCCAGTTTAGCCCGCAACGCAGGAACGGACCGTCGCCGGTCCGTTCGGGTTGGCGCCGATGCCCCGTTCGCTTCAATGCGGGCGGGGCCGGCATGCGGCTAGTGCAGGGTGTCGCTGAAGTCGCGCACCTCGCGGTCGGCGCGGTCGCGGTTCCAGCCGTAGCGCTCCTGCAGGCGTCCGGACAGGTACTCGGCGTTGCCCTCGGCGATGTCGAAATCGTCATCGGTCAGGTCGCCCCAGCGGGCCTGGGCCTTGCCCTTCAGCTGGGTCCACTTGCCGGCGATGATGTCCTTGTTCATTGCGTGCCTCCTGTGGGTGGGGGTGCGCGGTACCGTCGGTACCACGGGTCCACTGTGGCCGGGCAGGCATTCGCGCGGGGTGGCGATTGCGTTAAGCGGTGATGAGCCGGGCGTCGCCCCCTCCCCAGAATGCGGAAGGCCGGGTCGCCCCGGCCTTCCGTTCATGCATGTCGCGCAGCGATCAGCACTCGTCGCTGGTGTCGCAGTCGAGATGGCCCTCGGCCTCGTCCTCGATCTTGTCACCGGCGGCGCCGATGTCCTCACCCACGCCGGCCATGGTGTTGCAGGCGGTCAGGGTGCCCATCGAGAACAGGGACAGCAGCAACAGGGCGGTCAGACGCTTCATGGGAATCTCCTAGGACAATGGGCTTGGACGGGGCCGCGCATGGAGCGGGTCGCACGACCGTGGCCGAATCATTGCGTGGAGCGCCGTGAAGCGGATGTGGACTGCCGCGCGCCCGTGGCGCGGCACGTTCAGCTTGGCCGCCGGTCAGTCACGCATCAGCGTGGACTTGCCGAACAGGCTCTCGACCAGGTCGATCGCGACCAGCGCGGTCTGGTTGTTGCGGTCGAGGATCGGGTTCAGCTCCATGATGTCGAGCGAGGCCATCCGGCCGCTGTCGGCGATCATCTCCATGCACAGCTGCGCTTCGCGGTAGTTCGGCCCGCCCGGCACGGTGGTGCCGACGCCCGGCGCGACGGACGGGTCGAGGAAGTCGACGTCGAAGCTGACGTGCAGGTGGGTGTCGTCGTCCATGCCCTCCAGCGCCTCCTCCATCACGCGCTTCATGCCGACCTCGTCGATGTAGCGCATGTCGTAGATGTCGAGGCCGTGCTCCTTGACCAGCTTCTTCTCGCCCTGGTCGACCGAGCGGATGCCGATCTGGCGGACGACGTCGGGGGTGATCGCCGGGGCGTCGCCGTCGAGGTGGGTCAGCTGGCGCGGGCCGAGACCGCAGAGGCAGGCCACCGGCATGCCGTGGATGTTGCCCGACGGGGTGACCTGGCTGGTGTTGAAGTCGGCATGGGCGTCGAGCCACAGCACGCGCAGCTTCTTGCCGGTCTCGCGGCAGTGGCGGGCGACGCCGGTGATCGAGCCCAGGCCCAGGCAGTGGTCGCCGCCGAGCAGGATCGGCATGCGGCCGGCGGCGAGTTCGGCGTGCATCGCCTCCATCACCCGCCGGTTCCACTCGGTGACCTCGTCGAGGTGGCGGTAGCCGTCGACCGGCCCCTGCCACGGGTTGCGCGGGCCTTCCAGGTTGCCGCGGTCGAGCACGTCGACGCCGCGCGCGGCCAGTGCCTCGGCGAGCCCGGCGATGCGCAGCGCCTCGGGCCCGAGCCGCGCGCCGCGGTCGCCGGCGCCGACGTCGGTGGGCGCGCCAATGATCGAAACGGGGGGATACGTGCGGCTCATGGGCGTCTCCTTGACTGATGCCGGCTGTCAGAGTCGAACTGACGACCTACCGCTTACAAGGCGGTTGCTCTACCAACTGAGCTAAGCCGGCGAAACGCCCATTCTAACGTGCCGCGGCGTCGCCCTCCGCGGCATCGACAGCCGGGCCGGCCGGCTCGAAGCCCGCGCAGTCGATCGGCTCGATGCCCGGTGCGCCGGTCGCGGCCTGCAGGTCGGCGTCGGCCAGGGTGGCCGGCGCGGCGACATCCAGCCAGTGCCGCGCCGGGCCGGCACCGACCGGCACCAGTTCGACCGCGAAGCCGGCCGCCTTCAGTGCGCCGGCTCGCTCGCGGGCGGCGCTCTCGTTGCGGTACAGGCCGAGCGCGACCGCGCGTTCGTCCTCGCCGTCGCGGATCACGAACCAGTCGCGAAAACCGGCAGCGGCGATCCGCGCGGCCGCGGCCTCGGCGGCGTCGATGTCGGCGGCCGGCGGCAGCAGGACCTTCCAGCTGCGCGCGGTGCCGGCGTAGTCGCGATGCGGGCGGACCTGCACGGCCCGCGGCTGCAGCCGGGCCTGCACGGTCGCGGCGGCCTCTGCGGTCGCGAACGGTCCCAGGCGCAGGCAGCGGTCGATCGCGGGCGGCTCGGCGGCTGTCGCGGGCGGCGCCGCGCCCTGTTCGGACACCAGTTGCAGCCGCTCGACACCGGGGGACGGCGTCTCGGTCGGCGGCGCGGGCGGCCCGGGCCGGTTCGCCCACCACAGCGCGACGCCGAGGTTGAGCACGAGCAGCAGGACGATCAGGGCGCGGGTCAGCATGCGGCGATTCTAGGCCGCGTCCGTGCCGGCGACGACCGGCGACGCCGCCGCGGACCAGCGCGCGAGGCCTTCCAGTACGAGGTCGGGGCGCAGCTCCGGCGCCGGCAGCCGCGCGGCCAGCGCCGCGGCGCCGCCGCCGTGCAGCAGCAGCCGCGGCGGCGGCGCGCCCAGCAGTTCCGCCGCGGCGGCGAGGCTGCGCTCGACCAGGGCGACCGCCGCCCCCTCGCAGCCGGACGCCAGCGCGTCATCGGTGTCGTCGGCGAAGTCGCGGTACACCCCGCCGTTCGCTGGCAGCTGACTGGCGCGGCCGTGCAACGCCTCGCGCATGAGCGCCGGCGAAGGCGCGATCCGGCCACCACGGTGCAGGCCGTCGGCATCGACCAGGTCGACCGTCAGCGCGGTGCCGACCCCGCACACCAGCACCGCGCCAGGACCTTCGGCGCGCGCGCCGAGCATCGCGAGGAAGCGATCGACACCCAGCCGCGACGGATCGGCGTAGGCGATCCGTAGCCCGGCCCACTGGCGCGCGGTGGACGCCAGCGAGATGCGTTGGCAGCGCGTGGCCAGCGCCTGCAGCAGGGCGACGCGCAACGGTTCGGCGGCAACGCTGGCGACCGCCGCCGCATCGATCGAAGGCGGCAGGTGGCGGTCGAGTTCGGCGGCCAGGTCGACACCGTCGTGGGCGATCGCCAGCACCGCGCCGGGGCGTCCGTCCGCGCCGAGCGGCGCGGCCTTGAGCCGGGTGTTGCCGAGGTCGAACAGCCAGCGGCTCATGCGCCCGCCGCCCGCCGCACGCTGACCTCGCCGGCGTGGAACGCGCGCTCGCCGCCGTCGTCCAGCCGCAGGCGCAGGGCGCCGTCGTCGGCCAGCCCGAGCACCTCGCCGGCCACGGATCCGCTGGCGCCGGCCACGTCGACCCGGCTGCCGGCCAGCGCATCGAAGGCCCGGTAGCGCGGCAGGAACGGCGCCAGCCCGACCGCGTCGAACTCGTCCAGCGCGGGCACCCAGCGCTCGATCACCACCGCCGCCAGCGCGTTGCGCGACGGCAACGGCGGCCGGCCATCGGCGGCGAGGCCTTCGAGGTCGCACCACGGCTGGTCGATCCGCGCCGCGAACGCCTCCGGCATGTGCACGTTGAGGCCCAGCCCGACCACCGCCCGCACCGGCCCGGCGTGCTCGCCACCGCCCTCGACCAGCAGCCCGCCGAGCTTGCGCAGGCCGTCGTCGCCAGCGATGACGATGTCGTTCGGCCACTTGAGCCGGGCGCTATCGAACCCCAGCGCGTGCAGCGCCTCGACCGTGGCGATGCCGGCGACCAGGCTCAGCCCGCCCAGCCGCGCCAGCCCGCCACCGAAGCCGCGCGCGAGCGACAGGTACAGGTGCGCGGCCAGCGGCGAGCACCACTCGCGGCCCCGACGCCCGCGCCCGCCGGTCTGGCGCTCGGCCAGCAGCACGGTCGCGGCGCCGCCCTGCCCGCCCGCGGCCGGCGGCCGACGCAGCAGCTCGCTGTTGGTCGAGTCGATCGTCCACGCCACCTCGACCGCGGCGGTGCGGGCCCGCACGGCCGGCGACAGCCGCGCCGCGATCGCCTCGCTGTCGAGCAGATCGAACGGCCGCGCGAGCGCGTAGCCGCGTCCCGCCTGCGCCTCGATCGGCACCCCGGCCTCGCGCAGGGCCTCGACCCGCTTCCAGATCGACGCGCGGGTCTGGCCGGTCTCGCGCGCCAGCGCGTCGCCCGAGACCGGACCCTCGATCAACCGTGCCAGCAGGCTGCGTTCATCCACGGCGGCGGCTCCCGGCGCTCGGCTGGACGAGGACGTGCGTAGCGCTGGCGTGCGGAACGCCGGTCTGGCGGGCATCGGAAGGCATCGGGCGATTATGCCGGCCACGCCCGCCACCGGTGACGGACCGACGTTGCGGCACCGCAGCACGCGACCGCCCACACGCCGGAATCGCGTTATAGTCGGCAACTGACCGGAATTCCGGCCCGCGAGGCTCCCCATGTTGCGACTGTGCATCTGCCTGCTCGTGTCCATCGTCCTCAGCACCAGCGTCGGCGCGCGCGAGGTCAAGATGAGCTCGCCCAACAGCGGCGGCTGCAAGGAGTCGGTCGCCGACAAGGCCGAGATGACTCCGGCCAACGCCCGGATCGAAGCCGCGCGCGAGACCCGCGCCAAGCCCAGCGTCCACAGCGACGCCTCCAGGCTGCCCTCGCCGCGCTGGCATCGCTTCCTGCCCGGCATGTTCCGCTGAGGCGCGCGTCGCGACTTGTCCGGACTGCTCCGGCGCTGGTGGCGCCCCGCGCCCGCTCCCATCCCCGACCCGCTCTGGCGCGACATCCGCGCGGCGTTGCCGTGGGCGGCCGCGCTCGACCCGGCGCGTGACGCGCGCCTGCGGTCGCTGACCGCGCGCTTCGTCGCCGACAAGACGATCACCCCGATCGGCGACCTGCAACTCGACCCCGGCCAGCGCGGGCTGCTCGCCGCCGCGTGCTGCCTGCCGCTGCTGGAGTTCGGCGAGGAAGGCCTGCACGGCTGGTCGCAGCTGATCGTCTACCCCGACGCGTTCCGGGTGCAGCGCAGCCACGTCGATGCCGCCGGGGTGCTGCACGAGTGGCACGACGAGCTGATCGGCGAGGCCTGGGACGCCGGCCCGGTGATCCTGTCGTGGGCCGACGTGCAGTCCGACTGCGCCGACCCGCGCGCCGGCTTCTGCGTCGCCGCGCACGAGATCGCCCACAAGCTCGACAGCCTCGACGGCGTGCTCGACGGCACCCCGCCATTGCCACGCCCGTGGCAGCGCGAATGGGCGCGCGACTTCCAGCGCGCGTTCGATGCATTCGCCGCGCGGGTCGACGCCGGCGCGGACACCACGATCGACGGTTACGCGGCGGAGGCGCCGGAGGAGTTCTTCGCGGTGGCCACGGAGTACCACTTCAGCGACCCGGCGACGCTGCGCGCGGCGATGCCGGAGGTGGCCGCCCACCTGCAGCGGCTGTACGGCCCGCCGCCGTTCGCCTAGCCCTACAGCCGCGGCGGCAGCTTCACCTCGAACCGGGCGCCGCCCAGCTCGTCCGACGTGCGGACGTCCAGCGTGCCCCGGTACGCGTGGATCAGGTCCTGCACGATCGACAGGCCGATGCCGTGGCCCTGCACGCGCTCGTCGCCGCGCACGCCGCGCTGCAGCACCAGCGCGACCTTCTCCGGCGGGATGCCGGGGCCGTCGTCGTCGACCGCGATCATCAGGCCCGGACGCCGGTTGGGCGCGGTCTCGCCGGGCTGCACGGTCAGCAGCACGCGCGACTTCGCCCACTTGAAGGCGTTCTCCAGCAGGTTGCCGAGCAGCTCCTGCAGATCGCCCGGCTCGCCGAGGAACTGCACGCCCTCGGCGATATCGAACTCGCACAGCACGCCCTTGGCTGCGTAGACCTTCTCCAGGCTGCGCACCAGTTGCTCGGCGTGGGGCTCGATGTCGACCGGCGCGGCGAACAGGGTGTGCCCGCCCGACGCGGCGCGCGCCAGCTGGTACGACACCAGGTCGTTCATGCGCCGCAGCTGGGCGTCGACGTCCTCGCGCAGCTCGGCTTCCGGCGCGTTGTCGTCGAGCCGCGCGCGCAGCACCGCCAGCGGCGTCTTCAGGCTGTGGGCGAGGTCGGCCAGGGTGTTGCGCTGCTGGTCGAGGTTCTGCCGTTCGCTCTCGATGAAGGCGTTGATGCTCTCGGCCAGCGGTTCCAGCTCGCGTGGATGGTGCTCGCTCATGCGCGAGGTGGAGCCGCGCTGCACCCGCTTGAGCTCGGTGATCACGCGCCGCAGCGGCAGCAGGCTCCAGCGCAGGATCACCGCCTGCAGCAGCAGCAGGATCAGGCCGGCACCGCCGAGGTAACGCCACAGCGCGGCGCGGAACACCTCGACCTGGCGGCTCAACGCGGTGGTGTCCTCGAGGATGTAGACGCTGTACGGAACCTCCGCCTCCGGGTCGTCGCCGCTGGCGTAGATCAGGCCGCGGCCGTAGCGGTAGACCTCGCCGGGCTCGCCGTTGATCTCGGTGATCGGCAACTGGCGTTCGAACACCTCCTCGCGCGCTTCGAGCATGTCGGCGTGCGGCAACACCGGGCCGACCGAGGAGGCCGAATCCCAGTGGTGGCCCTCGGCCAGCACGACCTCCGCGTACAACCCGCTGCCGGGCCGGTCGAAGCGCGGATCGGGCGAGGTGTACGGCGGGATGAAGGTGCCGTCGCGGGCGAACTCGCTGTCGGCGTAGGCCAGCGCGTAGCTGCGCAGGCGCTGGCGCAGGTTGCTCTCGGCGGTGTCGAGGAAGGCCCGGTCGAGCGCGTAGCCCGCCAGCGCGAGGAACGCGACCAGGCCGATGCTGGCGCCCATCAGCTGGCGCGCCTGCAGCGAACGCGGGCGGCCCCAGCTCATGGCGCGGGACCGCCCGGGGCGGCCGTGGCTGAGGGGAATGCGCGGGCGGCGGTGGACGGCATGCGCGGCACGTTACAACAAGGGCGCCGGCGCCGGCGCGAGCGCCCGCGAAGCACGCGCGCGCTTACTCGCCGCTGCGCGGGATGGCGAAGCGGTAGCCGCGGCCGCGCACGGTCTCGATCGGCTTGAGCGTACCGTCGGGGTCGAGCTTCTTGCGCAGGCGGCCGATGAAGACCTCCAGCACGTTGGAGTCGCGATCGAAGTCCTGCTGATAGATGTGCTCGGTCAGGTCGGCCTTCGAGACCAGCTCGCCGGCATGCATCATCAGGTACTCGAGCACCTTGTATTCGTAGCTGGTCAGGTCGACGTTGCTGCCGTTGACGCTGACCGTCTGCGCGGCGAGGTCGAGCGTGACCGGCCCGCACTCCAGCGTCGGCTTGCTCCAGCCGGCCGCGCGGCGCACCAGTGCATTGAGCCGGGCCAGCAGTTCCTCGACGTGGAACGGCTTGACCAGGTAGTCGTCGGCGCCCTGCTTGAGGCCCTCGACCTTGTCCTGCCAGCTCGAGCGCGCGGTGAGGATCAGCACCGGGAACTTCTTGCCCTCCTCGCGCAGCGCCTTGACCAGCTCCATGCCGGACATCTTCGGCAGTCCGAGGTCGATGATGCCCAGGTCGAACGGCACCTCGCGGCCCATGTACAGGCCTTCCTCGCCGTCCTGCGCGGCATCGACGGCGAAACCCTCGCGCTTCAGGCGGGCGGCCAGGGTCTCGCGCAACGGGGCTTCGTCTTCAACCAGCAGGATGCGCATGGGTACTCCTTGTACGGATCGTCAGCGCCCCTGAACAGGGGCCGTTGAGTCGATCGTGGACGTTCAGTTGTCGTCGCCGCGTGTACGGGACGGCCGTGGCGCGGGGCGTCCGCGCGGGTCGTCGACATATACCCTGACCCGGCCGCTGGAGTCGACCACCTTGATGCGGTTGATGTCGCGGCCGTCGTAGGGCACGCGCTCGGCGCTGAGCACCTGGCCGCCGGTGCGGCGCTCGACCCGGCGCACGGCGGCCGACAGCGCGGTGTGGTCGGCGTCGCGCTGGTGGCCGTGGCCCTGGTGGGAGCGGTCGACGCCACGGTCCGCGCGGCGGTTGGCCAGCTCGCGGTTGGACTCGCGGGAGCTGTCGCGGGTGCGCTGCGCCAGCGCATCGCCCGCCGTGGCCGCGGTCAGCAGCATCAGGACGACGACGATGGCGGTGCGGATCGGCATGGGCACTCCGGAAGCCGCGCGGGGACGCGGGACAGGCCGTGGGGAATGACGGTCATTCTTGGAATCGGGCGGTGAATCCGATCTGAACTTTTTCTTCACACCGTGGTCGGCGTTCAGCCCCGGCCACGTTACCTGCTGCGCGGCGCCGCTAGTAGACCTCGCCGACGCAGCAGCGCAGCGAACCACCGCCGGCTTCGATCGCATCCAGCTCGACGCTGCGCAGCTTGAAGCCGGCCGCGGCCAGTGCGCCGCGGGTGGCTTGGGAGAGGACCCGCGCGGCGCCCCCACTCATCCACACGGTGTCGTCCGACAACGCGATCGCATTGCCGGCAAACCCGGCGTGCTCGGCCGGCGACAGCAGGATCGCGTGCGGCGCGTACAGCGCGGCGATCGCGTCGACCACCGCCGGGTCGGCGAAGCCGCCCGGGCAGGCCAGCACCGCGCGACCGGCGAGCACCGCCAGCACCACGTTGGTGTGGTACTCGCCTTCGGCCAGGTCGAACACCAGCGTCGCCCGCAGGCCGAGCGCGTCGTGCATGAGCCGCGCACCTTCCTCGTCGCAGCGCTCCGACAGGCCGGCGAAGCCGAGTCCGCGGGCGCGGTCGATGACCAGTGCACCGGTCAGTTCGCAGGGATGCGGCTGGGTCGACAGGTCCGCTTCGGCATAGCCGAGCAGCTCACGGAAGAAGCCGCGGATGTCGGCGCGGGCGGCCTCGCGCTGGCGCACCGGGTGGCGCATGCGGCCGACCACGTAGCGGCCGGCGGCGGTCGCGAACACGTTGTTGGGGAACAGCGCGTCGGGCGTCTCCGGGTCGCCGGCGAAGCACACCGCCGGCAGCACCTGTGCGATCGCGCGATGCAGGTCGCGGTGCTGCGCCGAGGCGCGGGCCGCGTCGAACGCGGAGGCATCGGCCATGTAGTGGTTGTCGGCGGCCGACTGGCCGGCGAGGCGGAAGCCGTCGGGCGCGACCAGGAACGCCGCGCGCGCGGTGGCGGGGCCGAAGTCAGCCGGCGTGCTGCGCGCCGCGGCAAGGAAGCGGTCGATGTCGCGGGTGATCATTTGGACTCCATCGTGGTCGGGGCGGGCGGCGTGGCGTGGCTGGCGAACGATTCGGTGACCTCCAGCGCGCGCCCGACCAGCGACCAGTCGGCGCCCGGTTTGTGCGCGCCCTCGCTGAGCACCTGGCGGAACGCCCGGCCGCCACGCTCGCCGGCGAACAGGCCGAGCAGGTGGCGGGTGATGTGCTTGAGGTAGACACCACGCTCCAGCTGCGCCTCGACGTAGGGCCGCAGCGCGCGCAACAGCTCGGCGCGGCTTTGCAGCCGGCCACCGAACCACGCGGCGTCGAGCCGGTGCAGCAGGTACGGCGTGTGGTACGCGGCGCGGCCGAGCATCGCGCCCTCGACGTGGTCCAGGTGCGCGGTCGCTTCCTCCCCGGTCGCGATGCCGCCATTGACGATGACCTGCAGGTCGGGCCGCTCGCGCCGCAGCCGGTACGCCCAGTCGTAGCGCAGCGGCGGCACCTCGCGGTTCTCCTTCGGACTCAGCCCCTGCAGCCAGGCGTTGCGGGCGTGGACCACGAACATCCGGCACCCCGCGTCGGCGACTTCGTCGATGAAGGCGCGGAAGCGGCCGTAGTCGTGGTCGTCGTCGACGCCGAGCCGGCACTTGACGGTGACCGGAACGTCGCAGGCCTCGACCATCGCCGCCACCGACGCCGCCACCAGCGCCGGCTCGCGCATCAGGCAGGCGCCGAAGCGCCCGGCCTGGACCCGGTCGGACGGGCAGCCGCAGTTGAGGTTGATCTCGTCGAAGCCGGCGTCCGCACCGATCCGCGCGGCCTGCGCGAGCAGTTCCGGCTCGCTGCCACCGAGCTGCAGGGCCACCGGATGCTCGACCGGGTCGAGCGCCAGCAGGCGCCCGCGGTCACCGTGGATCACCGCGTTGGCGTGGACCATCTCGGTGTACAGCCGCGCGTGCGGCGCCAGCAGCCGGTGGAACACGCGGCAGTGGGTGTCGGTCCAGTCCATCATCGGGGCGACGGACAGGCGCAGCTGGTCAATGGGGATGGCGGGTGTCGCGGGCATCCCGCCAATTGTACGGACCCGCTGCACGCAACCGGCCCGCGGCGCGGAGGCGGCGCGGGCCGGCAGGTTCAGGCGCGGCTAGGACAAGCGGTCAGCCGCCACGGCCGTTGCCGTTGTTGCCCTTGTCATTGCCCTTTCCCTGGCCGCCCTTTCCCGCGTTGCCTTTGCCTGAGTTGCCGTTGCCGCGGGCGGACTGGCCCTTGCCGCGGTTGCCGCTGTTGCCCGGCGCGTCGTCGTTGCCGCGGCCGTTGTCGTTGCCGCGATCGGCCTGGTCCGCACGGCCGCGGTTGTCATTGCGGTTTCCGCGCTCGTTGTCGTCGCTGCGGCGCCAGTCACGGTCGTCGCGGCCCTCGCGGATCAGCCGGGCGCGCTCGGGGTAATCGTCGAACAGGTCGTCGTCGATCCGGATCGGGCGGCCCCAGCGGTCATAGCTGGACACGAAGCCGCGCTTCAGCCGGTGGAACTCGTCCGAGCCGGGCTTGATGCCCAGCCGCTGCGCCATCGCGCCCCAGCCTTCGCCGCGGCCGCTGCGCTCCCATTCGTCGGCGACGTAGCGGCACGGCCGGCCGATGACCTGGGCGATGGCGCAGGCGTAGTAAACGTCGCCCGGCGCCCAGTCGCGCTCCAGCAGCAGACCGGTGACGAGGTCGCGCGGCGCGCCGTAGTAGCGCACCATCTCGTCGACGAACGGCTGCTGGTAGCGGCTGCCGTAGCGGTTGATGTCGCCCAGCCAGGTGTCGACCCACACATCGCCGGTGCGCGGGTCCCAGTTGATGGTCTGGGCCGAGGCGGTGCCGAGGCCGGCGACGGCGATGGCGGCGGTCAGGCCGAGCGTGCGGAACATGCGGGTGGCAGAGGTCATGACGGGCACTCCTGTGACTGCAGGGTTCCGATGCTCGGCGCCGGGCAGTGAACGCGCTCTGAAATCGCCCCGTTTGGCCGGCGACGGGTTCAGCGCGAGATCACGAACTTGCCGAAGGCGACGCCGAGGCTCCAGCCCTCGCCCTTGCCCGCAAGCGCCAGCGACACGTCGCCCTTGGTCATCACCTGGGCCTTGCCGGACTTGCCGGCGCTGGCGTGCGCCTCGGCGGTGGCGTAGGTGCCTAGCACGTCGTCGATGCTGTCGATGCCGGAGAACTCGCCGCGGCCGTCCTTGATCTCGGTCTTGCCGAAGGTCAGGCCGCCGCCCTTGGTGCGGATCTGCACCGCCATGCTCTGGCCGTTGTCGCAGGTCACCGTGCCGCTGCCGCTGCCGGTCTTGTAGAACACCGACCAGCCCGAAAGGTCGAAGCGCAGCTTGCAGTCGATCGGGCCGGCGGCGGCCGCGGGGGTGGCGGTGGCGGCCAGCAGGCCGCCGGCGACGAGGGCAATCAGGACGTGGCGCAGGTGCATGGTGGGTTCCCGGGTTGGAGGCGTCGTGGAGGTGGAGCGGTCGGACGCGAGGCTAACCGATCCCGGCGGCGGGCCGTGCGGCGCCGCGCAAACCCGGCTCGCCATGCGACAACGGCACCGCGCGGTGCGGTGCGGTGCCGTTGTCGAGGTCGCCGATGATGCACGTGGGCCGGTATGGTGGACTCAGTCGTCCCAGCGGTCGCGACGGTCGTACCGGTCACGACGATCGTAGCGGTCGTCGCGGTCGTAGCGGTCCCAACGGTCACGGTAGTCGCGCCGGTCCCAGCGGTCGCGGTCGTAGCGGGCGTCGTAGTAGTGGCCCCTGACCTTGCACTTGCCGTTGCGGTTGCACTTCACGTGGGTGTTGCCCGGGCCGTTGCGGTAGTAGCCGTGGGCGACGCCGTACGGCGGGCCGGACCGGTAGCCGCGGTTGACCTGGCGGTAGTAAGTCGGGCGGCCGTAGCGGTCGCGCACCACGATCAGGCGGTCGTTGTAGCCGTAGTTGCCGTGGCGGTAGTACGGCTGGCCGCTGCGGAAGATGACATCGGCGACATCGACGATGACGCGGGCGATGTCCTGGCTGCTCTGCGCCTGGGCGGGCGCGGGCATCGCCGCCAGCACGCTGAAGCCGGCGGCGAGCACCAGCGGGGCCAGCCAGCGGGAAGCGGGGCGAGGGGTGGGTCGGGCGTGTGCGGCAATGGCCATGGTCGGCTCCTGGGACGCCCGTGGTGACGGGCACGGTTCGACCATGCCGGGCCGCGCGTGAACCGTTTTTTAATATCGCGCCGACGCGGCCGTCACGCTCAGGAACCGTTGCGGGTGCCGCCGCCAGTTGCCTCGCGGGCCAGTGCCGCCACCGCCGCGGGCACCTCGGCCGCGCCCGCCACCGTTCGCAGCCGCGGGGTATCGGCGGCGAGGTCGGCGGTCTCGTGCGTCCAGGTGGTGTGGTACGGCACGTGGATGCCCCAGCCGCCCAGCGCCAGCACCGGGGCGATGTCCGAACGCAGCGAATTGCCGACCATCACGAACCGCGATGCCGGCAGGCCGAACTCCTCCAACAGCCGCGCGTAGGTCGGCGGATCCTTCTCGCTGACGATCTCGATGCGCCGGAACAGCCCGGCCAGCCCGCAGTCGCGGACCTTGGCTTCCTGGTGGAACAGGTCGCCCTTGGTGATCAGCACGACCTCGAAGTCGGCGGCGACCGCCTCGACCGCCTCGCGCACGCCCGGCAGCAGTTCCACCGGGTGCCGCAGCAGGTCCTTGCCGAGGCCGACGATGCGATGCAGGTCGCGGGCGCTGATGCGGGCGTCGGTCAGCTCGACCGCCGCCTCGATCATCGACAGCACCATGCCCTTCACGCCGTAGCCGAACACCGCGATGTTGCCGGCCTCGACCTCGTACAGGCGCTCGTGCGCGCGGGCGTCGGCGAGGTCGATGTAGGCGCCGATGATGCCCTCGAACTCGTGCTGGGCGGCGTCGAAGAAGTCCTGGCTGCGCCAGAGGGTGTCGTCGGCATCGAAGCCGACCATCGCGATCGAATCCATCGGGGCAGTATGACCCACCCGCGCCAGCGCGCCGTCACCGTGCGCATGTGTGCGTCCCGCGCGCCGGGTCATCACGTCCGGGTCACCGCGGCGGCGCAGACTGCAGCCGACGCACTGCCGCACGCGGCCCGTCCCCGGCCGCGCCCACGGACCGACACGGGAACCCGCCATGAAGCTGCGACACGTATTCATCACCCCCGACCTGCCCACCGCCGAGGCCGCCATCCGCGCCGCCCGCGACGGCGGCGTCGACAACGACGACATCCTGCTGGTGGCCCGGTCGGACGTGGAGATGGATGGCATCCCCGACGAGCGCAAGGAGGCCGACACCGACATGCTGCCGGCCGCCGTGCGCGGGGCCGGCTACGGCGCCGGTGCCGGGCTGCTGGCCGGGCTGGTGGCGATCGCGATCCCGCCGCTGGGGATCACCCTCGCCGGCGCCGCCGCGGCGGCGGTGGCCGGGGCCGCGGTGGGTTCGTGGGCGTCGGCGCTGATGGGCTCGTCGCTGCCCGACCCGATCCGGCGCAAGTTCCACGACGAGATCGAGGCCGGCAACATCCTGGTGGTCATCGACGGCAGCAAGGAGCTGCTGGCGGCGGTGGAGCCGCGGATTGTCAGCGCCGGCGCGCGCCCGCTACCGTTCGAGGCGTCCAAGGCCCTGTCCTGAGGTGCGCCATGCCCGCTTCGCCCCGTACCGCCCCACGCCGCCCGGCCGCGGCGGCGTCGACCCGTCGTCCGCTGGTTCCCGCGCTGCTGGTCGCGCTGCTGTGCGGCTGCGGCGCCGGCCAGGGTGACGCGGCCACGCCGGCCGACACTCCGCCGGCCACACAGGCGCCTGATTCGCAGCACGCTGTCGCCGCCGACGGCCGCCCTTTCACGATCGAGCAGGTGGCCACCTTCGACGAGCCATGGGCGATGACCTTCCTGCCCGGCGACGGGCGACGGCTGCTGGTCACCGAGAAGCGCGGCGCACTGCGCCTGCTGCACGCCGACGGCACGATCGGCCGCGTCGACGGCGTGCCCGCGGTCGACTACGGCGGCCAGGGCGGCCTGGGCGATGTCGTGCTGCACCCCGACTTCGCCGACAACGCGCTGGTCTACATCAGTTATGCCGAGGCCGGTGAAGGCGACACCCGCGGCGCCGCGGTCGCGCGTGCGCGCTTGCAGCTGGACGAAGACGGCGGCGGGCGGCTGGACGGGCTGGAGGTGGTCTGGCGGCAGGTGCCGAAGGTCGCCGGGCGCGGCCATTACGGCCACCGCATCGCGTTCGGGCCGGACGGCAAGCTGTGGATCAGTTCTGGCGAGCGGCAGAAGTTCGACCCCGCGCAGGACATGCAGGCCAACCTCGGCAAGGTGATCCGCCTCGACGACGATGGCGGCGTGCCGGCCGACAATCCGTTCGCTTCACAGGGTGGCATCGCCGCGCAGGTGTGGTCGCTCGGCCACCGCAACCCGCTTGGCCTCGCGTTCGACGCGCAGGGCCGGCTGTGGGAGCACGAGATGGGGCCGGCCGGCGGCGACGAGCTGAACCTGATCGAACGCGGCGAAAACTACGGTTACCCGATCGTCTCCAACGGTGACCACTACGACGGCCGCCCGATCCCCGACCACGACACCCGCCCGCAGTTCAACGCGCCGGAGGTCACCTGGAACCCGGTGATCTCGCCGGCCGGGCTGGTCTTCTACGACGGCGCGGCGTTCCCGCAGTGGCAGGGCGATGCCTTCATCGGCGCGCTGTCGGGGCACGCGCTGGTGCGGGTCGAGTTCGACGGCGACGGCGCGCGCGAGGCCGAGCGGTTCGCGATGGAGGACCGCATCCGCGAGGTCGAGCAAGGACCCGACGGTGCGTTGTGGCTGCTGGAGGATGGCGAAGACGGGCGGTTGCTGCGGCTGCGGCCTGTGGCGGACGTGGCCGGTCCGTAACCGCGCAAAGGCGCGGGACACACCAAGCTTCGCGCCCGAGGTGCGTCGGGCGGGTAGCAAACGAAGGGCGCCCGGTGGACGCCCTTCTTCGCTCATGCGGCGATGGCCTGCGCCGACGCGGCGTCACTCGCCGTCAGCGTCATCCATGCCGGTGCCGTCGTCGTCCATGCCGTCGCGGTCGTCCATCGGGTCGGGTTCGACCGGGTCGGTGTGGTCGTCGCGGTCGACATCGCGGTCATCATCGGCGTCGTCCATGTCATCGGCATCGTCATCGAGCCGCGCGTTGGCGCGGAACTCGGCGTCGGTGACGAAGCCGTCGCCGTCGGCATCCATCGCCTCGAAACCGGTGTCGAAGTCGGCATCGACCGCCCCCTCCTCGACGCTGATGCGGCCGTCGCCGTCGACGTCGAGCCGGCTCCAGACATCACGCTGGACCACGTCGGCGTGGCCGGCGGCCTGGGTGGCGCCGCGCGACTGCAGCGGCGGCGGGGGCGGCGCGGCGTTGATCGCGTCGTCGGCGATGTCGCCGGTCGGCACGCGCGGATCCACCGACTGCTCGACCACTTCGGCGGGATTGACCTGCGGTGGCAGCGCCTGCTGCGGCTCCACCGCCTGCTGGAGGCCGGCGCGGGCGTTCGCCCTCGACTGCGCGGTGTCGCTCTGCGCAGCGGCCAGCGGCGCGATCAGGACGGTGCCGAGGGCCACCGCCAGCACGGTGCGGGTACGGGTGTTCATGCGGTTCTCCTGTGCGGTCGTGTTGCCCACGCCGGTTGCGTGGCGAGCGCAGGATTGGAGCCCACGGCTGTATCGGTGATGACCTTTGCGCCGGCTAACGGCGCTGTCACGCCGGCCTCGCGGGCGCTTATCGAATCCGCCCGTTCAGGCGCGAACGGACGCTCCGCACGTGCTGCCGCGCGGCATGTCCGTGCGCGGAGGGCACGGCGCTCAGGGCATCGCTGCGCCCGGCTCCGGCGCCGTGGCCGGCAGTTCCATCAGCTGCAGCTGCAGGTCGTACAGGATCGCGTCGTCGCCGGGCAGCCAGTCGCGCGCTTCGCTGGCGCGGTAGTGGCGATGGAACGCGGCGAGCGCGGCGGCGGGATCGCGCAGGTCGTAGCCGACCAGTCGCAGCGCCGCCCACGCATCGAAGCCCGGCGGCGGCGCGGCGCGCACGTCGCGCGGCCACAGGCCGAAGCCGGCCCCGGCCAGGCGCTGCCACGGGAACAGCGCGCTCGGGTCGTCCTTCTTGGTCGGCGCGATGTCGCCGTGCGCGACGACGAGGTGCGGCTGGATGCCGTTGCGCTCGACGATGTCGTCCAGCAGCACCAGCAGCGAGTCGATCTGCGCCTCGCTGAAAGGCTCGCGGCCGTTGTTGTCCAGCTCGATCCCGATCGACGTCGAGTTGAGGTCGCTGATGCCGGCCCAGCGGCTGCCGCCGGCATGCCACGCGCGGGCCTGCTCGGACACCAGCTGGTAGCGCCGGCCGTCGTCGCCGATCAGGTAGTGCGAGCTCACCGGTCCGCCGGCGTTGCGCGTCTGCAGCACGCGCAGGGCGCCCTCGGCGGTGTCCATCGCGGTGTGGTGCAGCACGATGATCCGCGCGCGGCGCGGTTCGTGGTTGGGCGAGCCGTGCCACTGCGCGATCGGGTTGCGCGGCAACCGGTCGGTGGCGCATCCGGCAATGGCCATGCAGGCGAGCGCGGTGGCGAGCAGGCGAAGTCGTGTCATGTCGATGCTCCGTCGGGCTGCGGACACCGTAGCGCAGCCGGCCGTAGTGGCGCGCGTGCGGTGCACGGCGCGGGGCGCCCGAGTGTTCCAGTACCGGGACAGTGCATCCGCGTTTGCCGGTCTTTGGCTCTCGTGGTGCGGACCCATCTTCCTGTCCACAGCGATCGCAGCCCAGGCATTCCGTCGGGGCCGGTCGCCGGACGGCCGCCACTCCCTCCCCCGTCGTGGCCGTCCGCAGCAGGAGTTCCAACATGAGCAAGCGCAACCTCCTTTCCAGCAGCCTCCTCGCCGTCGCCCTCGGCGCCGCCGCGTTCGGTGCGCAGGCCGCCGAGCCGGGCTTCTACATCGGCGCGGGCGCCGGCCAGGCGATGATCGACGACGGCGCGCTCGACGACGAGGACACCGCGTTCTCGGCGTTCGCCGGCTACCAGTTCAACCGCTACTTCGGGCTCGAGGCCGGTTACGCCGACTTCGGCAAGACCGAGCCGCTGGGTTCGGCCGGTCCGGAGCTCGAGGCCGACGCGGCGTACCTGGTCGCGGTGGGCAGCGTGCCGTTCACCGACCGCTTCTCCGGCTATGCCAAGGCCGGCTACAGCGACTGGAGCGTCGACACCTCCATCGCCGGCGTGTCCGACGACGGCAACGACCCGACCTACGGCGTCGGCCTGGAGTACGCGTTCACCGATGCGCTGTCGCTGCGCGGCGAGTACAGCCGGTTCGAGATCGACGACAGCGAGATCGACCTGGCCCAGCTGCAGCTGCGCTTCGGCTTCTGAGCCCGAGCGGCCACGCATCGGCGACCGGCCACGCCACCACGAGTACCACGGGCCGCCCACTCGGGCGGCCCTTTTTCGTCGCCGCGGGCGGCATGGACGCTGGCCACGCGATCATGCAATCTGCCCCGGCAGCCACTGCAGGGGATGTCCTTGAACGTATCGAACACGTCCGGCGCCGACGGTGCCGTCCCGACCCCCACGCCGACGCCGCCGGGCGACCCGACGATGGTCCGCGCGGTCAGCCGCTGGCAGCTGTTCGGCCTGGCGATCAACGACGTCATCGGCAGCGGCATCTACCTGCTGCCGGCCGCCGCCGCGCTGCTGCTCGGCCCCGCCAGCCTGTGGGCGGTGCTGCTGGCCGGCGCCGCGGTCGCGCTGCTGGTGCTGTGCTACGCGCAGGCGTCGAGCTACTTCGACCAGCCGGGCGGCGGCTATCTCTACGCGCGCGAGGCGTTCGGCCCGTTCGTCGGCTTCGAGGTCGGCTGGATGCTGTTCCTGACCCGCATCGCCAGCGCCGCCGCGCTCAGCAACGGCCTGGCCGAAGCGGTCACGCATTTCTGGCCCGGCGCCGCCGACGGTGCGGTGCGCATCGCGATCGTGGTCGGCTCGCTGGCCTTCCTGGTCATCGTCAACGTCATCGGCGTGCGCGCCGCCGCCCGCACCGGCGTGCTGCTGGCGATCGCCAAGCTGCTGCCGCTGCTGATGTTCGTCGGCATCGGCGCGATGTACGTCGACATGTCGATCGTCTCGCCAGTGGAAGGGCCGATCCCGGTGCGCGACCTCGGCGAGGCGGCATTGCTGCTGCTGTTCGCGTACGCCGGCTTCGAGAACCTGCCGGCCGCCGCGGGCGAGTACCGCAACCCGCGGCGCGACGTGCCGTTCGCGCTGCTGGCGATGATCGCCACGGTGACGCTGGTGTACTTCGCGGTGCAATGGGTGGCGCTGGGCACGCTGCCCGGGCTGGCCCAGTCGCAGACGCCGCTGGCCGACGCCGCGGCGCAGTTCGGTGGCGGCTGGCTGGCACTGCTGCTGACGGTCGGCGCGACGGTGTCGATCCTCGGCACCAACAGCAACACGATCATGCTCGGGCCGCGCTACCTGCACGCGCTGGCGCTGGACGGCTACGGGCCGCGCGCGCTGGCGTCGGTGCACCCGCACTTCCGCACCCCGGCGGTCGCGATCATCACCCTCGGCGTGCTGTCGCTGGCGCTGGCGCTGACCGGCTCGTTCGTGCAGTTGGCGCTGCTGTCGGTGGTCGCGCGGCTGTTCACGTACATCGGCACCGCGGTGTCGGTGCTGGTGCTGCAGCGCCGCCACGGCAATGCGCCGGATGCGATGCGGCTGCCGGGTGGGCCGCTGATCCCGGTGCTCGCGTTGCTGCTGTCGCTGGGGCTGCTGGCCAGTGCCAAGGTCGAGAACCTGGTGGCCGGTGCGATCGCGCTGGCGATCGGTGCGCTGGTGTACCGGTTCCGGCGGCGGCCGGTTGCCGGCGCCGGCCCCGGCAACGTCGCCGCCGCGGGCTGAACCTCGCCAGGCGTCACCAAAGACCGGCGCCACTGCGGGCGCCGGTCGTTTTTCTCCGTCAACGAACCATCTCTGTCAGTCGCCTCGCGGCACGCCGAAAAAGTCGGGCTTGGTCAGCGGCACGCCGCGCTGGCGCAGGATCGCGTACGTCGTGGTCACGTGGAAATACAGGTTCGGCAGCACGAAGCCGAGCAGGTAACCGTGGCCGTCGAACCGCTTCTCCTCGCCGCCCACCTTGATGGTGATCCCGCGTGGTTCCGAACCGTCGATCTGGCCGGGGGCGAACGCCTCCAGGTGCGCGATGGTACGGGCGATGCGCGCATGCAACTCCGCCAGTGTGGTTTCGTCGTCAGCGACCGACACCACGTCGCGGCCCGCCAGGCGCGAGGCACCGTTGCGCGCCATGTCGGTGGCGATCTGCACCTGCCGCGCCAGCGGGTACATGGTGTCGATCAGCCGCGCCTGCAGCAGGGTGTCGGGGGCGATGCCCTGCTCGCGCGCGTGCGCCTCGCCCAGGCGAAGCACGTGTGCCAGCGCCTTGAGCGCGCGGACGAAAGCCGGGACGGAAGCGGAGTACATCGAGATGTGGGAGGTCATGGCGCGCTCTGCGGGTGGGGAACGCCCAGCGTAGTCCGCGCCCTCCGTCCGCTGAAGGCCGTCCAGCGGGATAGCCGTCCCTGCGGATGGACTATCGCGCGGTGCAGCGTGCCTTCGCGCCGGCCGGCACCGATCAGACAGGGTTGGCCGGCGATCCCCACGATGCCGCGCGGCCTAGATCTCCCCTCGCAGCAGTGGCGCGACCTTGCGGGCGCGCTGGTCCAGGTGCGTGCCGACCACCGCCACCGCGGTGTCGCCTTCGGCCCAGTAGCGCGCCACCAGTTCGCCGTCGCGTCGTGCGCCGTCGCGCATCCGCGCGGTGCGCGGCCGCAGGTAGACGCCGACAGTGGCACCACCGGCATCCTCGTAGAGCAGCATCGCCGCCGGGCCTTCGGGCGTGGACAGCATGCGGGCGCCGCGCAGCGCGTAACCCTGCGCTGCGAGGTCGGGGAGCCGCCCGGCATCCCCGAAGTGGCGCGCCAGCCACGCCTGCAGGCCGCCGACGCGGTCGCTTGCGAAATCCATTTCGACCTCGCGCCCGACGATCATCCGGTAGGCACTCACCGCATCGGCCATCGGCGGCGGCCCGTCCGGACGCGCGTCGCGCAGCAGCCAACCGCCGGAGCCGCCGAGGCCGAGTGCCAGCACCAGCACCGCGGCCTGGGCCAGCCGCTGGCGGCGCTGGCCGCGCAACCGCCGCCGGATCGCCGCGGGCTGCAGCTGCGGCGCGGGAGGCAGCGTGGCGGCGGTTCCCAGCGTGGCGCGCAGGGCCCCGGCGTCGCGCTTCCAGCCGCGCACCCGCGCGGCCTCGGCGGGATGCGTGGCCAGCCAGGCGGCGACCTCGTCGTGGCGCCGGCCGTCCAGCTGGCCGTCGGCAAAGGCGTGGAGCTCGTCGGAGTTGGGGGGCTGGTGGTTCATCTGAGCACTCGCAGTGCGGGCGTGGCGGGGTCGCCCTCTGACAGCTGGCGCAGCCGCTCGCGGCCGCGGGACAGCCGCGACATCACGGTACCGATCGGCACGCCGAGGGTGTCGGCAACCTCGCGGTAGCTGAAACCTTCGACGCTGACCAGCAGCATCACCACGCGCTGTTCCTCGGGCAGCCGGCCGAACGACGCCAGCGCCGCGCGCGACTCGTTGACCCGCTCGGCCGACGGCGCATGCGACTCCTCCATCATCCCGACGATTTCAAGCAGGCGGCGCAAACGGCCGGCACGTCGCCGCTCGTCGATGAACTGGCGGTAGAGGATCGAGAACAGCCACGGCTGCAGGGCATCCGGCCGGCGCCGCGACGACCACGCCCGCAGCGCGCGCTCCAGCGCGGCCTGCACCAGGTCGTCGGCGGCCGCGCCGTCGTGGACCAGCGAGCGGGCGAAC
The DNA here is from genome assembly GCF_000768335.1 of Lysobacter arseniciresistens ZS79. GTDB lineage: Bacteria > Pseudomonadota > Gammaproteobacteria > Xanthomonadales > Xanthomonadaceae > Novilysobacter > Novilysobacter arseniciresistens. The sequence goes on from NZ_AVPT01000014.1 coordinate 24,520, forward strand.
TGGCGCAGCCGCGGGATCAGCTCGCCGATGCGGGCTTCGTCGGCTTCATCCATGGCAGGGGCACGGGACACGTCGGCTCATGCGGGTGGGACGTCCGTAGGCATCGTTTATTCCCGCACCGTACCGCGTTCGGCTTAACGGGTCCGCCACACATGCCGGGAATAAACCGCGCGCGGCGGCGTCACACCGTTGCCCTGTCCATTCGAGCGGAACCATGACTTCTTCAACACCCGACGGCTTGCCGCCGCCCTCGCCCACTCCGCCGCAACCGCATGGGCGCGCGCCATCGGCCGATCGTCGCCACCTCCCGGCGCTGGCGGGCATCGGCGCGATCGTGCTCGCCAGCGCCGGTGTGTTCGCCGCCACCGCGGGCTGGTTCGGCCAGCGCCTGACTGCGCCGCGGATCCTCGACGCGATGGAAGCCAACGGCGAGCCGCATCCCGGCTACCGTCGGAACCACGCCAAGGGCGTGTGCGTCACCGGCTTCTTCCAGGGCACGGCGGATGGCCGGGCGATATCGACCGCACCCGCCTTCACCGGCACCCGGGTACCGGTGCTGGGACGGTTCTCGATCGGCGGCGGCAATCCGCACGCCGCCGACAACACCGCGCGGGTGCGCAGCATGGCGCTGCAGCTCGGCGATTCGGGCGGTCCGCAGTGGCGCATGGCGATGAACAGCTTCCCGTTCTTCGCGGTGGCCACGCCCGAGGCGTTCCTGCAGCAGGTCCAGGCCGGACGCCCGGACCCCGCCACCGGCAAACCCGACCCTGCCGCGATGGAGGCGTTCCTCGCCGGCCATCCGCGCGCACGTGCCTTCAAGGAGTGGGCGAAGCAGGCGCCGTGGCCGACCAGCTGGGCCAATACCCGGTACAACAGCGTCAACGCATTCCGCTTCATCGATGGCGTTGGCACGGTCCGGCACGTGCGCTGGTCGATGCGCCCACACACGCCGTTCCAGGCGATGGACGCGGCGACGCGTGCCGGCGCCGATGCGGGCCTCCTCGCCGACGACCTGCTGGCGCGGCTCGCGCACGGACCGTTGCGCTGGGACATGGTGGTGACGATCGCCGCGCCGGGCGACGCGGTCGAAGACCCGACGCGACCATGGCCGGACACCCGCGAACAGGTGCTCGCAGGCACGCTGACGCTGCTGGACGCGGGTCCGCAGGCTAGCGGCGACTGCCGCGACGTCAACTTCGACCCGCTGGTCCTGCCACCCGGCGTCGACGCGTCGAACGATCCGATCCTCGCCGCGCGCTCGGCCGTATACGCCCATTCGTTCAATCGCCGACTGCGCGAGGTCGCCACCGGCGCCTCCTTCGGCGGCAAGGAGCAGGCCCGATGAACGCGCCCCGCCACTTCAACCCGACCGCCCGCTGGCTGCACTGGCTGATGGCCGCCATGATCGTCGCGATGCTGTTCATCGGCGTGGCGATGATGGCGTCGGTATCCGCGCGGCCATGGCTGATCGACCTGCATCGCCCCCTCGGAATCACGATCCTGGTGCTTGCGGTGGTGCGTTTGCGCAACCGCCTGCGCCGGCCGGTTCCGGCGCTGCCGGCATCGCTGCCGCGCTGGCAACGGGCCGCCGCGACCGCATCGCACTGGCTGCTGTACGGGCTGATGCTGGCGATGCCGCTGATCGGCTGGGCGATGCTGTCAGCCGGCGGCTTCCCGGTACAGCTCGCCGACGGCGTCATGCTGCCGCCGATCGCACCACGCCACCCGGCACTGTACGCGGTGCTGCGGGCCGCCCATGGCGGGCTCGCCTACCTGCTGTTCGCCACGGTCCTGCTGCATGTGGCGGCAGCGCTGCGGCATGCATGGGTGCTTGGCGACGGCGTTTTCGCGTCGATGGCCCGTGGTGGCCGGCGCACGCCCGCGGACTGAAGCTCGGCTGCTCCGCCCGTAACGACGAAGGGCCCCGCGGGGGCCCTTTGTCGTGAACACGGACGATGTCAGCGCATCAACCGCACTTGCTGTATCCGCAGTTCAGGCACGTCGCGCAGCCGTCCATGATCACCACGGCCTTGGTGCTGCACTTGTGGCACATGGTCGCACTGGGCGGGAAGGCGGTGCCGCCGTCTCCGGTCACGGCGACGTCCTCGTCGCGGCGCGGGGCGCTCACGCGCGGCTCGGGGAACAGCTCGCCGCTGTGCTCGTCGCGCGCGGTGGTTACGGATTCGTCAGAGTTTTTTTTTGACTCGAGCGCGTTGTAGGCGGCGCGCTTCTCGGCGATCAGGGCACGCTGGGCGTCGCTCAGCTCGGGGTCGTGGATCATCCCGATCGCCTTGAGGTGGTCCTCGACGATGCTGCCCAGCTCGGCCACCAGCGACGGCATGTAGACGCCACCGGCCTTGAAGTAGCCACCGCGCGGGTCGAACACGGCCTTCATCTCCTCGACCAGGAAAGTCACGTCGCCGCCCTTGCGGAACACCGCGGACATGATGCGGGTCAGCGCCACGATCCACTGGAAGTGGTCCATGTTCTTGGAGTTGATGAAGATCTCGAACGGGCGGCGGTGCTCGTGCTCGCTGCCGGCGTTGAGGACGATGTCGTTGATCGTGACGTACAGGGCGTGCTCGAACAGCGGCGTCTTGAGCTTGTAGGTGGAGCCGACGAGGGTTTCCGGACGCTCGATCTTCTCGTGCATCTGGATGACCTTGGCGCCGGGCTGCGGGGCCTCCGCGACATCCTTGGCCGGCGGCGCGGCCTTGGCCTTGTCCTCTGCGGTGACGACGCTGTAGCCCTTGATTTTCTTGTCGATCTTGACGGCCATCGGCCAGCTCCTGGTGCGGTGTTGCCTGTTCGGTCAAAGCGTCCCGTCCACCCCTCCCCCGCGCGGGGGAGGGGACGGGACGCGGCTTACGTGCTGCGGGTGGTGCGCTTGCGGGCCGCGGTCTTGCCGGCGGTGGCCTTTTTCGCCGGCGCCTTGCGGGGCGCCGCCTTCTTTGCCGGTGCCTTGCGGGCGCTGGCCTTCTTCGCGGGGGCCCTGGTCGCGGCCTTCTTCGTGGCGGTCTTCCTGGTCGCGCTCTTCTTTGTTGCGACCTTCCTGGTTGCGGTTTTCTTCGACGCGGTCTTCTTGGTCGCGGTCTTCTTTGCTGCAACCTTTTTCACGGGTGCCTTGCGGACGGCAGCCTTCTTCGCGGCCGTCTTGCGGGCGGAGGTCTTCTTCGCTGTCGCCTTCTTCGCGGTCGTCTTCCTGCTGGCAGCCTTGGTGGCCTTCTTCGCCGTGGCCTTCTTTGTCGCGGCCTTCTTGCCCGCAACCTTCTTCGTGGCCGCCTTCTTCGTGGCGCGCTTGCCGACGCCGCTGCTTTCCAGCTTGCCGGCCTCGCGGCGGGCATTGGCGCTGACGCGGGCCAGCTTCTTCTTGGCGTTGCCGACCGACTTGCCCGCGGCCTTGCGGACGCGGGTGGCGCTGGTACGCACCGTGGCGACGGCGTCGCCGGCGGTGCTCGCGATGGTGCTGCCGATGGTGCCGGCGGTTTCCTTGACGCTGTCGGCGGCCTGCGAAAGCGTGGCCGTCACTCCATTACCGTTGCTCATGTGCCCTCCTCGCGGGCGTTGTATTGGCTTGCGGGTAACGCGGTGAAACCTCTCGGTAAAACCCTGGTGTTACCACGCCGATCCTATACCTGCGGCGCGCGCACGAAACAGTGAAGCCGGGCCCGTCAGAACTTGCCGTAGTACCCCTCCTTGAGGGCGTCGAACAGGTTGGCGGCGCTGTGCATCTCGCCGTCGTATTCGATCTGTTCGTTGCCCTTGACCTCCACCACCTGGCCGTCCTCGAGCTCGAAGCGGTAGGTGGTGTTCTCGAGGTCCGCCTCCTTGACCAGCACGCCCTGGAAGGCGGCCGGGTTGAAGCGGAAGGTGGTGCAGCCCTTCAGCCCCTTCGAGTGGGCGTAGGTGTAGATGTCCTTGAAGTCCTCGTACGGGTAGTCGGTCGGGACGTTCGCGGTTTTGGAGATCGAGCTGTCGACCCACTTCTGCGCGGCGGCCTGGACGTCCACGTGCTGCTTCGGGGTCACGTCGTCGGCGGCGATGAAGTACCCGGGCAGCTTCTCGTCCGGCTCGTCGGAGAACGGCATCGCCTTCGGGTTGACCAGCGCGCGGTAGGCCAACAGCTCGAACGAGAAGACGTCGACCTTCTCCTTCGACTTCTTGCCCTCGCGGATCACGTTGCGGCTGTAGTGGTGGGCGAAGCTCGGCTCGATGCCGTTGGAGGCGTTGTTGGCCAGGCTCAGCGAGATGGTGCCGGTCGGCGCGATCGAGCTGTGGTGGGTGAAGCGGGCGCCGGTTTCGGCCAGTGCGGCGACCAGCTCCGGGGCGACCTCGGCCACGCGCTGCATGTAGCGCGAGTAGCGGGCGTGCAGCACCTTGCCTTCGATCTTCTTTCCGATCTTCCAGCCGTCCTTCACCATCTCCGGGCGCTTGCGCAGCATCTCGGCATCGACCTCGAAGGTCTCGGTCATGATCGGCGCCGGGCCCTTCTCCCTGGCCAGCTCCAGGCCCATCTCCCAGCCGGCGACGGCCATCTCGCGGGCGATGCGCTCGGTGAACTCGCAGGATTCCTCGCTGCCGTACTTCATGCGCAGCATGGTCACGGTGCTGCCCAGGCCGAGGAAGCCCATGCCGTGGCGGCGCTTGCGCATGATCTCGTTGCGCTGCTGCTCCAGCGGCAAACCGTTGACCTCGACCACGTTGTCGAGCATGCGGGTGAACACGCGCACGACCTCGCGGTACTCGTCCCAGTCGAACTCGGCCTTGTCGGTGAACGGGTTGCGCACGAACTTGGTCAGGTTGACCGAGCCGAGCAGGCAGGCGCCGTAGGCCGGCAGGGGCTGCTCGCCGCAGGGGTTGGTCGCGCGGATGTTCTCGCACCACCAGTTGTTGTTCATCTCGTTGACGCGGTCGATCAGGATGAAGCCCGGCTCGGCGTAGTCGTACGTCGAGACCATGATCATGTCCCACAGGTGGCGGGCGCGGATGTGGCCGTAGATCCTGCAGGCGACCAGGCCGTCGTCGCGGACGATGTAGTTGCGGTGGGTCGGCCACTCGCGCCACACGACCTGCGACGCGTCCTCGAGGTCGACGTCGTCCTTTTCCTTGATGTTGACCGGGAACACCAGCGGCCAGTCGGCATCGTCGGCGACCGCGTCCATGAAGCCGTCGGTGATCAGCAGCGACAGGTTGAATTGGCGCAGGCGGCCATCCTCGCGCTTGGCCCGGATGAAGTCCTTCACGTCCGGGTGCGACACGTCGAAGGTGCCCATCTGCGCGCCGCGGCGGCCGCCGGCGGAGGACACGGTGAAGCACATCTTGTCGTAGATATCCATGAAGGACATCGGGCCGGAGGTGTACGCGCCGGCGCCGGCGACGAACGCGCCGCGCGGACGCAGGGTGCTGAACTCGTAGCCGATGCCGCAGCCGGCCTTGAGCGTGAGGCCGGCCTCGTGGACCTTCTCGAGGATGCCGTCCATCGAGTCCTCGATGGTGCCCGACACGGTGCAGTTGATCGTCGACGTGGCCGGCTTGTGCTCCAGCGCGCCGGCGTTGGAGGTGATGCGGCCGGCCGGGATCGCGCCCTTGCGCAGCGCCCAGGTGAAGCGCTCCTGCCAGTACTGCTGCTTGTCGGCGGTCGGCTCGGCCTCGGCCAGGGCCTTGGCCACGCGGCGGTAGGTCGCGTCGATGTCGCCGTCGACCGGCTCGCCGCTCTTGGTCGTGAGCCGGTACTTCTTGTCCCAGATGTCCTGGGACGCCGGCTGCATCGGGATGTCCTGGGTCGACGTGTCCATCTTCACCGCCTCGAGGCGCACCGTACTCATGCCCGTCCTGTCTCCTCGTGATGGCCGCGCATGGGGTCGCGGCGCTGGTTTGCGTTCTGGTTGTGACGCCGACGATGGCGCGCGCGACGCACCGCTGCGCATCACGTCATCGTCTGGTTTCCGGGTTACCGGCGTGGGGTGCCAAGGGCCTGCTCCGTCCGTCCCCGGAAGCCCGCATCATGCGTGGCACCGGGCGTTCAGCCTCCCAAGACAAACCCCTACGCTTGGGATTTTTCCGCTTCGCCGACCACAACATGTTGTGTGCGAGCAGGTGGCCCAAGCTACCCGTGGGTCCGGACGAAGTCAACGCTATCGGACGCGTCGGCGAGCGTGTAGGCGACAGCCGCGCGGCGGTGTCCGGATCGCCGCGCCAACTGCGTTCTTGCAGCCCGCGGATGCCTCAAAGGCGGCATCGCGACGCCGCCACTTCATCCGCGATTAAATGGGGGTCGGCCACACTCGGCCGGCGCCGGGACCGCCCAGCGGCCGGCCCGCCCCACGTTCGTCCACGGACCCCGCATGCCGACCACCCGATCGACCCCGCTCCGGATCCTCGCCGCGCTGGCCCTGGCCGCCGCGTTCGGCGGCTTCACCGCGACCGCCCTGCACCACGTGCTGCAGCAGCCGGCGCAGGCGACGCCGCCGTCGCCGGCGATTGCGCCCACCCTCGCCCAGCTGCCGGCCGCCGTCGCCGGCCAGCCGTTGCCGTCGCTGGCGCCGATGCTGGAGCGGGTCACCCCGGCGGTGGTCAGCGTGCACACCAGGCAGCGGGTGCGGATCAACAACCCGTTCGCCAACGACCCGATCTTCCGGCGGATGTTCCCGAACGTGCCGCAGGAGCGGATCGAGCAGTCGCTCGGTTCCGGCGTGATCGTCGACGCGCAGCGCGGGCTGGTGCTGACCAACCACCACGTGATCGAGGGCGCCGACGAGGTCTCGGTGACGCTGGCCGACGGCCGCACGATGTCGGCCGAGTTCGTCGGCTCCGACCCCGACACCGACGTCGCGGTGATGAAGATCCCCGCCGACGGGCTGTCCGAGATCCCGCTGGCCGACTCGGGCGCGCTGCGGGTCGGCGACTTCGTGGTCGCGGTCGGCAACCCGTTCGGGATCGGCCAGACCGTCACCAGCGGCATCGTCTCGGCGGTCGGCCGCAGCGGCCTGCGCGGGCTGGGCTACCAGAACTTCATCCAGACCGACGCGTCGATCAACCCGGGCAACTCCGGCGGCGCGCTGGTCAACCTCGACGGCCAACTGGTCGGCATCAACACCGCCAGCTTCAACCCGCGCGGGTCGATGGCCGGCAACATCGGCCTCGGCTTCGCGATCCCGGCCAACCTGGCGCGCAACGTGATGAGCCAGCTGGTTGCCACCGGCGAGGTCCGCCGCGGCACGTTGGGGCTGGACACCCAGGCGGTGACGCCGCGCATCGCCGACGGGCTGGCGCTGGGAGTCGAGCGCGGTGCGCTGGTAACGCGGGTGCTGGCCGGCTCGGCCGCCGCGGCCGCGGGCCTGCGCCCGGGCGATGTGATCATCGCCGCCGACGGCGAGCGGATCGACAGCCCGGCCGACCTGCACAACTTCGAGGGGCTGCAGCCGGTCGGCAGCAGGGTCACGCTCGACATCCGCCGCGACGGCGACGCGCTGCAGGTCGCCACCGAGGTCCGCGAGCAGCCGCGCAGCCACGCCGGCGCCCAGCTCGACGAGCGCCTGACCGGCGCCACCTTCGCCGAGCTTCCCGAGCGCCTGCGCCAGTCCGGCGCACGCGGCGTGCTGGTGGAATCGGTCGCGCGCGGCAGCCGCGCCGCCCGCAACGGTCTGCGCGAAGGCGACGTGGTGGTGGCCACCAGCGCCGGTGCGTTCGACGACCTCGCCGGCTTCCGCGCGGGCTTCACACAGGCTCCCGCACAGTTGATCCTGAACGTCGTCCGGGGCAATCGGCAGGGAGTGCTGCCGATGCAGTGACGGCGCACCCCCACCGCGAGGAGATTCCGATGAGCCCGACCGACGCCACCACCACCACGTCCTCCAACGGCCAGCCCGGCGCCACCCTGCGCGGCAGCCTCGGCGAGGCCGGCGACCACCTCAAGCGCGCCGCCCGCGACGCCGGCGATGCGGTCAAGGGCGCGGCCGGCGCCGCTGGTGACGAACTCCGTCTCGGCAAGGCCCACGTCAAGTCCGACCTGGCCGACAGTGCCATCGCCGGCCTCACCGCCGCCGAACAGGCCGGCCTCGCCGCGCGCGAGCAGGCCGACGAACTGATGGAGAAGGGCCGCGACCTGATCGACAGCGCCGCCGAACTGATCCGCGAGCGCCCGATCGCCGCGTTCGGCGCCGCCTTCGCCGCCGGCTGGATCATTTCCAAGCTCGGCAGCAGCAACAACCGCTGAGCGACCCGATGCCCACCGGCCGGGAGCACGCGCCACCGCACGACGCCGACGCCGACGCCGGCCGACCCCGCGCCGGCACGGGTGCGGGCGCATCCGAAGCACCGTCCGACGACCTGCTCGAAGCACTGCGGCAGATCGGCGCCACCGGCCGCGCCAGCCTCGGCGCCTCGGTCGACACCGCCAAGGCGTTCCGCACCCTGGTGGTGGCCGACGTCTCGCTGGCGCGCAGCGCGATGGGCCGCACGCTGGCGCTCAGCGGCGTCGCCATCGCCGCGGGTGCATCGGCGTGGCTGCTGCTGATGACCGCGCTGGTGGTGTATCTGCGCGGCGCGGCGCAGGTGTCGTGGCTGGTCGCGCTGCTGCTGCCGGCGCTGCTGAGCCTGGTGGTCGCCGGCGTCGCCTGCTGGCAGGCGATGCGCTATTTCGACCACACCCGGCTGCAGGCCACCCGGCGCCAGCTGGCGCGGCTGGGCATCGGCGAACTGGCCGACTTCGTCCCCGATCCCGACTCGCCGGCCTCGACCCGCGAGGCCACCCGCGGGCACCCGACCGAAGCGTCCAACGGCAAGCCGCTGAAGGACGACCAGGGGATCGACGTCACCCCGCCGTGAGGCCCGCCGCCGCACGCCACCAACGCCGCAACGCACGCATGCACCGGGGGAAGCCGTTGCCATGAGCTTCAACAAACTCATCGCCAAGGTCACCCAGGCCGAGAACGCGATGGAGGCGCACGAGCGCCGCGTCGGCGCCGACCTGCGCCAGCTGCGCAGCTCCTGGAAGTCGATGTGGACGCCGGGCCGGATCGTGCTGGCCGGGCTGGTCAGCGGCTTCCTCGCCGGCCGCGCCGAGCCGTTCCGCACCGCCGCGCGCAGCGGCAGCGTGGTGCGGATCGTGTCGATGCTGGGCACGGTGTTCGCCAGCACCAGCGCGCAGCAGGCCGCGTCGGAGGCCGAGCACGCCGCCGACGCGACCGAAGGCGTGGCCGAGGCGGTCGCGCCGGGTGCCACGGTGGGCGCCGCGGCCAGCGTCGCCGGGACCGCCGCGGCACGCGAGCGGCTCGCCCACGAGCGCCTGTTGCGCGAAGCCGAGGCCGCGCGCCAGGTCAACGCCGAAGCGGTCGACCCGTGAACACCACCGCCGACGAGCCGGCCGGCGACCGCCCGGACCCGGACGTCCCGCCGCCCCCGTCCCTGCCGGACGACGAACCACCGCTGTCGCCCCTACGCCCGCGCGCTTCAACCGCATTGATCGTGCTGGCGGTGCTCGCGGTCGGCTACACCCTGTGGGCGGCGCAGGCGGTGATCCTGCCGATCCTGCTGGCGGTGTTCTTCGCGCTGATCGGCAACCCGATCATCCGCGCGCTGCAGCGACTGCTGATCCCGCGGGCGCTGGGCGCGCTGCTGGTGCTGATGGGCGGCGTTGCCGGCACCGGACTGCTGGCCAACCAGCTGATCGAGCCGGCCGCCGAATGGGCCCGGCAGGTCCCGCGCGAGCTTCGCGAGTTCGCCCCCAGGCTGCGCGCGATGACCAAGCCGGTGCAGGCCGCCAACGAGGCCGCCGCCGACATCGCACGCGCCACCGAGTCCGGCGACGCCCAGCCGGTGCAGGTGGTGCGCACCGAGGCCAACGAGCCGTTCAAGACCCTCACCGCCACTCCGCGGATGATCGCCGCGGTGCTGGCGGTGGTGCTGCTGACGTTCTTCTTCATGGTGTTCGGCGAGAACCTGCAGCGCAACGCGCTCGCCCTGCTGCCGACGCGCCAGCAGAAACGGGTGACGGTCGACATCCTCAACTCGATCGAGCGCGAGATCTCGCGCTACGTGCTGACCATCAGCGTGATCAACTTCACCGTCGGCATGGCGCTGGCCGGCATCCTGTACCTGCTGGAGGTGCCGCTGGCCGAGGCGCTGCTGTGGGGCACGATGGCGGCGGTGCTGAACTACGCGCCGTACGTCGGGCCGATGATCGGCATCGTCATCATGCTGCTGATGGGCTTCGTCGCCTTCGACGACCCGTGGAAGTCGCTGCTGCCGGCCGGCATCTACCTCGGCCTGCACACGCTGGAGGGGCAGATCATCACCCCGATCGTGCTCGGCCGGCAGATGCGGCTGTCGCCGCTGGTGCTGATCCTCGCGCTGATGCTGTTCGGCTGGCTGTGGGGGATCACCGGCCTGCTGCTGGCAGTGCCGCTGCTGGTCTGCGTCAAGATCGTCCTCGCCCGGATCGAGGGCATGGAAGGCTGGGCGCGGCTGCTGGAATAGCGCCGGGCCGGGGCGGTCCGGCCCGGGGCGCGGGCGTAGAATGGCCCGGTGCATTTCCCCGTACGCGCCATCACGCTCGACCTCGACGACACCCTGTGGCCGATCGCGCCGGCGATCGTCCGTGCCGAGGATGCACTGGACGACTGGCTGCGCCGGCACGCCCCGCGCGCGGCCACCCGCTGGCCGCCGGACGCCCGGCGCCGGCTGCGCGCCCGGTGCGACGAGGAGCGCCCGCACCTCGCCCACGACATGACCGGGCAGCGCCGCTGGATGATCGAGCGGATGCTGGCCGACGCCGGCGAGGACACCGCGCTGGTGCAGGCGGCCTACGACGCCTACTTCGCCGCCCGCTGCGAGGTCGAGCATTACGACGACAGCGTGCCGGCGCTGGAACGGCTGGCCGCGCGCGTACCGCTGGCCGCCCTCAGCAACGGCAACGCCTGCCTGCGCACGATCGGCCTGATGCACCTGTTCCGCTTCCAGCTCGGCGCGCGCGAGCACGGCGCGGCCAAGCCCGACGCCGGCATCTTCCACGCCGCCTGCGCCCGGCTGGGCTTCGCCCCCGGCGAGGTGCTGCACGTCGGCGACGACATCCGCACCGACGTCGAAGGCGCCCAGCGCGCCGGCCTGCGCACCGCCTGGATCAACCGCGGGGGCGCGCGCTGGCCACGCACGATGCCGCCGCCCGACCTCGAATTCACCACCCTTGCCGCGCTGGCCGACTGGCTCGACGCGAACCCCCAACCGGAGTCGATGTCCGCATGAACCTTCCCGCCGGATTTGCCGCACCCGCCACCGATGCCACCGTCCTGCCGCTGCACGTGGTGGACCGCGCCGGCCTTGCCGACTGGCGCGCGGCCCAGCCCGACGCGATCGGTGCCTGGCTCGACGCGCAGGGTTTCGACGGCGCCCCGGCGACCGCGCTGCTGCTGCCCGGCGACGGCGGCGCATCCGGCGCGGTGATCGGCGTCGGCGACCGGCTCGACCCGTACAGCTACGGCCACGCGCCGCTGGCGCTGCCGCCATGCACGTTCCGCCCCGCCGGCGAACACGACGCCGACACCCTGGCCGCGCTCCGGCTGGGCTGGGGCCTAGGCGCGTACCGCTTCAGCCGCTACCGCCAGCCGCCGCGGCAACCGGCGCTGCTCGAAGTCGACAACGCCGCCGAAGTGATCGACGCGCTCGCCGCCTGCACGCGCGTGCGCGACCTGGTCAACACCCCGACCGAACACATGGGCCCGGACCAGCTGGAGCAGGTCGCCTGCGAGATCGCCGAGCGCCATGGCGCCAGGATCGAAGTCGTCAGCGGCGACGACCTGCTGGCCCGCAACTTCCCGGCGATCCACGCGGTCGGCCGCGCCAGCCACCGCGCGCCGCGGCTGATCGCGCTGCGCTGGGGTGACGAATCGCACCCGCACGTCGCGCTGGTCGGCAAGGGCGTGTGCTTCGACACCGGTGGGCTCGACCTCAAGCCCGCCGACGGCATGCGCAACATGAAGAAGGACATGGGCGGCGCCGCGCACGCGATCGCGCTGGCCGAATGGGTGATGGCGCGCAAGCTGCCGCTGCGCATCACCCTGCTGGTGCCGGCGGTGGAGAACGCGGTCGGCCCCAACGCGTTCCGCCCCGGCGAGGTGATCGACACCCGCGCCGGCGTCAGCGTCGAGATCGACAACACCGATGCCGAGGGCCGCCTGGTGCTGTGCGACGCGCTGGCGTTCGCGGCCGAGCAGTCGCCGGAGCTGCTGCTCGACTTCGCCACCCTGACCGGCGCCGCCCGCATCGCGCTCGGCCCCGACCTGCCGGCGCTGTACAGCAACGAGGAAGGCGTGGCCGGCGACTGGCTGCAGGCCGGCCTGCAGCAGCGCGACCCGCTGTGGCGGATGCCGCTGTGGCGCCCGTACTGGCGCTACCTGAGCAGCGGCATCGCCGACATCGCCAACGGCGGGCCGAGCCGGATGGCCGGCAGCGTCACCGCCGCGCTGTACCTCGAACGCTTCGTCCCCGCCGGGCAGAAGTGGGCGCACCTGGACGTCTACAGCTGGAACGACACCGACCGCCCCGGCCGCCCCGCCGGCGGCGAGGCGCAGGGCCTTCGCGCGGCGTTCGCGATGCTGCGGGCGCGCGCCGGGCGCTGAGCGGGCACGCGGGCCGCGCCTAGATGCGTGGTCCGCAAGCAACCCGCCCCCCTGAACCCGCCCTGCGAAAGCCATGGAACCGCCTTCCGCTAATCGCGGATCCACTTCGGTGATTGACAACTCTGTTTTTCAGAGTGCTTTGTAATCGACCGATCACGGAGAGCCACCATGACACCCGCAGACAAACTCAGCTCCGACCTCGACTACGTCGCCCGCGCGGTCCGCCGCAACGACCGTACCGCCGGGGTGCCCTCGATCTACTTCATGTGGGCGCTGCTGGTCGCGATCGGCTTCGCCCTGCCCGACTTCCGCCCCGCATGGGCCGGGCCGTACTGGCTGGTCGCCGGCATCGGCGGCGGGCTGGCCAGCTGGTGGCTGGCGGTGCGCGAGGAGCGCCGCTGCGGCACGATCGACCGCGACCTCGGCCGCCGCTTCGGCCTGCACTGGCTGGTCGGCGGCGTCGGCTTCCTGGTGTGCTGGCTGCCGGTGTTGCGCGGCGCTCCGATGGAGACGATGGCCGGCAACTTCCTGCTGGTCGGCGGGCTGGTCTACGCGTTGGCCGGCATCCACCTGGAGCGGCCGATGCTGTGGAGCGGGCTGCTGATGCTGGCCGCGTACGTGGTGCTGTCGGTGTTCGCGCCGCCGTATACCTGGACCATTACCGGGCTGGCGATCGGGCTGTCGCTGCTGTGGGCGGGCGTCGCGACCCGCCGCCAGCAGCCGCCGGCCGCCCACGCATGAAAGCGCTCGACGGCCTCGATCCGGTGTTCGAGCATCGTGCACGGCTGGCCATCGCGGTGCTGCTGGCACGCCACGGCGAGATCAGCTTCGCCCGCTTCAAGCAGCAGCTGGAACTGACCGACGGCAACCTCGGCGCGCAGCTGCGCAAGCTCGAGGATGCCGGCTGCATCGCGCTGCGGCGCGACTTCGTCGAGCGCAAGCCGGTCACCTGGTACACGCTCACCTCCGCCGGCCGCAAGGCGCTGGACCGCCACCTGCAGGCGCTGCAGGCGGTGATCGCGACCGCCGCCGGATGAGTGCGGCGGTGCCGATTGGCCCACGCGGGGCATCGATTGTCCCCGAGCGGGAACTGACCTCTGGCACCTTGGACCGGCCTTCCGGGCCGGTCACACTCGGGGACTGGTGACGTCAGGGATGCACATGAGCGATTCGGCCGACCTGTTGAAGGAACTCAAGATCGACCGCCGCGCGCCGGCGCCGCAGCCGTCACGACGCACGTGGTGGATCGCCGGCGGGGCCGTGGTAGCGGTGCTGCTGCTCGGCGCGGCCGGCTGGGCGCTGCTGGCCGGCGGCGACGCGCCGGAGGTGCGCACCGCACCGGTGGTGGCGATCGGCGGCAACGGCGGCGCCAGCGCGTCGGTGCTCGATGCCACCGGCTACGTGGTCGCACGGCGGATGGCGACGGTCTCGGCCAAGGTCACCGGCAAGGTCCGCGAGGTGCTGATCGAGGAAGGCCAGCGGGTCGAGGCCGGCGAGGTCATGGCCACGCTCGACCCGGTCGACGCGCAGGCCGGCCGCGAGCTGGCCGCCGCGCAGCTGGCCGCCGCGCGCAGCCAGGTGGCCGGCGCCCAGGCGCGCTTCCGCGAAGCCGACGCCAACGCCAGCCGGCTCGGCGGCCTGGTCGGCCAGCAGCTCGTCTCGCAGGCGCAGTACGACCAGGCCGTGGCCGAGCGCGACGCGCTGCGCGCCCAGTTGCTGACCGCGCGCCGCAACGTCGAGGTCGCCGCCGACCAGCTCGCCATCGCCGACAACAACGTCGACAACACCGTGGTGCGCGCGCCGTTCGCCGGCGTGGTGATCGCCAAGGCCGCGCAGCCCGGCGAGATGATCTCGCCGCTGTCGGCCGGCGGCGGCTTCACCCGCACCGGCATCGGCACGATCGTCGACATGGACTCGCTGGAAGTCGAGGTCGACGTCGGCGAGGCCTACATCGGCCGGGTCAAACCGGAGATGCCGGTCGAAGCCACGCTCAACGCCTACCCGGACTGGCAGATCCCCGGTTCGGTCATCGCGATCATCCCCACCGCCGACCGCGGCAAGGCCACGGTCAAAGTGCGCATCGCGCTGCACGAGAAGGACGCGCGCATCGTGCCCGACATGGGCGTGCGCGTGAGCTTCCTGGAGGCGCCGCAGCCGGCCTCGGACGAAGACAAGCCGCGCGGCGTGCTGGTGCCGGCCGCGGCGATCGTCCAGCGCGACGGCCAGCCGGTCGCGTTCGCCGTGGTCGATGCCGGCGACGCCGGAGGCACGGTCGAGCTGCGCAGTATCGAAGTCGGCCGCAGCCTCGGCGACGACCGCGAGGTCACCGCCGGCCTGGCCGGCGGCGAGCGGGTCGTGCTCGATCCGCCCGAAACGCTCGGGGACGGCGCGCGGGTGCGCATCGCGCAGGCGCCGGACGAAGACTGACCCATCCACCGCCGGCACCGCGCCGGCGACGTGCAACCCATTCCCATCAAGGACGCCGCCATGTCACTGGTCTCGATCCGCAACCTCACCAAGAGCTACCAGCGCGGCCCGGAGACGGTCGAAGTGCTGCACGGCATCGACCTGGAGATCCCCGAGGGCGATTTCGTCGCGCTGATGGGGCCGTCGGGCTCGGGCAAGACCACCCTGCTCAACCTGATCGGCGGCCTCGATTCGCCCAGCGGCGGCGAGATCGAGATCAACGGCCAGCGCATCGACACCATGAGCGCGGGCCAGCTGTCGAACTGGCGCAGCGACCACGTCGGCTTCGTGTTCCAGTTCTACAACCTGATGCCGACCCTCAACGCGCAGAAGAACGTCGAACTGCCGCTGCTGCTGACCCGACTGTCGGCCGCGCAGCGCAGGCGCAACGCCGAGATCGCGCTGAAGCTGGTCGGGCTGGAGGAGCGCGGCCGGCACCGGCCCAACGAGCTGTCCGGCGGCCAGCAGCAGCGCGTCGCGATCGCCCGCGCGATCGTGTCCGACCCGACCCTGCTGATCTGCGACGAGCCCACCGGCGACCTCGACCGCCAGTCGGCCGAGGAGATCCTGGCGCTGCTGCAGTCGCTCAACCGCGACCACGGCAAGACCATCGTGATGGTCACCCACGACCCCAAGGCCGCCGACCACGCCCGCCGCACCATCCACCTCGACAAGGGCACGCTGGTCGAGAGCGAGCTGGCCGCCGCGCACTGACGCGCGCGCCATCCAAGGAGCCGGGACATGAAATACCTGCACCTGATCTGGGCCGCGCTGTTCCGCAGCAAGACCCGCACCCTGCTGACCCTGCTGTCGGTGGTCGCCGCGTTCCTGCTGTTCGGCATGCTCGACTCGGTCCGCGTCGCCTTCAACGCCGGCGGCAGCGTGGCCGGCGCCGACCGGCTTGTGGTCGCCTCGCGCCTGTCGATCACCCAGACCCTGCCTTCGCGGCTGACCGCGCAGATCGCCGCGGTGCCGGGCGTGGAGAAGGTGGTCTACGCCAACTGGTTCGGCGGCATCTACCGCGACCCGAAGAACTTCTTCCCGAATTTCGCGGTCGGTCCGGACTACTTCTCGCTGTACCCGGAGTACCGGATCCCGGCCGAACAGCTGGAGGCGTTCAAGGCCGACCGCACCGGCGCGATCGTCGGCGCCGCGCTGGCGCAGCGCCACGGCTGGAAGGTCGGCGACACCATCCCGCTGCAGGCGACGATCTTCCCCAAGGACGGCAGCAACGACTGGAGTTTCACCCTGCGCGGCATCTTCGAGCTGGAGGACGACAAGCGCCGCGGCGAGGAGAACCAGCTGATGTTCCACTGGGACTACTTCAACGAGGCCAACGACTACATCAGCGACGAGATCGGCTGGTACATGGTCAAGCTGGCCGACATCGACCAGGCCTCGCAGGTGGCGCAGGCGATCGACGCGATCTCGGCCAACTCCGACCACGAGACCCGGACCCAGACCGAGCAGGCGTTCAACCAGGCCTTCATCAAGCAGTTCGCCGACATCGGCCTGATCGTCAGCGCGATCATGGGCGCGGTGTTCTTCACCCTGCTGCTGCTGACCGGCAACACGATGGCGCAGGCGGTGCGCGAGCGCATCCCGGAGCTGGCGGTGCTCAAGACCATCGGCTTCACCAGCCGCAGCGTGCTGATGCTGGTGCTGGCCGAATCGGTGCTGCTGGTGGTGCTCGGCGGCCTGCTCGGGCTGGCGATCGCCGCGGCGCTGATGCCGGCGGTCAGCGCGGTCAGCGCGGCCAGCGGCGGCCTGGTGCAACTGCCGACCGTGCAGGGCCAGACCTGGGCGGTCGGACTGGCGCTGATGCTCGCGATCGGACTGGTGGTCGGCGCGCTGCCGGCGCTGCGCGCGATGCGGCTCAACATCGTCGATGCACTGGCCGGACGCTGAGGAAAATCGAATGGACAGCAAAACACCTTCGCGTAATCCGCTGCTTCGCGTGTTCGCCGGCATTGCACACGCGATCGCTCTGATCGTGGGATTCGGCAACGCAAACCGGGGCCGGCGCTGGCTGGGCAACATCGGCGTGGTGCTCGCGCTCGCCGCCGGACTTGCGGCGTGGATCGCGCTGCCGTGGTGGGGCGTGCTGGCGGTCGCGGCGCTGGTGGCGCTGTGGCTGCTGCTGACCCGCGCCGGCCGGCTGGCACTGGCCGCGACCCGCGTCGGCATCGCCAGCCTGCCGCAGCGCTGGGGCGCGTCGTCGGTGATCATCGTCGGCATCGCCGGCGTGGTCGGCGTGCTGGTGGCGATGCTGGCGATGGGCGAAGGCTTCGCCGAAACGCTCAACCGGACCGGCAGCGACGACAGCGCGATCATGCTGCGCGGCGGCTCGCAGGCGGAAACCAACTCGGTGATCACCCGTGACCAGGTGCCGCTGGTGTCGGCGCTGCCCGGCATCGCCCGCGGCGGGGACGGCCGCCCGCTGCTGTCGCCGGAGCTGTCGCAGGTGGTGACGCTGATCGGCAAGGCCGACGGCACCGAGGTCAACGCGCAGCTGCGCGGGGTCGGGCCGAAGGCGTGGGAAGTGCGGCCGCAGGTCGAGGTGGTCGAGGGGCGGCGGTTCGAGCCCGGCCTGCGCGAGCTGATCGTCGGCGACGGCGCGAGCGAGCAGTTCCGCGGGCTGGACGTCGGCAGCACGATCGAGATCGGCAACCAGCAGTGGACCGTGGTCGGCCGCTTCGAGAGCGGCGACTCGCACGAGTCGGAACTGTGGGCGGACGCCGAGATCGTCGCCAGCACCTACAACCGGCCGGCGTTCCAGTCGATCACCGCGCGGCTGGACGCGGACGGCATGCAGCAGCTCAAGGCGGCGCTGGCGGCCGACCCGCGGCTCAAGCTCGATGTCGAGACCACCAGCAGCTACTACTCCAAACAGTCCGAAAACCTGACCAGGCTGATCACGGTGCTCGGCACGGTGATCGGCGCGATCATGGCGATCGGCGCGGTGTTTGGCGCACTCAACACGATGTACGCGGCGGTCGCCGGCCGCGCCCGCGAGATCGCGACGATGCGCGCGATCGGCTTCCGCGGCCTGCCGGTGGTGGTGGCGGTGATGCTGGAGACGATGCTGCTGGCGCTGCTGGGCGGCGTGCTCGGCGCCGCGCTGGCGTGGCTGGTGTTCAATGGCTACACGGTGTCGACGCTGGGCAACAACTTCAGCCAGGTGGTGTTCTCGTTCCGGGTCTCGCCGGAGCTGCTGTGGAGCGGACTGAAGTGGGCGCTCGGCATCGGCCTGGTCGGCGGGCTGTTCCCGGCGCTGCGGGCGGCCCGGCTGCCGGTGACGACGGCGCTGCGCGCTGCGTAGCGGTGGCCAAGGCGCGGGGCATCCACGCCGCGGGCCTCCGCGCATCGCCCCGGGCCGTCCGTCCACGGCATCCGTCGCGGTTCGTTCGATAGGGCTGTCGCCCGCTACCGCGCGACCCGGGGCCCCATGTAGGAGCGACGTGAGTCGCGACCGCGCAGCCAATCGGCAGGTCAGTGGGTCGCGACTTACGTCGCTCCTACAGAAAGCCCTGAAGAAAACGGGCGCCCGAAGCGCCCGTTTTCCGTTGAAGCAGTCGCGGACTCAGTCCGCCCAGTGCCCCGCGCTGGCCGACGCCGGCAGCACCGCCGACGACAGCTGGGCGTCGTTGCTCAGCAGCCAGACCGCGTCGGCGAGGATCGCGGCGGACTCGCGCAGCAGCGGGTCGGGGCGGTCCTCGGCGGCCTTCTCGCGGGCGGTGTCCAGTGCGATGTCGCGCTCGTTGGCGGTCAGGCCGTCGTCGAGCTGGGCGGCGGCCAGCGGGTCGAGCGCAAGGCCGAGTTCCTCGCGGATCTCCTGCCGCTGCTGCCGGCGCGCCTCGTTGGCGTCGCGCTCGGCGCGGCGCTCGGCCTCGTTGAGCGACACCGAGGTCTCCGCGGCTTCCTTGCGGTAGCGCTCGACGTCCTCCTTCCACCACTGGAACTCGCGGTTGTCGGCGACGCGTTCGGCGTGCAGGGCCTCCAGCCGCGGCAGCAACGGCGCGAAGTTGCCGTAGCGGATGTGCGGCACCTCGGCGATCCTGGACCACGGCAGCGCGTTGTCGTAGGTGCTCTCGCCGTACTCGGTGGCGTCGACCGAGGCCGGGAAGGTGATGTCCGGCACCACGCCCTTGTTCTGGGTCGAGCCGCCGCTGACGCGGAAGAACTGGGCGATGGTCAGCTTGACCTGGCCGAAGCGCTCCTCCTCGTTGGCCGGCCAGCGGTCGAGGTCGACCAGGTTCTGCACCGTGCCCTTGCCGAAGGTGGTCTCGCCGATGACGAGGCCGCGGCCGTAGTCCTGGATCGCGCCGGCGAAGATCTCCGAGGCCGAGGCCGAGCCACGGTTGACCAGCACCGCCAGCGGGCCGTCCCAGGCCACGCCACTGTCGCGGTCGCCCTCGACACTGACCCGGCCGCCGGACTCGCGCACCTGCACCACCGGGCCCTGGTCGATGAACAGGCCGGTCAGCTCGATCGCCTCGGTCAGCGAGCCGCCGCCGTTGTTGCGCAGGTCGAGCACGACGCCGTCGACGTTGTCGGCCTTGAGCCCGCGCAGCAGCTTGCCCACGTCACGGGTCGCCGACGCGTAGTCCTCGCGGTTGAGGCGGCGGCCCTCGAAGTCCTGGTAGAAACCCGGCAGCTCGATCACGCCGATCCGCTGGTCGGGCGCGTCGCCCTGGCCCGGGATCGTCAGCACCTCGGCCTTGGCGGCCTGGTCCTCCAGCCGCACCTCGTCGCGGGTGATCACCACGCGCACCGGCTTGCTGTCGAGGCCGGCCTCGGCCGGGATCATGTCCAGCCGCACCTGCGAGCCCTTCGGCCCGCGGATCTTCTCGACCACGTTGTCGAGCCGCCAGCCGATCACGTCGACCATCGGCCCGCTGTCGCCCTGGCCGACCGCGGTGATGCGGTCGCCCGGGGCGAGGATGCCGGTCCTGTCGGCCGGGCCGCCGGCGACGATCTCGCGGATCGCGACCACGTCGTCCTGCTTCTGCAGCACCGCGCCGATGCCCTCCAGCGACAGCGACATCGACAGGTTGAAGTTCTCCGCCGAACGCGGGGTGAAGTAGTCGGTGTGCGGGTCGATCGCACCTGCGTAGCTGTTGAGGAAGGTCTGGAACACGTCCTGGCCTTCCAGCTCGGAGACGTTCTCGGCGAGGTTGGCGTAGCGCTTGTCGAGCGTCTCGCGGATGCTGTCGGCCTCCTTGCCGGCCAGCTTCAGGCGCAGCCAGTCGTTGCGCACCGACTGCTTCCACAGCTGGTCGAGCGCGGCGGTGTCGGCCGCCCACTGCGCGTCCTCGCGGTCGTAGTGGAAGCGGTCGTCGCCGGTGAAGTCGAAGATGTCCTGCTTCAGCAGGTCGCGGGCGTAGTCGACCCGCTCGTCGACGCGCTGGCGGTAGGTCGCGAAGATCGCGTAGGCCGGTTCCAGCTCGCCGCTCTTGATCGCGTCGTCGAGCAGGGTCTCGTAGCGGTCGAAGCGGGCGATGTCGGCCGCGGTGAAGAACTGCTTGCCGCCGTCGAGCGCCTCCAGGTAGCGCTTGTACATGTCCGCCGACAGCGTGTCGTCCAGCGCCTGCGGCCGGTAGGCGTAGCGGCTGTCCGACAGCAGGCCGTAGACCAGCTTGGCGGCGGTGGCCTGGTACTCGGTGGGGCCGGTCGGCAGCTCGACCGCGGTTTTGTTCCGCCGCGGCTCGGCGGGCGTGCGCAGGGTCGCCGGCGGCGCCTCCTGCGCCGGTGCCGGGGTGGCCTGCACGGCCGGCGGCACGGCGGCGTTGTCGGCACGCGCGAGCAGCGCCAGCGGCGCGGTGAGCAGGAGGGCGAACAGGGGGGTCTTGGCGATCATGGGTACTTCGCGGTGGCGTTCGCGGGCGCCGTGGGGGCGGCCACTGGGGGGCGGGCCGGACTCAGGGTTGCAGCAGCCCGGACCACCCGACAGTGCCTAAAGTTGCAGCCCCTGTCACGTCGATGGCGCACAAAGCGGCGGCCCGCCGCGCGTGCACCATCGTTGCCGTTCAGCTTGGGCTCCCTGCCCGGAACAATCGCGTCGGAAGCCGCGCGACACCGCCAGTGCCGCGCCGGCTTCCGGCGCACCCCCATCACACCATGGTCGACGCGAAGACCGCGGCAACGCGGCCATCGGCGTGGCAGACCACCGGACGGGGTCGGTCAGGCGGAAACCGCGAGCCCGGCCTCGGCCGCCGAACGGTCGGCGTGGTACGACGAGCGCACCATCGGGCCGGAGGCGACGTGGGTGAAGCCCAGCGACATGCCGAACACCTCCAGCGCCTTGTACTCGTCCGGCGTCCAGTAGCGCATCACCGGGTGGTGGTGGGCGCTGGGCTGCAGGTACTGGCCGATGGTGACCATGTCGACGTCGTGCGCGCGCAGGTCGCGCAGGGTCTCGTGCACCTGCTCCAGGGTCTCACCGAGGCCGAGCATGATCCCCGACTTGGTGGTGACCTCCGGGTGCTGCGCCTTGAACTTCCGCAGCAGGGTCAGCGACCACTGGTAGTCCGCGCCCGGGCGGACGTTGCGGTACAGGTGCGGCACCGTCTCGAGGTTGTGGTTGAACACGTCCGGCGGGTTGGCCGCGAGGATCTCCAGCGCGCGCTCCATCCGGCCCTTGCCGCGGAAGTCGGGGGTCAGGATCTCGACCCTGGTGCCGGGGCTGTGCCGGCGGATCGCCTCGATGCAGTCGACGAAGTGCTGGGCGCCGCCGTCGCGCAGGTCGTCGCGGTCGACGCTGGTCACCACGACGTAGCGCAGGCCCATGTCGGCGACGGTTTCGGCGAGCCGGCGCGGTTCGTCGGCATCCGGCGGCTTCGGCCGGCCGTGGGCGACGTCGCAGAAGCTGCAGCGGCGCGTGCAGACGTCGCCGAGGATCATGAAGGTGGCGGTGCCGTGGCCGAAGCATTCGTGGATGTTCGGGCAGCTGGCGTCCTCGCAGACGGTGACCAGGCGGTTCTCGCGCAGCTTGGACTTGAGCTTCTGCACCGCGTTGCCGGACGGGATGCGGACCCGGATCCACGACGGCTTGCGCAGCACCGGAGCGTCGGCGAACTGCACCGGCGAGCGGTTGATCTTGTCGCCGGCCAGCTGCTTCACGCCGGGCTGCAGCGAGGCCAGGGCGTCGCCGCTCACGACCGCGAGCGGGATGGTCTTGGAGGCGGGGTCGGTCATGGCAATCCGGGGCTGCGGTCCGGCGGCGGCCGGGGGGGGTGGGTCAGGGCGCCGGCAGTGCCGGCGGCGGCGCGGTTTCGACCGCCAGGCCGAACTGCGCGGCGAGGTGCTCGACCAGCGCGGGCTTGACCGCGTCGAGGCCGGACGGGCCGCCCAAGTCTACCATCGAGGTCACCTGCAACCCCGCGTAACCACAGGGGTTGATGCGCTGGAACGGCTCCAGGTCCATGTCGATGTTGAAGGCCAGCCCGTGGAAGGTGCAGCCGTGGCGGACGCGGATGCCGAGCGCGGCGATCTTGGCGCCGGCGACGTACACGCCCGGGGCGCCGTCGCGGCGGACCGCCTCGATGTTCCAGTCGGCCAGGGTGTCGATGATCGACTGCTCGATCCGGCAGACGTACTCGCGCACGCCGACCTTCAGCCGGCGCAGGTCCAGCAGCGGGTACAGCACGATCTGGCCGGGGCCGTGGTAGGTCACCTGGCCGCCGCGGTCGACGTGGAGCACCGGGATGTCGCCGGGCATCAGCACGTGCTCGGGCTTGCCGGCCTGGCCGAGGGTGAACACCGGCTCGTGCTCGACCAGCCACAGCTCGTCGGGGGTATCGGCGCCGCGCGCATCGGTGAAGGCCTGCATCGCGCGCCAGACCGGCTCGTACGGCTGGCGGCCGAGGTCGCGCAGCTGCGCGGGCGGCAATGCGGCGGCCACCGGCGCTGCCGGCGCTGGGCAGGCGGCTACAGCGTCCACTTCACTTCCGGATGGCCGCGCAGGACCTCGTGGGCGCGCTCGTACTGCTCGCGCGACTCGGCCCGGAACACGATCCGGACCGACACGTAGCGGCCGTTGGACGAGTGCTTCCAGTCGACCTGCTCGGTCACCACTTCGATGCCGGCATCCAGCAGCAGCGTCGGCAGCACTGTTTCCAGGTCCTTCTCGGCCGCGCCCATCGCGCTGAGCTGGAACTCGCCGGGGAACTGGAAGCCGTGTTCAGGGTTGTCGGACTTGATCTCCATCCCGCCAGTATGGGATCGCCAGGGGCCGAACCCAAGCGCCCGCGGCGGGGTTTGCGCTAGCCGCGGGCGGCGGGGCGCGGGCCGGATGGCAGCACCGCCGGGGTTTTGTCGTTAGCCGTCATGGGCGCCGCGATGGCGCTGCCCACGTTCCCCCACTTCCGGAACCGGACCGATGAAACCCGTCACTGCTTTCGTGCTCGTGGCCCTGCTGGCCACGCCGCTGTCCGTCCCCGCCCAGTCGCCGACGCGGCAGGCGGAGATCCCGACCTGTTCGCGCAACCTCGGCACGCTGGCCGTGATCGAGCCCGACAACAACTGGTGGAGCGCCCACCGGCTCGGCGCCCCGTCGTCGCTGCTCAAGGTGTTCGTCAACCGCTCGGGCTGCTTCACCCTGCTCGACCGCGGCAAGGGCATGGCGGCGATGAAGGCGGAGCGCGAACTCGCCGCCGCCGGCGACCTGCGCGCCGGCTCCAACCTCGGCAAGGGCCAGGTGAAGGCGGCCGACTACGTGCTGGTGCCGGACCTGGTCTCGCAGAACTCGAACTCCGGCGGCAACCGCATCGGCGGCCTGCTCGGCGGGCTGATCGGCGACCGCACCGTCGGCACGCTGGTGGGCGGACTCAACATCAAGCGCAAGACCGCCGACGTGGTGCTGACCGTCACCGACGTGCGCTCGTCCGAGCAGCTGGCGATGACCGAGGGCCACGCAACCAAGACCGACCTGGGCTGGGGCGCCGGCGCCGGCGTCTTCAACGGGCTGCTGGGCGGCGTCGGCGCGACCGGCTATGCCAACACCGAGATCGGCCAGGTCATCACCCTCGCCTACCTGCAGGCCTACACCGACCTGGTCGGGCAGCTCGGCGGGATGCCGGCCAGCGCCTCGGCCGCGAACGTGCAGCAGGCGGTACGCATGACCCGGCCCGGCCGGCTGCTGGCGCAGGCCGACGGCAGCGGCACCGCCGTGCGCGACCTCGACGTCGGCATGATGCTGTACCCCACCGGCAACAGGCAGGCGATGATGTGGGAGGTGGAGGACGAACTCGGCAACCGCGGCTGGGTGTCGTCGAGCCTGTTTGAACTGGCGCGCTGAGCTGGGGCGCTGAACTCGCTCGAAAAAAGAAAAGGCCGGCACCAAGCCGGCCTTTTCGCATGTGGGGCACGCGTCGGATCAGACCGACTCCCACCACATCCAGAACTCGTCCCACAGGCGCTTGAAGAAGCCGCCCTCCTCGACCGCGTCCAGCGCCACCAGCGGGCGCTGGGCGACCACCTTGTCGTCGAGCATCACCTTGACCGTGCCGATCTGCTGGCCCTTGGCGATCGGCGCGACCAGGGTCCTGGGCACGTCCATCATCGGCTTCAGGCGCTCGTAGCGGCCGCGCGGGATGGTCACCAGCAGCGGCTCGGCGACGCCCAGCTGCAGCTGGTCGGTCGCGCCCTTCCAGACCTTCTGCTCGGCGACCTGTTTGCCGGCGTCGTACAGCTTGTGGGTCTCGTAGAAGCGGAAGCCCCAGTTGAGCAGGGCCTGGCTGTCGTCGGCGCGCTGCTTCTCGGAGCTGGAACCCAGCACGACCGTGATCAGCCGCTGGTCGCCGCGCTCGGCCGAGGCCATCAGGCAGTAGCCCGCACCGGAGGTGTGGCCGGTCTTGATGCCGTCGACGCTCTGGTCGCGCCACAGCAGAACGTTGCGATTGGGCTGGGTGATCGGGCCGACCGTGAACTCGCGGATGCTGTTGTACGAGTAGGCCTTGGGGAAGTCGTGGATCAGCGCGCGGCCGAGCAGCGCGAGGTCGCGCGCGCTCGACACGTGGCCCTCGGCCGGCAGCCCGGTCGGGTTGACGAAGTGGCTGTTCTTCATGCCGATGCGCTCGGCGTACATGTTCATCAGCGAGGCGAACGCGTCGACGCTGCCGGCGACGTGCTGGGCCAGCGCGATCGCGGCGTCGTTGCCGGACTGCACCACCATGCCCTTCTCCATCTGGATCAGCGGCGCGGTCTTGTTGACCTCGAAGCCCGAGTAGCTGCCGTCGGTGCCGGCGCCGCCGGTGCGCCAGGCGTGCTCGGTCATCATCACCTGGTCGTCCTCGCTGACCTTGCCGCCGGCCATCTCGGCGGCGATCACGTAGCTGGTCATGACCTTGGTGATGCTGGCCGGTTCCAGCGGCTGGTCGATGTTCTCGCCGGCCAGCACGTTGCCGCTGGCGGCGTCCATCACGATCCACGCGGTGCCGACTACTTCCGGCGGCGGCGGCACCGGCAGCGCGTCGCTGGCGGGGGCCTGCTGCGCGGCCGGCGTCGGCGCGGGCGCCGGCTGCTGCGCGAACGCCATGCCGAAGGTGAAGGTGGTCAGCGCGGCGATCGCGGCGGCGCGCAGGGCAACGTGGGCTTTCATCGTTTCGGAACTCCGGGGCCGGCGCGGGGCCGGCGAGTGTCAATCGGGATGCTTTGGAACGCGGCGCGGGCGATCAGTCCTGTACCGGCTGCGGGACGCCGAAGCCCAGCCCGGCGATGCGGCTGGACAGCGACGCCACCGCGTGCCTGGCGAGCGGACCGACCCGCACCCGCCAGACCGGGCGGCCGCCGGCGGCGCCGTCCTCGAGGCTGGCGCCGTCGATACCGGCGCCGCGCAGCGTCGCCAGCGCGCGGTCGGCGTTGTCGCGGGTGGTGAAGCTGCCGACCTGCAGGACCACGCCGTCGGTGCCGGCGGGCACCGGGTCGCGGTCGGTGCTGGCGATCGCCACCGGCGTGGCGGCGGCGGCCGGTGCGGCCGGGGTCTTTTCGGGCAGCGCCGCCACCAGCGCGTCCATGCCGGATACCGGCGCGGCCTCGGCGGTGCGGGTGTCGACCGTGGTGGCGGCCTTGCCGGCGTCCGCGCGCAGCGACTGGGCGTCGCCCGGCAGCAGCGCGCGCACCTCGACCCGGCCGGTGCCGGCGCGGGTGATGCCGAGCTTGACCGCGGCGGCGTAGCTCAGGTCGATGATGCGGCCCTTGTGGAACGGACCGCGGTCGTTGACCCGCACCACCACCGAGCGGCCGTTGTCGAGGTTGGTCACCCGCGCGAAGCTCGGCAGCGGCAGCGTCTTGTGCGCCGCGGTGAAGGCGTACATGTCGTACACCTCCATGTTGGAGGTGCGGCGGCCGTGGAACTTCTTGCCGTAGTAGGACGCCAGGCCCTCCTCGACGTAGCCCGCGGCATCGTCCATCACGTGGTAGCTCTTGCCGAGCACGCTGTAGGTCGAGCGGTTGCCGTAGCGCGAGCGCGGCTCGGCGACGACGGCGGGCTCGGGGATGCGCGACACGTCGATGTCGACGCCCGGCGCGGAGTCCTTGATGTGCGGTGCGTACAGGCCGCCGGCGGTGTAGTCGCCGCGCTTGGACGGATCCTCCTGCGCGGGCGGGTACGGCGAGACCTTCGCGGTCGCCTTGCCCTGCGCGGCCGGCGGTGCGCTGGCGGCATCGGGTTTCTTCGGCTGGCCGGCGCAGGCGGCGAGCCCGAGCACGATCAGCGCTACCGCCAGCCGCCTCATCGGCCCGCGTCTGCCAGTGCGTTGCGTGCGGCCAGCGGATCGCGCCCGGCCACCGCCTCGGCCAGCTCGTACACCGCCATCGCGTAGTGGCGCGAGTTGTTGTAGCGGGTGATCGCGTGGAAGTTGTTGAAACCGATCCAGTATTCCCTGCCGTCGACGCCGTCGAGGGTGAACAGGGTCGCCTTCGGCGCGCCCGCCACCGGCGTGGCCGGGGTGTAGCCACGCGCGGCCAGCTGCTCCAGCGTGTAGCGCGGTTCCAGCCCGTCCGGGTCGAACGCGACCGCGCCGTCGGCCTTGCGCGCGCGCACCACCACCGGGCCGCCGCGCTGCCAGCCACCCTTCTCGACGAAGTAGTTGGCGACCGAGGCGAACACGTCCGGCAGGCTGTTGAACAGGTCGACCTTGCCGTCGCCGTTGCCGTCGACCGCGTAGTCGCGGTAGCTCGACGGCATGAACTGGCCCCAGCCCATCGCCCCGGCGTAGCTGCCCTTGAGCGTGGTGACGTCGAAGCCGTTCTCCTTGCCGAGCGCGAACACCTGCGCCAGCTCGTCGCGGAAGAACGCCTCGCGCTGGTTCTCGCGGGCGATCTTGTCGGGCTGGTTGGTGCGCGGATAGGCGAACGCCAGCGTGTACAGGGCGTCGACCACCGGGTAGCTGCCCATGTTGCCGCCGTAGCTGGTCTCGACCCCGAGGATCGAGACGATGATCTCGGCCGGCACGCCGGTGTCGGCCTCGACCTTCGCCAGCGCGTCGCGGTGCCGGGCGAGGAACTCGCGACCGGCGTCGATGCGCGCCTGGGTGATGAAGATCGGGCGGTACTCGCTCCACGGCTTGGCCTCGGCCGGCCGCGACATCGCCTTGATGATGCTGTCGCGAATCTCCGCCTGCGCCAGCACCTGGGCGATCTCGACCTGGTCGAGGCCGTAGCGCGCCGAGGTGGTGCGCAGGAATTCGGCCTTGGCCACGTCGATCGGCTGCGCGGTGGACACCGCGGGCGCCACCGGCGGCGCTTCCGGTTCGACCGCCGGGGCCGGTTCGGGTTGCGGGGGAGGCGACGGCGGGGTCTGCGTGGCGCAGGCCACCAACGCGAGCGGGAGCGCACACAGCAGGGCGCGGCTGGCGGGGTTTCGAGTCATCGCGGCGAGGTTAGCACTTGTTCCGGAGGGTCAAAACCGCGTGAGCGCCCCCGGCCGGCCGCGAGTCAGGTTGTGTTGTCGTTCATGAGCGCGGCCGTCAGTGGCCGTGCACCGGACGGTGCGCGCGCACCGCCATCACCACGCCGAGGCCGGCCAGCAGCGACACCGCCGAGGTGCCGCCGTAGCTCAGCAGCGGCATCGGCACGCCGACCACCGGCAGCAGGCCGGCGATCATGCCGCCGTTGACCACCACGTAGACGCAGAACGCCAGCCCCAGCGCGCCGGCGACCAGCCGCGAGTAGCCGTCGCGCGCGCTCGCGGCGATCCACAGGCAGCGGCCGACCACGAACAGGTACAGCGCCAGCGTCACCACCACGCCGATCCAGCCGAACTCCTCGCTGAGCACCGCGAAGATGAAGTCGGTGGTGTGCTCGGGGATGTAGTTGAGGTGGGCCTGGGTACCCTCGCCCCAGCCCTTGCCGGTCATGCCGCCGCCACCGATCGCGATCTTGCTCTGGATGATGTTCCAGCCGGCGCCGAGCGGGTCGGATTCGGGGTCGAGGAAGGTCAGGATGCGGTCCTTCTGGTAGGGCCGCAGCAGCCAGAACCACGCCACCGGCGCGACCGCCGCGACGCCGGCGAAGGCGGCGCCGAACCACCACCACGACAGCCCCGCCAGGTACAGCACGAACGCGCCGCTGATGCCGACCAGCATCGCGGTGCCGAAGTCCGGCTGCAGCAGGATCAGCCCGGTCGGCACGCCGACCAGCGCGCCGGCCACCAGCACCGTACCCAGCCGCGGCGGCAGCGGCCGAGTGTTGAGGTACCACGCCACCATCATCGGCAGGCTCAGCTTGAGCAGCTCCGACGGCTGGAAATAGAACACGCCGAGGTTGATCCAGTGCGCGCCGTGGCGACCTTCGCCGACCACCAGCACCGCCACCAGCGGCAGCAGCGACGCGCCGAAGATCAGCGGCGTCCAGTTGCGCAGCTGGGTCGGCGGCAGCCGCGACAGGCCCCACATCGCCGCCAGTCCGACGCCGAACCGCGCGCCCTGCGCGACCACCAGCGAAGTCGACTGGCCGCCGGCGCTGTACAGCACTGCCAGACCGATCGCCATCAGCGCGCCGAGCGCGGCCAGCAGCGGCAGGTCGAGGGTGCGGATGAACCGCAGCAGCAGGTCGAGCAGCCAGCGCAGGATCACGTTCATGGCGTGGTGCTCCGGGCGACGGGGGCGTCGGCCGCCGCGTCGTCGGGACCGTTAACCGCTTCGCCGTCGGCCGCCGGCGGCGGCGGCCGTTCGACGTCCTCGAAACCCTCCGGCATCTTGCCCAGCAGCCACGCGTCGAACACCGCCCGCGCGATCGGTGCCGCGGCGCTGCCGCCATAGCCGCCGTGCTCGACCACCACCGCGACGGCGATCGTCGGTGCCTCGGCCGGTGCGTAGCCGACGAACAGCGCGGTGTGGCGCAGGTGGTATGGGAGCGAGCGCGGGTCGGCGCTGACGCTGCCCTTGCGGCTGGAGCGCTGCGCGGTGCCGGTCTTGCCGGCGATGGTGTACGGCGCGCTGGCCAGCGCCCGGGCGGTGCCGCGCGGGCCGTGGACGGTCATCACCATGCCCTCCTGCACCGCGCGCAGGTGCCCGGCGTTGTCGGTGATGCGGGTCGACGGCGTCGCCGGCAGCGCGCGCCACGGCTCGCGGTAGCCGTCGCGACGGGCCTCGACCAACCGCAGTTCGTGCAGGTCGCCGCCGTTGGCAATCGCCGCGGTGGCGCGCGCCAGCTGCAGCGCGGTGGCGATCCAGTAGCCCTGGCCGATGCCGGCGATCACGGTCTCGCCCGGGTACCACGGCTCGGTGCTGACCGAGCGCTTGTAGTCGCGCGACGGCACCACGCCCTCGTTCTCGCCGGCCAGGTCGATCCCGGTCGGCTCGCCGAAGCCGTAGCGGTGCATGTACCGGGCCAGGGTGTCGATGCCCATGTCCAGCGCGAGCTTGTAGTAGTAGGTATTGACCGACTGTGCGATCGACTGGCGCAGGTCGGTCCAACCGTGGCCGCCGCGGTGCGAGTCACGGTAGCCGCGACGCTGGCCGGGGATGAAGAACTCGCCGCTGGAAAAGGTCCTGTCCTCGGCCGTGCGCAGGCCGCTGTCGAGCCCGGCCAGAGCCACCATCGGCTTGACCGTGGAGCCCGGTGGGCCACCGCCGAGCACGTTGCGGTTGAACAGCGGACGCGACGGGTCGTTGAGCAGCGCGTTGTAGTCCGCGTGCGAGATGCCGTTGACGAACAGGTTGGTGTCGTACGACGGCTTGCTGACCATCGCCAGCACCTGGCCGGTGCGCGGGTCGACCGCCACCGCCGAACCGTCGGCCTCGCCGAACGCGGCGACCATCGCCTTTTGCAGGTCGAGGTCGACCGACAGCCGCAGGTCCGCGCCCGGCGTCGCCGGCACCCGCCCGACCAGCCCCATCGGCCGGCCCTCGACGTTGGTCTCGACCTTCTCGTAGCCGATCCCGCCGCGCAGCACCTGCTCGTACGACCGCTCCAGCCCGGTCTTGCCGGTATGGCTGAAGTTGGCGATGTCCTCGCCCATCGCCTTGACGTCGTCGGCATCGACCCGGGCGACGTAGCCGACCACGTGCGCGAACAGCGCGCCGTGCAGGTAGCGGCGGTTGAGGTAGGAGACGATCTCCACGCCCGGGTAGCGCCAGCGGTCGACCGCGAAGCGCGCCGCCTCGTCCGGGGTGATGCGCATCTTCAGCGGCACCGGCTTGAAGCCGCGGGTGGCCTTGCGCGCCTCGTGGAAACCGGCGATCTCCTCCGGCGTGAGCGCGATGATCTTCGACAGCTCCGGCAGCCAGCCGGCCGGGTCGCCCGCCTCGTTCATCGTGACCTCGAGCCGGAACGCCGGCACGTTGTCGGCGAGGATGCGGCCGTCGCGGTCGTAGATCAGCCCGCGGCCGGGGACCACCGGGCTCAGCTTGATGCGGTTCTGCTCGGAGCGGGTGGCGTAGTCCTCGTACTGCAGCACCTGCAGGCGGAAGTACCACAGCGCCAGCCCGGCCAGCGCCAGCACCACGCCGGCGAAGGCCAGCGCGGCGCGGCGGCGGAACTGCGAGGCCTCGGCGGCGGTGTTTTTCAGCAGGCGGCGGGGGCGGCGCACCTCAGCGCCTCCGCCAGTGGCCCAGGCGCAGCGCGTCGAGCAGCACGAACGCCGGCGGCCACAGCAGCATGCCGGTCAGCGGCGCCAGCCAGAACATCGTCGGCAGCGGCTGGATGCCCAAGGCGATGTGCAGGCCGGCGGTGACGATGCGGTCGTTCAGCAGCAGGCCGCCGATCGCCAGCGCCTGCTGCGACATCGGGAAGAACCGGATCCGCGCGCGGAAGCGCTGCAGGATGAAGGCCATCACCACCAGCCGCAGCGCCTGCTCGCCGAGCAGGCTGCCGAACACGAGGTCGGCCAGCACGCCGACCAGGAACGCGAAGCCGAGGCCGACGCGGTCGGGGTCCTCGA
Organism: Lysobacter arseniciresistens ZS79; assembly: GCF_000768335.1. Classification (GTDB taxonomy): domain Bacteria; phylum Pseudomonadota; class Gammaproteobacteria; order Xanthomonadales; family Xanthomonadaceae; genus Novilysobacter; species Novilysobacter arseniciresistens. The sequence goes on from NZ_AVPT01000014.1 coordinate 55,984, forward strand.
TCACCCAGTAGGCGACCACCAGCGCCAGCCAGTACGGCCGCAACGGCAGCAGCACCGCCGGCAGCGGCAGCAGGCCGAGCAGCAGCGCGGCGACGATGCTGGCCGGCAGCAGCCAGGCGGGGCGCGGGCGGCTCACGGGCGCGGCTCCGGCGGGGTGGATTCGGCACCGGTTCCGCCCGCCGCCGGATCGTCCGCCTGCGGCGCGCCATCCGCGTCCACCGGCCGCGCCTCGTCGGTGCCGATCGGCGGTCCCGACGGCACGCTGCGCAGCAGCAGCACGTCGCGGCCGCGGTCGAGGTTCGCCGCCGGGCGCACTTCGCCGAGCAGGAACGCGCGGCTGTCGTCCGGCCGCAGCGCGGTGATCGTGCCGACCGGGAACCCGGCCGGGAAGCGCCCGCCCAGCCCCGAGGTCACCACCCGGTCGCCGACCTTGATATCGCTCGACAGCGGGATGCCCGGCAGGCTCAGCATGTCGCTGCGGCCGTTGCCGTAGGCCACCAGCCGCACCCCGCTGCGGGTCACCGCCACCGGCACCGCGTGCGACGGGTCGGTCAGCAGCAGCACCGTCGCGTGCATCGGCAGCGACTCGATGACCTGCCCGACCAGCCCGCCGGCATCGATCACGCTCTGGCCGACCCGCACGCCGTGGTTGCTGCCGGCGTCGAGCACCAGCCGCTGGCGGGTCGGGTCGAGGTCGACGTCGAGGATCGGCGCCAGCTGTACGTCGAGGTTGCCGCGCCGCGCCGCGCCGAGCAGGCCGCGCAGGCGCTCGTTGTCGACCGCCAGCGTCTGCAGGCGGGTGATCCGGGCGCTGTTGACCAGCAGCTCGTTGCGCAGCCGCTCGTTCTCCTCGGTCAGCTGGGCCAGCGTGCCGGCGTCGTCGTACAGGGTGCGGGCCATCTGCCCGGGCCAGCCGGCCACCATCCACAGCGGCTGCACCACCAGCGAGGCCTGCTGCCGGGCGCGGTTGAGCCAGCCACCGCGGTGGTCGAGCACCACCAGCACCAGTGCCAGCGCCAGGTACGCCAGCAGCCGCAGGGTTCCGGCGACATCGCCGCCGCGGTTGGGCGTGGTGGGACCGGCGTAGGGAGGCACTGTCGGGAGGCGGGGCGCGCGCGGCTAGGTGGAGCGGGATGGATTGCTGCGGGATGGGCCTGGCGTGCCCGTTCCGCGGCGGGCCGTGGCCACGTTCACTCCGGCGCGAAGAACTCGTTGCCGTGCATGTCGACCAGCTCCAGCGCGCGGCCGCCACCGCGGGCGACGCAGGTCAGCGGGTCGTCGGCGACCTGCACGTGCAGGCCGGTCTCCTCGCTGATCAGCCGGTCGAGGTCGCGCAGCATCGCGCCGCCGCCGGTCAGCACGATGCCGCGCTCGGCGACGTCGGCGCCCAGCTCCGGCGGGGTCTGTTCCAGCGCCAGCTTGATCGCGGTGACGATGCCGGCCAGCGGCTCGCGCAGCGCTTCCAGCACCTCGTTGGCGGTGATGGTGATCATCTTCGGCACGCCCTCGGCGAGGTTGCGGCCGGTGACCTCCATGCTGCCGTTGTCGTCCTGCGGGTAGGCGCAGCCGAGTTGCATCTTGACCCGCTCGGCGGTGGCCTCGCCGATCAGGGTGCCGTAGGTGCGGCGCACGTAGGCGATGATCGATTCGTCGAAGCGGTCGCCGCCGATGCGGACCGAGGCCGAGTAGACGATGCCGTTGAGCGCGATCACCGCGACTTCGGTGGTGCCGCCGCCGATGTCGACCACCATCGAGCCGCGCGCCTCGGTCACCGGCATGCCGGCGCCAATCGCCGCGGCCATCGGCTCCTCGATCAGGTAGACCTCGCGCGCGCCGGCTTCTTCCGCAGACTCCTTGATCGCGCGGCGCTCGACCTGGGTCGAACCGCACGGCACGCACACCAGTACCCGCGGGCTCGGCCGCAGGAAACGGCTCTTGTGCACCTTGCGGATGAAATGCTTGAGCATCTCCTCGGTGTAGGTGAAGTCGGCGATGACGCCGTCCTTCATCGGCCGGATCGTTGTGATGTGCCCCGGGGTGCGGCCGAGCATCTGCTTGGCCTCCGCACCGACCGCGGCGACCGAGCGGTTGCCGCCGATCAGCCGGTCCTGGCGGACGGCGACCACCGAAGGCTCGTTCAGGACGATGCCCTGTCCGCGGACATAGATCAGGGTATTGGCCGTGCCCAGGTCGATGGACAGGTCATTGGAGAACATGCCGCGAAACTTCTTGAACATCGTCGAATGGGCCGTGGAGAAGGATGCCGGGAGCGATCGGCTAGCCTAGCAACGGCCCCCCGCCCCGGCAACATGGAAACCTGCGCGAACGGGCAGCTTCTGCCGCTGGTTGTCGCCCCCGCGACGCCCGTCACATCGCGCCTTTCACGCAGCCCCGGCGGCCCCGCGGCTGGCCGCGACGGGCGCCGGCCGGTAATCTAGCCGGCGGACGCCGTTCCGGCCTCCAGCCTCCCCCGCGCGACCCGCGCCGACCCGCTTGTGCCCGGCCCCGGCGGCCCGGCTCCACCCGGAGTGTGAATACCGATGTCTGCCCTGATCTGCGGCTCGCTGGCCTATGACTCCATCATGGTGTTCCAGGACCAGTTCAAGAACCACATCCTGCCGGACAAGGTGCACATCCTGAACGTGTCGTTCCTGGTGCCGCAGATGCGCCGCGAGTTCGGCGGCTGCGCCGGCAACATCGCCTACAACCTCAAGCTGCTGGGCGCCGACCCGATCCCGATGGCGACCGTCGGCCAGGACTTCGGCCCGTACCGCGAGTGGTTCGCCGCGCAGGGCATCCGCCTCGACCAGGTGCGCGAGCTGCCGGAACTGTTCACCGCGCAAGCGTTCATCACCACCGACCTGGACAACAACCAGATCATCGCCTTCCACCCCGGCGCGATGATGGAAAGCCACAAGAATCACGTGCGCGACGTCGAGGGCGTCAGCTTCGGCATCGTCGCGCCGGACGGCCGCGAGGCGATGCTGCAGAACGCAACCGAGTTCGCCGAGGCCGGCATCCCGTTCATCTTCGACCCGGGACAGGCGATGCCGCTGTTCAACGGCGAGGAGTTCCGCCACTTCATCGAGCAGGCCGACTACGTCGTGGTCAACGACTACGAGTCGAACCTGCTGCAGGAGCGCACCGGCTGGAACGAGGCCGAGATCGCCTCGCGGGTGACGGCCTACATCACCACCCGCGGGCCGCGCGGCTCGGAAGTCCACACGAGCGAGGGGACGATCGCGATCCCGCCGGCGCGCGAGCGCCGCATCGTCGACCCGACCGGCTGCGGCGACGCCTACCGCGCCGGCCTGATCTTCGGCCTGATGCGCGGCGACGACCTCGCCACCAGCGGCCGCATGGCCTCGCTGATGGGCGCGCTCAAGGTCGAGCATCCCGGCACCCAGAACCAGCGCTTCGACTACGCGACCTTCGCCGCGCAGTACAAGGAGCAGTTCGGCCACGCGATCTGAGCATCGCGTGGCGCCGGCTCACATCACCTGGGCCAGGTGCAGCATGCGCGGCTGGGCGAGCCGCTCGAACTCGGCGCAGGGCATCCGCACCAGGTCGGTGTGGGTGCCGGCGTTGAAGGCGATCGTCTCCTCGCCCGCCAGCCGCGCGTCGGCGTGGACCGGGATGCCGTAGAGGTTGCCGAACGGCGGCATCGCGCCGAGCTCACAGTCGGGGAAGGCATTGCGGAACTCGTCCTCGCCCGCCAGCTCGACCGTCGCGCCGTCCAGCGCGCGTGACAGCCGCGCCATGTCGGTGCGGTAGGCGGCCGGCATCACCACCATCGCCAGCTTTCCGTCGACCTTGACCATGACGGTCTTGGCGAAGTGGCGGCTGCCGATCTGCGCGGCGTTGGCGGTCTCCTGGGCGGTGATGGTGCGGTCGTGGGTGAGGGTCTCGTACGGCACGTGGCGGTCGTCGAGGAAGTGGTGCAGGCGTGGCGCGAGCATGTCGGCGTCCTCCGCAGGCGGGCGTACGAGCCTACGCCTGCGGGCGTGTCGCGACGTGATGGCGGGCTGTGGGATCGACTTCAGCCGCGGCCGCCAAATGGACGTACCCGGCTCAATTCCAGTCGGGCAATTTCGACGGCTGCAGGCCACCGGTCTCGAACACCGCGGTGCGGGTGCCACCGGCCTTCACCGGGAACTCGACCGACAACACCGTCGCCTCGCCGGCGAACTTCCACAGCGCGGCCTCGTCCTCGATGAACATCGCGATCGCCTCGTCGGTGTCGGGGCGACTGGCGTCCATCTTCCGCGGTTCGGTGTCGTCGACGGTGACGGTGACCTTGCAGCCGCCGTAGCAGTCGAAGTCGCCGGCCTCCAGCGTCAGGTAGGCGCTGTCGCCCCACTCCGGGTGGTCGCGGAAGATCAGCCGCACCGGGCGCGGGGTGGCGCCGTCGGTCTCGACGTTCTCCTTGGCGTAGATCGCCGCCGACAGCTGCTGCTCCGCGCCGACCGGTTCGCTCTGGTAGGTCCACAGCGCCTCCATCCGCGCCGCCTCGCTTTCCTCATTGGCCTTGGCGCTGGCCTCGGCGTGCTGCGCCTCGATCCGCGCGGCCGCTTCGCTGTCGGGGTACTCGGCCAGCAGCACGTCGCCGTGGGCCTTGGCGAGGCGCCAGTTGCCGGCCGCGAACTGCTCGTCGAACTGCGCCGCCATTGCCGCGGCGGCCTGTTCACGCGCGGCGGCCTGCTGGGCGCGCTGCGCCTCGGGGCCGGCGGCGGGCTGGCAGGCGGCGAGCGCCAGGGCGGCGCAGAGCAACGCGACATGGATCTTCATCGGACGGTTTCCTCGGAGATGGGCCGGGCCATTGTCCCCCGACGGCGGCGTCGTTGGCGTAGGAGCGACGTGAGTCGCGACCCATTGGCAACCGTGGCGCGGCGTACAACGCGCTGCCCGGTCGCGCGACCGGCACATCGCGTCGATCGAAGCGGGAACAAGGGTCAGTGGGTCGCGACTCACGTCGCTCCTACAGATGCGGCCGCGCAGGATTGCGGACAAAACGCGAATGACAAACAACGCGGCCGCCCGGAGGCGGCCACGTCGGTGCTGCATCGCGACGGGATCAGTCGGCCTGCGCAGCCGCTTCCTCGCCCTTCGCCTTGGCGATCACCGCCTCGACCGAGCCGGTGGTGATCGGGTGGTAACCGGCGCGTGCGTCGGCCAGCACCTGCTCCGCCAGCGCGAGGCCTTCCGGCGTCTTCACCAGCTCGGCGTAGGTCGGCATGATCAGCTTGCGACGGCCAACGCGCTCGAGGAATTCGGCAATCGCCTCGTTCGCCTCGCCGTAGCCGCTGCGCACGGCCAGCGGATACCAGCGCTGGGCGATCTCGCCGTTGGCGGTGCCGGTGAAGGCATACGCCTCGTCGAGCGCGGCCAGCTGTTCGGCCGACAGCGTCTGCGGCATGCCTTCGACGAAGTGCACCCACTCCTGCGTGGTCCACGCATCGGTGGCCGACTTGGACGGCATCTCGCCGCCGTCCAGCCACGCCTTGCGCGCGGCGTCGACCGCATCGAAGCGCGGCGAGGTGACTTCCGGCGCCGAGTCGGGGATGCCGGGCTCGTAGATCCACTGCTCCAGCTCGGCCTCGGTGACCTTGCCGGGGTGCCTGGCCAGCAGGTTGTCCTTCGCGTAGTCAATGAAGGTCTGGCTGTCGATGCCCTGGAAGGCGAAGTGGTCGAAGTAGCCGCGCAGGAACGGGTCGAACACGTCGCGGCCGAAACGCTGCTCCAGGAACGACAGGAACCATGCGCCCTTGTCGTACGCGACCTCGCTGCCGTCGGCGTCCACCGCCGGCTCCACGCCTGGGCGGATCGCCAGCGACTGCGCCGGCGCCGACATGGCGTCGATGCCCTCGCGCAGCGCGTTGCGGGCGATCGCGGTCTCCATGTCGGCGCGTTCCTTGCCGTACAACTCCTCGACGATGCGGTTCTCGACGTAGCTGGTCACGCCTTCGTTGAGCCAGCCGTGGTTGGGCGTGACGAAGGTGACCAGGTTGCCCGACCAGCTGTGCGCCAGTTCGTGCGCGATCAGCGACACCAGCGACTTGTCGCCGACGATCACGGTCGGGGTGATGAAGCTTAGGCGCGGGTTCTCCATGCCGCCGTACGGGAACGACGGCGGCAGCACCAGCATGTCGTAGCGGCCCCAGCGGTACGGGCCGTACAGCTCCTCGGTGACCTCGATCATCTTCTCGGTGTCGGCGAACTCGGCGGCAGCCTTTTCGACCATCGCCGGCTCGGCCCACACGCCGCTGCGGTCGCTGATCGGTTCGAACACCAGGTCGCCGGCGGCGATCGCCAGCAGGTAGGACGGGATCGGCTGCGGCATCTCGAAGCTGTAGTCGCCGTCACGCTCGGCCTCGGGGTCGTTGTCGGCGCTCATCAGCACCATCACGTCCTCGGGGCTGGTCACGTGCGCGGTGTAGGTGAAGCGCACCTGCGGCGTGTCCTGCAGCGGCACCCACGAACGCGCGTGGATCTGCTGCGACTGGCTGAACATGAAGGGCTGCTTGCCGCCCTCGGTCATCGCCGGGGTCAGCCACTGCAGGCCGGACGCTTCCGGCGCGGTGTGGTAGCTGACGCGGATGCGCTCGCTGCGCTGCGGCGCTTCGATGGTGAGCTTGCTGCCCAGCGGCGGCTGCGGCTCGGCCAGGGTGTACTTGAGGTCGACCCACTTGCCGTCCTCGCGCTCGCCGACGACCTTCTCGATGGTCAGGTCGCGGGTGTCGAGGACCAGTTGGGTGGCCTCCGGGTCGACCCAGTCGAGGGTGTAGGTCGCGCTACCGGCGAGCTGCTTCTGCTCGAAGTCGAGCGCCAGTTCCAGCGCGAGGTCCTCGATGCGGACCTTGCCCGGCTCGGCGTAGGAGTGCTGGTCGAAGTGCGCGACGGGCTGCTCGGCCGCCGGCGTGCCTTCCGGCGTGGCGGCGGGGTCGGCGGGCGGCGCGGACTCGCGCGAGCAGCCGGCCAGCGCGGTGGCGCCGACCAGGCACAGGGTCAGGATCGATGAACGCATATCGGGCCCACGGTTACGGGTGAGCCGTCGAGTGTAGCGCCGCCGCCGCAGGGCGGCGAAGTGCCGCGTCTGGCGGCGTCAGGCCTTGTAGCCGGTGTGGATCGCGACGATGCCGGCCGACAGGTTGCGGTAGCTGCAGCGCGCGAACCCGGCCGCTTCCATCATCGCCTTCAGCTGGTCCTGCGGCGGGTGCTTGCGGATGCTCTCGGCGAGGTACTGGTAGCTGTCGGCATCGTTCGCGAACAATTTGCCGAGCCGCGGCAGGATCTTGAACGAATGGAAGTCGTAGATCGGCTTGAACCAGTCCTGGGTGACCTCGGAGAACTCCAGCACCCGCGCCTGCCCGCCGACCTTGAGCACGCGCTGCATCTCGCGCAGCGCGGCGTCCTTGTCGGTGACGTTGCGCAGGCCGAACGCGATCGTGACCAGGTCGAAGCTCGCATCCGGGAACGGCAGCGCCTCGGCGTTCATCTGCACGTACTCGAAGCCGCCCACCTGGCCGCGGTCGAGCATGCGGTCGCGACCGACCCGCAGCATGTCGCCGTTGATGTCGCCCAGCACGATCGAGCCGGTGTCGCCGACGCGCCCACGCAGCAGCCGCGCGATGTCGCCGGTGCCGCCGGCGAGGTCGAGCACCCGGTCGCCCGGGCGCACCTGCGCGGTCGCGACGAAGTAGCGCTTCCACGCGCGATGGATGCCCAGCGACATCAGGTCGTTCATCAGGTCGTAGCTGCCCGCGACCGAGGAGAACACCTGCCCGACCAGCTTCTGCTTGTCCCCGGTGGGGACGTCGCGGAAACCGAAGTGGGTGGTGGCGGGGGCGTCGTGGCGCGGGGTCTGGTCGCTCATGGGGCGGATTATCGCACCGGTGCCGTGTGGAGCGGACCTAGACGCGGCGCGCCGCCTTGCGTCGGCCGGGCCTCGGCCCGCGCGTGCCCAGCACGACGATCAGCTGGCGCAGAACCTCGCGCGCGTCGTCACCCAGCAGGGCCATGCCTTCGAGCATTGCCTGATCATCGTTCCTGGCGTGATAGACCGCCATGGGCTCGGCCGCGCGGGGCTTGCCGAAAGCCAGCTCACCCGCATCGACGCCCAGCATGCGTGCCACGCCCTCGATCTGCTCGAGCTTCGGCATGTGCTTCGCGTTGCGCCAGTTGGATACCGACTGGCTGGTCACGGCCACGCCCTGCCGGGCAAGCAGTTTGACGATTTCGCCATCGCTGAGCCCGGCTTTGCCGCCCTTCTGCAGCGCGCTGTTGAAGCGCTTGGAAAAGGCCGTTCGTCGCTGCTGCATGTCCATCCCGCGACGGTAGGGACACGATCGGCCCGATCTTCCAAGTTGCCCTTGCCTTTGATAGCAAGTCCGACTTGGGAGCCGAAGGCCACTGTGAACCCGTCATGCCCAAATCCCTGCTGGAAGAACTGCCCGTCATCGTCAGGGAAGGCCGGCAGCAGGCCGAGCGCATCCTCGAGGGACTGGAGAGCCGGCGTCGGGTGCGACTGCAGACGCGGGAGTGGGTGCTGCCATCGAAGGATGTCGCCGCGGCGGACTGGATCGCGCAGGCACAACGCGCCGCGCGGATGGGCGAAGGCAGTGGCGACGGCTGGACCAACCGCCTCGTCTACGGCGACAACCTGCTGGCGATCGCCGCGCTGCTGGCCGGCGACGAGGACACGCCGAGCCTGCGCGGCGAGGTCGACCTGATCTACATCGACCCACCGTTCGACTCGAAGGCCGATTACCGGACCAAGGTGCAGCTGCCCGGCGTGGAGATCGAGCAGCGGCCGACGGTCATCGAGCAGTTTGCGTACTCGGATACATGGTCGGAAGGGACCGCGTCGTACCTGCGGATGATCGTGCCGCGGTTGGTGTTGATGCGGGAACTACTTACCAAAACGGGAGCGATCTACGTGCATCTCGACTATCACGTGAGTCATTACGTGAAAGCCGTGATGGATGAGTTGTTCGGAAAGAACAACTTGAATGGCTGCCTTGTGTGGCAACTCGGGACGGGCGCGAAAGGTCGTCAAGAGTGGAGCAATCAGCACAACGACATCTTGTGCTACTCAAGATCCGGAAACCTAATTTTCAACCACGAGGCAGACGAACTCAGGGAACCCTTCGCCGAGACAAGTCTGGCTATGCATTTCAACAAGATAAATGCTGATGGCAGGCGATATCGCGAACGCATCGTCAATGGAAAGAGCTACATCTACTATGCCGACGAGGGCAGGCTGGTAGGCAGCGTGTGGACTGATTGCCCTTCGATGTCGGCAAACTCGCCGATTCTCAATGAGTCCGTAGGCTACGACACACAAAAACCAGAAAAGCTCCTCTCACGCATCATCGCCGCCTCCTCCAATGAGGACTCCATCATCGCTGACTTCTTCGGCGGCTCCGGCACTACCGCCGCGGTCGCCGAAAAACTCGGCCGCCGCTGGATCACCAGCGACATCGGCAAGCCCGCCTGCATGATCATGCGCAAGCGCCTGATCGACCAGGGCGCCAAGCCGTTCCTGTACCAGGCCATCGGCGACTACCACGTCGAGACCGCCAAGACCCACTTCGGCCGCAACTACCGCGTCGGCGACCTGTCGGCGATCGTGCTGTCGCTGTTCGGCGCATTGCCACTTGCGCCGGAAGACAACCCGCTGCGCAACCTCGGCAGCATCGCCTTCGGTGGCAGGAAGACGCTGGTGCTGGTGGACTCGCCCGGCAAGCTCACCGGGGACGCGACGCTGAAGAAAGCGATCGCCCAGCGCGACAACCTGCTCGGCGGCTGGGACCGTGTGGTGGTGCTGGGCTGGAACTTCGAACCCAGCATCGGCCAGAGCATCGCCGCGCTCAACGATGACCGGCTGGAAGTGCTGGTGATTCCGCCCGACCTGCTCGACCGCATGCGCAAGAAGGGCGGCATCGAGAAGCTGCGCGGACAGGTGCGCTTCGCCAGCCTGCAGTACGTGACGCTGAAATCCGCCACGCGCCAGCCCGCGGCCGACGGCAACGAGCGCATCGAAGTGACGCTCGACAACTACGTCCTGCTGTCGCCCGAGGCGATCAACCTCGACGAGGACAACCGCCGGAAGCTGCACAAGGTCATGAACGCCGAGCCGCTCGCGCTGATCGAATACTGGGCGGTGGACCCCGACTACGACGGCCAGGTGTTCCGCTCGGTCTGGCAGGACTACCGCGGCAACACCGCCAATGACGACGACGCCCTGCGGGTGGTGGACCGCGCCGGCTTCAGCGTGCCGCGCAAGGCCGGCGAACGACGCATCTGCGTGCGCGTGGTGGACGTGTTCGGCTTCGAAGCCGAGGTGGTCAAGACGGTCGCGGAGCCGACGCCGTGAGCGAGAAGCCCGTCGACGACCCGCTGATCCTCGCCAAGACACTGACCCGGCGTACCGACCAGCTCTGCAGCGGCCTCGAATCCGGTACCGCGGATCTTTTTGACCTGGTCACACCGACCACGGCCGAGTTGCTGCACTGGTGGTTCGGCGAGGATGCCTGCCAGACCCGCGCATTCAACTTCCACCCGGGCCAGCGACAGGCAATCCTCAACACCATCGTCGCCCACGAGGTGCTGGGCACGCTCGACCTCAAGCTCCTGTACGAGCAGGTCTGTGCCGAAGCCCTGCTCACGGGCGACCGTTTGGCGGAGCTTTCCAAACCGAAGCACGCACACCCCAAGTACTGCCTGAAAATGGCCACCGGCACGGGCAAGACCTGGGTGCTGCAGGCACTGCTGGTGTGGCAGATGCTCAACCGGACCACGGCACAGGACCAGGGCATCGACGACCCGCGCTTCACCCGCCGGTTCCTGATCGTCGCCCCGGGCCTGATCGTCTACGAGCGCTTGCTGGATGCCTTCATCGGCAAGGAGCGTGAAAGCGGCGGCCGTGACTTCTCCACCTCGGACACCGAGCGCTATGCCGAACTGTTCGTGCCGCCGGCGTACCGCGACCGGGTCCGCCAGTTCGTGCAGGGCAATTTCTGCGCCAAGCAGGACATCGGCCTGAAAGCCACCGGCAACGGCATGGTCGCGGTCACCAACTGGCACCTGCTGCAGGAGACCGGCGACGAACTCGCCGAAGCCGAGGCGGAAGAAGAACAGATGGAGGCTGCCGGCATCACGCCCGAGGCGCACGACGTGGTGCGCCAGGTGCTGCCGGTCGTGCCGGGCCGCGCCACCGGCAACAGCCTGGACGTGCTGGACAACCGCTGGGCCCGGGGCCGCGTGATCGCGTTCCTGCAGTCCTTGCCCGACCTGCTGGTCTTCAACGACGAAGCGCACCACATCCATGACCTGAAAAAGGACGGCGAAGCCGACGAAGTGGAGTGGCAGAAGAGTCTGACGCGGATCGCCGAAGGCAAGGGACGCCGTTTTGTGCAGGTGGATTTCTCGGCCACGCCCTACAACGAGCGCGCCGGCCGGGGGCGCAACGCCACCGGCACCAAGGTCTGGTTTCCGCACATCGTGGTGGACTTCGACCTTCCGGCGGCGATGCGCGCCGGGCTGGTGAAGTCGCTGGTGCTGGACAAGCGCCGCGAGGTCGGCGCAATGCCGCTGGAGGCTCTGGAGTTCAAGGCCGAGCGCGATGACGACGGCACCCTGCGCCTGTCGGAGGGCCAGCGCGTCATGCTGCGCGCCGGCCTGCACAAGCTGCGTCGGCTGGAGCGCGACTTCGCCACGATCGATCCGGCGCGACACCCCAAAATGCTGGTGGTCTGCGAGGACACCAAGGTCACTCCGCTGGTCGCCGAGTTCCTCCTCGACGAGGGCCTGAACGAGGACGACGTGCTGGCCGTTGACTCGGGGAAGAAGGCCGAGCTTGGAGAGAAAGACTGGGCGCCGCTGCGCCAGCGGCTATTCGACGTCGACCACCACGCCCGGCCGCGCGTGATCGTCAGCGTGCTGATGCTGCGCGAGGGCTTCGACGTCAACAACATCTGCGTGATCGTGCCGCTGCGTGCCAGCGGCGCGCAGATCCTGCTGGAACAGACCATCGGGCGTGGCCTGCGCCTGATGTGGCGCGACCCCGAGTTCGACGACGTCAAACGCGAGAACAGGGAGCGGATCAACCGCGGGGAAGAGCCAACCAACCTGATCGATATCCTGTCCATCGTCGAGCATCCGCGTTTCGAGGACTTCTACGATGAACTGATGCGCGACGGCCTGGTCGGCACCAGCGGCGAGGACGACGGCGACGGATCCACCATCGGCGACCTGCTGACCGTGCACCTGCGCGAGGATTTCGAGCCCTACGACTTCGCCATCCCCTTCATCCTGCGGGAGGCCGACGAAAGCCTGGATCATCTGCCGATCGATCTGGCCGCGCTGCCGCCGTTCACGCACATGTCGCGCGAAGCTCTGGCCGCACTGCTCGGCAAGGGCGACACGTTCGTGTCGCAGGACCTGCAGAGCAGCACGCTGTTCGGCGACTACCGGGTCGAAGGCAGCGTGATGAACGTCAGCGGCTACAACGAATATCTCTCACGGCTGACCCGTCGCGTCGGCCAGGCGCTGAGCGCGCCGCTGCCGCGGGGCAACCGCGTCGCCGAGCATCTGGATACGCCATACAGGCAGGTCGACAACGCGGTACTGGCGCAGGCGCTGGACGACTACATCCGGGAGTTCCTGTTCCGCGGGTCATTCGAGCCGTTCGAGAACGAGAACTGGCGATTGCTGCTGTTGCAGCCGGTGATCGACCACGTCGTCAAGGTCTTCGGTCTCGCACTGGTGCGGTCCGAAGAGCGCCGCATCATCGGTGGAACCGAGGTGCACTATCGCCGGCTGTCGGAAGTGGACACCATCACCGTCCGCGAAAGCACGTCGATGGAAGTGACCAAGTGCATCTATCCGCGCCAGGGCTGGCCCGCGCGCAGCGGAGGGCTGGAGCGGGCGTTCATCGAGTGGTGCCAGGCGGATACCGGCGTGGAGGCATTCTGCAAGCTGCGCGAGAACCGGCACAGCTTCGCCCGCCTGCGTTACGTGCGCGAAGACGGCCTTCCGGCGTTCTACTTCCCGGACTTCATGGTGCGGACGGCGGACGCGGTGTACATGGTCGAGACCAAGGCCCAACAGCAGACCAGCCACCCCAACGTCCTGCGCAAACGGAAGGCGGCCGTAACCTGGTGCAGCCGGATCAATGAACTGCCGCCGTACGATCGCGGCGGACGCCAGTGGCATTACGCGCTGGTGGGCGAAAGCCTGTTCGAGGACTGGCGTGACAAGAACGCCGGCATGACGGAGCTATTGGCGTTCTGCCGTGTGCGACCGGTGGCGGGGCACGCTGACCAGGGGTCGCTGGCCCTGTGAGTCGGCGACCTCAGAGGATGTACCGGCTCAGGTCCGGATCCTCCACCAGCTCGCCCAGGTGCTCGTCGACGTAGGCGCGGTCGATCGTGACCGACTCGCCGCCGCGGTCCGGGGCGGCGTAGCTGAGGGTGTCGAGCAGGCGCTCGAGCACGGTGTGCAGGCGGCGCGCGCCGATGTTTTCCTGGCGTTCGTTGACGGTCGCGGCGATCTCGGCGATGCGCTCGATCGCGTCGCCGGTGAACGCCAGCGACACGCCCTCGGTCTTCAGCAGTTCGACGTACTGGGTGGTCAGCGCGGCCTTCGGCTCGGTCAGGATGCGGACGAAGTCGTTCTTGCTCAGCGCGCCCAGCTCGACCCGGATCGGGAAGCGGCCCTGCAGCTCGGGAATCAGGTCGCTCGGCTTGGCCAGGTGGAACGCGCCGGAGGCGATGAACAGGATGTGGTCGGTCTTCACCGAGCCGTACTTGGTCGACACGGTCGAGCCTTCCACCAGCGGCAGCAGGTCGCGCTGCACGCCTTCGCGCGAGACATCGCCGCCGCCGACGTTCTCGCCGCGCTTGGCGACCTTGTCGATCTCGTCGATGAAGACGATGCCGTGCTGCTCGCAGGCCTCGATCGCCGCCTCGCGCACGTCGTCCTCGTTGACCAGCTTGCCGGCCTCCTCCTCGACCAGCTGCGGGCGCGCGGCCTTGATCGTCATCGTGCGCTTGTGGGTCTTGCCGCCGGCGACCTGCGAGAACATCTGCCGCAGCTGCTGGCCCATCTCCTCCATGCCCGGCGGCGCCATGATGTCGACGCCGACGTTGACCGCGGTCTCGATATCGATCTCGCGGTCGTCGAGCTCGCCATTGCGCAGCTGGCGGCGCAGCTTGGTGCGGGTCTCGGACTCGCGCGCGGACGGCTCGGCACCGATGTCGACGGTGGTGGTGTTCGCATCGGCCGCACCGAAGCCGAAGCCGGTCGGCTGGCGCTCGCGGCGCGGCAGCAACGCGTCGAGGATGCGGTCCTCGGCGCGCTCCTCGGCCTGGGTGCGGACCTTCTGCTTGGCCTGCTCGCGGTACAGCTTGACCGCGGTGTCGGCGAGGTCGCGGATGATCTGCTCGACATCCTTGCCGACGTAGCCGACCTCGGTGAAGCGGGTGGCCTCGACCTTCACGAACGGCGCGTTGGCGAGCGTCGCCAGCCGTCGCGCGATCTCGGTCTTGCCGACGCCGGTCGGGCCGATCATCAGGATGTTCTTGGGCATCACTTCGTTGCGCAGCTCGTCGTCGAGCTGGCTGCGACGCCAGCGGTTGCGCAGTGCGATGGCCACGGCGCGCTTAGCGTCCTGCTGGCCGACGATGTGGGTGTCGAGCGCCTGCACGATCTCGCGCGGGGTCATGGTGGCGTTGGAAGTGTCGGGTGTGTTGGCCATTGATCAGAGCTCTTCGACGACGACGTTGCCGTTGGTGTAGATGCAGACCTCGCCGGCGATGCGGATCGCCTCGGTCGCCATGGTCTTCGCGTCCAGTTGCGTGTGCGCCATCAGCGCGCGCGCGGCCGACAGGGCGTACATGCCGCCGGAACCGATGGCGATGATGCCGTCGTCGGGTTCGATCACGTCGCCGGTGCCGCTGATGACCAGCGAGGTCTCCCTGTCGGCGACCGCGAGCAGCGCCTCGAGCTTCCCGAGCCGGCGTTCGGTGCGCCAGTCCTTGGCCATCTCGACCGCGGCGCGGGTCAGCTGGCCGTGCTTGGACAGCTTGGCCTCGAACAGCTCGAACAGGGTGAACGCGTCGGCCGCGGCGCCGGCGAACCCGGCGATCACCTGGCCGTCCTTGCCGAGCCGGCGGATCTTGCGCGCGTTGGCCTTCATCACCGTGTTGCCGAGGGTCACCTGGCCGTCGCCGGCGACCGCGACGCGGCCGTCGCGACGCACCGAGACGATGGTGGTGGCGTGGAAGACGTGGGGGTTGTGGCTGGGGTCCATGCGGCCTCCGGGGTCGAACCCCATGGATGGGGATGACCGGCGCGGCACGCAAGGGAGTGCGCTCAGCCCTTCCGCTTCGCCCGCGGATGGGCGGCGTCGTAGACCCTGGCCAGGTGCTGGTAGTCGAGGTGGGTGTAGATCTGGGTGGTGGCGATGTCGGCGTGGCCGAGCAGCTCCTGCACGCCGCGCAGGTCGCCGGAGGACTCGAGCACGTGGCTGGCGAAGCTGTGCCGCAGCAGGTGCGGGTGCACGCGCTTGAACAGCCCCTGGCGCTGCGCCAGCTGGCGCAGCCGGTACTGCACCGCGCGGGGGGTGATCGGTCCGTTGCGGCCGGGGAACACCGGCGCCTCGGACGCGGCGCCACTTTCGCGGCGCCACTCGGCCAGCGCCCGGCGCGCGTGCGAACCGACCGGCACGCTGCGCTGCTTGCCGCCCTTGCCGAGCACGGTGACCAGCCCTTCGGACAGGTCGAGGTCGCGCCAGCGCAGCGCGCACAACTCGCTCAGGCGCAGCCCCGAGGAATAGAACAGTTCCAGCAGCGCGCGGTCGCGCAGCCCCAGCGGGGCGTCGGTCGGCACCTCCACCAGCGCCTGCGCCTCGTCCGGGTCCAGCACCTGTGGCAACTTGCGCGGCGCCTTGGGGCCGCGGATGCCGGCAGCCGGGTTGGCCGCGATCCGGCCCTGCTTCAGCAGCCAGCCGTAGAAGCTGCGACAGGCCGACAGTCGGCGTTGCAGGCTCTTGGGCGACAGCCCGCGGCGGTGCTCGGCGGCGACGAAGCCACGCAGCTGTCCGGCCTGCAACGCGGCAACGGCGACGCCCTGCCCCTCTGCCCACTGCGCCAGCACCGCGAGGTCGCGCCGGTAGGCATCGAGCGTGTGCGCCGACATCCGCCGCTCGACGGCGAGGTGGGCGAGGAAATCGTCGATCGGCGCGGTCATCGGCGGTGCCGGCTCAGCTCCCGAAACGCCCCAGCGCGGTCTCCAGCGCCTCGCCCATCATCCGCAGGAACAGCGTGCCCATGCCCGGGAAGAACCGGTTCGGGTCGCTGCTGCCGACCGCGACCACGCCGGTGCCCGGCAACGGCAGCAGGGCGGTGGACTGCACCTGGCCGGACTCGTCGCCATACAGGAACGCGCTCTTCTCCGGCTGCAGCCGGCCGCACAGCGGTTCGCCGTCGGCCAGGCAGTCGCGGAACGGGGCAAGCCGCGCGTCCTGCGGGTCGACCACCTGCAGCCAGTCGGCGTCCTCCAGCCCGTCGACCGGGCGGAACACCACCAGCCGCACGCGGTCGCCGGCGAAGTCCTCGGCCAGGCTCGCGGCCATCGCCCGCAGCACGTCGGCGGCGTTGTCCTGCCGCATCAGCGCCAGCGTCAGCTGGTGGGTGCGCACGGCCAGCCGCTCGTTCTCCTGGGCGTTGCCGAACAGCTCGTGCAGGCGCCGGTTGAGCTCGCGGTTCTTGTCGCGCAGCACCTCAAGCTGGTAGCTGGCCAGCGACGCCGCCGGGCCCTCGTCGCGCGGCACCACCAGGGTCAGCGACAGGTCGGGGAACTGCTGCAGGAAGCGCGGGTGCCGGCGCAGCCACGCCGCCACCTCGTGCGCGCCAAGCTTCTCGGTCGTCTCGGTCATGCCACCCATTCTCCTTCGAACACGAAACTGGCGGGGCCGGCCATCGTCACCGGTGCATCGTCCCCCGGCCAGGCGATCCGCAGCTCGCCGCCGGGCAGCGCGACGGTGACCTCGCGGTCGACCCGGCCGCGGCGCATCAGCACCACCGCCGCCGCGCAGGCGCCGCTGCCGCAGGCGCGGGTCTCGCCGACGCCGCGCTCGTACACGCGCAAGCGGATGCGCCCGCGCGACTCGACCTGGGCGAAGCCGACATTGACCGACTCGGGGAAGTTGTCACTGCGCTGGAGCAACCGGCCCTGGTGCTCGACCGCGGCGGTGGCGACGTCGTCGACCTCGATCACCGCGTGCGGGTTGCCCATCGACACCGCGCCGAAGCCGACGATGGCGCCGGCGGCGGCGACCACGTAGGTGTCGCGGGCGTCGTCGAAACCATGCAGCGGGATGCGCGCGGGTTCGAACTCCGGCACGCCCATGGCCACCCGGTAACCGTCGCCGTCGCGCTCGACCGCGTGGGTGCCGGCGGGGCTGTCGATCACGAACGAAGGCGTGGTGGCGGCGCCGTCGCGGACCAGCCACGCGGCGATGCAGCGCGCGCCGTTGCCGCACTGGCCGGACGGCGAGCCGTCGGCGTTCCAGATGCCGTAGCTGGCGACGGAACCGGCGGCGCGCGGGTCGCCGACGGTCAGGATCTGGTCGCAGCCGACGCCGGTGTGGCGGTCGGCCAGCGCGCGGCACAGTGCCGGCGACGGCGGTGGCGCGTTGCCGCGCAGGTCGAGCACGACGAAGTCGTTGCCGGCGCCATGCATCTTGCTGAAGCGCAGGCCGGGGCCGGTTTCAGCCATTGCCGTCGGGATCGGCCCCGTCGTCGCCGGTGGTCGCGGGGTCGGTCGGGTCGGCATCCGTCGCCGGCTCACCGGCGGTGTCCGGCGCGGGGTCGACCGGCGCCGGCATCGGGTCGGTACCACCGGTGTCGTCGAGCAGCGGGTCGGCCGCGGTCGGGTCCGGCAGCGCGCCTTCCGGCTCGTCGGCCGGCAGCGTTTCCGGCACGTCGACCTCGACCGGCACGGCATCGGCGTCGGTGTCGGCCGCGGGGGCTTCCTCCACCGCCGGTTCCGGCATCACCAGCGGGCCCTTGTTGCCGCAGCCGGCCAAGGCCAGCGGCAGCGCGATCAACAGCAAGGCGTGTCGTGCGTTCATCGCCAAAGTGTAGCCGCGGCGCCCGCGGCTGCGTAACTCAGGCGCGCGGCGGTTCAGGCCGCGCCCACAGCCAGGTACCGACCACCGCCATCACGCCGGTGCCGATGGCCGCCATCCACCAGCGCGGCGCGGTCAGCCACAGCAGCACGGCGCAGGCCGCCATCGTCGTGACGGCGAACCATTTCGCCCGGCGCGAGACCGCCCCGTGCTCGTGCCAGTCGACGATCATCGGGCCGAAGCGCGGGTCGCGCAGCAGACGCTCGTGCAGGCGTCTGGAACCGCGCGCGGCGGCGTAGGCCGACAGCAGGATGAACGGGACGGTCGGCAGCCCCGGCAACACCACGCCGAGCAGGCCGAGACCGAGGCTCAGCCAGGCCAGCAGCCACCAGGCCCAGCGCAGGCGGGAGGGGGGCGGTGGCGGTGGCGGTGGCGGTGGCGGTGGCGGGGG
>NZ_AVPT01000015.1 GCF_000768335.1 Lysobacter arseniciresistens ZS79
GATCGAGCCACGCGGCTCCCGCCTCGCCGGCGCCGGCCGCGCGCTGCTGGCCGCGCCGCTGCGCTACGCGATGCTGGCGACCGGCGTGCTGGCGGCGGTCGCCTTCGCGGTGCTGCTGTGGCCGGCGCGACGCCTGCCCTGGCATGTCCGGCGCCGGGTCGACGGCATGCCGGTGCGGCGGCCCTGAGCCGCGGCTCAGCGTTCGGAATGCCCGCTGCGCGCGAACAACCCGGGCCGGAACAGCGCGGTGAACGCGCGCGCCTGCGGTGACAGGTACTTGCCCTTGCGCACCACCACGCCGTACGACCGCTCCGGGAACCACGCCGCCACCGACCGCGCCGCCAGCCGCTCGCGGTCGGCCTCGGTCAGGCAGATCGCGGTGACGATGCTGATCCCCAGCCCCATCGCCACGTACTGCTTGATCACCTCCCAGCCACCGACTTCCAGCGCGACCGTGTACGGCACCCGGTGGCGCTGGAACACCAGGTCGACCATCCGGTAGGTGGTCAGCCGCTGCGGCGGCAGGATCAGTCCGTACGGCGACAGGTCCTGCAGCTCCAGCGCCTTGCGCCGGGCCAGCGGGTGGTCCGGCGGGGTGATCAGCATCGGTTCGAAGCGCGCCAGCGGGGCGTAGTCGAGGTCGGCGGGGACGTCGAGCATCGAGCCCACCGCGAGGTCGACCGCGTCCGAACGCAGCAGTTCCAGCCCGCTGGCGCCGGTGACGTTGTGCAGGTTGAGCCGCACCTCCGGGTGCGCCGCGCGGAATGCCTCGACGATGCGCGGCAGCAGGTAGAGGATCGTCGAGCTGCCGGCGGCGACGTTCAGCTCGCCGCCGTCGAGCCCGCGCACGCGCTCGCGGAACGCCGCGTCGAGGCCCTCGAAGCCCTCCACCAGCGGCCGCGCCAGCTCGTACAGCGCCTCGCCCTCGCGGGTCATCACCAGCCGCCGGCCGCTGCGTTCGAGCAGCCGCGCGCCCATCTCGCGCTCCAGCGCCTGCAACTGCAGCGTCACCGCCGGCTGGCTGAGGAACATCGCCTCCGCTGCGCGCGACACCGAGCCGAGCCGGACGGTCTGGCAGAACGCCCGCAGCGGCTTGAGGCGGTCGCCCTTGTAGGCGAATCGGGGGCTGGTGGCCATCGCGAAAGTCCCGTGGGCGGGTGGTTTCCGTCTACTTATAAGAGAGGCAAATACTTCGTATTGCCAAAACTAGATTGTCGTATACCACACCGCGGCGCATGGTCGGCTCCCAACCCGTACGGAGCCACCGCATGTCGGCAGTGATGACCCTTCCCGGTAACGACCCCGTCGAAAACGTGGTGCTGGCCGCGACCACCGACGGCCAGGCGCAGCTGCTGACGCCGGCCGTGCTGGACCTGCTGGCCGACCTGCACCGCCGGTTCGAGTCGCGCCGGCAGGCCCGGCTGGCCGCACGCCGCGAGCGCCAGGCGCGGTTCGACGCCGGTGAGCTGCCGGATTTCCGCGACGACACCCGGGCGATCCGCGACGGTGACTGGCAGGTCGCGCCGCTGCCGGACGCGCTGCGCAACCGGCGGGTCGAGATCACCGGGCCGGTCGAGCCGAAGACCGTGATCAACGCGCTCAACTCCGGCGCCAACTGCTTCATGGCCGACTTCGAGGACAGCACCTCGCCGACCTGGGCCAACCTCGTGCTGGGCCAGCGCGCGCTGCGCAAGGCCGTCGCCGGCACCCTCGACTGGATGGCGCCCGACGGCGCCAAGCACTACACCCTGCGCCCGGCCGACGAGCAGGCGGTGCTGCTGGTGCGTCCGCGCGGCTGGCACCTCGACGAGAAGCATGTCCTGGTCGACGACGCGCCGCTGGCGGCCGGCCTGTTCGACGTCGCCGTGTTCGCCTTCCACAACGCCGCCGCGCTGGCCGCGCGCGACCGCGGGCCGTACCTCTACCTGCCCAAGCTCGAGTCGATGGAGGAGGCCGCGCTGTGGGACGACGTGCTCGGCCACCTCGAACAGGTGCTCGGGCTGCCGGCCGGGCAGATCAAGGTGACGGTGCTGATCGAGACGCTGCCGGCGGCGTTCGAGATGGACGAGATCCTGCACGCGCTGCGCGGCCGCGTCGCCGGCCTGAACTGCGGCCGCTGGGACTACATCTTCAGCTACATCAAGACCCTGCGCGCGCACCCGGACCGGGTCCTGCCCGAGCGCGGCCAGGTGACGATGGCGCAGCCGTTCCTGCGCGCCTATTCGGACCTGCTGATCCAGACCTGCCACCGCCGCGGCGCCCACGCGATGGGCGGGATGGCCGCGCAGATCCCGATCAGCGGCGACGCCGAAGCCAACGACGCGGCGTTGGCGAAGGTCCGCGCCGACAAGCTGCGCGAGGTGCGCGCCGGCCACGACGGCACCTGGGTCGCGCACCCGGCGCTGATCCCGGTCGCGCGGCGGGTGTTCGACGAGCGCATGCCGACCTCGCACCAGCACCACGTCGGCCGCGAGGACGTCTGCGTCGGCCGCGCCGACCTGCTGCAGGCGCCGGTCGGCACCGTCACCCGCGCCGGCTTCGACAACAACGTCGAGGTCTGCGTGCGCTACCTCGCCGCCTGGCTCGACGGCAACGGCTGCGTGCCGATCCACTGGTTGATGGAGGACGCCGCGACCGCCGAGATCGCCCGCGCGCAGCTGTGGCAGTGGCTGCACCACCCGGCCATCGCCCGCGCCGCCGGCCGCAGCGGCGACGCCGCCGGCCCGCTGTACCTGGACGACGGCGAGCCGATCGACTTCGCCCTGCTCGAGCGCGCGCTGATCGGACTGCCCGGCAAGCTCGCCGACCGCATGCGGCTGCCGGGTGGCAGCCGGATCAACGAGGCGATCGGGATGCTCGACCGGCTCTGCCACGCGGAGGAACTGGCGGAATTCCTGACGATCCCCGCCTATCGCCGGCTTGATTGAAGGACGCGGCGGGTTGCGGGCGGCGTGATCCCGTGGCCGCCGATTGCTCGCCACGCCGCCGACGCCGACCAGCGAAGCCGCCCCTTCCCCAAACGAACCCACCCGCCTAAGCCCGCAGCGCTTCGCCGTAGGAGCGACGTCAGTCGCGACCTGTACATCGCCCCGCTTCCCTGCGCGGTCGCGACTGACGTCGCTCCTACACACCCGGAACCCGACACCTCGAACCATCCCGTCCCGGCGTCCCAACACCACCCCCGAACATTCCGCCCCGATCGCCGCACCACCACCCACCCGAGGACCAAGGCCATGACCACGCAGCCAACCGCCGACCAGCTCCGCCACGACTGGAACACCAACCCGCGCTGGGCCGGCGTCACCCGGCCGTACGCCGCCGAGGAGGTCGTGCGCCTGCGCGGCACCGTCGCGGTCGAGCACAGCCTCGCCCGCATCGGCGCCGACAAGCTGTGGAACTCGCTCAACACCGAGCCCTTCGTCAACGCGCTCGGCGCCCTCACCGGCAACCAGGCGATGCAGCAGGTCAAGGCCGGGCTCAAGGCGATCTACCTGTCCGGCTGGCAGGTCGCCGCCGACGCCAACCTCGGCGGCCAGATGTACCCCGACCAGTCGCTGTACCCGGCCGACTCGGTGCCGGCGGTCGTGCGCCGCATCAACAACACCCTGCTGCGCGCCGACCAGATCCAGCATTCGGAAGGCAAGGACGACATCGACTTCCTGCAGCCGATCGTCGCCGACGCCGAGGCCGGCTTCGGCGGCGTGCTCAACGCGTTCGAGCTGATGAAGGGCATGATCGAGGCCGGCGCCGCCGGCGTGCATTTCGAGGACCAGCTCGCGTCCGCCAAGAAGTGCGGCCACATGGGCGGCAAGGTGCTGGTGCCGACCCGCGAGGCGGTCGAGAAACTGGTCGCCGCGCGCCTGGCCGCCGACGTCATGGGCGTGCCGACGTTGATCGTCGCCCGCACCGACGCCGAGGCCGCCGACCTGCTGACCAGTGACATCGACGACAACGACCGCGCGTTCACCACCGGCGAGCGCACCGTCGAGGGCTTCTTCAAGACCCGCAAGGGCATCGACCAGGCGATCAGCCGCGGCCTGGCCTACGCGCCGTACGCCGACCTCGTCTGGTGCGAGACCGGCAAGCCCGACCTCGACTTCGCCCGCCGCTTCGCCGAGGCGATCCACGCCCAATACCCCGGCAAGCTGCTGGCCTACAACTGCTCGCCGAGCTTCAACTGGAAGGCCAACCTCGACGACGCCACCATCGCCAGCTTCCAGAAGGAGCTGGCGGCGATGGGCTACAAGTTCCAGTTCATCACCCTGGCCGGCTTCCACGCGCTCAACCACTCGATGTTCCAGCTCGCCCACGGCTACGCACGCCGGCAGATGAGCGCCTTCGTCGAACTGCAGCAGGCCGAGTTCGGGGCGGCCGGGCAGGGCTTCACCGCGGTCAAGCACCAGCGCGAGGTCGGCACCGGCTACTTCGACGCGGTCACCCAGGTCATCCAGGGCGGCCAGTCCTCCACCGTCGCGCTGAAGGGCTCGACCGAGGAGGAGCAGTTCGAAGGCCGTCGCGCCGCCGCCTGACGGCCGCAATCCTGGCGCCCCGATCGCCGGCCCGCCACGCGCGCCGCGCCGGCGATCACCCCGGCGGTACACGCGATGCGCTTGGATGGTGTCCCCGTCCCGAGGATGCCGCCATGGCCCGTTACAAGGTGGGCGACCACGTCAGCTGGAACTCCGAGGCCGGTCGCGTGCGCGGCCGGATCATCAAGGTCCACGAGCGCGACTTCGACTACAAGGGCCACACCCACCGCGCCAGCGTCGACGACCCGCAGTACGAGATCCGCAGCGACACGACCGACCACGTCGCCGCCCACCGCGGCGGCGTGCTGCGCAAGCTGAAGTCCTGAGCGTGCCCGCGCCGCACCGCAATGCCGGATGGCCGGTCCGGGCGGTCACCGCCGTTGTCCACGGGAGCGGTACCATCCTGAATTTCCGCGACCGGGGTCGGTGGGATGAAGGACGAGAGCGCGGGGGCGGGCACGGCCTGCGAACGTGAAAACCACGATCAGAGAGCGGCCGCGGCCGATTCCCACATGGCCGAACTCTCCGCCGACGAGTACGCCCTGTTCGCTTCCGTCGCGCGCTCGCGCCGGATCCATGCGGGCGAGGCGCTGTTCCGCCGCGGCGACCTGGGCACCACCATGTACGTCATCGCCAGCGGCGCGGTCGAACTCGACTTCGGCGAGGACCTGGTCGGCAAGACGCTCGGCCCGCGCGAGTTCTTCGGCGAGCTCGGCCTGCTGATCGGCGACCATGCCCGCAGCGCCGACGCCAGCGTGGCGGCCGATGGCGAGCTGCTGGAGCTGCGCCACGAGGAGTTCCAGCGCCTGGTCGAGCGCAGGCCCGAGGTGGTGTCGTTCTTCCTGCGCCGCGCGATCATGCGCGTGGTGCTCAACGAGCAGGGCCTGATCCGCCGCCTGCGCCGCCGCAACCAGGACCTGCAGACCGCGCTCGACAGCCTGCGCTCCACCGCCCACCAGCTCAGCCAGACCGAGGCGCTGATCCGCACCGACGAGCTGACCGGCCTGCACAACCGGCGCGGGCTGATCCAGCACCTGCAGGAGCGCAAGCGCAACGGCGCCACGTACGGGCTGGGCCTGCTGCTGGTCGACTGCGACCGCTTCAAGCACGTCAACGACCAGCACGGCCACCTTGTCGGCGACCGGGTGCTGCAGGGCGTCGCCAACATCCTGCGCTCGGTGGCCGGCCCCGGCGACCTCGCCTGCCGCCTCGGCGGAGACGAGTTCTGCCTGCTGGTGAAAGCCGAGACCCGCGACGAGGTGATGCGCTACGCCGACTTCGTGGTCGGCACCGCCCACGGCCTGATGCAGATGCCGCAGGTGCCGCCGCTGATCTGCAACCTCAGCCTCGGCGCCTGCCTGGTCGACCCCGGGCGCGAGTGGAACGACTGGTACGCCCGCGCCGACGCCGCCCTGTACCGCGCAAAACGCCTGGGCGGCAACCGGGTAGAGTGGCAGGACGACGCCCGCGTCCCGGCCTGAGGGCCTGCAGTCGATGAACGCAGTCGAGACCGCCGTTGCCCGCTCCGACGCCGCCGAACGCAGCGGCCCGCAGCTGCGCACCATCCTGCTGACCGACCTGGTCGATTCGACCGCCCTGGTCGAGCGTCTCGGCGACAGCGCCGCGGCCGAACTGTTCCGCGCCCACGACCGCCTCGTGCTGGGCCTGCAGCAGCACTGGCGCGGCCGCCTGATCGACCGCTCCGACGGCCTGCTGCTGCTGTTCGAACGGCCGATCGACGGCCTCGGCTTCGCGCTCGACTACAACCGCGGCCTGCTTGAGCTGGGCAACCCGCACGGGGTCCAGCTGAAGGCCCGCGCCGGCCTCCACGTCGGCGAAGTGCTGACCTGGCGCAACAGCGACGAAGCGGTGCGCGTCGGCGCCAAGCCGGTCGAGGTCGAGGGCCTGGCCAAGCCGATGGCGGGCCGCCTGATGGCGATGGCCCGGCCCGGCCAGATCCTGCTGTCGGCGGTGGCCGAGCCGCTGGCCCACCGCGCCGCGCGCGAACTCGGCGAGCGCGGCCAGCACCTGCTGTGGAAGCCGCACGGCCGCTGGCGCTTCAAGGGCGTGCCGGAGCCGCAGCAGATCTTCGAGGTCGGCGAGGCCGGCATCGCGCCGCTGCGCACCCCGCCGAGCACTCCCAAGGCCTGGCGCGACGTGCCGCTGTGGCGGCGGCCGATGGCGCTGGCCGCGGAAGTCGCGCTGGTCGCCGCGATCGCCGTCGGCATGTGGTTCGTCACCCGCCCGCAACCGGCGATCGCCTTCAACGAGCGCGACTGGGTGATGGTTGCGGACCTCAACAACCTCACCGGTGATACGCGCTACGACGATGCGCTGGAAGCGGCGTTACGCGCCAGCCTGGAACAATCGCAATACGTGAATGTCGTTTCGGACACACGGGTGATGAGCATGATCGCCCAGATGGGGCATGACCCGGCAAAGGTCGCGGTTGACCGCGACATTGCTTCCGAGGTGGCGCTGCGCGGCGGGATCCGGGCGGTATTGCTGCCGACGATCTCGGACGCCACCGGCCCCGTGCGGGTGAACATCGAGGTCATCGATCCGCATACGCAGGCGACCGTATATACGGAATCCGCGCAGGGACGGGGGGCTTCCTCGGCCATCACCTCGCTTGATGAGGCGAGCCAGGCGCTGCGGGTACGGCTGGGCGAAGGGCTTGACGAAATCCAGGCCAACTCGAAACCGCTGGCGCAGGTGACAACGGGGAATCTCGATGCATTACGTGCATTCACCCTGGCCCAGAGCGCTTACGCCCGCCAGCAACTGGGAGAGGCGCAGGAGCACTTCAACCAGGCGCTTGAACTCGACCCCGGGTTCGCCCTGGCACGCATCGGGCTGGCGCGGGTTGCATATGCCCGGATGGATGCGGGCACGGCGCTGCAGCACATGGAAGAAGCATTGGCCGAGCCGCGCCGCCTTTCCGACCGCGAAGAGCTCTACCTTCAGGCCCAGAGGCTGATGTATCGATGGGAGCCCGGATTTGTCGAGCGGGCCGTGGCGCTGAGCAACCTCTACCCGGACTACCACGTCGCCGCGTTCAACGCGTCCAACGCCCTGCGCTACGCGAACCGGTATTCCGAGATGCGCGACTACGCGGGCCGGGCATCGGCCACGTTGGCGGTCACGCGTCCGGCCGCGTTGTTCTACCGCGCGATCTCGGAACTGGCATTGGGCCGTCCCGATGATGCTGAACGCTCTTTTGCGGCCGCCGCTTCCGCGGGCTTTCCGGACGCATTCGTGGAACCGGCGCTGGTCGCCGCGGCGCGGCGCGACTTTGAACGCGCCGGCACGATGTTGGCGGGGGTGGACGGCCCACCACAGTTTGCGATTGAAGCAAGGATCCTGCGCATGACCCTTCTTGCCGAAGAAGGCAAGTGGGCCGAGGCCGGACAGATGGCCGATGGCATCGTCGCATCGTTCGGGGAGCCCGAGTCGCCGTCCCAGTGGGCGGCCCGGGCAGCGGCGCTCGCCGTGCACAGGCACACCCGGCCGACCATGGAGATCCGGCGGCACGCGCAGGCGCTGGTCGACGCAGCGGCCCTCGGCCTGGTGAAAGCCCCGGGTCGACTCCGTGAATCCCTCTCCAACGCGGCGTTGTATGCCGGTTACGTGGCAGCGGGAGCCGGGGACCAGGACACCGCGCGGCAGGCGTTGGCGCTGACCCGTCCGGTTATCGATCAGGCGCCCGCGCCGGTCCTCGCGAACATGGCGGCGATCGTCCGGGCGCAGATGGATCTGGAATTCGGCGACCCCGAGGCGGCACGCGGGCGAATCGAACGCTTCGGCGGGGATCCGGCGCTGTTGCTGACGCAAATGGTGCGTGCGCGGACCACGCGGCAGGACGATCGACCCGCGACCGAAACCCTGTCGTGGCGCGCGCGCGCCTTTGGGGAATGGTCGCCCGAGCGTCCACCGGTGCTGGAGGTTCTTTCACCTCCACCGCCCCCGGAGCGCTAGCGGCAGAAAACGATCCAGCCGCTGGTCGCTTCCAGTTGCCTGCTCAACAGTTCGGCGTTCTTCGAGATCTCTTCCTTGGAGGGAAGCTGCACCGCGCCCGGTGCGATGGACGGGTCCACCTTGAAGCCATATTCGGCGAGGGCGGAAATCGGGTCGGACTCCATCCTTGCGCGAAAGTCATCGTCGCTTGACAGCCGCTCCAGCAGTTTCCGGGAATTATCCTGACCGGTCATGGGGATCCCCTTTCCTCGCGTCGTGAAGACGGTGTTCTACGGGGAAAACGATTAACACGCAAGCGCATCCGGGCGCGGGGCATACGGTTCGGGATTGAGGTGCAGCTCGTTCTGCCGGTGATCGATGACGCCGACGCCGTTTGCTGCGATCACGGCCTCGCGCAGAGGGTCCAGGTGCAGCCGTCTGGATACGTCGACATCGTTGATTGCAGCGGTGTAGAAAGCGCCGAGCGCGCGCTCCGCCGCCAGCAGATGGAACGTCTGGCTGAGGTGGCCCGAATCAAGCAGGACCGCCTTGTATGCCTTCGGATGCCGTCGGTATTTCCAGTGATGGCGATCGATCCGGGCGACGTGGAATACAAGCGCACTGGCCTGGGCGAAGTATGTCTGGCCGATCAGGAGCGTCGCAGCCAGCTCCCTGGCCGGGTTCGAGGGGATTGATTCGAGCAGCGCCAGCATGTGGGTGGCGGGTTCGTAGTGGTAGAACCCGGGCTGCAGGCCTTCGACATCCATGACCAGCGGATAGGCTTCTATCGGGTGGAGGCCGCCGCCCGAAGGGCTGGTGCGCCTTATGGCGACCATCCCGGGTGCGAGGGTCTCGGTGCCCATGGCACCGAAGGTGCCGTGCAGCAACCTTGTGAAATGGGCCAGTGGGAGCGGCACCCCTTTGCGGAAGTGGCGGGTGGTGCGGCGGTTGCGCAACACCCGGGCGAAATCATCATCGAATGGCTCCGGCGGCAGCCGGACCCGGTCCAGCGCGTCGTCCCGCCGATGGAAATGGGAGGGCAACCGGCCATGACTCGAAGCATGCCTCTGCAGCCGTTCCACCTGGGCGATCGCGGCGTGGCAGCGCGAACCCTCTTCCCCGCTGACGCCCTGCCAGCCACTGAGTGCATGGTAGACCGCGGCATGAGGGTGCCAGCCGATGGACTCCAGCCGGGCCTCGGCCTCGCGCAACCGGGTCGCCGCGGGGTCATCGCCGTCGCTGCACACCAGTTGCCGATCGACCATCGAGTGGATCGTCGCGATCGGGAGGGCCCGGCTTTCCGCCACGTCGGCGACGGGATGCCAGCGGTCCGCCGATAGCGAAGCGATAACGCCCACTTCGTCAGCCGACAACGGAAGCTTCCTCCCCGCCACGGGACACAGGAGCGAGGCTGATATCGACGAATCCAGACGTGCCCGGCCGCGAAGCAGGGCGGATAGATCGGGCACGAGTACGTCCTCGAACTCGACCAGGCAGGGGTTACGTCGTCGTATTCGCATACGGCGAGTATGCCCGCCCATGCCCGTACCCGCGGCCACGGCCTTCCCCCCTGCAACCGGCTCGAGGAGACCCGCGTGACTGGCGACAGGGCCGGGGTGAAATCGCCCCGGCATTGATGCATGATCCGGCGCTGGGGACATGGTCCAAGGGGAAAAACGATGCGAGTTTCGAAACTGATTGCGCTGGCCTTCGCGGGTCTGATGTTCACCGTGTGCGCGGCGCACGCGAACGAGCCCTCCGAGGCTGCACCGGCTGACGACGCCGCCAGGACAACGGATGTCACCTTCAGCACCGATGAGGACGACAAGATGGTGTGCGAATACGAGAAGCGGGTGGGCACCCACATGAAGACGCGGATCTGCAAGACCGTGGCGCAAAGGCGGCAGGAGCGGGAAAAGGCGCAGGACCTGCTGCACGGCAAGGTGATCTGCGGGGCCGGCTGCAACCGCTGAGCCATTTTTCGGACCCGGCCGCGGCCGGGCCGGGTCAGGCCGGCTGGGCGATAGCCGCGCGGTCCATCCGCCGGTAGCCGATCGCCTCGGTGAGGTGGGGCGTGCGGATGTGCGGGCTGTCGGCGAGGTCGGCGACGGTGCGGGCGACGCGCAGGATGCGGTGCATCGACCGCGCCGACAGCTGCAGCTGCTCGACCGCGCGTTCCAGCAGGGCGTGGTCGGTGTTGGACAGGCGGCAGGTGGCGCTGGTCTCGGCCTGGCCGAGCTGCGCGTTGGGCTTGCCGGCGCGGGTCTGCTGCAGCATGCGGGCGTGCAGCACGCGGCGGCGTACATCCGCGCTCGGTTCGCCTTCGGGCGCGTCGGGGCGCAGCTCGACCGGGGGCAGCCGCGGCACCTCGACGTGCAGGTCGATGCGGTCCATCAGCGGCCCGGAAACGCGGCCGCGGTAGCGCCGGACCACGTCCGGGCTGCAGGTGCAGCGCGCGCTGGGGTCGCCGGCCCAGCCGCAGGGGCAGGGGTTCATCGCGGCGACCAGCTGGAAGCGGGCCGGGAACTCGGCGCTGCGGGCCGCGCGCGAGACGGTGACCACGCCGGACTCCAGCGGTTCGCGCAGCACCTCCAGCGCGCGACGCTCCCACTCGGGCAGCTCGTCCAGGAACAGCACGCCGTTGTGGGCCAGCGAGATCTCGCCCGGCCGCGGCTCGGCGCCGCCGCCGACCAGGGCGACCGCGCTGGCGGTGTGGTGCGGCGCGCGGAACGGGCGCGAGCGCCACGCCGACGGGTCGAGCCCGCGACCGCTGATCGAGGCGATCGCAGCCGACTCCAGCGCTTCCTCCTCGCTGGCCTCCGGCAGCAGGCCCGGCAGGCGCGAGGCCAGCAGGCTCTTGCCGCACCCCGGCGGGCCGATCAGCAACAGGTGGTGGCCTCCGGCCGCAGCAACTTCCAGCGCGCGGCGGGCATGCGCCTGGCCGCGCACGTCGCGCAGGTCGGCGCCGGGCACGGCGACACTGGCTGGCGCGGTGGCGGCCGGCAGCGCCTTGCGCGTGGTCAGCATCGCGCAGACCTCCAGCAGCGTGCGCGCGGTGTAGGCCTCGACCCGGCTCGCCAGCGCGGCTTCGGCGCCGTTGCCGGCGGGCACGATCAGCTTGCGCCCGGCGTCGGCCGCGGCCAGCGCCGCCGGCAGTACGCCGTCGACCATCCGCAGCTCGCCGGTCAGGCCCAGTTCGCCGAGGAACTCGTACTCGCCGAGCGCCTCCAGCGGCACCTGCCCGCTGGCGGCGAGGATGCCCAGCGCGATCGGCAGGTCGAAACGGCCGCCACCCTTGGGCAGGTCGGCCGGCGCCAGGTTGACCGTGATCCGCCGTTGCGGGAACTCGAACTGCGCGCACTGCATTGCCGCGCGCACCCGGTCCTTGGCCTCGCGGACCGCGGCCTCCGGCAGCCCGACGATCGACATCGTCGGCAGTCCGCCGCCGAGATGGACCTCGACCCGTACCTCGGGCGCACGCACGCCCGTCCGTGCACGGCTGTGCACGAGCGCCAGGTTCATGGCGGCGCCTCAGTGGCGCGGCAGGGGGGTGTCGGTATCCGGTGCCGGCGCGGCCGCGGCGCGGCCTTCGACCTGCGCCTCCAGCTCGGCGACGGCCTGTTGCAGCTGTTCGAGCTTCTCGCGCGTGCGCAGCAGCACCGCGCGCTGCACCTCGAACTCCTCGCGCGTCACCAGGTCGAGCTTGGCCAGGCCGGTCTGCAGCACCGACTTGAAGTTCTGCTGCAGCTCGTCGCGGCTCTCGCGCAGGCCCGGCGGGACCAGGCCGCTGAGGCGGCGTGCGAGTTCGTCGATGTGGTTGAGGTCGATCATGGGATGGCTCCTCCGGCAGTGCCGCCAGCATGGTCGGCCGGCCGGTGCGGCGCCGTCGGCGGCGTCCGCGTCGCGCTGTCGGAAAATTCCGACCCGCGCGGGCGGCACTGTAAACCATCCGCGCCGGGGCCGGCGTGCACGCCGCCAGCGGGGCGTCGCGCTCGGCTATCCTGCCGCCATCGAACCGGAGGCAGTGCGATGAAGATGGTCATGGCGGTGATCAAGCCGTTCAAGCTCGATGACGTCCGCGAGGCGCTGGCCGAGGCCGGCGTGGCCGGCATCACCGCCACCGAGGTCAAGGGCTTCGGCCGCCAGAAGGGCCACACCGAGCTGTACCGCGGCGCCGAGTACGTGGTCGACTTCCTGCCCAAGATCAAGCTGGAGGTCGCGGTGACCGACGACCAGGTCGACGCGGTGGTCGAGGCGATCATGAAGGCGGCCGGCACCGGCAAGATCGGCGACGGCAAGATCTTCGTGTCCGACCTCGACCGGGTGGTGCGCATCCGCACCGGCGAGCTGGACGCCGACGCGCTGTAGCCGCGCGGCGCCCGCCCGGGTCCGTTACCCGCCCAGCGCCGCGGCGACGAACGGCGGCAGCGCCTGCGCGCCCTTGTGGATGTCGGCGCTGTAGTACTTCGTGTCGAACGCCTTTGCCCGCGCGTCGGTCTCGCGGAAGTCGAAGCCTCCGGACTTGCGCGCCAGCGTGCACGACCACCACCCGGTCGGGTAGCACGGCTGCGGGAACGGCAGGGTCTGGAACGCGGTGAAGCCGGCCTTGCCCATCTCGCCGCGCATCTCCTTGATGAGTTCGAGCAGCACCAGCGGCGACTCGGACTGCTGCACGAGGATGCCGTCGTCCTTCAGCGCGCGGAAGCAGCTCTCGTAGAACGCCTTGTTGAACAGCCCCTCTGCCGGGCCGACCGGGTCGGTCGAGTCGACGATGACGATGTCGAGGCTGCCGGGCTCGCGGTTGGCCATGTAGGCGATGCCGTCGTCGAACAGCAGCTGCGCGCGCGGGTCGCCATTGGACTCGCACAGTTCCGGGAACCACTTCTCGGCCATGCGGGTGACCTGTTCGTCGATGTCGCACTGCACCGCGCGCTCCACCCCGGGGTGGCGCAGCACCTCGCGCAGGGTGCCGCAGTCGCCGCCGCCGATGATGACGACGTTCTTCGGCGCGGCGTGGGTGAACAGCGCCGGGTGCGACATCATCTCGTGGTACAGGAAGTTGTCGCGCGCGGTCAGCATCATCGCGCCGTCGATCAGCATCAGGTTGCCCCAGTCGGTGCTGCCGTAGATCTCGATCTTCTGGAACGGCGACTGCACCTCGTCGAGCTTGCCGGTGATCCGGTAGCCGATCGCCGAGCCGGACGGGTCGAAGTTCTCGTAGTGCCACGACGTCGCAGCGTTCATTCCGGTGGGTCCTGTGTTGGCGGCCACGCCCGGCTCGGTGGATGCCGGTGCCGTGACGGGTGGGAAGGGGCGCGAATTGTAACCAACGCCCGGCAACGCACCGTGATCCGCGTCGGTGCGCCCGACCGCTCCGTGACGGCCCCGGCCCGCGCGGGGCGATAGAATGCGCGTCCCGCACGTTCCGGTAGCCCGCCGATGTCCGACTGGTCGATTGATCAGGCCCGCAAGACCTACTCGATCCCGTACTGGAGCGAGGGGTACTACGACGTCGACGGCGGCGGCCGGGTCGTGGTGCGCCCGCTCGGCGCGCACGGGCCGTCGATCGCGCTGCCGGAGGTGGTCGACGAGGCCCGCGCGCGCGGCGCCAAGCTGCCGCTGCTGGTGCGCTTCCCGGACATCCTCGGCAACCGGCTCGGCAAGCTGCAGGCGGCGTTCGCCGAGGCGATGGACGAGGCCGGCTACCCGGGCGGCTACACCGCGGTCTATCCGATCAAGGTCAATCAGCACCAGGGCGTGGCCGGCACGCTGGCCTCGCACGCCGGCGAGGGCTTCGGGCTGGAAGCCGGCAGCAAGCCCGAGCTGATGGCGGTGCTGGCGCTGAGCCGGCCCGGCGGCGTGATCGTCTGCAACGGCTACAAGGATCGCGAGTACATCCGGCTGGCGCTGATCGGCCGCAAGCTCGGCCTTCAGACCTTCATCGTGATCGAGAAGCCGTCCGAGCTGGCGCTGGTGATGGAGGAGGCGCAGGCGCTGGGCGTCCGGCCCGGCCTCGGCGTGCGCATGCGGCTGGCCTCGCTCGGCGCCGGCAAGTGGCAGAACAGCGGCGGCGACAAGGCCAAGTTCGGGCTGTCGCCGCGGCAGGTGCTCGACGTCTGGAAGCGCCTGCGCGACGCCGGCATGGGCGACTGCCTGGAGCTGCTGCACTTCCACATGGGCAGCCAGATCTCCAACGTGCGCGACATCGCCAGCGGCATGCGCGAGGCGGTGCGCTACTTCGTCGAGCTGTCCAGGCTTGGCGCCAACGTGCGCTTCATGGACGTCGGCGGCGGCCTCGGCGTGGACTACGAGGGCACCCGTTCGCGCAGCTACTACTCGATCAACTACGGCGTGAAGCAGTACGCCTCGACCATCGTCCAGGCGCTGGCCGAGGCCTGTGCCGCCAACGAGCTGGCGCCGCCGCGGATCATCACCGAGTGCGGCCGCGCGATGACCGCGCACCACGCGGTGCTGGTGGCCAACGTGTCGGAGGTCGAGCGCGCGCCCGAAGGCCGCGTGCCCGACGCGCACGATGACGAGCCGGCGGTGATCCGCCACCTGCGCGACATCCACGCCGAGCTCGACGAGCGCCCGGCGGTGGAGCTGTTCCACGAGGCCGTGCACTTCCACAACGAGGGCCTCGCCGCCTACGCGCTCGGCCAGGTCGACCTGGTCCACCGCGCCCGTATCGACGACCTGTTCTACCTGATCGCCCACGGCGTGCGCGAGCGCCTCAGCCCGGGCGAGAAGAGCCACCAGAGCGTGCTGGACGAGCTCAAGCAGCGGCTGGTCGACAAGTACTTCGTCAACTTCAGCGTGTTCGAGTCGATGCCCGACGTCTGGGCGATCCAGCAGGTGTTCCCGATCGTGCCGATCGAGCGGCTCGACGAGGCGCCGCAGCGGCGCGGGGTGATCGCCGACCTGACCTGCGACTCCGACGGCCGGATCGACACCTACGTCGAGGCCGAGGGCCTCAACACCTCGATGCCGGTGCATGCGCTGCGGCCGGGCGAGAGCTACCGGCTGGGCTTCTTCATGGTCGGCGCCTACCAGGAGATCCTCGGCGACATCCACAACCTGTTCGGCGACACCGACGCGGTCGAGGTGAAGGTCGACGGCGACGGCTACCGGCTGGTCCAGCAGCGCCGCGGCGACACCGCCGACGTGATGCTCGACTACGTCGGCTACCGGGTCGACGACCTGCGCACGGCGTACCGGGCGAAGGTCGCCGCCGCCGGCCTGCCCGACGACGAGGCCGCCCGCCTGAACGCGGCGCTCGAGGCCGGCCTGACCGGCTACACCTACCTCGACGACGCGCCGCTGGACTGACGGCGGCGGGTTCCGGTCCGACGGCCGCCGTTCCCGGCCGTTCCATGCGTTTGCATTCGATGCCGGCCGTTGCCGGCACCCTGCCGCCAGGCGCGGCTGAAGGAGAAGTTCGTGAAAGTCGGATTCATTGGCCTGGGCGCGATGGGCGCGCCGATGGCGCAACACCTCCACGCGCGCGGCCTGCTGACCGTGGTCGGCAACCGCACCCAGGCCAAGGCCGATGCGCTGGCGGCCGAACTGAAGGTCCGCGCGGCGCGATCGGCCGACAACTTCGCCGACTGCGACGTGGTCGCGCTGTGCGTGTCGATCGACGCCGACGTGCTGGAGAACGTCAACGCGCTGGCGCAGGTGCTGCGGGCCGGCTCGGTGGTGGTCGACCACTCGACGGTGTCGGTGCAGACCGCCCGGCGCGCCGCGGCGACGCTGGCCACCCACGGCATCGGCTTCGTCGACGCGCCGGTGTCGGGCGGCGTGGAAGGCGCGCGCAACGGCAAGCTGTCGGTGATGGCCGGCGGTGAGGCGGACGCGCTGCAGAAGCTGCGCCCGGTGCTGGAGGCCTACGCCGCGCGGATCAGCCACATGGGCGCGACCGGCAGCGGGCAGGCGACCAAGGCGGTCAACCAGGTGCTGGTGGCCGGCATCAACGAGGCGGTCTGCGAGGGGCTGGCGCTGGGCGAGAAGCTCGGCCTCGACCCGGCGACGCTGCTGCCGACGCTGATGGCCGGCGCCGCCGGCAACTGGTTCCTCGACAAGCGCGGCGCGACGATGCTGCGCGACGAGTTCACGCCGGGGTTCAAGAGCGCGCACATGCTCAAGGACCTGCGCATCGTGCAGGCAGTCGCGCGCGATGCCGGGGTGCGCGCGCCGGTGCTGGAGCAGGCGCTGGCCGACTACGCCGAGCTGGTCGAGCGCGGCCGCGGCGATGCCGACACGTCGGCGCTGATCGCCCTCAAGCGGCCCCCCGCCACGCCGGCGGGGTGAGCGTCACTTGACCTCGATGGCCATCGCCGGCAGGCCGCCGCGCTCGAGCGTGCGCTTGGCGTCGGCGAGGTCGCTGGCGGTGCCGTAGGGCCCCATCCGCACGCGGTAGATGGTCTTGCCGTCGATCTGGGCCGACTCCACGCGCGCACCGAGCCCGAGCAGGGCGATCCGGGCCTTGAGCTGCTCGGCCTGTCCGGACGCCTGGAACGCGCCCGCCTGCAGCAGGTAGCGGCGGCCGTCGCCCGCGCCGGCGGCGGTGGCCGTGCCGGTGACCGGCCGGGATGGCGTGGCGTTGGCGTCCGGTGCGCGGGGTGCCGGCGTCGCCGCCGGTTCGACCACCACCGGCTGCGGCAGTGTGCGCGCGGCTGCTTCGGCGGCGGCCTGCTCTTCGGCGCGCCGGCGCGCTTCCAGCCGCTCGGCCTCGGCGCGCTCGGTGGCGGCCAGTTCGGCGTCGCTGATCGGCACTTCCTTGCCCGGCAGCAGGGTGTAGAAGTCGTAGTCGGGGCCTTCATCCTCGCGTGCGGGCGCGACCTCGCCGGCGATGCCGTCGAGGTCGCCGTCGCTGCCCGACACCGGCGCCGGCCGCGCGTCCGGGTTGGGCTGCGGCCGGAAGAAGCCGTCGCCGTCGGATTTCAGCAGCTTCGGCGCGAACAGCACCACGATGATCGTCAGGATGATGCCCAGCACCATCCACGCCCAGCCGGGCAGGCCGCCGCTGCCGCCGTTGCGCCGTGCCTGGGATTTGCCGCGTCGTGCTGCCACTTACATCACCTCGGGGGCGCTCACGCCCAGCAGTTCGAGACCGTTCGCCAGCACCTGGCGCGTCGCCATCGCCAGCACCAGCCGGGCGTGGCGGGTGGCGTCGTCGTCGACCAGGAACTGGTGGTCGTTGTAGTACGTCTGGAAGGTCTGTGCCAGTTCGAGCAGGTAGGCCGCCAGCTGGTGCGGCTCCAGGTCGCGCCCGGCCGCCTCGACCACGTCGGGGTAGCGCAGGACCGCGGTGACCAGCTCGTGCGCGGCGCCGTCGTCGAGGTCGAGCGGCTGGGCCAGGCCGTGGTCGCGGTCGAAGCCCAGCCCGCGCTCGGCCAGTTGCCGCATCAGCCCGCACATGCGCGCGTGGCTGACCTGCACGTAGTAGACCGGATTGTCGAGCGACTGGCTGCGCGCCAGGTCGATGTCGAAGGTCAGCTGCGAGTCGGGCTTGCGCGCGATCAGGAACCAGCGGGTGGCGTCGCGGCCGGCCTCGTCGATCAGGTCGCGCAGGGTCAGGTAGCTGCCGGCACGCTTGGACAGTTTCACCTCCTCGCCGCCGCGCATCACCGTCACCATCTGGTGCAGCACGTATTCCGGCCAGCCCTGCGGGATCCCGGCGTCGAGCGCCTGCAGCCCGGCGCGCACGCGGGCGAGGCTGCCGTGGTGGTCGGCGCCCAGCTCGGTGATCGCGCGCTCGTAGCCGCGCTGCCACTTGGACAGGTGATAGGCGACGTCGGGCACGAAGTAGGTGTAGGTGCCGTCGGACTTGCGCATGACGCGGTCCTTGTCGTCACCGAAATCGGTGCTGCGCAGCCACAGCGCACCGCCTTCCTCGTAGGTGTGGCCGTGGGCGATGAGCTCGCGCACGGTCTCCTCGACCTTGCCGTCGGCGTACAGCGAGGACTCGAGGAAGTAGACGTCGAAGCCGACCCCGAACGCCTCCAGGTCGGCGTTCTGCTCGCGTCGCAGCCAGGCGACGGCGAAGCGGCGGATGGCGTCGAGGTCGTCGGCGTCGCCGGCACCGGTGACGGTGTGGCCCTCGATCTCGACGCTGGCGCCGTCGAGGTAGGCGCGGGCGACGTCCTTGATGTAGTCGCCGCGGTAGCCGTCCTCGGGCCAGCCGGCGTCGTCGGGCGTGCGGCCCTGCGCGCGCGCCTGCACCGAGATGGCGAGGTTGTTGATCTGCGCGCCGGCGTCGTTGTAGTAGAACTCGCGCGCGACGTCCCAGCCGTTGGCGCCGAGCACCCGGGCGATGCAGTCGCCGATCACCGCCGCGCGGCCGTGGCCGACGTGCAGCGGGCCGGTCGGGTTGGCCGAGACGTACTCGACCCCGGCGCGGTGGCCCTTGCCCGCGTCGTTGCGCCCGTAGGCCTCGCCACGCGCGAACACCTCGCCGAGCTGGCGCCGCCAGGCCGCTTCGGCGACGTGGAAGTTGATGAAGCCGGGGCCGGCGATCTCGACTTTCGCGATGTCGTCGTTGCCGGGCAGGGCGTCGACGATGGCCTGCGCGATCGCACGCGGGTTGGAGCGCGCCGGCTTGGCCAGCAGCATCGCGGCGTTGGTCGAGAAGTCGCCCTGCGCGCGGGTCTTCGGCCGCTCGATGACGAAGTCGGGCAGTTCGAGGTCGGCGGGGACGGTGCCGTTGGCGCGCAGCGCATCAATGGCCTGCGCGACCAGCGCGCGGATGGAGGCTTTCACGGGAGTCCTGCGGGTGATTCGGCGGAACCGGGCATTTTACCCGGCCGCGGGGGCGGCTGCCGGCTGCGGCCGCGACTCAAACCCACCCGCGCGCCGCCAGCGAGACCGGCGGCCCGTCGGCGATCACGAAATGGTCGAGCAACCGCAGGTCCACCAGCGCCAGCGCCTGTTTCAGGCGGGCCGTCACCGCGCGGTCGGCGGCCGACGGCTCGCGGTTCCCGCTGGGGTGGTTGTGGCCGTTATGTAGTATACGGGTCTATGTTGCAGGAGCACGCCATGCGGCACCTCTCGCTGATCTCCGTGCGTTTCCCCGATGGCTCCTCGCGCAAGTGCGTGGCGCAAGATGGAGTGCCACTTGTACTACCTAATCTATGGATGTGCGACCTATTCGCCACGTGCAGGCCGAATACCGCTACTTCATACTTAAATGACGTGCTTCAAGTCTGCCGTTGGGCCATCGCTAAAAATATCGCGCTAGAAGAAAAAATAACATTTCGTCTGCGATTTACTCGCACTGAGCTTTCTTCGCTTGCCAATCATCTGTGCAAGAGTAATGAAAACCAGCCATGTAGCAAAAGTACAGTAGAGCGTCGTATTGCATCCATAACAAACTATATCAGATTCGCTTCCGAATATCGCGCAGAGGTCGATAATCTATCTCTCATAGAGCAGGGCCAACTGAACAGAAATGTTGATTCTACAATTAGTAAGCTTTCAAAGCTAACTCGCATAAGCGCCAGTTTGACGCGGAATCCCCGCAGCTCGGAAATACTCAATTCCGAAGAGCTTCAAATAATTGAAGCAGTGCTTCATCCGACTTCCGACCTAAATCCGTTCAAGGCGATGGCGATCAAAGTACGCAATTACTGCTTGTTCCATGTGACAATCGCAGTGCTGGCGCGCAGATCGGAAGCAGTGCTGCTCGAGCTGATGGACTTGGACCTCGGCGCGAGCCCATCCGTACTAATCAAAATGCCTACACTGGCCATGTCCCGGCGCAGACGAGATGGCGCGGCCCTGAAAACGAAGGGTAGGCAAGTTCCGATATCGGCGAATCTGGCGGAGCTGCTTAGATGCTATGTCTACGAATTTCGACCGTTGCTCCTAAAAAATGGACGCCCTTCAACATCTCTGTTCCTAAGTGACCGCGACGGCAGACGCTTAAGTAGCGGAGCTTTCAATCAGATTCTTAGAAAAGCCGCAAATCTTCCGGAAATTCAGCGGTTAGGGAAGCGGTTGCATCCGCACGCGCTCCGCCACGCGGGGGCCACTGCTGCACGCCGGACAATCACGTCTAACGGTGCCACCCATGACGAACTGGCTGAGTGTCTCACCTACCTAGGGGGTTGGTCACCTGGTAGCCCAATGGTTCAGCACTACACTCGGGCAGCGATTTCGGAACGCGTAGCGAAATTGATCCGAGCGAACGGCTCATGAAACTCTGGTCACCCGACGAGCTTACGGATGCAGCAAGCGTTGTTCTGGACGCAGAGATCGATCCGTTCCCGAACGAAATCGCTTCCGTTTTCGGCCAATCAGTAGCCATCAAACACTCTGGAAAAGCCTGGGTCGATAAGATTAGATTCGAACACGTCGGGTCGAGAGAGTGGTCAATGCGATGGAACAAGCCTTTCCATTCGACACCATTTATTGAATGGATCGTCCGAACTTGGCTGATCGAGCGCGTGCAGCTACGCATCGACTTGCGTCCCGCAAAAGAAATCGCACAACGGATCTACTCATTCTCTTGGGATGAAGATCTAGACAACCTAGAACCCCAGCTGGCTACTTGGCTGGAGTCTGTCGCACAGTCCGGTGCCTTGGCAGGTCAGCCGGCCGTGCCCTCCGGGGCGCGTCTGTTCTACCGCTGGTGCCTCGAGGAAGAGCTGCCACATTTCAGCGAGCGGCGCTTGGTAGATCTCGAGCGAGTGGGTTTGAAAATGAGAAGTGGCAGAGAGCTGGTTACCCTCAGGGACCCCAGTTACGGGCCGCTAACCTCTGCCGAAGTTGCCGATGTGCAGCGCCGCCTCGAAACTTCCAAAAAAGAGTGGACTCGATGGCGCGCTATGTTCTTGCTTGGGCGTGACTGGGGTCTGCGACCAATTCAACTTGCGCTTCTCAAAGTCCAGGATTTTGGGACTGACGAACTTGGACCTTTCGTAATGGTTCCAAGCGTTAAAGGTATCAGGCGATCTCGTTTACGTCGTGAGCCACATAACCTCGTCAAGCGACATATTGCCGATGACACCGCTGCCGCACTGGAGGCGCAAGTATCAGATGCGAAGGAGCAGCTCAAGACCCTGGTTGATGAGCTGGAACAACTTCTTGAGGGGTCTCGATCGACTGCGAGTTCCCAGTTGTGTCCTATGTTCCCTGCGCGGCGCGCGCCGAGGCGAGCTACCCATTTCCTTGCAAATCCGTCGATTACAACCTACCTCTTTCACGTGGATGCGCAAGCCATCACGAACGAGTATCGCGACTTCTCACTCGCCCTCTCCATTCCCGCCCGAGTAGGACTGCCTTCCGAAGAAGGCCAGCTCATGATTCTGACTGCTTATCGTCTTCGCAGGACGAAAGCTGCCAGTATGGTCATTTCCGGCTGTTCGCCCGACGAAGTAGCAGAAGCGCTGGACCACCAAGGGGTCGACTCTGTCAGTCACTATTTTTCGTACTCCAAAGACTTGCACGACTACGTCAACCAGCTACACAACAGAACCCGGGAAATTACTGATGCGGCAAATATGTGGTCAGGTCGATTTCGAAGCGGAGAGCGTCCTGCGGATATCGCCGGGGTTCCTATTGGACGAATTGGAAGTTGCGCGCGCCAATCGCCATGTCCGTACCATCCGACCGTTACCTGCTACACCTGCCCCAGCTTCCAACCGTCCGTTGATGGCGATCATCGGGGTGCACAGAAAGCCATTGAGCTGCTTACCCAGCTAGTTACGACACATAGTAGCGGACCTGTTAAGAGACAACTAGACGCTGCTCTAGTTAGTGCGAGCGGATTGATCAAGGCGATTGAGACAGGCCTTACGAATGCCTAATCCCCAGCGCGACACAACAAAGGGTGTACTGGATCATCACTACGAGCTTGCCGTGCAGCTTCACATGCAGTTGCTGCAGGCCGGTATCATTATAGGCTCGTTTGATGCCGATCATTGGATCTACCAGGGTAAACGGGTATCCCTGTCCGTGAAGCCTTCTGACGACATTGGGGATTCGTCCCACACCCTTATCAGATGCTTCGCATTATCGACGATTCGGGCCAAATTGGGCCATGAAGCGCTTATTGGTCGGGTGCGTGTATTCAAGCTGTTGTGTAAGTGGATCGTACTAAAGGGTATAGCTTGGCAGCAGCTAAACGCGGCCGTGCTTAATAGCCTCGTTGCGTCGTGGAAGGATGGGCACGCAAAGTCAACTGTATATCACCGGGCTAACGATCTCACGAGGGTTGTTGAGTTTCTACACCAGCTGCACGTTTCCAACAGGGGGAGATCTCAGCAGTTCTTGCCGCGACATATTCG
The DNA here is from genome assembly GCF_000768335.1 of Lysobacter arseniciresistens ZS79. Classification (GTDB taxonomy): domain Bacteria; phylum Pseudomonadota; class Gammaproteobacteria; order Xanthomonadales; family Xanthomonadaceae; genus Novilysobacter; species Novilysobacter arseniciresistens. The sequence continues at coordinate 22,775 of NZ_AVPT01000015.1, forward strand.
CTGGAAGCACTGCGTCCCCAACCCCATTCGCTCTGCACTCGAGCAAACGTCCGGCGAATTTAAAGAGCGCCGACGTAAAAATTACCGAGAAGAGCTACACATTGGACTAGCGACAGTAAGGGCGCATTTCCTGACCCGGCCCGACGATGAACGTATTCCAGGGTACGATCGAATTCGGCTTGAATCTCTTGCGTTCAATATGGCACTTGGTCTGAGAGTCGGCGAAGTCACCACGCTTCCGATCGACGCCATGCAATTTGACAAAGATGTGGATGCTTATTTCGTCAAAGTTGCCACTGAGAAGACCGCATTGGCAGGGGCACGCGCCGTACCAGACGTCTGGGTTGAAGCCCTTATGCAAGCAAACGCATACCTTATCGAGGCTTGCCAAGGCGCCCGTGCTCGGGCAAAGCAAATTGAGACGGATGGTTTCGCATTTCTGCGTGAAAGGCTACTTGCCGCGCGCCGATCGCGCCCTTGTGCCAAGAAATTTGAGATGCAACTAGAGGCAGTTGGGCTAGATAGGGACGCACACTTTCTGCTTGGCGAACTGACCGCCGCGTTTGACGTCTCCTACAAGGAGTTCTGCGCAGGCGGCAGATACCATGCCGCCACAGTTCGCTTGCCGGCGCCGGCACGAGCAGGAGCTGTCCTTTGGCTAGACAAGCGTTTCGAGCGCTGGGACTGGTCTGAGTTCGGGAGGCTCACGAAGAAGCGCGGGGGCTGGAGCCTACTAGTCGGGGAGGTGGCAATGTACGCGCAGGTGCCGCGGCCAAGTCTCGAGAAGCCGTCGTCGTTCCTCGACGGCCTTCGCTCATTGCTGGCGGAACTGTCGGCGAGTCGACAATTCGAGCCATCCGCAAAGCCAGACGCCAAGAAGGCGGAAAAATTTCGAAAAAAATGGCCGGCATTACGCGCGCTGGCGTTGGCACGGCGTGGTGGTAACAACGGAATAGTTGTTGACATCGCTGCTCTTGAGCGATTGCTAGATACTCGATACAGAAAGTACCTCTCCGTGCACTTTAAGGAAAATATGTACGACGAGGGCTCTGAGTTGGGGTTCATTAGCCAATCGCCGCGGTCTGGCGTGGCGGCCCGTCTAAGCGATCATTTGATCGTAGTGTGGGAGAACCAGTTTCATAACGGTGCATGCAAAGGCCTTATTCCGAAGCCGTTATTGCGCGCTGAAATCTACAACTATTTATCGAGCTCGGCGGGGAAGCCCTCAGTGTTTGAAAGACTGGATATTAGAGACTCGACTGGCGAGATTTTCAGCTTTTCCCCGCACGCAATTCGCCGCTGGGTAACGACAGCGCTACTTCGAAGCGGGCCGAATGAGACAGCTGTAGATGTATGGATGGGCCGATCTCCACGCCAATCCAGGCACTACGACTACAGAACTGCGAGGGAAAGGGCAGACTTCGTTCGCGATCGATACTTGGCTACAGTACCGCCACCAGACTTTCTCGGTCGAAAGGTCGAATACTGGCGTCAGGAAGGGCTAACGGATGCGACCATTGAAGATCTGATCGCTGAGAAGCTGCGCGTGCTGCACTTCACTCCATGGGGTGCGTGCTCGCGGGAACTGTACATTAGCCCTTGCGATCGCGGTCTCATGTGTCTCAAGGGCTTTGGTACTGACAGTGCGTGCAGTTCGTTTCACCTTGACGTCAACGACGAGGGCGCGCGCTTACAAGTGCTCAATCTTCGAGACAATTACTTGCGCATGTTGAACGCCGTTGAGCCGAAGCTGGCTGACTTGAGTAGCTTGCTTCAGGATGAGATTGAGTCAGCGGAACCTCTGGACCAACATGTCGCGATGATGCGTGAGATGGTTCGCAGTTGCGAGGCAGCGCTTGACGTGATGGCGCCCCCTAAGGCGGAGAAAAGTCATGAAATGGCGACAGAGAGCTGACTTGCTGCTGGTTGAGTTTGCGGCTGGCGTTCCGACAAAAATCGAGACAGTCGCGGAGTTTGCCTCGGCCGTGGGCGTTTCGCGTCAGACAATCTGGCGCGACAAGGAGCTTTTGGAGCGAATCCGCGACGCTCTTCCATCGAGGGAGCGCGGGGGCGGAACTCAGGGGCGTATCGCGAAACTTGAAGCTCAACTAGCTCTAGCTCGCCGCCGGTACGAGGAGCTTCTGGCGGCCACAGTCGGAATGTGGCAAGCCATGCACCATCGAGGCGTGGATCCAGTAGCCATTTTTAGTGAAGTAGAGCCACGAGCCGTAATCGGAGAATTGCAAAAAGACGCATTGACTAGACGCTAGTGGGATGACACGTGAAGTAGCTGCACGTATTGATCGGAAATGGGTGCTGGGGAGGGGCGGCTAACGTCCATAAGCAGCATTGAGCAGAAGAAACCTGTGCTGCTTCGCCGTGATCGCTTTCGGTAGCCGGCGGGCCATTACGCTGCCTGGCCCGAAGCGATTATTGAACCAAACAACTGGCGTTGTGCCAAAGGGTGGCTCTTAGGATGCTGTGCGAAAAATGGACCTACGCGAAGTGCGTGAGCCGCACCAGAGGCGGGTCGGTGTTGATCACCTCTCAGTTGCCGACCAAAGCATGGCACGACTACTTGGGCGAGCCAGCCATCGCAGATGCGATCCTTGATCGAATCCTGCACCAAAAGCACGCGATCGAGCTGAAGGGCGACTCCATGCGGCTAAAAGCTGGTAGCACTGGAGCCTGATCGTGATCACCGGCCCCGGTGAGGACAGGGGCCGGTCAACGTGATCACTTTACCGATACGCATCAACGGGCATCGTCACCTGTCGATCGGAACGTCACGAAAATATGAGATTGACCGCTCGCTGAGGCGTCAATCCCAGCACCGAAGTAAGCTGAAAGAACTCGATCACATCCAAGCGCCGGGCTCCCGCCTCAACAGCGGACAGTCGCTGTTGAGGCCAGCCTAGCGCACGCGCGACCTCGCTCTGCGACAGTCCCCGCTCCTCACGACGGTCGCGGAGTCGCTCGACGAGCTTTCGGTATTCAGCGCGGTAGATGGTCTTGGACGCCATGGTCGCCATCAGCATTGGGCGACCAGAAATCTATGCCTTGCCTACCGAGTACATGAAAAACGTGTAGCCAATCTTGCACATGACTGGTAGGCTTTCTCGTCTACCGTGAGAGGTGCGATGGTATGTACCGGCACCCAACTGACTCTGCCAGCCAGCCACCGCGACTTGGCGCATTACGCGCAATCGCTAGGTTTGGTGCGCCTAGCCACATGGTATGCGCTTGAGCGATCGACCTCGGTCCAAGCCCCATTTAGCACCGGCACTGCTCTAACCCAAACGCTGTTTAGTCGTCTGGAAGACGCCGGCGTTTTGCGGGAATCGCGGGCTGCGGAGCCGGGAGCGCGCCGCGCGATCTACGAGCCCCTGGCGTGGTACTACCCCGTCGAATGGAGTGATCCGAGTCAGCTGCAGTCGATCTTGCGAACTGCCCTAACAGAGCTGTCGGCTCGCCCCGACACTAGCGGCGCGAAGTTGGAGCTTTGGGAAGCCTTGGCGACTGCCGAAATCGAGACGTACTTGAGCCACCTCCTGCGCCGTCATACGCTGGATGCTTCCGGTGCTAGGCATGTCGTGCACACAATGGCTGAAGACTGGGCCAGCCACTGCTTGGCCCGTAAGCGCTATCTCGCGTGGTTCGGAGTACGGGGGGCTGCCGCGGCGTTGTTACGGTCTGGAATGGATCAGGAAGCTGCGCGAAACGCCATGCTTGAGGAAATGCGTCGCCGATCGCGCTGGCTGACGGTAAAGGCGGCAGCTAATGCGCTTCCAAGAGAGGACTTTTGCTTCGTGCCAGATCCTCAATGGAAGCGGCCGGTCCTGCTTGAGGTCTTCTTGGCTATTGGGCCCCCCTTAGGGCATGCGTACTGGACTGAGCTCCCTCAAGCGCACTTCGGCGAACGAACGGCTTGCGACCGGCTCTGCGATGATCGATATGCGGCACCTCCATGAAGAGATCGCATCATCGTTGGATCGCCGAGATGAAATGGCTGTCAACGGCCTCCAGGTACACCAGTGAGCAATGACTCCAACGGCTTCAACGGCATTGATGACGCGTTGATCCGCAACGTCGCCTCATTGTTTGTCCATCGCCTGTTTCCGAGTTTTCGTCGACCCGCGTACTTGGGGTGCCCCAACGAACTCATTGAACAGGCGGTGCTTGCAGCGATTGCCCGATCAGCATCGGAGAGAGGCGTGATAGCCGAAGTCGTGGACCTACGTCCTGCGCCGGCGGATCGCTTGAACCACGTGACCGCCCGGTTAGCTGATGCCAGGTGGCACGGGACCCGCTCGGAAGGAGCCGACATAAAGCTGTTGATCCTTCGAGGTTTCGATCTGCTCGAAGGGTCCGAGAACGACGTGCCCACATACCCGTTCCGCTCCGAATTTCAGTTCGACGAGAACCACGTTTGGCTATTCGTAGGGCGAGACTGGAGGCGGCTGAACCGCATGTTCAACGGTCCGAAGCTCCCCCTATACATGGCGGCTACCAGCTGTACGCCCAAGGAGTGGAGGAACTGAACGCAAGGCACCACTGCTCTCAGGTCGCGGCATGCTTTCGATCGTTACGCACAGAATATGGAAGCCGTACTGGTGAAAAAAACCCCCGTCGTACTCGCCCTGGACCTTGAAGGCACGCTGATCTCGAACGCTGTTAGCCAGATCGCGAGACCTGGTCTGTTCGAGTTCCTTGTCGACGCCTCCGCGACGTTCCCGCGAATTGTCGTCTTCACCACGGTCGCAGAGGAGAAGTTCAGGGTGATTGCTCAACGGATGAGTCAGGAGGGAACCGTTCCGCCATGGTTCGTCGACATCGAGTGTGTGCGTTGGCACGGCAGAACCAAGGACCTTTCTTTCGTCGTCGGAGCATCCGTAGATGAGGTGCTCCTAGCCGATGATTTCCAAGGCTATGTCCATCCTGGGCAGGAGGATCAATGGGTTCGGGTAGAGCAATTCCATCATCCCTACTCGCTGGCTGATGTAGGTCTTCGTCAGCTGTTCGCAGTGCTGGAGTCACGGGTCACTCGTCGATGATCTTCGTCCCGGGGCTAATGGGCCTACTGGACTAGGCTTGCTCAATGGGCAAATGTCCACTTCCGCGGGGCGGTTTCAACCGGTCAACGCAACAGCTTGGCTTGGCTTGGGAAAAGCCTGACAGGTCCATGCCCTTCGGGAAGTACTGCCGCAAAAGACCGTGGGTGCTCTCGTTCGATCCACGCTGCCAAGGGCTCTGCGGGTCGCAGAAGTAGACCTGGATGTCGGTCGCCAGAAGCGGACATCCACCGAAGTGCAGCATCCCATGCGTTATCCACGAGTTCCTTTATAGCTTTCTCAGTTGACGCGTATTCTTGGCTCAGCAACGTCGCAAGGCGAGCGTCGACTTGAAAGTGCATCCTGATTCATGCGCCCTCCCTGTTCTTGATCCCGAGTGCCGCGGTTGACGGTGCGCTCGATCATGCTGACCTTGCCAAGTTAAACGCCAGCAGGCGTTCAAGCACTTGCTCATCGCTCAGCGGCCAACTCCACCCGTAGGCATGAGCTACGGCCTCATCGAGCTCATTGTGGAGAGACACAAGCCAGTCAGGCCGCTCGTTGTACAGAGCGGTGATGGTACGAGCGGCCAGTCGCTTCTCGAACCCAGACTTGGCCACTGGCCTACTGGGATACCCCGGCGTTGGCTCATCAACCCAATCGACCCATTGAGCAGGATTCAACCAAGCATTACGACGCTTCGCGAGGGTAATGGCCAGCTCGGTGATCCTCTTGGCTCGGGGATCGGCCAACACTTTCTTCAGCGGCAGGTTGGGCGTGATGCCATCGGGGAAAGGAAACGTCTCGAACGTGGTCGTGGAGGTATACCTAGGCCGGTCTTCTAAGGTGTGGAGTTACCAGCATCTTGTGGACAGGTCTAGCATCCATGCGATCAGCGGGAGGCAAGCATCATGTCTTCGAAGAAGGTTCCAAGCCGGACTCGGCGGGCTTATCAGTTCATTGAGTCGCATCGGAATGAGTTCAGCGTTCAGATGATGTGTCGGCTGCTTGGAGTTGCTCGTGCTGGCTACTACGCTTGGCTCGATCATCCGGTGTCCGATCGAGCCCAGGAAGATGCGCGCCTGCTACGTCTCATACGATCATCTTTCACCGCAAGTCACGGGATCTATGGCGCCCCCAGGGTGCTGCAGGATCTACGCGAACGCGGTGAGAAATGCAGCAAGCACAGGGTTGCACGCCTCATGCGCGAGAACGGCCTCCAGGCGTTACACGGCTACCGAATACGTCATATCCCGGTTGCAAAGCCGCACGCATTGATCCCTAACGTGCTGCAGCGTCAGTTCACGGTGTCGAGGCCCAACGAGGCCTGGGTTACGGACATCACCTACATCCGTACCTGGCAAGGATGGCTCTATTTGGCCGTCGTCGTGGACCTCTTCTCGCGCAAGGTCGTAGGCTGGGCCGTCAAGCCGACGATTCATCGAGAGCTGGTCCTAGAAGCCGTCTTGAAGGCCGTTCGTGCTCGGCGCCCAAGAAAGACCCTGATCCACTCGGATCAGGGAACGCAGTATGGAAGCGACGCGTGGCGACGCTTCTGCAAGGCCAACCATCTTGAGCCAAGCATGAGCAGGCGGGCGAACTGCTGGGATAACGCAGTTGCCGAGTCTTTCTTCGGAAGCCTGAAGAAGGAGCGCATCAAGAAGCGCATCTACGCGGACCGCCAAACGGCTGCCTTGGACGTATCCGAGTACATCGAAGGCTTCTACAATCCGATCCGTCGGCACAGCTACCTCGGTGGCGTTAGTCCCATCGAGTTCGAAGCGGCACATCGGTCCCGCCGCTCAGGTGTCCACTAAATCCTGGTAACTCCAGTGGTTCCCATCCGCAGGGCCCACACCTCATGGATCTTCGACTGAAGAACCCCGAACATGAAATCGTCATCGCGGGCGATTGCGTAGACAGATCCACTGGGCAGCATGGACGGCAGCTGGAAGTCGAATACGCGATGCTTGGAGACTTCTGGCGTTGCGATCCATCGCTTCAGGCCGTCGATCGCCTTGCGCAACTGGGGACGCGGCCGCTGGTGCCTCCACCATGTGCCTTGCGCGGCTACCTCTCTGCGCTTGTCAGCTGACGCCACTGCGGATTTCAGATGCTTGAATGGGGCCTCGAAGAGCATCGCCTCCTTCAGTTCCATCTCAACGCCGAAATCGATCAACCAAGCATCAGTTGGCCTGCGAACAAGGTCCATACCGTTGAGCCAACGGCGCAGGGCTGTGCTGTTGGGTTCGCCGTGCGGGTTGGGTAGCGTCAACCACTCCCGCGCTGTCTCGGCAGGGACTTCGAACGGACCACCGAGTTTCACCCCCTGGAAGCAAAGTCCCTTGTTCTGAGCCAAGGACTTGGCTTGGGTTAGATCCAGTTCCACCCCACCGAAAGCCTGTGCGTGGAGGTCCGGATAGATCGTCTGTACTTCCTGGCCATCTAGCCGCGCGGGCGCACTGGACTGACCGAAGGCGACTAGTGAGACCCGCACCGCTGTGCCCTTGTCCCACCACTCCTGATCACTCCAGGCGTCGTAAATCCGCGACTGATCGACGATGCGGGCTAGCGAGAGGCGATTGGCGCCGCCTCGAATGCTGTTGGTGGCGACCAAGCCAGCACGGTGGGTTGTGCCGCTCTCGATGGCATCCATCGCACGCTCGAACCAGTAGCAGACGAAATCCGCCCCTTCGGACACACGGCCGTCGTATGCTTCGCGCAAGGCTTGGACGTATTCCTCCCCTAGTTCGCGTAGAAGCTTCTTGTTCCCGATGAAGGGCGGATTGCCCACGATGACATCGGCTTGCGGCCAGGCGGCAGGAACTTTTCCGGTGATCAATGCGTCCCGGCACTGGATCTGATCCAGCGGAAGGAGGATGGGGTTCTTCCTCGCGCCGTAGCCGTTCTGAACCATCCATTGGAGCTCACCGATCCATACGGTGATGCGAGCGAGCTCGGCGGCGTACTCATTGAGCTCAATGCCCGTGACCTGAGCAGGCCCGACTCCGAGGATCTGCCGCTCCAGCCCCAACTCGGAGCCTTCAATCATGACGCGGTGCTCGAGATCTTTCAGAGCCCTCAGCGACATGAACAAGAAATTGCCGGAACCACAAGCCGGGTCAAGAATCGTGAAGGCACGCAGACGATCTAGGAAGTCAGAGAAACGCTGCTTGGCCTGGTTGTGGGCCTGAGTGCGCGCACTCTTCTCAGCTCTGCTCAGACCCTGCCGAGACCCGTGCAGATTGGCCTTATTCATCAGCTCGGCCAGCACTGCCTTTTCCTCTTCCCAGGCCATCAGCCAAGGCTGGCTGACCACAGGTCGCACGACCTTCATGATCGTCTCGGGGTCGGTGTAGTGAGCGCCTAACTGGGAACGCTTTTCCGGGTCGAGGCCTCGCTCGAAAAGTGTGCCGAAGATCGAGGGATCGATTTGGTCCCAAGACAGATGGCAGGCAGCCAGAAGCGTCCGCAGCTCCTCGCGGTGCAGTGGCAAGGTGGTGTTGTCGTTGAACAAGCCACCGTTGAACCAGTGAACCTTGACGAAGCCTGCCTGCCCTCCCGTACGCATGGCTTCAAACAGTTGGGCTGCGTTCGACTGGAACGCGGCAGGATCGTCTTGGGACGCCGTTACCATCCGTGTGAACAGTTGGTCCGGCAGCAGGCCGATGTCCTCGGCGAACATGCAAAAGACCAAGCGATTGAGGAAGTGGGCGACTTCCTGGGCAGCATGGCTTCGGCGTCTCAACGTCCAAGCCAGGTCCGCGAACTTCTGTGCAGCCTCTTTGGTGATGTCGGATCGTTTGGTCCCGGGACGCAACTCTTCGGGGTTGTGGAACATCGCCCGGACCTTGCGCAGGACCTCGGGCTGGACCAAGTCCTCCACCACGAAGCGATGAACTTCCTTCACCGTGTTGGTGAAGTTGGTATGGATCTCGATTGTTTGAAGGTCGGAGACAACCAGCAGAGGGGGGTTCTGCAGATCATCGGAATACATCTTTAACTGGGCATAGGCGTCTTGAAGACTACGCCCGGTGCCCTTGGCCTCCCAGCCGAAGAAGCCTTTCTTCCAGGCGTCGGCGAAGCCCTTGCCGCCTACCGTCTTCTCCGCCCCGTATTCAAAGGCGAACCAAGACCGGGTGGGATCTGCCTCTCTGGGCGTCTTGTGCCCGACAAGCAGGCACATGTCATTGAAGAAGGACTGCGCCTCGGCACGCTCCTTCCCGCCTCCTCGCCATTTGGCGATGAACTCATTCGGTGTCATGTTCCACCCCTTGGACCTAGCAATCATACGACGGCCCAGAACACGTCCTTAGGTCACCGACACCGAGTGTGTCGGAGGCGCAGATTGGCGCACCAGTGTCCCGACGGCGAGCCAGTCCAGGCTTCTCGCATCCGCCACAACCTCCGCCCCGCAAACAATCTGGCGAGGTGCAGAAGAGCAGGTGAACGCATCGTCGCGTCTCGGGGTTAGAGCAGCGCTTGGAGCCAATGCGCGACGTTAGGAAGCGCCTTCAGTCCGGCCTCGAGGGCCTTCTCGGTGATTGTCCCGATGCCATCGGCCGGCATGGATTTAAGCTTGTCGACAAGTCGCTCCTTAACCGACTGGCTAACGTCAGATGCCTCGACCTGCTTGATCAGCAACGCCCGAACGGAATCTTCGTGCAGGCGGATCGTCTGCACGTTGAGGATCGCACCTAGGCCGCCATCGTCCGCAATGAAGTCGATTCCCTTCGCAGTGATCTTGCCCCAGGTGAGCTGGGTGCCGAGGTCGATGTATTGCTGAAACTTCGCATCTACGAGCCCGTGCTCTTGCAGATATGCAATGTTGACCCGCAAACCGTTGCCCGGGCAGATGGGGTCGAGGTCGCCAGCATCCACCGTCTCCGGGTAAGCGGAGGCGAGCTTCCACAGCAGATCTCTCTGCTTCGAACGATCAAGCAAGTCGGCCACGCGCTTCTCCAAGGTAATGACGTGCAGACAGCCTACAGCGCCCGATGACGTGCGGGCTGCCTATCCCAGTGCTGCACAAGCGAAGGACCAGAACCTTCCAAAGCAGACGTCCGCTTCCGGCCAGAAGCGGTCATTCGCTGGAACGTCACTGAACTGATTGACAGGGCAGCATCGGCTCGGATGACTTGTTCGCCGACCCACCCCGCACCAATGGAAGTATTGCGGGCATCTAGGCCGGGACTTGATACAACCGATCAGGCCGGCCAGCGCGGGTGCAGGTCGTCGATCGTGTACGGGTGGGCATGTCGTAACGCATCGGCGTCGGCGAAGTGTTCCAGAAGATGAGGGTGGTCGGCTGGCAGATCGTCATGACGATGCGCCAGCACTACCGGATCCTCGGCGGGCCACGCCAGCCAAGCGGCCACGAGCCCAAGCGCCGCCAAAGCGCAGAGCGCGATCAATGCCGTTCCGAAACCCGCTGCTTCGCCCAGCCAACCGGCCAGTGGATAGGCGACCATCCAGCCGGCGTGTACCAGCGAGAACTGTGCCGCAAAGAGCAACGGCAGATCCGCGCTGCTGGCCGAACGCCGCAGCAACCGACCGCCGGGCGTGATCAGGCCCGCATAGGCAATGCCCAGCACGATCCAGGCGATCGCCAGCACCCACCAGTTCCAGTGCTGGAAGAGCCACACGGCCGCCGTCGCCGCCAAGCCCAGCACCATGACCATGCCGGCAGACAACATGATGCGCCGATCGTGTTGGCGATCGAGAAGGCCCGGCAGCAACACGGCCGCCAGCATCGAACCGCCACCAAATGCCGCCAACGCCCAGGCCACGTCCTGCTCGCTTCCGCCCATTGTCGAACGCATGATCACGATGGTGTTGACGAACACCATTGCACCGCCAGCGGCGGCAACGAGATTCAGAGCCAACAGAGCGCGCAGTCTGGGCGTATGCAGGTATATCCGCATGCCACGCAACGCACGCGCGTATGGCGTGTCGTTCGCCCGTACGGTGATCGGTTCCGGCAAGGTGCTCCCCAGTACCAGCAGAGCGGAAAGCACGAACCCCACCGCTGTTCCGGCAAACAGTCCGTGGAAACTGATCACCATCAGCAGCACGGCCGCCAAGGCCGGGCTCAGCAGACTCTCCAGATCGTAGGCCAGCCGCGACAGCGACAGAGCGCGGGTGTAGTCACGTTCGTCGGTGAGAATTTCGGGGATCACCGACTGGAACAGCGGCGTGAAACCAGCCGAGGCCGTCTGCAGCAGCGCGATCAGCAGGTACACCTGCCAGATCTCGGTCACAAACGGCAATGCCAGCACCATTACCACGCGGATCAGGTCGAATACGACCAGCACGCGCTTGCGATGCCGCGGCGTCACCAGCGCACCAGCCAACGGCGAGATCACAACGTACACCGCCATTTTGATCGCGAGCGCCGTACCGAGCACCGCACCGGCGCGATCGCCGGCGAGGTCGTAAGCCAAGAGCGCCAGCGCGACGGTCGCTAGGCCGGTGCCGACCAGCGCAACCACCTGCGCCAGGAACAGGTGCCGGAAGTTGCGGTGGCGCAGGATCTCGATCAAAAAAATTTCTCCGGTCACTTTGATCGTAGCCATGCTCAAGTCAATAGCTCCGCCGGCTAATATCCGGCGGAGCACTGACGGTTGTCGCTACTTCTTGCCGGCTGAAGCGTGATCGGCATCCGAAGCACTTTCGGCCTTCTTCTCGGCGTCGCAACGGGCCTTGAGGTCTTTGATGTCGGTGTCAGCGGAGGCGCTTTCATGTTGCTTCACTTCCAACTCGTCGCAGGCACTGATCGTGGCCGCCGGCTCGGCCTCCATCATCTGATCGAACGCTTTGGGATCGTGCGCGTTGGCCGACAGCGACAACAGCAGAGTTGTCGAAAGCGTCGCGAGAGACAGGACAACGGAATGCTTCATGGGATATCTCCTGGTGCTAGAGGTTAATGCGCCTTGCAGCGCGAACGGAACGGCTGGAACCGAAGTGGATCAGGGGCGATACAGGTCTTGCTGGAAGCCGCTGATATCGAGCTGGACCGTGACGGGCGTATCGCCACGATTGAGCCAGTACCAGCCGTGCGAGCCATCGAACGGTGCGGTGAATGTGCCCGATGCCTGGCTCTGCTCACGCTCGATCCAGTAGCTGGTGTATTCGTCCTTGGCCGCATCCACGCGCTCGCCGTGCATGTCGACGGCCACGGCGGCGTCGGCGGTCCAATGGAACACGAAGGTGTCGCCCTGGCTCATGTGCGCCTTGATCTCCGCGCCTTTGCCCGGGGCCAACATCAGCGACATGCTGTCGGTGCGGTAGTTCGCATCGTGCTTGGCCACGGTGGCGGCCGCCGCCGGTTCGATGACGGGCGCATCGCCCCCGGCTGCCTCCGCTGGCGCGCCCAGCACGTTCAGTCCGAGCTGGGTGCCGATGCCGGTGGGATCGATCCCGTACTCGGCCGGCAACACGGTGGTGACCAGGACCACCGCGGCCACGGCAATGGCGACCGCGGTGGCCTTGAGCAGGCGCCCGGTCGATGGAAGGGACTGGGGTTGTGCATGGATAACGGACATGGAATTACCTCGAAATTACGAAACGAAGAAGCCGGTGAGCTGGTAGCCGATTAGCATGAAGCCGGCGGTCATCAGCACGGTGTTGGCCGCAAAGGCCTGGCGAGCGAAGGCATCGCTGCGGCGCCAGAAGCCCATCGCGATGAGGATCGCGCCGAGCGCCAGCAACTGCCCGATCTCGACGCCGACATTGAACGCCAGGATGTTGGGCACCAGTCCGTCGCTCGACAGTTCGAAATCCTGCAGCTTGGTCGCCAGGCCAAAGCCATGGAAGAAACCGAAGATCAGGACCGCGATCTTGGTGTTGGGTTGCACCCCGAACAGGCGCTTGAACCCGCCCAGGTTGTCCATCGCCTTGTAGACCACCGACAAGCCGATGATCGCGTCGACCAGATACGGATTGACGTGGACGCCGCCGAGCACGCCGTACAGCAGCGTCAGGCTGTGACCGACCGCGAACAGGGTCACGTAGATGCCCACGTCGCGCATCCGGTACAGGAAGAACACCACCCCGAACAGGAACAGCAGGTGGTCGTAACCGGTCACCATGTGCTTGGCGCCGAGGTACATGAACACCAGCAGGTGGGTGCCGGTGCTGTTCTTCAGGAATGCGGCGTCATCCTCCGCCACGCCATGGGCGATCGCGGTGGTCGCCATCAGCAGCAGGGCAATGAAGGCCAGCGGAATGCGCCATTTTCGGCTTGCATCCAGCAGCCGGTGCGTAGGTGAATTCAAGGGCATGCAGATCTCCGGAACAGGGTTGGGGTGTGCGAGCGGCGCGGCCGTTACAGCCGCGTTCTCGCGCAGATTGCTGGCAGGAAGAGGCGGTCGCATCATGCCGCCGCTCGCAGGTCGGATCGATCCCGGTGCAGCAGGCGATACAACGCCGGTAGCACCAGCAGGGTCAACAACGTCGAGGACACGATGCCGCCGATCACCACCGTCGCCAGCGGTCGTTGCACTTCCGCGCCGGTGCCGACATTCAGCGCCATTGGCAGGAAGCCCAGGCTGGCCACCAGCGCCGTCATCAGCACCGGCCGCAGTCGCGACAACGCGCCATCGACCACCGCCTCGTGCAGTGGATCGCCCTGCGCGCGCAGGTTGCGGATGAAGCTGATCATGACTAAGCCGTTGAGTACGGCCACGCCGGATAACGCGATGAAGCCGACGCCGGCCGAGATCGACAACGGAATCCCACGCAGCCACAGCGCCAGCACGCCGCCGGTCAGCGCCAACGGCACACCGCTGAACACGATCGCGGCATCACGCGCGGAGCCGAACGCCATGAACAGCAAGCCGAAGATCATGATCAGCACCACCGGAACCACGACCATCAGCCGGTTGCTGGCCGAGATCAACTGCTCGAAGGTGCCGCCGTAGTCGACCCAGTAGCCGGGCGGCAGTTCCACCTCGCGCGTAACCTGCTCCCTCAACTCCTCGACGAACGAGCCCAGGTCGCGGTCACGCACATTGGCCGTGACTACCACGCGGCGCTTGCCGTTCTCGCGGCTGATCTGGTTGGGGCCGAGCGCGACCTCGATCGTGGCGACCTCGCCCAACGGAACATGCGTCGGCGAAGGCACCTCCGACGCACTCGCATCGGGCACCTCACGCTGCCCGTCCGGCAACGCAATCGGCAGGGACGCAAGCGCCTCTCGATCCTGGCGCATTCCTTCGGGCAGGCGCACCACAATGTCGAACCGCCGGTCGCCCTCGAACACCTGGCCCGCCACGGCGCCGCCCATCGCGATGCTGACAGCGTCCTGCACGGCCGCCACCGAAAGCCCGTACCGGGCCAACGCCGCACGGTCAGGCGTGACGGTCATCAGCGGTAGGCCCGTGGTCTGTTCGAGCTGCACATCGGCCGCGCCGGCCACGCCGTTGGCGACCGCCTCGATCTGCGCGCCTAGCTCCGCCAGCAGGTCGAGGTCATCGCCGTAGACCTTCACCGCCACCTCGGCACGCACGCCGGCGATCAACTCGTTCATGCGCATCTGCACCGGCTGGGTGAACTCGTACTTGTTGCCGGGAATGGTGGCGACCGCGGCTTCCATCTCGCGGATCAGCACCTCCTTCGGCTTGCGCGGGTCCGGCCAGTCGGCACGATCCTTCATCATGATGAAGGTGTCGGCGACCGACGGTGGCATCGGATCGGTGGCGACCTCGGCGGTACCGATCTTGCCGACGATCATGTCCACTTCCGGGAACTGGCTGATCCGCGCTTCCAGTTGCTCCTGCATGTGCAGGGCCTGGGTGAGGCTGGTGCCGGGGATGCGCAGCGCATGCAGGGCGATGTCGCCCTCGTCGAGGTCGGGGATGAATTCCGTCCCGAGCCGCGTGGCCAGCAGTCCCGCCGCGATCGTGATCACCGCGGCCGCCGCGACCACCACCACGCGCAGCGCCAGTGCCTTGTGCAGCAATGGCGCGTACAGCCCCTTGAGGCTGCGCATCACCTTGGTTTCCTTCTCAGCGACCCGGCCGGTCACGAACTGCGCGACCGCCGCCGGCACGAAGGTCAGCGACAAGGCCATCGCCGCGGTCAACGCGATCACCACAGTGAACGCCATCGGATGGAACATTTTTCCGGAGACGCCGGTCAGGGCGAAGATCGGCAGGTAGACGGCGGCGATGATGAAGAGCCCGAACAGACTTGGCTTGATGACCTCGGTCGCCGCGGAGGCGGCCAGCTCATGCCGTTCGTCGCGGGTCAGCAACCGACCCAGGCGGTGCTGGGCTTCGCCGAAGCGGCGCAGACAGTTCTCCACGATGATCACCGCGCCATCGACGATCAGGCCGAAGTCCAGCGCGCCCAGGCTCATCAGGTTGGCAGAGATGCGATTCTCGACCATGCCGGTGATCGTGAGCAGCATCGCCAGCGGAATCACCGCCGCGGTGATCAACGCCGCACGCAGGTTGCCGAGCAGCACGAACAGCACGACCACCACCAGCAATGCGCCTTCCAGCAAGTTGGTACGCACCGTGGCGATCGCGCGACCGACCAGGTCGGTGCGGTCGTAGACGGCGGTCGCGTTGACGCCCTCAGGAAGCGAGGCGTCGATCTCGACCAGCTTGTCGGCGGATCGCTGTGCGACCGCGCCGCTGTTCTCGCCGATCAGCATGAACACGGTGCCAAGCACGACCTCCTCGCCGTCCTTGGTGGCCGCGCCGGTGCGCAACTCCTCGCCTTCCCCCACTTCGGCAACATCGCCGATCCGCAACGGCAGACCGTCCCGGGTCGCGACCACGATCTGCTCGATGCCTTCCGCATCGGCCACCTGGCCCGGCACGCGAATCAGGTACTGCTGGCCCGAGCGCTCGATGTAGCCGGCGCCGACGTTCTCGTTGTTGCGTCCGACCGCATCCACGAGGTCGCGCAGGCTCAGTCCGTAGGCGACCAGCTTGGCCGGATCGGGGGTGATGTGGAACTGACGGGTGTAGCCGCCGACGGTATTGACTTCGGTAACGCCATCAACGTGCCGCAACTGCGGTCGCACCACCCAGTCCTGCAAGGTCCGCAGACTCGTGGGCGACCACGGTTGGCCTTCGCTGTCAGTGGCACCCGGTTCGGACTCGACCGTGTACATGAAGATCTCACCCAGACCGGTGGCGACCGGGCCGAGACTCGGCTCGATCCCCTCCGGCAACTGCGATGAGGCCTGTTGCAGGCGTTCGGCAATCTGCTGGCGGGCGAAGTAGATGTCGGTACCGTCCTCGAACACCGCGGTGACCTGCGACAGGCCATAGCGCGAGATCGAGCGGGTGTAATCGAGACCGGCGAGACCGGCTAACGCAGTCTCGACCGGGAAGGTGATGCGTTGTTCCGCCTCCAGCGGCGAGTACCCGGGCGCTTCGGTATTGACCTGCACCTGGACGTTGGTGATGTCGGGCACCGCATCGATCGGAAGGCGGCCGTAATTCCAGATGCCCAGCCCGGCCGTGCCGAGCACAAGGAGCAGGACCAGCCAGCGGTGCGCGATCGCCGCGCGAATGATTCGTTCAAGCATGGCGCGATCCTCAGTGGTCGTGGCTGGCGCCGGATTTTTCGATGTCGGCCTTGATCAGGAAGCTCTGTTCGGTCACGTAGTTCGTGCCCGGCTTGAGTCCCCCCAACACCTCGACCCACTCGCCGTCGCGAGCACCCAGTTCCAGCATTCGCACCTCGTAGGTCTCGCCGATCTGCGCGAACACGACGGTGAAGTCGCGGAAGCCCTGCAACCCCGATTCCCTTACCGCCAGCGGCACCCGTTGTTCGGCGACCGTGGCCTCAGCGCTGACAGTCATGCCGGGACGCCAGCGTCCGTCCGCGTTGGGCAGGCTTGCGCGGGCAACCACGCTCTGCCCGGCGGTGGCCAGTGGCAGCAGCGTGTCGATACGGGTGTCGGCTTCCAGCTCGCCGGTCGCCGCCATCACGCGCACCGGCTGCCCGGCTTCCAGCTTCGCGGCGGCCTCGCCGATGGCATGGAGCTCCACCCAGACTTCCGACAGGTCGGCGATCTCGACCAGCGTGTTGTCGCCGGCGAAGTCGCCGACGTTGGTGTCGCGCGACAGCACCACGCCATCGAACGGCGCGGTCACCGGATAGTTGCGCATGCTGTCGTTGCCTTCGACTACGACCAGGGTCTGGCCGCGACGCACGCGATCGCCCTGCTGCACGCGCACGGCCCGCACGGTGCCGGGAAAGCGCGCCCGGATCTCGGCATGGCGGCTGTCATCGATCGCGATGCGGCCCATCAGCCGCACCGTGTCGCGGATCACCGCCGGTCCGGCGGCCTCCACTTCAATGCCAGCGTCCTGCGCGACCGCCGCCCGGATTGTGGTGCGGCCCTCGTAGGAGGCGTACTCCCATTGGTGCTGCGCGCCTTCATGCGTCGCACTGACCTTGACGTCGAACGAGTGCGGCTCGATCACGGTGCCGTCGCCGACCAGATAACCCTCGACCGGCTTGAACGCGAATGTATCGACCTGCCCGTCGAGCCGGTGCAGCTCGACGCGCGCCTGCACCGTTTCCGGCGCCAGCGGCTCGCCGTCGTCGTACGCGTACAGCCTAAACTGCGGCGGCACGCCGGTCTCGAAGATCGTGACTTCGAGCGCGAAATTGCCATCGCGCAGCATGCGACCGTTGTGCGGCCCGCGTTCGTAGTCGGCGGCCGCGGCCGATTCGGCGTTCTCTGCTTGCGGCTCGTTGGCGCCGCCACAGGCGGCAAGCATCAATGCGAGCCCGCAGGCGGCGAGGATTCTGAGCATCATGGTGAAATTCCCGAAGGCAGTGCGGTCAGGCGTTCAACCTCGACCAGAAGGGTGTGGTAGCGAGCAGCCGCGTCGACGCTGCGCTCGCGCAGTTCGAACAGCGTGCGTTGCGCCTGCGTGAGCGTGACGAACGAGAAGCGTCCAGCCTCGAACCCGCGTTGGGTCAGGGCGTAGGCTTGTTCGGCCTTAGGCACCATTTCTTCGAGCAGCGCATCGTGCTCGGTCCGGGCATGGCGCATTTCCTGATACAGCGAGAACAGCGCCTGACGGCTTTCGGCACGTTGGGCCTCGCGCCGCAGTTGCACCGCCGCCAGTTGCGCATCGGCTTCGGCAATCGCCAGGTTGGCCCGCGGACGGCTGCCCAGCGGCACCGACACCGACATCACCAGGCCTTGGTCATCGAGCGCCTCCAGGCGGCGCACGCCAATGCTCACGTCGATGTCGGGCGTGGCGCTGGTGATCGCGACGCGCCGCCGGGCCGCGATGGTGTCGGCCTGCAACAGGGCGTCGCGTTGCGTCGGCGTCATCGGCAAGCGGGCCGCGAGGATCTCGAATGGTTCGACTGGCGGCAGTTCGTGCAGGGTTCCGGTCACGGCCGTGAAGTCGGGCTCGATCGCGCCCCAACTGGCCGCAAGGGTCATGCGCGCGCTGGCCAGCTCGTGCTCGGCATCCTCGACCGCCAGTTCCGCCTCGGCCACGGCGATCTCGGCGGCGCGCAGGTCGGATGAGGGATTGCGTGCGGCCTCTACCCACCGGTCGACTTCAGCCCGGGTCTGCTCGGCCAGCTTCACCCGCTCGCGGGCGAACTCCAGTTGCTGCTGGGCCGCCGCCACCGCGACATAACGCGCGGTCGTGCGGCTGGCGATCTCAAGCTTGGCGCTGTCTGCCAGGTTGCGCTGACGCAGTACCTCCGCGGTGCCCAAGGCTCGCCGGGCCTCGCGCTTTCCGCCCAGTTCGATCACACGGCTCAGCCGCAGCGTGGTCTCGGCGTAGCGCGCGCCACCTACCGCGCCGGTCCCGCCAAAGTTCTCCAGCTCGCCCCCAACAACGAACTGCGTCGGCAGCGCCGCCCGCTCGGCACGGGATTCCGCAGCGCGCACTTCGGCCAACTCGGCGGCGAGGATGGGATTCGATTCGAGGCTGCGGGTGACCGCCTCCTCCAGACGCAACAATTCAGCAGCTTGTCCCGACGGGACGGCGCCACAGGTCCCGGCAAACGCCAGGGCCATCAGCCAACGCAGATTCACGGATAACCTCCGGGTGATCGACAGACAACGCAGTGCGGACCGCCCAATGGGCGGCCTGGTGCGTTACGCGATCGGAGGTCGGTGCGGAGGTGTTCGCGCCGAAGACGGCGGTGGAGAGGTGGTCAGGTGAACGCCGGGCGCCACAGGCACCAGCGCGCTGAGCATCACTACGGGAATGGTCGGCAGGGTCGAAACGGTCGTGCCGACGTCATGCGCGTGCAGCACCGTGGTGTCGCCAGGATCCAGGTCCCGGGGCGGATCGTCGTGATCGGACAGCCCATCGGCCAGTTGCGCGGCGTGATCGTGCGCGTGGTCGCCGTCCGCGTGTGCGTGGACTTCCCCGGTCGAGATGCCGGCCGAGAGCATCGCCACCAGCAGCAGCAAGCCGGCCAGTTGCCCGATCGGGCGCTGGATCCAGAGGCTCACGCGTCGGTGGAGGGCTCGCAGCGACATCGCGGCAGAATGCCGCAAAGATTGCGTGGGTTCAAGGAGCGGCGTGGAGCATTTGATCCCATTCAGGGTTCGCTGGACTACAGCCACCCCCACAACGCAGCCGCCGCGATCACCGCCGGAATCACCAGTTTCGCCTTCGACGCGAACAACACCGCCAGCACCAGTGCAAACAGGATCACCGCCTCCAATCCGGTCAGGCTGACCTTGATCAGCGCCAGCGTGGTGCCGGCGATCAGCCCGACCACACCGGCGGTGAGCCCTTCCAGGAACAGGCGGATGCGGGGTTGATGCACCACGCGCTCCAGCGCATCGTGGCCGACCAGGGTGAAGGCGAACGCCGGCAGGAAGATGCCGACCGTCATCATGACCGCGCCCCATGGCCCGCCGCCCAGGTAGCCGACAAAGGTCGAGAAGATGATCAGCGGCGCCGGCAGCAGGCCCGATAACGCCAGCCCGTCGAGGAACTGGGTGTTGCTCATCCACGCGCCCTGCGTGACTGCGTCGCGCTGCAGGAACGGGATCACCGTGTAGGCGCCGCCGAAGGTCAGCAGGCCGGCTTTCAGGCCGGACCAGAACAACGCCAACAGCGGCATGCCGTCGCGGCGCACGGGCTCGGCATCGGCTGCGCTGCCGCTCAGTACCGCCAAGCCGGTCAGTCCGCCCATGGCGACCACATAGCCGATCACCCCGGCCGCGGTCGCGGCAGCTGATGCCCACGCCAGCCACCGGAATTGCCGTTGCGCCAGCAGGTAGACCGCGCCCGCGACGGTCAGGACGATGCCGAAATGGATGCCGGCCAGCTGCGCCACGGTCGCGCCGATCGCGATGCCCCACAGCCAGCGGTCGGTCACCACGTGCTCGCCGATCCTCACCACCGCCCGCACGATCAGTGCGGCGACCGCGACCTGCACCGCCGCGAATACCGCGGCCACGCCTTCCGTCTGCAGGCCGTAGCGCACATAGGCCCACGACAGCGCGAACATCAGTACAAACCCGGGCAGCATGAAACCCAGCCCCGCCAGCACACCGCCCCAGCGGCCGCGCGAGCGCATGCCGAAGTACACGCACAATTCGTGAGCCTCGGGGCCGGGCAGCACCTGGTAGACCGCGAGCACGCGGTTGAATTGCGCGCTGCTGACCCAGCGCTCCTCGTCGACCAGTTCCTGCCGGATCATCGCGATCTGCGCGACCGGGCCGCCCCAGGCCAGCGCCCCGAACCGCAGGAAGCGCAGGAACAGCCGGAGCCAAGGGTCCCGTGGCACTACATAGCCAGGGAAGTCACCATTGGCCAATGGCTCTTTTCCAGTCGAAGTCGCCATGGCTTGCCTTGGTCCGAAGGAGTGGCGGGTATCCGGCTCGCCATGTTGATTGGGCCACTATTTGGCACGTCGGTCGAGTGCCTGAATGTCCTGATTCGGGTGAACGACCGCTATGGGTCGGAAGCGGACACGAGGAGATCGGAAACAGCGTCCGAAGGCCCTCGGCCACCTCGGGAGTGGCGGCTTAGCCGCTTGCGGCCAGCGCACCCTATCTCAATTAGCACTCTTTATTTGCGATCTGCTAATTGTTCGAATTCAATAACTTAGCCGTGTTTTCAGGCCCTTGTGCTCAGATGGAGGCATGCTCATGCGCATGTCGCAAGCTCTGGTCCGCTATCGGCCAGAAGTGGCGCAGCCTTTCTCGATTAGCCTTGCAAATCGGACCGCCGGGCAGTGCGGTGGATGGGTCAATCCATTGGGGAGGTCCCACTGTCGTCGGTCGGCAGGCGTAAAGTGAGGCATCTGCCAGCAGCGGGCGCGGCATACGTCGCACACTTTGACGACCCAACAAGACGTCCTCTCGTTTGAGGCCCGTACGCGCGCCGACGAGCTTCGGGCCGCATTCCTAGAACGCATGCAGTCCCGGGACCAGGAGGCGATGAACGTGGCCATCGAGTGGGCCGCCCAAAGCAGGACCAGCCTAAACGGCCGCCTGCGCGTCGGGGACGAGTTGCGGGAGCGCCCGCGCCCCCGGCTGGAAGAGTTGCCGCTGGCGGTCCGCTTGCGTGAGGCCGGAGAAGCTTGGTATTCACCGGCTCTCGTCGGGGTGTTCCTGCGGCTGGGGCCCGAGCTGCTGGCACAACGGGCTGGGGTCTCCGTACGTGACTTGGATGCGTGGCCGCCCGGCCTTCAACTGCATGCGTATTTAAAGGCCGTGGTCGAAGTGCTGGTCAAGGCGATCGACGTCCATGACGGCGACGAGCGCCTCGCGGCCGCGTGGTACCTGGACTGCGCCATGGCTGAGTTGGACGGCCATACGGCGGATGAAATGGTCCGAGCAGGGCGGCAGGCTGCGGTGGTCGAGTACCTGGATGCACATCTGAGCGGCTAATCGGATGAGTCGATCACGCTCGATGCCTACATTGCTGGTGCCCCGATGAGCACCTAGTGGAGGCTGTGGCGGATCGGTTCGCGCATCCCGCCTTTGCTCGCCTGTGCGTTCCCTGCCAAGTGGCCTGCTCGGTCGATATCAGGTGTCCCGCTGCGGGTTGGAAGCAGCCGCTTCCTAGCCCAATTACCCTCAATTATCGGCCGGCCGGGTAATGTATCCCTCGGCAGGATAATTCCGGGTAATTGCACGTAGGCCATTGATTCCAAAGCTTCCTTTGGAAGCGTGCCACGCCCGCGGGAGGTGTTCTACGCAAGCTGCATGCCCTGCGATTCGGCCAGGTGCGGGCCTGGACAGGTGAGCCGGCCAACTGAGGGGGCATTGGATCCGACCCTCCATGCGCCGCGATGGCGGTGCGGCAGATCTTCGACGAGGTTGCCGGAAGGCAGGAATTCGGGAGCCACCGCTTGTCGAGCAGGCCCACGGTTGCACCATCGCCTGATTCCTTCATTCCTCCTAACGGCAACCGCCCCCGTCGCGCGCTATGGACTGATTTTCCTTGCCCGCCAAAGGTGCGCACCGCGGACGGGCACCATTTTTCGGTCAGTTACTCGACGTTTCTCACATCGAGCTTGGTCCGAAGGTTGGGCCTGCCAGCGTCGCACGGCCCACTGCCATGTCCCCTTTAAGCCAGAAGGGGTCTCATCCCTCGCTATCGGGTGCCCATCTGGATGACGTAGTTCGGGTCGAACCGCGTGTTCTCTGCCTGCATGGTTCGGCCAGGATAGCCGCGTGGGTTGCACACGACGCGGCATGGTCCAACCGAGTAGTCGAACGAGCCGTGCATATGACCATGGATCCACAGGTCCGCTTCCGAGACGAGATCCTCAAGGCCCGACGCGAACGCGCAGGAGAGTACGTCGTCTCGGTAGCGCGGCGCTACGGAACCCAATGAAGGCGCCATATGGGTGATGACGACGGTCGGCCCATCGAACGGTGTTGCTAGCCGCTCACGAAGCCAAAACGCGTGTCTGTCGTGCCATTCGGCTGTGTCAGCCGGGTGGAGAGTGCGATTGCCTTGATTGGCGAGTCGGATCAGACGGTAGTCATTGAGTGCACGAAGCGAGGCCATCATGGCCTCGTGGCGCCGGTCTTCGCCGAAGAGCTCGAAGTCCGTCCACAGTGTGCAGCCCAGAAATCGTACGCCGCCGATAAGGACCTCTCTTTGCTGCAGATACTCAACCGTCGAAGACGTCGCACAGGCCTCCGCGATACGGCGCTCGACCTCGTCGATAGGATGGCGGTAGCCCTCATGGTTGCCGCTGACATAGAGCGTGGGGATACCCGGGAAAGTGCGCTCGGCCCACTGCACGCAGGATGCACCGTTGTCGATGTCTCCGGCCAGGATCACAACGTCAGGACGACTGACCGCCAAATCGATGCCGACGGGGGTGTCGCCCCAGACTTCGCGGTGGAGATCGGACAGGATCAGCAGGCGCATTGGTAGCTCCAAGAGACGGCGGCGGCCGAAGTGATCGACACCACTAGTGACGGTTCGGGCTACCTCCGCCCACTGCTTGGCTACTACACGCGGGGTGGAGCAGCGGGAAGCTCGTCCAATCTGGGTGTCAGTCACTGACCGCGCGAAACATGGTTACATACTGGGACCCCATGACCTGCCGCCAAATGGGAGGCAAGGAACGTCGATGAGCAGACCCCACGAACTGACGCGCAACCTGGTCCAAGCCGGCGCGTTCCTCAAGGAGCTGCGCGCTGACATGCGGCTCCCAGAAGACGTCCGCCGCGAGGCCCATCGATTGCTTCGTCATTATCCGACCGTGGGGCATATCCAGAACTTGGCCAACACCGCTGTTGGCGTCTTGGGCCCGATTCTGGACAGGGAAATCGACCCCGACTGGTGCTCCGGGTACAAGCATGGCCCTCATCGCCGGTAAGGACGGGGCATAGCCTTTGCCACGACCCTCGAAGGGATCTCACGCTTGTACTTCCTTTTCAAGGCCAGGACTAGGCGGCCTTGCGATGCTCGTAGTACGGGTGCTGCTTGTCGTCGAAGATCGCGTACAGCGCTTCCAGCTCACCCGCCTTGGGGTTCAGCCAAGCGTCGACGTGCTCGGGCTTGATGTTGATGATGGTCCGGTCGTGCCCGGCCGCAGCCACCTCCGGCTCGGGGTCATCGGTGATCGCGGCGAATGACAGCAGTTCGTCGTTACCGGCAGACCAACGCGACCAAAGGCAGGCGATCAGCATTGGTTCGCCGGATCGGGGCGCGAACTCCACAACAGCATTGCCCTCCGTCGTCTCGACGTTCTCGTAGAAGCGGTCCGCAATCAGCACCGCGTGGGAGTGGCTGAAGAGCGGCTTCCAGAAGCCTTCGAGGCTATCGCGCCGTGCGTTGTAGGTGCCAGGGAACTTGCGGTCGTAGAACTCTGGCTTGCCCGCCGGCCGGCATTGGTAGCGCATGGGCTTGATCACGCGTCCGCCGTCCTCCCAGACCATCACCGGGGCGTACATGCCCGGGTAGATGCGCGAGTCGCGCGGCTGATCATCGGTACGCTTCAGGTTGGCCAAGCGTTCCTTGATCTGCTCGACCTTGTTGCCGGCAATGCGCTGGTCGTTTTCCGCCTTTTTCGTGATCTTGGTCTGAAGCGTGCGTTCGGCGTCGGCCAGTCGCTTCTTTTGCTTGAACAGTTCCTGCTCAAGGCCCGCGACCTCGGAGCCGTGGATCTCGCGCACGAGGCCCGCGATCTCGCCGGCCTTGAATGCCACGTCCATGGCCTTGGGGGTCTTCAGCTTGTCGCCCTGGCGCTTGCGCACGTAGAGGTCGTGGAAGGTACGGATGTCGATGTTGGCACCGTAGTGGCGAACGTACTTTTCGTAGTCCGCCCAGACCTGAGCCGAGTAACACATGGAAACCTCCTGCAGGCTGCTGGCCCGAGTCTACGTCTGGCGCTCCGAGGCATCCATGTAGCCCAGCTCCATCAGGATCTCGTCGATCGCCTGATGCGCACCTTCGACCGCGTCGTCGCTGATCGCTGCAGCGGCATCGACGATGTCGTCCGCTTCGCCGCAGAACGCCGGCATGAAGTCGGCGGGATCCGGACTCGCGGTCCTCAGCTCCACGGCGTGATGACGGAGCGTGTCGATCTGTTGGCGGACGCCAGCCCAGCTGGTTGATGGGATCTCGGTCATGATGAGCGGCCGCGCGGTTTCTGAGGTAGGGAGCATGCTCCGCCGCGGCGTTCTCAGCCCGTGAGATTCCCGGCGCTATCGTGTATCCATGCTCCCCGAAGGCTTCGACTGGCGGCCCTACCTCAACGGCCCTGCGCTCTACGCAAGGGACCGGATGTTGGCCGTACTGTCTCGCCTCACGGACGGTTGGCGCATCGACTTCGTGCTTTACCGTCGTAGCGAGTTTTTCGCCAGCGAAGCGACAGCGATCCGCTATGTCACCGCTTGGGCGTGCAAGTGGGAGACCCGGATTCGAAAGGAGGTCGCCGCACCGGTAGTTCTGGGTTGGTAGGAAAACCCTGACCCTGCGGCGCGGCCTCGACCGACTGATCCAACAGGGCGCCGCCGGCAAGCTATGCCTGCCCCGGCGCTAGGCCACCACTAAAGCTGCAGATAGCGCAGCGGAGTCCGGTCGAACGGAATCGAAAGACTGCGCCGGGGCGTCCCTTAAATCCGAAGGTCGCCGGCATGAAGTATCGCGTCGAGTTGCGAGAGAACGACCAGTGCGGCGACCTGATCGCCAGTCCGGCCGCGAACACGCGCCACCCAACGCTCCACCGCGCCTGGACCGCCGCGATGGTGGACGCCAAGCACTGCTCAACCATGCTGGGCGTGTTGGTCTGCATCCGGGTCTTCGACCAATTCGAACAGCTCGCCGTCACAGGGCGCGCGGCACCGAACCAAAGACCGCCCTTGCAGGAAGAAGATCCACGTCAGTTCCGCTGAACCAGTGCCATAACAACGGCGTCCTCTGACTCAATGTGAGCCAGGAAGCGATGATCGCTGACCGACACGCCTCAACCATGTCGGCACCTTCCTCCCGATCGCGCCGCACACCCACCAGCGTCTGCACTACGTCAGATTCTGGGGGGCGGCATAACCGACACGGTCGCCGCCGGGTGCTAGCGGCCCACAGCAAAGACTCCGACGGTGCTATCCACGCACAAAAACCAGTGCGCCGGGATACACCAAGACAAGCCGAAGCTCTCGAACGGTCAGGCTCGGTGCGTACCGTTGCAGCGAGGAGCGTCAAGATCGCAGCTCCGCCTCCCTACCCCCGATAACAATTTCAAATCGCTCGCGCGCGTGGTCCGCTTCCGACCCTCAGCGGACGTCCCAATCAGTACCGACCCCTGCTTCTCGGAATCGACAACGCCACACCTATCCAACGCAGTTGCATCAAGCTCTAAATTGCGTGGTCACGTAGTGCCGCTCCAGGTCTTTGTAGCCGTGGTTGCGTTCGATAAGGAGCTCGAACGCTCTGTGCCAATCCGTAAGTAGGGGAAAGCACGCCAGCTCTTTACCGTTCTCCTCCTGGATGGCAAACAACCCCGCCGGCTTCTTGCCTAGTTCGCGTTCGTACTCTGCGATCGCCGTTTCGATGACGGTCTTCGCTTCATCGATGACAGGTTTTGATCGATTTCTCAACTCGGCGTGCACTACGCTCAAAGCGGCCAGGTAGCCGCGCGCCATCCGGCGAAGATCGACCTTGTCGGGCATCTCGTCGAGCACATCCTTCTTGAATTTTCTGTTCAGTCCGAGCTTTGCCTTCTCGGCATAGGGCTCAACTACATAGGCAAGTTGTTGTGTCGCCTTGTCGCGCGCGCCCCCGAGGGAAATTGAGTCAACGGTCGACGAGTAATGCTGCACATGGTTTCGGTAGGTCTCCATGAACCGATACGCGAAGCTGCGATCGTACTCGCGATTCATCGAAGTGCGTGCAAGGCGAAGCTCTGAACGGAGCCCCATCGTTTGGGCGTGATACCGCGGGGCTTGGTCGACATAAATACGACCGGCCGTGACCAAGTTCGCTAAGCGTCTGGCAAGTACAGCTTTGATGGCAAAGAACGCCTCGTAGCTGTACTCGCTGCGCATCATTCGGCCTACGGCGAGGCTGGCGAGTTCGCGCTCGAACTCTTCATGATTAGAGACCAGCAGGTCGTATGCCTCTTCACCCAGCAAGGCATTGGACAAGGCACGTCGGGACTGGCAAAGCGAGAAAAACTTCCCCTCGTCAATCTCTACAGAGGGGAAAACCCCGAGCGCCTTGATCTTTAGTCTGTATTCCATGCCGGTTGCGATCTAGATTGAGGATGAACGCTTTAGTCCGTTCCCAGCCGTCCTAATGCAACACGAAGAAGGGCGGCGGGCGCACGGGGCTGATGACGAGGGTCAACGAATGTGTCGCCCGACTCAGGGCCACATACGCCACGCAGCGTTTGTAATCGGTGCTAGAGAAGGTGCTCGCGTCACACGGCATGATTACGACGTCACGGCGCTCCAGGCCCTTGGCCTTATGAATCGTGGAGATAACACGATTTGGCATGCTAGCGCCGGCGCAGGTTCTGCGCCGTGTCAGCTCCGTCTGTCCTTGGATGGCATCCGTAAACTGATCGAGCCGGGACGCCTCGCGGAGTTCCCGGTGATGGTCGACCTTGATGCTGGACAGTACACCCTGCGGCGTAGCCGCCAGCATGAGTCGTTGGAGGGCACGAGCGACGCCCACATGAACCGGCGCCTCAAGGATGCATCGTGCGATTGCCTGCATCTCGGCAGGAATGCCTCTGCGTGCCCTTGGGGTGCCATCGGCGATCTCGCGAAGACATTGTTGCCTCCGCTCGGCAGTAAACCCGGTCGTCACGGTCTGGATGAAGTCGCACGCTGCCCCGGCGAGGACCTGCACATTCCCAGGGTTGTCGGCGCAGGTCTGAGATAGTTCCCGGAGCGCGTCGCGCGAATGCCCTTCCCAAATGCGAATGGTCCTGCCAAAAAAGGCATGTAGGTTGCCAACCAGATTCTGCGTCGGTGCGAGGACCAGGAGGGAGTCGGATTGCCGCACGAGGGCTCGCACCGTTGCCGCTTCTGCATCCAGGCGAAACTGGCCGCGATTCCCGTCATTGGTGGCCTCCACTATCCGAAGTCCTTGAGGCAGATCACCGCGCAGATCAATTGGGACCCCCTCCTCAAGCGCTGCCCGTGCGGCAAGGACCCAGTCGCCTAACGCGCGGGACCCATCCGTCCAGCGATGCGGGAATTCCAGTGGCTCGTAGCGTGTGGCGCGTTCGCGCAGTGACTGCCACCGCGCACGATGTGCCGAACGCTCTGCATTGGTCGTTCCATAAATGGCTTGGCGAGGATCCCCGAAAACACGCAACTTGGCTCCCGCATCGAGAAGTTGCAGCGCGATGCGGTGCTGCGCCGCGTTGGTATCCTGATGTTCGTCGCAGACGATGACGGGATATCGGGACACGACCGCGCTCCGGATCGCGTGAGAGCGTGCCAACAGCTGGCTGACCAGCTCACCCAGCGCTGCGAAGCCTTCCAGGGGTTGCTCGATGGCCCATCGGGCAACGTCTTGAGGGAGCCTCAGACTTTGGTGGTATATCGCGGCTATTTGCGTGATGAAGCCATCGAAAGTACCCACCTGCAAGCGTCGTGCATCAGCCGGTGCGCGAGCACGGAACACATCGCAGGCTGCATGTGTATGGGTCAAGATCAGTGCACGCCGGATGGGCAGCTGCTCCCCAAGCCAGCGAGCGTAGTCTGCGGCCTGGTACGTCTTGCCACATCCAGCGGGTGCTTCGATGACGACGAGTTGCGCGTCGGACCTCAGCGCGGCCGCAACGTCCAGGTCAGTCATGGACTGCCTGGCGGAGAACGGCGAGAAAACGCGCAAAGCGTGGCTCCAGCCTTGGCCAGAGATCGAGCTCGAAAACCTTGTTCGCAAGCTCACGCCCACCGGCGTGCGATTTGAACCATTGCGAAGCGTGTCCCTTGAACATCTTCCTTCGTTCATCGCCCACGATGTCCGGAGGTATGTTGCCGAGCGCTGCCTCCACCACGACCTGCATCAATCCATCGCCGGCGGCAACTGATATCTGCTCAAGCGTCGCTTCTGGGGCCAGCCCGAGGCGGTCGATCAACGATCTCCGGCGTTGGCCTGTCTTGCGGTTGTCGGGATCGGTGATCAACGTTTGTAGGCGTTGGACACCAAACAGAGGCAGTACGTTGGATTCCAGGTTGCCTTCATTCCAGCGGAGCAGACGATCGCCCGAAGCCCGCTGGACGCGCGCCCAACGCTCTGGAGCCGGGTTCCCAGCCTCTCGGTCGGCCATGCCGGCGAACCGCACGCCCCCGGACAGCAAGCCCTCCAAGAGCTGCAGGACCCGATCGTTGCCGCCCCCGTCAGCGATGTACAACCCATATGCCCCCCAGTTGGGGGCTACGTGCCGCTCAAGCAGTACTTCGAGAAAGCCGACCTCCGTAATGCCTTCAACAATGACGGTAAGCCGCGACAAGAGAGCAGCAGGGTCGCGCTGCTGAAGGGCGCTCACCTTTTCGGTCGGAAGTTTTCCAATGCTGCCTGCAGCGTCCAGATGCCACAGTGTGGCCCCTGTCGCTGCCGTGATCGCAAAACCGCTGTGGGTCGTGACCATTGTCTGGGATGGTCGCTCGTCGAGCGTGCGCATGAGTGCAGCTTGTCGATACGGTTCCAGGCCCCGCTCGATTTCATCAATGAGGATGATCGGCGCCCCATCCTGCAAGTTGTCGGCGATGGTGAGCGCCGCAAGCCGGCGCGTTCCCGCGCCCCAGCTCGTCATCGGCAGGGCGACGCCGTCCTTGTCTGAAGTCAGCCCGACCAGCGAGTTGATCGAGACACCAGGTCCGCCGACAAAACCCAAGCCCAAACCGTGCGGCAAATGACGGTTCGTCAAGTCGACATCCAGAGCGGTCAAGCGTGCGCGCGCATCATCGACTAGCTGACCTTGCAGCCCGTCCTGTGCGAGGTGCCGGCCCAGCCTTGCGCGGAGAGCTCGATCATCGAGCAAGCGATCCAAGGCACCGCCCTGGATCAAGCGCAGGTCACGATCACTGCGGTCATCGGCCGCCAGTCGTACCAGGCCGATGCGTCTGCGCAGCGCGGTAGGGAATGAGACCACGCTGCCATCGGGCTGGATCACTTCATACGCCAGATCCAATTCCGAGGTGCCGCGAACTCGCACGCGGTATACCGGATCACGGACTGGCCCGTCGGCCTCCGGGTCGGGGAGTACCGCTTGTTCGCCATCCCATTCCCATGGCCACGCGGTCCAAGATTGATCGTGTATCCCCGAAGCGTCGGGCAGCGACATCACCGCTTCAATGAGCAGCTCGTTCTCTACCAGGCGATTGAAGTAATCGGTATCGCTCAGCACAAAACCATTGGTCGGGTACAACAGAAGCGCGATCGCCTCGAGCAGCGTGGACTTGCCAACGTCACCCCCTCCGAGGATCAAATTGACGCCCGGCGCGGGCCACCACACCAACGCCTCAATTCCTCGGAATCGAGTCAGCTCAAAGCGTCGGATTTGTGGCGCTGCCATATACCCGCTCCCCTAGCGCTTGTGTCAGCACTTTGTCCTACGATAGCTCCGAAAAAAAAATAATTCAGAACCGATACTCCCTATGGTCGGTCTGACGTCTGCTTCTGGCCGGGAGCCGACGTTCGTTTAAGTGGTCGCTCCCGACCCGAAGCGGCCATTCGGCACAGCGATGCTGGCTCGCGACGCCAAGGGCATCAACGCCGCGGACACGAGCGGCCCCAAGCCACTGGGCGGGCGCTCGGCTATGGATGCCTGCGGCAGGAGTGGGCGAATGAGCTCAAGATCACTTGGGAGCGGTGACTTGAGTCCATTCCGGCAAGCCCCAATACTCGGTTGATGCCGCCCGGGGGCGGCACGACCGGGGGGGAAGATCACATGGCCAAGGACAAGGCGTCTTCGCCGAAGCTCCAACTCACGCTCCCTGAATACAACCGCATCTACGAGATCATTTATTCCGTGCTTGAAGGAAGGGCAAACACACCTTTCGCGTGCATGTTCTTTGCTGCCGCTGGGGCGCTGATCCTTAACAAGCACTACAAGATTCCAGCTCGTGCGGTAGCGGGCGCTTTCCTGCTGTGCACAGATCTTGCGCCTTCAGTCATCAGCATTGCGAAGAACGAAGATGGCATGGTCACGTCTGATCGAGATGGATTCCATATGTGGGTTCAGACCGAAACCCAGGTGATCGACTTCATGGCGCCGATCTTCAACGAATCCATGGACGGCAAGGGCTATCCCAGCAGCGTGCCGCGCAAAATGTTTCAGCGCCCGTTGTCTGTGGAATCAGAATCCATCGACGAACTGCACGCGCCCGGCGATTACTTCACGATGCCCAACATTGAGCTGACTAACGAACTTGTTGACTCACTATTTGATCGAGCTGGGAACGTGGATCTTCTGAACGCAGTTGATCGTTGGTTCAAGAAGTACCCAAAGAAGTTGGATGGCCTGAGTCTGTTGAATGACCTCGGTGAAGTGCACAAGCTGACCTTGAGTGCTCCCCGGATTTCGGGGGCTTGGTAAGCGCATGATCACACTCAACAGCGAGCGGGGACTTGTTCGCATTGCGACTTGGGATGACATCGAGTCTGTCCCGGGATTCACTGCGGACATTGACCCCAAGACGGTGAAGCTCAAAGAGATCATCGGCAGCTACACGTTCGATGCTCTGATCCCATGCGGTCTTTCGACTTGTCACCAGCCCCACGGCAACGGATTCCTTGTTGTGGCGGCAGATGGAAGGGCTACAAATATCGGGCGCATCTGCGGCAAGAAGCACTTCGACGTAGAGTTCACACAGATGAGCCGCGTCTTCCTTGCCGCTGTCAGGGCGCAGCAGAACCGCGAGTTCTTGGGAGAGCTGAAGAATCGACTCCCCGGCATCACGACAGAAGTCGCCACCATCAGGACTGAGCGACATGGCGCGGCGTGGATCAATACCCGTGTTAGTCAGCTCACTGGCAAATCAACCGCTCTTCCGACGCCGCTCATCAACGCGGTTCGCCAAGCAGTACGGCGCGGCGATGGCATCCTCATTATTGAGCGCGCGGCGACCAAGCAAGAGCGCGAAGAATGATCCGCTGCGGTGGACATCAAGGGTCTTGAACACCTGCGTCGGAACGTCCCATTTGTTGTAGAGGATCGCGTGGGTCAGCTCGACGGATTCCCCGCGCTTGCCCCTGGCAATGGACTTCGGGAGATTCTCGGGGCTATTGAGCCGTTCCTGACAGCTCTTGCGGAAGCTGACATTGAGAGCCTGCAGGACAAGCGACTCCGGGAGCTTTCGAAGGTAGGTGGCGAGCTTGATGCGAACCTTGAGCGGCTTCGCAGCATTGTCGCTGCCGGAAGGCGCTTGCTGACTCGGCAGAACATTCAGCAGCTCACCCGATTCGCCACTAACAGCGCGGACAGTCGCTTGTTTGCGGCGTTCTTGCGCGATCTTCCATAGCAGGAGTCCTAGCCATGCCGCTGCACATGGTCACTCGCGGTGCGAAGTCCGGCCCCTGCAATATCTGCGGCATTGACGGCCCTCTCACCGAGGATCACACCCCGCCCAAGGGCTGCGTCCGCCCAACGGCGATGGAGCTTCAGCACGTCACGCATCGTCTCGACGCTGGGAAGGCGATCAAGACGAAGGCCCAAGATGGCGTGAAGTACCGGACTCTGTGCGCGCGGTGCAACAACACACTGCTTGGCGGCAGGTACGATCCGGTGCTGATCGACTTCACCAATCGCGTGAGCAGCTTGCTCGCTTCTGACTTGATGTTGCCGACCACAATGACAGTGCCCACAAAGCCCGCACTCTTGATGCGTGCCATCTGGGGCCACTTGGTAGCAGTCGGGGTCGATCGTTACTTGAAGGGGCCGCGCACCGAGGAATGGCGCGACTTCTTCCTAGACGCGGCGCTGCCCGTCCCGGCAGGGGTCAACTTCTATTACTGGGCGTATCCCTACCGCCGACAGGCATTGATCCGGGACGCAGGGTCTTTGGACATCAGCAATGGTGGAAAAGCCATGTACTGGTTGATGAAGTTCTACCCGATGGCCTTCGCGGTTTGGATGCCTGAGAACGCATGGAGGCTGAGTTACCACGACCTTGCGATCTACCTCACGTCCAACCCGGATGACGTGATTGATGTGATGGTTGACCTTGAACCTATCCCGCACGAACTGACCCTTGAAGCGCCGACGACGACGCAAGTGATCATGTTCGGTAGGGATTCGGTTGTCGCGAATAGCCGCGCGCCACGGGGCCGCATCCTTCAAATCTAGCCGCACTCGGGCCTCGCCCGGAGCCGCCGCGCGCGGGAGCCGGGGGAGAGTTACCGATCCGTTACCGAAGTCCCAAAAACGAAGAAGGCCGCTTGCGCGGCTCTCGTCGTAAATGCGTGATTTTCAATATTTTTAGTTGGCGTCCCCACGGGGATTCGACCCCGTGGCTACCGTGAAAGCTATCCCACGGGAGACCGGGTCCTCCTGCAACACCTTTCGTGTAACAGTCTGATAGTGAAAAGCAATAGAAATCATTAGAAGAATCAATGATCTACGGTGCATGCAACTTCCATGTTGACAACTTAACCTCGGACGATCACCGCCGCCGCGTTGTGCGCCAGCGCCCGCCGCACCACTTCGCGCGGGTGCACCTCGGTGCCGTCGAGGGTGCCGCGGAACATCTCCTCGAACGCGATCGAGCGGTGCCGGTTGTCGAGGAACAGCACCGCGAACACCTCGTGCGGCAGTCCGCGCAGGCGCTGGGCGAAGTAGCGGCCGGCCGCCTGCGGGTCGCTCAGGGCGGCGCCGCGCTCGAGGTCGGCCGACAGGTGGCGCTGACCGAGCTCGAGCGCCGCCGCCAGCGCGCATGAACGCGCCGGGCCCAGCCCCGGCAGCTTGGCGAGTTCCGACGCCGGGCGCTCCAGCAGCCGTCGCAGCGGGCCGTGCGCCTGCAGCAGTTCGCGCGCGGTGCCGACCGCGTCGCGGCCGCGCAGGCCGGAGCCGAGGAAGATCGCCAGCAGCTCGGCATCCGACAGCGCGCCGGCGCCGCGTGACAGCAGCTTCTCGCGGGGACGTTCGTCGGCGGGCCAGTCGCGGATGTGCATGGGCGGTTGGAAGGCGGAAGCGGGGCGGAGGACGGGGAAAGGAGGAACCCGGTGTCCGGGATCGGTTTGCGGGCCGGGGGCGGACACGCCGCCCCGCTTCCTGAGCCGTATCGTCCCCGTCGCGGCGGGGTCCGGCGATCGGGCGACGCCGCGGCTTCGGGTAAGCTGGGCGCCGCTCCGGCGGTAGGAAAGTCCTGACGTGGACCCGTTGCAAGACCAGAAGATCCTGCTGTGCGTCTGCGGCGGCATCGCCGCCTACAAGGCCGCCCAGCTGGTGCGCCGGCTCGGCGACGCCGGCGCCACCGTGCAGGTGGCGATGACCGCGAACGCCCAGCGCTTCGTCGGCGCCACCACCTTCCAGGCCCTGTCCGGGCGCCCGGTGCGCAGTTCGCTGTGGGACGAGGCCGCCGAGGCCGCGATGGGCCATATCGAACTGGCCCGCTGGCCCGACCGGATCGTGGTCGCGCCGGCCACCGCCAACACCCTGGCCAGGCTCGCGCACGGCCTCGCCGACGACCTCGTCAGCACCCTGTGCCTGGCCACCGACGCGCCGATCGCGGTCGCGCCGGCGATGAACCGGCTGATGTGGGCGCACCCGGCCACCCGCGCCAACGTCGAGACGCTGCGCTCGCGCGGCGTGCTGGTGCTCGGCCCCGACGCCGGCGGCCAGGCCTGCGGCGAGGTCGGCGAGGGCCGGATGATGGAACCCGACGCGATCGTCGCCGCGCTGGCGCGGGAGTCCGCTTGAGCACGCCGTCGCTGGCCGGCCGGCGGATCGTGGTGAGCGCCGGGCCGACCTTCGAGGACCTCGACCCGGTCCGGTTCCTCGGCAACCGCAGCAGCGGCAAGACCGGGTTCGCGATCGCCGCCGCCGCCGCCGCGCGCGGCGCGCGGACCGTGCTGGTCGCCGGCCCGGTGTCGCTGGCGACGCCGGCGGGGGTCGAGCGGGTCGACGTCCGCTCGGCCGCGCAGATGCACGCCGCGGTGATGGCCGCGCTGCCCGCCGACGTCTACATCGGCGCCGCCGCGGTGGCCGACTTCACCCCCGCCCGCGTCTCCGACCACAAGATCAAGAAGCGTCCCGGCGAGGACGGCCTCGTCCTGCAGCTGGTGCGCACCGCCGACATCCTCGCCGACGTCGCCGCCAGCGCCCGGCGGCCGTCGCTGGTGGTCGGCTTCGCCGCCGAGACCGGCGATGTCGAGGCCAACGCGCGCGGCAAGCTCGAACGCAAGCGCCTCGACCTGGTCTGCGCCAACCGCGTCGGCCTGGCCGGCAGCGGTTTCGAGAGCGACGACAACGCCCTGCTGGTGATCGGCGACGGCCTGCGCCGCGAGCTGGGCCCGGCGAGCAAGGTCGAACTGGCCGACGCTCTGCTCGACCTCGTCGCCGAACGCCTCGGCTGAACCGTTCACCGTCACTTTGCCGCCAGGACCCGCATGCAGCACACGCTCGAACTGAAGATCCTCGACCCGCGCTTCGGCCCCGAGTGGCCGCTGCCCGAGTACGCCACCGCCGCCAGTGCCGGGCTCGACCTGCGCGCCGCACTGGACGCACCGCTGGTGCTGGCGCCGGGCGACACCGTGCTGGTGCCCTCGGGACTGGCGATCCACCTCGGCGACCCGACCCTGTGCGCGGTGGTGCTGCCGCGTTCGGGCCTCGGCCACAAGCACGGCATCGTGCTCGGCAACGGCACCGGCCTGATCGACGCCGACTACCAGGGCCCGCTGATGATCAGCGTGTGGAATCGCGGCAACGAGGCTTTTACGATGCAGCCGGGGGATCGCATCGCCCAGTTGGTCGTGCTGCCGATCGTGCGCGCCAGCCTGCGGGTGGTGGAGACATTCGAACAGAGTGGGCGCGGTGCCGGCGGCTTCGGCCACACCGGCGTGCGTTGACGGGACGATGGCGCGGTTGCGCCACGCGGCGGTAGCAGAGGACGTGGAATGACCGACATCAAACTGGAACGGCCGCAGGTTTCGCTGGCCTCGATCGCGCCGCTGCTGCCGGTGCTGGCCGTGGCCTGCGCGCTGCTGGCGGCATGGTTCGGCTGGAGCGGCTGGCAGCAGTACCAGGACGCCACGCGCCGCGACGGCGTCCAGCAGTCACGTGACGCGGTGGTGCAAGCGATCGGCACGACGCTGGCCGCCGAGCGGACGCGGCTGGAGCAGCAGTTGGAGAACCCGGTGCTGCGCGCGGCGATCGGTTCGGGCGACTTCGCGCGCGCCGGTGCGCTGCTCGCCGACGGCTGGCCCGGTGCCAGCGACGGCGTGGTGCTGGCGCCGGCGCTCGACAGTGCCTACGCGGCGCTGCCCGAGGGCGGTTTCGGCCGGCTGTCGGTGCTTGAGGACGCGTTGGCCAGTGACGCCCCGGTGGCGCACGTGGTCGACACCGCCGCCGGGCCGAAGCTGGCGCTGGCGGCGCCGGTGCGGTTGCAGGAGGGCGGCGAGGTGGCCGCGGTCGCGCTGGTCAACCTCGCGCTGGAGCGCATCACCGGCGCGGTGACGAACGCGACGCTGCCCGGCGGCACCTATCTGGCGGTCCGCCAGGGTGGCTACAACGTCGTCGAGCGCGGTGATGCCGGCCTGTCCGGCGGCGCCGAGGTGCTGGCCAAGCCGGTGACCGGTGCCGGCCTGCGGGTGGCCGCGGCGGTGCCCGACGTCGCCGGCGGCCCGTTCGGACTGGCCGCGACCGGCTGCCTGGTGGCGGCCGCGGTGCTCGCGCTGCTGGCGGCGCTGGCGCTGGTCGCCTGGCGCGCGCCGCACCTGCTGACGCGCCGTGCCGGCGCGCAGGCCGAGGCCGAGGACGGGGTGCCGTTCCCGACCCTGGCCGAAGCCACCGACGAGTCCCCTGCCAAAACCGAACAGGTACCCATGTCCGACGCTGTTGCCGCCCCTGCCACCAACGCCACTGCCACCGGCCCGGTTTCGATCGACCGCGGCATCTTCCGCGCCTACGACATCCGCGGCGTGGTCGGCCGTGACCTGTCGCCGCAGGTGGCCGAACTGATCGGCCAGGCGATCGGCTCGCTGATGCAGGACAAGGGGCTGGAGGACATCGTGGTCGGCCGCGACGGCCGGCTGTCCGGCCCGGACATGGCCGGCGGCCTGGTCACCGGCCTGCGCAAGGCCGGCCGCAACGTCATCGAC
Source organism: Lysobacter arseniciresistens ZS79 (assembly GCF_000768335.1). Classification (GTDB taxonomy): domain Bacteria; phylum Pseudomonadota; class Gammaproteobacteria; order Xanthomonadales; family Xanthomonadaceae; genus Novilysobacter; species Novilysobacter arseniciresistens. The sequence goes on from NZ_AVPT01000015.1 coordinate 60,036, forward strand.
ATCGGCCTGGCGCCGACCCCGCTGGTCTACTTCGGCGCCTACCAGCTGCAGGCCGGCTCCTGCGTGTCGGTCACCGGCAGCCACAACCCGCCGGACTACAACGGCTTCAAGATCGTGGTCGGTGGCGAGACCCTGTCCGGCGACGCCATCACCGACCTGTACGCGCGCATCGCCGACGACCGCCTGCACACCGCGCCGTCGCCCGGCCGGCTGGAGCAGCGCACGATCGACGACGACTACATCCAGCGCGTCGCCTCCGACATCCAGATCGACCGCCCGCTGAAGGTGGTGGTCGACGCCGGCAACGGCGTGGCCGGCGAGCTCGGCCCGAAGGTGCTGGCGGCGATCGGCGCCGAGGTCGTGCCGCTGTACTGCGACATCGACGGCACCTTCCCCAACCACCACCCGGATCCGAGCGAGCCGCACAACCTGGCCGACCTGATCCAGATGGTGCAGCACCTCGACGCCGACCTCGGCGTCGCCTTCGACGGCGACGGCGACCGCCTCGGCGTGGTCACCCGCGACGGCCACAACATCTTCCCCGACCGCCTGCTGATGCTGTTCGCGGCCGACGTGCTCGAGCGCAACCCGGGCGCGCAGATCATCTTCGACGTGAAGTGCACCGGCCGCCTGCCGGGCCACGTGCTGCGCCACGGCGGCAGCCCGCTGATGTGGAAGACCGGCCACTCGCTGATCAAGGCCAAGATGCGCGAGACCGGCGCCGAGCTGGCCGGCGAGATGAGCGGCCACTTCTTCTTCGGCGAGCGCTGGTACGGCTTCGACGACGGCATCTACTCGGCCGCGCGGCTGCTGGAGATCCTCGCCGCCCAGCCCGGCCGGCCGAGCGACGTGCTCGATGCGCTGCCCGACGGCGTCGCCACCCCCGAGATCAAGGTCGATGCGCCCGACGGCAACCCGCACGCCTTCGTCGAGCGGTTCGTGGCCAACGCGGCGTTCGCCGATGCGCGGCTGTCGACGATCGACGGCCTGCGGGTCGACTGGGCCGATGGCTGGGGCCTGGTGCGCGCGTCCAACACCACCCCGGTGCTGGTGATGCGCTTCGACGCCGACAACAACGAGGCGATGGCGCGGATCAAGGCGGCCTTCCGCGAGCAGCTGCTCGCGCTGCGGCCGGACCTCGACCTGCCGTTCTGATCGCGCGCGGGGGCGTCCGGGCGGTGCCCGGGCGCCTCAGCCCTGGCCGTCGGTGCCGGGCTTCTTGAGTTCGCGGTAGCGTTCCAGCGCGGCGGCCAGCCCTTCGTCGGCGGCGGCGTGGGCGTGGCGCTGCTCCTGCAGCAGGGCCTGCTGGCGGCGCAACACCTGGTGCTGGCGCTGGATGTTGGCGAGCAGCGGCTTGGCGACCGCCTTGCCGGACAGTTCGGCCTCGCCGGCGCGGCGCAGCAGGGTGACCAGGCTGTCGCGCAGGCCGTCGATGCTCAGCAGCGAGGTCTTGACCGCCGTTTCCAGCAGCCCGATGCGGTGCTGGTAGGCCTCGCGCAGGTCGGCTTCGCTGGCGTAGGACTCGACCATCGCCAGTTCGCGCCGCTCGCGTGCGGCCACCGCGGCGGCGGCGACGCGCTCCTGCTCGGCCAGCGCCTCCAGCTCGACCCGCTCGGCGTCGGTCGGGGCGCGGTCGAGGTGGCGGGTGGCCATGCCGCTGGCGCTGAACTCGGTGCGGGCGTTGTCGACCGCGTCGGCCGGCAGGGCGTCGCCGCAGACCTTGCGGCCGCCTTCGTCCCAGCAGTAGATCTTCTTGTCCGCGGCCGGCTTGTTCTGGGCCAGCGCGGGCAGCGCAAGCAGCGCGATCGAGGCGAGGAGGGCGGGCGCGAGTCGGTTCATGGCGGTGGCACCGGTTGCATTGCTGCAGGGAGCCACGCAAGAGTCGGGCCAGTCGCGTGCAGGCGGCGTGTCGCCCCGGTCAGCCGCCGTCGTCGCTGCCGTAGGCGTCGCGGTAGGCCAGCAGCCGCTCGCGGTGGGCGGCTAGCGCCGGGCTGCCGCCGGCCAGCGCCAGCAGGTCGGCCAGGCTGGCAACCGAGAGCACCGGCAGGCCGTGCTCGGTTGCGACAGTTTGTGCCGCCGAACGTCGGCTGCGCGCCGGGTCCACGGCTTCCTGCCGGTCCAGCGCGATGACGATGCCGGCGACCTCGCCACCGGCGTCGCCGATGATCCCCAGCGCCTCGCGGATCGCGGTGCCGGCGGTGATGACGTCGTCGACCACCAGCACCCGGCGGCCTTCCAGCGGCGCGCCGATCAGGCTGCCGCCCTCGCCGTGGGCCTTGGCTTCCTTGCGGTTGAACGCGACCGGCAGGTCGCGGCCGCGGCGGGCGTACTCGCAGGCCAGCGCGGTCGCCAGCGGGATGCCCTTGTAGGCGGGGCCGAACAGCAGGTCGAAGTCGAGCCCGGCGGCGTCGATCGCGTCGGCGTAGCAGGCCGCCAGCCCGGCCAGCGCGGCGCCGGAGTCGAACCGGCCGGCGTTGAAGAAGTAGGGGCTGGTCCGGCCGGACTTGAGGGTGAATTCGCCGAAGCGCAGGGCGTCGGCCTCGAGCGCGAGCTGGAGGAATCGGGCGCGGTGGTCGTTCACATTGCTCAACCGGGGACGGGGGCGGAAATGATACCGGCCGCACCCGCGCGGCGTGCCCGCGGCCCCGCCCGGGGCGGCGCGCTGGGCTATCCTGCCGCGTCAGCGTCGATCACTTCCCCCGGACCTGCATGCGCATCATCAGCTTCAACGCCAACGGCCTGCGTTCGGCCGCCCGCAAGGGTTTCTTCGACTGGTTCGGCGCGCAGGACGCCGACGTGCTGTGCGTGCAGGAGACCAAGGCGCAGGAGCACCAGCTGGCCGGCCCGGAGTTCCTGGTCGACGGCTACCGCGCCTGGTTCCGCGACGCGACCACCAAGAAGGGCTACAGCGGCGTGGCGATCTACAGCCGCCACGAGCCGGACGAGGTCCGCACCGCGCTGGGCCGCGAGTCGTTCGACGAGGAGGGCCGCTACATCGAGGCACGCTTCGGCAACCTCAGCGTGGTGTCGTTCTACATCCCGTCGGGCTCGTCCGGCGAGCTGCGCCAGGGCTTCAAGTTCGAGGTGATGGACTGGCTCAAGCCGCACCTCGACGAATGGCTCGCCAGCGGCCGCGACTACGTGCTGTGCGGCGACTGGAACATCGTCCGCAGCGCGCTCGACATCAAGAACTGGAAGTCCAACCAGAAGAACTCCGGCTGCCTGCCGCCCGAGCGCGACTGGCTCAACGGCCTGTGCGGCGAGGGCGCCGACGGCGACGCCGCCTGCTGGGTCGACGCCTACCGCGCGCTGGAGCCGGAAGGCCAGGATTACACCTGGTGGAGCAACCGCGGCGCCGCCTACGCCAACAACGTCGGCTGGCGCATCGACTACCAGCTGGTGACGCCGGGGCTGGCCGGGCGCCTGCGCGGCTGGTCGATCCTGCGCGAGCCGCGGTTCTCCGACCACGCCCCGTTCACCGTCGACTATGACCTGGAGCCGGGCCGGTGACGGCCGAAGCGGTGTCGTACAAGGGCTGGCGCGGCATCCGGCGCGCGTTCGGCACGCCGTCGGCGATCACCATGCTGATGCTCGGCTTCGGCTCGGGCCTGCCGTTTTTGCTGATCGCTTCGATGACCCTGTCGACCCGCCTGCGCGATGTCGGGCTGGACCTCGGCAGCATCGGCCTGATCAGCCTGGCGAGCTTCTTCTACCTGCTGAAGTTCCTGTGGGCGCCGCTGATCGACCGCTACGCGTTCCCGCTGACCGCGTTCCTGGGCCGGCGCCGCTCGTGGCTGCTGGTGTCGCAACTGGTGGTGGCGGTGGCGCTGGCGGCGCTGGCGCTGACCCGGCCCGGCGAGGACGTTACCGCGCTGGTGTGGTGGGTGCTGCTGGCGTCGTTCGCCGGCGCGACCCAGGACTCGGCGGTCGACGCCTACCGCATCGAGATCGCGCCGGCCAGCGCGCAGGCGGCGCTGGCGGCGACCTACACCCTCGGCTACCGCTTCGGCCTGATCCTGGCCGGTGCCGGCGCGCTGTACCTGGCCGAGTTCCGCGGCTGGGAGGTCGCCTACCTGGCGATGGCCGCGCTGATGCTGATCCCGGTCGTGACCACGCTGCTGGCGCGCGAGCCGGTCGCGCCGGAGTCGACGGTGCAGCGGCGGATCGATTTCCTCGGCGCGTTCTGGCAGCCGTTTTCGAGCTTCTTCAGCACCAACGGGCTGGTGCTCGGATTGGCGCTGCTGGTGTTCGTCGGCCTGTTCAAGTTCCCCGACCAGGTGATCGGGGTGATGGCCGGGCCGTTCTACCTCGACTCGGGCTACAGCAAGGCCGACATCGCCACCGTCTCCAAGCTCTACGGCATCTGGATGGGCATCGCCGGCGCATTCCTCGGCGGCGTCGCGGTGGCGGCCTGGGGCGTGCGGGCGATGCTGTTCGTGGCCGCGATCGGCGTGGCGCTGTCCAACCTCGCCTTCGTGCTGATGGCGCAGTACCCGTCGGAAATCTGGGCGTTCTACGTCGCCATCAGCGCCGACAACCTGTTCCAGGGCTTCGCCGGGGTGGTGCTGATCGCGTTCATGTCGTCGCTGACCGACCGCAATTTCACCGCCACCCAGTACGCGCTGCTGGTGTCGCTGGCCAACCTGCCGGGCAAGTTCGTCGGCGGCGTCTCGGGCTACATCGTCGAAGCGACCTCGTACGTCAGCTTCTTCATGTTCAGCGCGCTCACCGTCGTGCCGACCCTGCTGTTGCTGGCATGGCTGTGGCGACGCGGTAACCTGTTCCAGCCCGGCCGCGTGGCCGGGAGCGAACCACAGCCGCGCGATGGCCGCGGCGGGACGACACTGCCATGACCGAGACCCTTTCGATCGAGATTGATCCGCTGCTGCTGGGGCGGGTGCGCCGGGTGGCCGCGGCGCACGGCTGGAGCCAGCAACAGGTGCTGACCCACCTGATCGAGCACGGCCTGTTTTCCTGCGAGGCCGAGTTGGCCGCGCGTTTCAGCGACAGCGACGCGCAGGCCCTGCAGGAGGCGATCGCCGCGCTGGAGCAGATCCAGGACGACCCCGGCTTTTCGCTGATCGGCCGGTCCGCCGTGCCCGGCGAGGCGCAGGCCGGCGAGGGCGCCGGTCAGACGCGCGGCGAGCAACTGCCGGGGTAGATCGCCCCCAGCACCCGCGGCCCGGCTGCGCCGGTCACGCCGGGCAGGTTGCCGGGCAGGCCGGCCAGCGTCTGGCGCGCGAGCCAGGCGAAGCCCATCGCCTCGACGAAGTCGGGGTCGAGGCCGAAGGCGGCGGTTGACTCCACCACCATGCCCGGCAGCCGCCCGGCCAATGCCCGCAGCAGGCCGGCGTTGTGCACGCCGCCGCCGCACACCAGCACCCGCCGGGTGCCTGGCTGGCGCGCCAGCAGGGCGTCGGCGACGGTGGTCGCGGTGAGCCGCAGCAGCGTGGCCTGGACGTCGGCCGGCGCTTCGTCGCCCGTCAGCCGGGCGGCCAGCCAGTCGAGGTGGAACTGCTCGCGGCCGGTGCTCTTGGGCGGCGCCAGCGCGAACCACGGTTCGTCCAGCAGGCGCGCGAGCAGGGCGTCGTCGACCGTGCCGCTGGCGGCGAACGCGCCGTCGGCGTCGTAGGGTTGTCCGAGCACGCGCTCGCACCAGGCATCCATCAGCGCGTTGGCCGGGCCGGTGTCGAAACCGGCCACGCCGGCGTTCGCGTTGCCGCGCGGCAGCAGGGTCAGGTTGGCGATGCCACCGAGGTTGAGCACTGCGCGGTCCTCGGCGCCGGAGCCGAGCATCGCCGCGTGCAGGGCCGGCAGCAGCGGCGCGCCCTGGCCACCGGCGGCGACGTCGCGACGTCGGAAGTCGGCGACCGTGGTGATCCCGCAACGCTCGGCGATGACGTTGCCGTCGCCCAGCTGCAGGGTGAACGGGTGGCGCCCGTCGTAGGCCGCGCCGGCCGGCCGGTGGCGCACGGTCTGCCCGTGCGAGCCGATCGCGCGGACCTGCGCCGGGTCGATGCCGGCGTCGTCGAGAAGCTGCCGCGCGGCGGCGGCGAAGGCCTCGCCGATGCGCACGTCGAGCTCGCCGAACTCGTCGATCGACCGCAGCGCGCCGCCCTGGCCGAGCTCGACCAGCCGCGCCCGCAGCCGCGGTTCCCACGGGAAGGTACGGCCCAGCTCCATCCGGGTCGTGCCGTCGGCGTCGAATCGGACCAGCGCGGCGTCGATGCCGTCGGCGCTGGTGCCCGAGATCAGGCCGACGTACAGCCCCGCCATCGATACAGGCGCGGCGGCCGCGTCGCCGTCCGCAAACGACGCGGGCCCGACCGGGTTCGCCCCGGCCGGGCCCGCGGATTCATGCGTCATGTGCTCAGGCCTTCGTGGCGGGCTTGGCCGGCTTCGACTCGGCGGCCGGCTCGACCTTGGCGTACATGATGTCCTCGACCTGCTGGATACGCGCCAGCGCCGGCGCGGTCTGCGCGCGGAACGCGGCCAGCGCCGCGCCCTTCAGCGGCTCCGGCGGCGGCATGGTCACGGTCAGCGGGTTGCGGTGCACGCCACCGATGCGGAATTCGTAGTGCAGGTGCGGGCCGGTCGCGAGGCCGGAGCTGCCGACGTAGCCGATCACCGTGCCCTGCTTGATGCTCTGCCCCGGCTTGTACTTGCCGAAGCGCGACATGTGCGCGTACAGCGTGGTGTAGCCCTTGCCGTGGTCGAGCACGACGGTGCGGCCGTAACCACCCTTCCAGCCGACGAACGATACCCGCGCATCTCCGGCGGCGTGGATCGGGGTGCCGGTGCCGGCGCCGTAATCGACGCCCTGGTGGGCGCGCGTGCGGCCGAGCACCGGATGCTTGCGCGCCTTGCTGAAGCCCGACGTGATCCGCGCGTACGGGATCGGCATCCGGATGAAGGCCTTCTTCAGCGGCCGGCCGTCGGCGGTGTAGTAGCCGACCTTGCCGTCATGCTCGAAGCGGAAGCCCGAATAGGTCTTGCCGCCGGTGGTGAACGTCGCCGCGGCGATCTCGCCGGTGCCGATGCGCTCGCCCTCGCGCCACACCTGCTCGTACACCACGCTGAAGCGGTCGCCCTTCTGCGCGTCGGTGAAGTCGATGTCGTACTGGAAGATCTCGCCGGTCATCGTCGCGATCGCGTTGGGCGACAGCCCGGCCTTGCGCGCGGCGGCGTACAGCGAGCTGCTGATCTCGCCGGACGCCACCACCGTGCGGGTCTCGCTCGGGCGCTCGATGACGTTCTCGACGATCGCGTCGGGCTTGATCGTCAGCTCGACCCGGTGGGTGTCGTCGCGGTCGAAGCGGAATGCGCGCAGCGGGCCGTCCAGCGGCAGGTCGAAGGCCAGCTCGGTTCCGGGGCGCAGGCGGGTCAGCACCTCGCGGACGCCGGGCTGCTCGAGGATCCGGTACATCGTCGTCGCCGGCACGCCCATCTGCTGGAACAGCGCGCCGAGGGTCTGTCCCGGCTGCACCCGCACCACCTGCCAGCTGTCGCCGGCCTCGACCGCCGGACGCACCAGCGGCGGCAGGCTCAGCGCCATCGACTGGCGCGCCTGCAGCGCGCTCGGCGGGGCGACGTCGAAGCCCGGCACGATCGATGCGACCAGCATGCCGATCGTCGCGAACAGGCTCGCCTGCACCCACTGGCGGCGGGACCAGCGGCCGTTGAATCCATCGGAGAGGTGGCGTGCCAGCACCGGTCGGTGCAGGGCGGCTTCGCGCAGGTTTTTCAGGCGTTGGCGCCGGCCGGGACCGGAGTGCGGTGCTGTCATCGATGTCTCCCGCGCGCAGGACTGTGAAGGCGGCGTAGCGGCGTTACGATAGGGACGCGAGGAGTATGCGTCAAACCCTTGAGCTGAATGGGTTTTTCGACTCCGTCAATGTTCGGAACCAGTCATCCCGTGTTTATGATCATCGTCACGACGTGATCATGACCCATACCCCCGAGTACGCCCCTTTGTCCGCCCAGATTCCTTCCGCCCCGACCCCGCCGCCGTCCTCCGCAACCCTCGATCCCGCCATCCAGGCCGCGCTCGACCTCATCGGCCGCGGCGCCGACGAGATCCTCAAGCGCGACGAACTGGTGGCGCGGCTGCAGTCCGGGCGCCCGCTGCGGGTCAAGGCCGGCTTCGACCCGACCGCCCCCGACCTGCACCTGGGCCACACGGTGCTGCTCAACAAGCTGCGCCAGTTCCAGGACCTCGGCCACCAGGTGATCTTCCTGATCGGCGACTTCACCGGGATGATCGGCGACCCGACCGGCAAGAACGCCACCCGCAAGCCGCTGACCCGCGACGACGTGCTGGCCAACGCCAGGACCTACGCCGACCAGGTGTTCAAGGTCCTCGACCGCGAGAAGACCGAAGTCCGCTTCAACTCCGAGTGGTTCGGCCGGATGACCGCGGCCGACATGATCCGGCTTGCCGCCCAGCACACCGTTGCGCGGATGCTCGAGCGCGACGACTTCGCCAAGCGCTACGCCGCCCAGCAGTCGATCGCGATCCACGAGTTCCTCTACCCGCTGGTGCAGGGCTACGACTCGGTCGCGCTGCGGGCCGACGTCGAGCTCGGCGGCACCGACCAGAAGTTCAACCTGCTGATGGGCCGCGGCCTGCAGGAGTCGCACGGCCAGCCGCCGCAGATCGTGCTGACCATGCCGCTGCTGGAAGGTCTCGACGGCGTGCAGAAGATGAGCAAGTCGCTCGGCAACTACATCGGCATCGACGAGCCCGCGATCGACATCGTCACCAAGACCATGAAGATCGACGACGTGCTGATGTGGCGCTGGATCGAGCTGCTGAGCTTCGAGATCACGCTGGCCGAAGTCGCCACGCTCAAGCGCGACATCGAGGCCGGCACGCTCAACCCGCGTGACCTCAAGCTGCGGCTGGCCCGCGAACTGGCCGCGCGCTTCCACGGCGCCGAGGCGGCGGACGCCGCGGTCGCCGGCTGGAACGCCGCCGTGCGCGGGCAGGGCGATACCGCCCAGCTGCCGTTGAGCGACGTCGCGGTGCCGGCGGACGGCCTGCGCATCGCCGCGCTGCTGACCGCCGCGGGCCTGACCCCGAGCAACTCGGAGGCCAACCGCAAGCTCAAGGAGCGCGCCGTGCGCATCGACGGCGATGTCGTCGAGGACGCCCAGCGCGTGCTGCACCCGGGCTTCGAGGGCGTGCTCGCGGTCGGCAAGCGCAACTTCGCGCGGGTCCGGCTGGTCGTCGGCTGAACGCGCGCCACGCCGCGAAGAAATTTTCCGCATGCCTCTTCCCGAACGCGGAAGAGGTGTGCATAATG
>NZ_AVPT01000002.1 GCF_000768335.1 Lysobacter arseniciresistens ZS79
CAAAAAGCACCTTTTGGTGCCTTTGCTTTTCCACCTGGGACAACGGCCCATCAATCGCTTTTATTATCGATCGCCTGCATGGCCACGTCATTCGCTCGTTCCCTAGCGACCGCCATTTTTTCATTATTGGCGAATGCGGCAAGATCAGTTCTGCGAACAAAGTCTTCCAAAGTGGCACGGTTTACCATGAGCGCTTCAACTTCGGGCGTGCCACAGTGCCGGATCAAGTAGTCGATAACCTCATCCTTCGCCTCACATTCCACCACTCGGCAAACCGCAAAACCTTTCACGGCCTTCAACTGCTTCTCCATCTTCTCCAAGCGCACTCGTAGCCGGATATTCTCAGTTTCCGCACGGCGCTCCTTGCGCTCGGCACGGGCGCGTTGCTGCTCTCCCATCATGTCAATGTGTTCACCGGTCTTATCGATCATGAATTGGGCGTTGTTGATGCGGTTTCGCCGATTGCGAAATTCGGCCTCCGTGTTCAAGCGATTGCCCTCATTTAGCGTGGACTGGCCGGAGCGGAAGATAGCGTTAAGAAAACCAGACATGTAGTCCTCCTTTCAGGTATGGGGTGATAACCCTCTATGGGGCGTCATTGGGAATCTATCCCCCATTCAACCTCTAAAGTCAACGTGCGCAAGGGGGTATGTCGAAACGTGCCCCATATATCCGTCAACGCCTCGCTTCTTCCCTGGCGTCTTCCAACTTCTGCGCAAAGCCATCCCCGAGCCCGCCTACCCACTTGTTATGTTTGGCTGCCTTCCACTTGCGGCGCAGCTTCACAAAGAGCTTGTAGCCCACGATGCCGGTGGCTATGAGGATGATGAAGGCCCAGAGCCTATGGAGCCCGTAGTGGTCGTGCACCACGGTTGCAAGGGCATCAAGACAGATGATGGCAAGTGAAGCCACCAGGGCCCACACACACATCGTGAGCAACGATGGCAGGACAAATACCGGGGGTTGGACCTTCTTGGGAGGAGCCATTACAGCCTCCTCGAAGTTGTCGGCGCCGCGGCCTGCGGAGTAGCCCTGGCTATGCGGCGAGCATCCCAATCTCGCTGAACTTGTTCGCGATGGCGCTCTTCATAGATTGTGGTCCAGATAACGTTAAACCTCTCGTGTTCAACTTCCCAAGAACTACTGCTGAAATGAAGCGGACCAACGCCACCCAATTCAATCTTATGGAAGTCTTCCATTTGGAAGTTGACGAACTGGCGCCTCCCTCTCCACATGTCATTCATAGGCGCACCCGTCTTGCCGGCGCCGTGGCCTGCGGAGTAGCCCTGGCAATGCGGCGAGCATCCCACCTGGTTCGCACTTCTTCCTCTTGTTGGTCTGTCCTCTTAGGAAAAGTTGGCAGAGAGACACCGACGAAATGGTGGGGCTCAAAAAGCATCGTTTCCGTCAGAGTCTCTTCCCAAGCACTAATCTCCTGGCCGAGTTTCTTGGGAGGAGCCATTACAGCCTCCTCGCAGTTGTCGGCGCCGCGGCCTGCGTTGTTGCCCTGGCAAGCTGTCTACCTGCCCATGCGGCCACGATGCTTTGCCTGGTCAGACCCAAGCGCTCTCTTCGGGCAAGCTTCTCCACCTGGCGCCGCACATCACGATCAGGATGATTCCTAGCGCGTTCGTAGAATTCCAAAGTGAACTTCATAGGCGCACCCTTCTTGCCGGCGCCGCGGCTCGTGGTGTCGCATCATGGAGCTTTACAATGCTTGCTTCGTAAACCGCCATTGCTTCACGACCGACAAGCACTTTCAAGCCACCTGCCATCCAATGCGGATCACCTCCAAATCCCGGCATCAACGCATCTTCATCAAGCATCAAATATCGGTTGCAGACACAAATGTATGAAGTGAGGACCTCGGAAACCAGAGTCTCCTCCCAAGCACAAATCTCGTGACCTAGTTTCGCAGCATCTTCTGGTGCCCGTTCCAAGTGCTGTCGGATCCCAGCCAAGGTAGGCGCTTCAAGGTCAATGCCAGTGAACCTAAGCAGTAGCGATCGAGTCTGTTCAATGGCGGTGCTCATAGCCCCACCTCCATCCGCACTTCCCCATCCTCCAAGAACAGGTTGCGCACCGTATCCATTTGCGAAGCAAGCGGCGCCACCTGGCTCATGGCCAGCCGAAACCCAGCCACCAGCTCGCCCAGGTCGTCTTGCTCGTCGTAGCCCAGGATCTGGTGCACGGCGGCTTGGGTCAGCACGCGCTCGCCAATCATGGGTTCCCACTGGAAGCCATCACATGAGCGGAAGGTGATCCGGGCCCAGTTGCGGAAGACGATCACGCGGTGGGCAGCGGGCTGGCCTTGTGCGTCCAGCTCGTAGCAGTGGGAGAAGACTGGGGTGGAGGAATAGGGGATGTTCATAGCCGCACCACCCTGGTTATCGCTGTGGCGGAAACCGTGTCGGCATCCAACATGGCAGTTGTTTGATCTGCCAAGGCTCCCTGGATCTTGTCTTTCTTTTCGCCGTCTGGAAGCTTCGCGATGAACTTTAAAACTTCGATCCTTGTTGGAACGTCCGCGATGCAAGCACCTTGTTCAATCAACCAGAGAAGATCATCTGAAATTTGCTCGACGTTGCTGTAAAAACTGCAATCCGCGCAGATTTTCCCGGCAAGCGTTAGCCCATCAATGTCCTTATCATTGAGTTCGCATCCAACATTGAGCAACGACTGCAAGTGCACCCTTCGAAGCCCATCATTCGTTTTGCAATTAAACGTAGCCGGGCTAAATTTGATTCCGTATCGACGAACCCTGGCGCCATTCGAGATGAGTTCTGCAACCGCAACTTCGGAGATGTTGTTCCAGCTGGAAAATAAGCCGTGTTCAGAAGCATCAGTGGAGTAATGATCCCAATACCCTGTCGCCTTAGCCTCTTGAATTGCCTGCTGAACAACCCGCTGGTCATGACTACGAAGCCTCATTACAAGACCAAGGCTTTCACGGGTTTCGCTAGAACGGCAATACGGAATATTCCGGAAGTATCTCCTCCATTCTCTTTCGTTCTCAATTAGCTGCTTTCTGTCAACAATCCGGAGTTTCTTAGCCACCATGAAGAACCAGCGCCACTGCCAGACCACGATTAGCGGCATCGCACAGAGCAACGGAAACCCAAGAGTTTCTAACAGCATTTTTAGTTCCATGTTTTTCCTCCTTTGACTTTGACATATACGTTTGCTATGCCTTTCATCCAGTCAAAGGCAAATCCCGATGTTGTCAAGGGTTTCGGACAAACCAAAAGCACCTTTCGGTGCCTTTGCTTTTCCACCTGGGCCATCGGCCCATTAATCGCCGTTCAATCACCCCGCGTCAGCTCCTTGTTCCTCCCCTCGCGCAGGTAGTCGGTCATGCTCGACTGTTCTTGAACTTTCGGCACGGGCGCCGCCCAGGTGGCAACTCCTTGTCGTCTTTCATTCGCTGGATGACCACACACACTTGGGTCATGGTGCAGCCGGTGCGCGCAACGACTTCCGTATTGCCAGCGCCTTGCAACACCAGGTCGCGGATCTCTCCAATCTTCTTTTCCGACAACCCGGCCTTGCGATGATCGAGCACCGACAAGTCCTGGGTGACAAGCGAAGGCTTCACGCGTAGAAACTCTGCAATCTGCTCAACGGACTTGGCGTCGGTGAAGTAGAGCTTCTTGACCTTCTTGCGTCGCTTGGCCCCTTCAATGGCACGCTGGTGAACAAGCGGGGATAGACCCAGGCGCGTCTTGTCGGCAAGGACCGTGGCATAGGTCAAGTCAAGCTCGCTTGCCACTTCCTTGGCGTTCAATCCCTTTTCAAGCAGCTGTCGAACACGCTCCCGCCGTGCCTTGATTTCCTTGGTGATGGGCAAGCCGATGACCCTGCGGTAGTGGCCCACCTGGCCCAGCTCCATGTCCATGCGCTTGCCAATTTCTTGGTTGGTCAGCCCCTCTCCGACCAAGCGCGCCAGCTCGTCCATGCGATGCTGGAAGATCTCTTGCGCCGTGGTGGGTTCAAGCCCGAAATGGACATAGAACTGGTGGATCCGCTGGCGGGACACACCTAGCCTCTTGGCCATGTCGGTTTGTCGCAGCCCAAGCGCATGCACGGCCAGGAATGCCTTTTGCTTCTTGGTCAGTTTCTTGCGCTTAACCCGCATGTGCCCTCCTTTTGATGTGATCATTCCCAGTGAAAGGCAAAAGTCATTTAGCGCAAGGGGCAAAGCTGTTTTGGCAGGGAATTTCAGGCATAAATAGGCCCCCTTTCGGGGGCTTCTTTTGGCAGTGCGGGTGCGATTGCCCAATTAGTTCATTACGGGCTTGCGTAAATTTCTGCCCCGATCATCTAGGCCTTCAAGCAAGCCCCAAAGCCTCAAACCAGAGCGCTCCCTGACCGCTTGCAATGTGCATGGCCGTGGCACCCGCGAAAACCGCCATGCCACATCCGACAAAGGTCATGACAGCGCCAAAGAGGAAGTAGCCCAGCCGCTGGCCCTTCAAGCCAAGTGTTTCCAGGTCGCTGACATGTTCGAACATCACCATCACGCCGGCCATCCAAACACCGACGCCGAACAACATGGCAACGATGCTGCCAAGGATCAAACCGAGGTTCATGACGCCCCCATGTAGATCATCGTGATCAACGGGACGGCACCCAGTAGCAAGACGACAGCTCCTGCGAGAATGGCTACCAAGCCCTGCATTCGCTGTAACCATGGCCCTTTCGGGTTTTCGTGTGCGGCCACAAGAAGAAAGAACCCAAACCAAAACAAAACCGCATTCACAACAATCCCGATCAACAACGCGACCAGGCTAGCGAAAACAGACAGGGCGGTCATTGCGCACCCACCATTGCCATGAGCACGGCAAAGCAAAAGGAAACGCCTATCGTTGAGATGGCTGTTCCAGTCAATGCCAAAAACGCGCCCCACGCTCGTATTTGAAGTTGCTTCCCCCAGGTCCGCTGTTCGAAGTCCTTAAAGAACACCAAACCCAGCCCCATCAAAATCACATAGCCGCCCAGGGCAACTACCACAATTCCACCCAGGGCAAAGAGGATCAACATGACGCCTCCACCAACCGCTCAACGCCATAGAACCTGCCATCGGCTGGCACACGCTTGATAAGCGACTGCGATCCGAAGATCCGCATGTTCTTCAATTTCACCCCGTAGAGCTTGGCTTCCTGCACCAGCTGGCCGAGCACCGATGTATCCAGGGGAGCCAGTTGGCCTCGCTCATCGGTGATGAGGAAGTAGCCAGCGTTGGTGTCAGTGGCGGCGAACAGATATCGGCCAGAATTCATACGCACAAGTCCAGGATCCACGGCTTGGTAGCGGCGGGATGGCGTGAGCTTGTCGATGAGCTGCTGGCGTTGGGTCATATCAGGAAGCCCGGTCCACGATGTTCTGCACGCCCGTGCCGACCTTGTTGATGTTCTCAACGGTGCGGTCGAAGAAGTGGGAGACGAACATCAAGCCTGCGATAGCCAGGGCGATGGTGAAACCAAGTCGAAATAGGGTCTTCATTTGTGGGCCTCCTTCTGCGTTGTTTGGTGAAAAGCTTTCTATACATTTAATGCTTTCATGCTTTTCATCGAGCGCAAGGGGCAATGAGAGATTTCTTACACTTTTTTCGCCCAGGGTATAAGCCATCCCCGATAACCCAAGGAAGCCGTTTTTGGATCTATCAATCACCAGGCGCTTTTTGCCTTTGAATGGCCATCGGCCCACCAACGCTTTTGCTTTAAGGATTAAAACGGGGCGCAATACCCTGTCATCCCTTGCGGGTAGGGAAATCTTGATTAGCGTGTAGGGATGCCTATTCGCTCGCATCCACTTGCAAGTTCCATTTCCCGGGGCCTTTACGGTGCTCGGGGTGTGGCGTTGCTGGAACTCATTGCCGTGGTGGGGGTCATTGCAGTTGCAACTGCTGCCATTGTTGGCACGGCCAAATACACCAACAATCAGCGGGTCATTGGCAACCAGGTGGAGAATGCGGGCGTCATCGTGGACAGAGTTGTAAAGGCCTCGATGGCCAGTGGCCACTTTGCAACGCTCAACCAGGCCAACGCCCTGCGCGATGGCCTATTCCCCCCTTCGATGCTCGATGAGGTAGGCAACCCGAGAGCCTGGAAGGGCGGCGTGGCGCTCACCGGGGTTCCCGTTGCAGGCGTTCCAAGCTTTGGTGCGGCCCTGACCTTCGACAAGGTTCCTGGCCATGCTTGCGTGAAGTTCGTATCGCAAGCGGCACCGGGGTTTTATTCGATCAAGGTCAACGACCAGTTGGTAAAAGACAAGTTCGAGGCTTTGGATATCCCCCTGCTGACCCGCTCTTGCGAGCCCGCAACCTCCCGGGTGCAATTCGTCTATGCCAAGAACGGTGGAACTGGCCTGCCGCCTCCTGGTGCCCCTATCCCTCCCCCGCCCATCCCCTGCACGCCCAAGGCATCCACCACCGAAACCGTGGTGGATACGGCCTGCCCTGCCGGCTGGCTTGGAACGAGGGTCTTTGAAACCCGCTACACCTGCTTTCCTGAAACGGGGCAGACCATTGCCCAAAAGCCCACCCTCATGTCCGATACCTGCCAGCCTGCGTGTGTGCTGCCCTTGCCCCACCAGCAAGTAGACCGGCAGCTGCGCACCGCCTACCGGTCTCCTGCCTGTTCCGCGGGCCAAGCCGGCGTGCTCACCCAGGCTCGTCGTGAGGAGCGCACCCGCTCGCGCACGGCCATGTGTGCACCAAGCCCCGGCTACTCCGCACCCGTGGGCAACTTCTCCTGGACGCCCTACACGGTGTGGTCGACGTGGACCGGCGCCGGGGCGTGGTCAGTCGTTTCCAGTTCTTGCGGCCAGGCGTGTGTGTTGCCCTCTCCATCCACCGAGACCAAGACAAAGCAGTGGGTCATCGAGCAAACGCTGACCTGCCCAGCTGGACAAGTGGGCGCCGGCATTCGCAAGCGTAAGACCTTCAAGCAGCCATTGGCGCGCAAGGCGTCGTGCCCCATGCCAGCAAGTTCGTTCACTTGGTCAGGGTGGAACGCTACGGGTCCGGTGGTGGAAAGCAATTGGGCAACGGTTTCAACCAACTGCGCGCCAGCGTGCATCGCCCCACCGATCCAGCGCACGCCCACCACTCGCGCAGCTCCCCAAGATGTGCGCGTTGAGCCCTGCGATCCAGGTTTTTCCGGGACGATTACCTACCGGCGCAATCAGCGCGAGAACGGGTTCACGGGCACCAGCTACCACTGCCCGCAGCCGTCAGGAAACTACACGGCGCAGGCCTACACCGAGTGGCTTGGCACGTTCTACCCCACATCTGCTTGGACCTTCACCAAGGCCTGCTCAACCGTGTGCGTGCCGCCTGCTGCCTCCACCGCGCCGGCCACTCGCAATATTCGGTCAGAGCGCGAACGCATCGAGTGCTTCGATGGTGCGCCTGGGCACATCATCCAAGAGCGCTTCTGGGTGGAATACGGCACCCGCAAGACCACCTGGTCGTGCCCTGCTGCAAACCGTGGCGCCGACCCCCACTACACCTACACCTGGTCCGGCACCTTCGGCTACTCAAAGTGGATGTATGTGGACTTCCAGTGCGACTTCGAAGGCCAGAAATAACAAAGGGCCCACTAGGAGCCCCTTGGTCGCCAGCAAGTTCATTGGGGGGTGTTAGCTCCCCGGACCCCCTTCACGGTGCCAGCCGTCTGCTACGGCCAGGCAGTCATCCGATCTGATTGCCATCCTTGGGTGTGGGTGGCCAGCGACGGGATCAACGATAGACAAAGCGTTGTGAGCTGCCAATCAGTCTGGGGCGCGTCGTCGGGTCAGGAAATCCCTACGCTGTTAGAGCCTGCGCGCCATTGCCTGGGCAGAAGCGTGGACAGTGCTGTCTGCAAGCACCTGCTCTTCAACCAGGCTCATGAACTCGGCGAACTCTTCCTGTTCAAAGTGTGCCGGGTCAACAGGCGCACCCTGCGTGTAGAGATACGCAGCCAGGTTGACCGCATCACCATCAAAGAACTCGTCAACGCGGTCTTCATGATGTTCGCTGAACTGGCCGCATCTCATTGCTTGCCACATCAACGGGAAGCCTTCGTTAAATGCCAACGCGCTGCCAGCCTCAACCAACAACTTCGCTTTCTCGACGCTAAACACTTCCTCATAGATAAGATGAGCCAATGCGCCACCTGCCGATGCCTGTCCGTTTTCCATCTTGTTTGGACACGCACCGGCATCCAAGGCCCGCTTCAAGTCTTCCGCGGTGCCGTCTTCGATGGCCTTGTAAAGCGCCCACTGCGGGTTGCGTGTGGGGTTGTGCATGATTTCAAGTCGGAATGCCTCATGCGCCGCATTTTGCTTCTCGACTTCTTCTATCATGGCGTCGAAGTCAATACCACTCAACTCACGGAGATCTCCTGACAGCGTTCCCATGCCATCCAATATCAGGGCGCCACCCATCCCCGCCTGACCTTTACCAAATGGGATATGGGTATGCGTTGATGGATGCGACGGCGAGCTTGGCGCCATTCCTGCCTGTCCGCGCGTCTGCTTCAAAATTTTCATCGCCTCTCCTGATTACCTACCAAACTCGGCATGTATTCAAGCTAAGGCGAATGTGGATATCGTCAAGCGTTCGGGCAGAACTTTCTACGCTGCCTGCTTGATGACTTCGTAATACGGATGCTGCTTGTCATCGAAGATGGCGAACAGGGCATCCAAGTTGTCAGGATCCGGGTTAAGCCAGGCGTCCATATGCTCGGGCTTGATGTTGATGATCGTGCGATCGTGACCTGCCGCGGCTACTTCTTCTTCTGGCTCGTCAGTGATGGCCGCAAAGGACCAAAGATCGGGCAGCTTCCCTTTTGGGTCGGTCCAGTGCGAATACAGGCATGCGACATACATGGTCTCGCCCGTGCGCGGCCGGAACTGGATCTCCTTGCTTCCACCCTTCCCGTCGTCGACGTTCTCGTAGAACGTTTCAGCGAGCATGAGGCAGTGGTTGTGGCCGAACTGGTTGCGCCAGAACTTCGTCAGGTTGTCGCGCCGGGCGTTGTATTTGCCTGATACCTGGCCCGTCTTCGTGCGATCGGTGGACGGGTCCATGCCACACGGGCGGCAGTGATAGCGCATGGGTCGCACCACCCGCTTGCCTTGCTCCATCATGAGCACCGGGGCATACCAGTCGGGGAAGATCCGGTTGTCCTTGGTCGGTTCAACGCTTGTGCGCTTGGCGTCGGCGATCCAGCGTTTGAGCTGCTTGATTTTGTTCCCTGCAATGCGCTGGTCGTTGAGCGCGGCCTTGGTTTCCTTGACGGCTAGTTTTCGTTCGGCGTCGGCCAGGCGCTTGACCTGCTTGAACAGCTCCTGCTCGCTCTCGGAAACCTTGCGGCCGTTCCACTCCGCTATGAGGTCGTGGATCTTTTGCTCCAAGTCGCTCTTGGGGTGCAGGAAGTTCAGATCCAGACCCTTGGGGATCTTGTGGCCATCGGTCATCTTGTTGCGGATGCGATAGGCCTCGTCGCGACCCAGGTAGAGTTCCCAAAACGACTTCATGTCGATTTCTGCACCGGTCTCCTGGATGAAATCCCGCAGCAAAGTCCACGCTTCTGCTGAATAGCACATGGTCAGCTCCCTACATCACTCGATTGGGTTTAGGTGAATTCCCATAGCGTTCCTTGACCCTTGCAAGCAACTCCGTCAAACGCTCGAAGGAAATCCCTCGCCCCTTGATTTCATCCAGATCCTTCTGGTTGGCAACTTTGTGTTTAACGGCCAGCTCGATGGCATGTTCCAAATCAGCCCATGGGACTTCGCCACCGCCTTCCAGCATGCTGATTGCTTTGGTCAACGCATGGTTCAACGCCGCGTGCATGGCGGCGGTGTCTTGCAGACTGGTCGTCACTCCTTCATCAACCGGGATCGCGGCGATGTAGCGCCCGTGCTTGGCCAGCATGCCGGCAATGCGCTGGTTCACTTCCTGGGTGTGCTCACCTGCCGCATCCTCGATCACATCGGCCTGGCCTGCGAAGGCGGGCCAGAAGTCGCCCGGATCCGGGTTGTCGGCGATCAAGCCGGGCAGCGCGGCTTCCAGGGCGTCGAGCTGAAAGGTCAGTTCAGGGGTCATGCTCATTCTCCGATGTTGCCATTGCACGGCTGCGGGTGCGACCTAACGGGCGCGTGGAACACCTTGCCAGGCAACACGAACAAGTGTTCCACGTTCCGGTGTTCCCGGTAGATCAAGGCCTTGCATCGTGTTCAGGGAAATACTAATGGCGAGACCCATGGGGCCGTCCTAGGCTAGCGTCCCAGTGGCTCGTCTCACTGGGTGATTCAACTCGTCTGGATGATGCCCGCATGATCGAACCTGACCCCCTGCCGCACCTGCTCTTGGGCCACGCCACGGCCAACCCTCGTCGCATTCCGCGGCCACTGCTCAACCATCGGGCTACCTGCGGGTTCCCTTCCCCCGCAGAAGACCACATGGGCCAGGATCTGGATCTTGGCGCCAAGCTCATACGCAATCCGCTGGCTACCTTCTTCGTCCAGGCGGAAGGCAACTCCATGGAAGGCCTGGGCATCTTTGCAGGCGATATCCTGGTGGTCGATCGATCGGTGGAAGCCAAGGATGGCGCGATCATCATGTGCCTGCTCGATGGCGGCTACACCATCAAGCGCCTGGTGCTACGCGGCAGGCGTGCAGAGTTGCATTCAGGGCACCCGGACCACCCACCCATCATCTTGTCCCAAGAAACCGAATTGCAGATCTGGGGCGTGGTGCTGTGGTCGATCACAAAGCACGGGTGAGACATGTTCGGGCTTGTTGACGCCAACTCGTTCTATTGCTCCGTGGAACAGGTGTTCGATCCTGCGCTGCGTGGAAAGGCGGTGGTTGTAGGAAGCAACAATGACGGATGTGCAATAGCCAGGAGCGATCAGGCGAAAAAGCTCGGCGTCAAGATGGGTCAGCCCTTGCACGAGATCCCGCCCCACATCAGGCGGCAGCTGCACATTCGCTCGGCTAACTTCGGCCTGTATGGCGATATCAGCGGACGCGTTGTCGGGATCCTTCGGGATCTGTTCCCCAAGGTTGAGGTCTACTCCATCGATGAGAGTTTCGTGGAGTTCCCGGTAGGCAATCGCATGGAAGTCGCCCACGAGGCTCGCTCCCGCATCGAGCGTTGGGTAGGCATCCCGAACTGCGTTGGCATCGGCCCCACGAAGACCCTGGCCAAGATGGCGAACAAGATCGCCAAGGCCGGCGCCGGGATCGTGGATCTGGCCGATGAAGGCGTTCGTGCTGCGCACCTGGCTCGCTTTCCTGTTGAGGATGTGTGGGGCGTGGGCAGGAAGTTTGCAGCCAGGCTTGGCGCCGAAGGCATCATCACCGCGGGCGACCTGGTGAAAGCGGACAGTGAAACGCTGCGTGCGCGCTATGGCGTGGTGCTTGCAAGGACCCAAGCGGAGTTGCAAGGCGTGGCCTGCTCGGACCTGCAGGAAGCCGAACCCGACCGCCAGCAGATCGTGTGTTCCCGGTCGTTTGGACGGGAAGTAGTGGAGCTTGAAGATGTGCAGCAAGCGGTGGCGACCTTCGCCATCAATGCGTGCGAGAAGCTTCGTAAGCGCTCACTGCAAGCGGGCGGCGTGTGGGTGTGGCTCAACACCAATCCCTTCAAGCCCGATGCCCCGCAATATCACCCGTCCAAGGCCATGTCGCTCATCAGTGCGAGTGCAGACACCCGGGAAGTGTTGCGCATGGCGCAAGCCTTGACCCGGGCGATGTATCGCAAGGGATACCGCTACAAGAAAGCCGGCGTTGGACTGCTTGACCTGACCGCAGGAGACAGCCACCAGGGCGACCTGTTTTCAGGTGTGGATCCGCGGTCGGCCAAGCTCATGGAAGTGCTGGATGCGGCCAATAGGAAGTTCGGGCGCAACGCCATGAGCTTCGCAAGCTCGGCTTGGCGGGAGAAGACCAAGCCGCAGTGGTCGATGAACCAGCAGCACTTGTCGCCTGCGTATACGCAGAAATGGAGCGAGTTGTTGCGGGTGCGGTAGTTAGATGGCCAACACCTGCCCAAGCCACACATCGGGCGGGGTGAAATGCCCCATGTCTGTATTGTAGATATCGTGCCCGCGCACCTGGTAGTTGTCATGCACCCAGTCGCCGTCCTGGTAGAACTGGGCATGCTGCAAGAACATGTCCCTGGATATCCCACCCAGGAACCACATCACCCGGCGCTGGAATTCATAGGTCAGGAAGAAGAACTGCTGCACGGGTTCGTGCGCGTGTTGCGCCGTGATCTGCATGGTGTAGTCCGGGCGCGGGGCGACCTTGCGCTTGACCGTCTTGATGCCGACCGACACATCCCGGCCCACGATGAAGTCAGCCTTGCCCGCAGCGTCGTCCTGGATCCACTGGTAGTCGCGGCAATCGCGATGGTGCAGGAAAGACTTGAACGCCATTTCGCCAAGCTCACCTACCCACCGGGCATCGGTGTCGCGCTCGGGATAGATGTTGCCGTAGAGCTTGTCGCGCTCGGCGCGCATGGCGCGGGCCTTGGCTTCCCACTGGGCGTCTACGGCAACGCTGATCCAGCCGTTGGGGTGGATGGTGCTACTCATTAGATGCGGCGTTGCTTGCTCGGGGCGGCGGCTTTGGGTGTTTTGCGGTCCAACTGCTTGGCTTGCGTGTTCGCGGCCTGCTCGCCCAGGAACGAACGATTTTTCTCATTGATCTTGGTTTTTGTCTTGACCTTCAACCCAAGCTTCACGAGCACGTCCACTACCGGTGACCAGGTCTTGGGCAACGGGTCGGGTCGAGCAAGCAACAACTCCAATGCATTCATACCCTGGAAGGCTGCAGACGCCTTCTTCTTGACGCGCTCCTTGGTCAGCAAGAACTGTGCGACCACTGGCGTCTGGCGGAGCATGGCGGCATGCAACGGCAGCCGCCCTTTGTCCTTCTCATCGTGCAGATGCGAAAGGTGTTTTGCAATTTTAAGCACCGTCTCATCACTAAGTTTTTCTGACCTTATGGCATCGATGAGCGTAGAGAAGCTTGGATCGGGATGGGCACGAAGCAACGTCATGACGACATTCTCCTTTCCCCACCAGATCGCTTCCTCCAAGGCATCACCAACACCGCTCCGGGGAACCGGCTTGGAAATCCGCGCCCCCTCTTTCAGTGCCGCCCGGACGCCTTTGGCATCGTCGTTGCTAGCGCATTCCCACAACCATTGATCCAGTGAATCGTAATGTCGAGCCATTGCTATTCCATCCTGCTGGTGTAGTGCCCCAATATCCGCGACCCACTGACCATGGTTAGAGGTGGCGCCGTCCGCGAACAGTAGACGGCAACGGCGTGGCTTCGTCCAAGCTTCGCGACTGTTGAATGCTCAACAGGTAGTCCCTGATGTCTTGATCGGTCGCAAACATGAGCGCGTTTTCTTCATTTGCGTTTTCGCAATTCACATCCGCGCCGGCCTCGATCAGCATTCTGCTAACTTTCATACCCCCTTTCCAAACCGCATACATCAACGCTGTATCGCCATTCTTCGCTGCGCAATTCACATCTGCCCCAGCCTCGATCAGCACCTTGCATAGATCGTCATTCCCATACTTCGCTGCCCCCATCAATGCCGTCTCATCACATACACCCTTTGCATTCACATCCGCCCCGGACTCGATCAGCAACTGACACACATCAACCCAATCATGTTTTACCGCTTCAATCAACGCTGTATCGTCATCCTTCTCAGCGCAATTCACATCCGCCCCAGCCTCGATCAGCAACTTGCATAGATCGGCATTCCCTCGCCTCGCCGCCAGCAACAATGCTGTCAAACCGTCTTCATCCTCAACATTCACATCCGCCCCGGCCTCGATCAGCAACTTGCATAGATCGGTATGCCCCCAGTGCGCCGCGACCATCAATGCCGTCCAATCAATAGCACCCCTAGCATTCACATCCGCCCCAGCCTCGATCAGCACCTTGCAATCATCGATCAGGCCCTCACGAGCTGCGGCCCACAGTGCATCGCTATTTGCCTTCATACATTTGTTCTGAGCACCCGTCGCCAGCTTCTTCTTACGAATAGTGGTCATGACCCCGCCTCCCAAATCTGCCCCTCAATGAACCCCTTTTCATCGAGCAAGCACTTGATCTTGAACTTCAACTCCAAGTTGAAGGCGTTCTTGGCCTTGAAAGACGACATGACGGTGGTGCGCCCGTTGGGGTGCTCGGAAATGGCGATATCCATGAAGCGAGAGAAATCAACAGTGGACGGATGGCTGGCCTGCTGCTTGGCGTAGGCCTCGCAAAGATCCGTGGCGCGAGCCTTGTCGATGTGCCCTGGTGCCCGGAAGGGTGTTGGATCGTCAGCGCGCTTGGCATCGAAATAGACATTGACCGATGTAGTCCCGCCTCCGCAGTTGACGAAATACACCGGCTTGCCCTGCGCCTTGCTCTCGGTCGCGGACTTGGCCACCGATGAGGGATAGATATCTTCCTTGCACCGCGGGTCTTCCTTGTGGATCCGGTTCACGGCCTTGATGATCGCCGCCTTGGCCTTGTTCGTATCCTTGTCCCACATGAAGTCGTCTTCGGTGAACGCGCGCACCTCACCAGGCTTCAAGGGAAGTGCCAGTGCCGTGCGCTCTACCCAGCCTTTCTGCTGCGTCAGCCACTCGGGGGATGTGATCTGCACGCGCGCCCACTCGCCGTCAATGCACTGGACCTGGACCTTGGTGGAGTTGTCGATGACCTGATACTGGGTTTCGCCCAGGATCTTGGTGGCTTTCTCGTTGACGATCTTCTCGCCGCCAGGGCCGCTTCGAAGGTCATGACTGTCTGCACCCAATACGCCCACGACTTCCCCACCCGCAGCCGCTCCGCTTTCGCACTGGAACTTCGGCGCAGCTGGCGCTTGGGCAACGGCAACCGCCGCAGGCGTGGCGGCACCAGGCTTGGCCGCGGTCGACGTCGATTGAGTGTCGTGGTTCATCCCCATCACCGTGCCGACGATGAAGCACACGAACCCAACGGCTACCTGGCGTAAACCGCCTTGGAAAGCGCTGGCCTTGCTTGCCAACCAAGCGCCTCCTGGCGGGGCGATGATGGCGCAGCCAATGAGCATGATGAGTGCGCCAAGGAATGCACCCGTGAACAAGGCGCCCAGCGAGGCCATGCCCAGCAAAACGGCGAAGATCCATCGCAGGATCTGATAGATGATGTTCATTCCCCTTTCCCCCTGTTGCATTCCGTTAGTTGTAGACCCTAGCTCACTTTTCGCGCTGCCTATCCACTCGCCACGGCACCGGCTTTGTCTTGTCGCGCTTGGCCCAGGCATCCGGCGTGACATACAGCCCCCTGGCCGGACGAATGATGCCTTGGGGCAAGTTGTTGCCGAACCGGTTCAATGCGCCCCGCAAGGTGTTGCGATTGATATCAGGCATGACCTTCAAGACCGCCAACTCAATGTCGATGAAGCGAGCGCCATCGGGGCGCTTCTTGACAAGTGCGGTGGCTATGTCCACCACGCGCTGCTGGATGGTAGGCGGCTGACCCATGCTTACTGATACGGCCCCAGGAACCGCACGCCGTTGAAGTGCATCATGTGGGTAGGCGCGTCAGCCACCCACACTTCCGTTTCCCAGGCAATGTCGGCCAGGTATTTGCGCATGGTCGCCCTGTCAGGGAATGCCGAGACATAGACCAACCCAGGCGTTGCATCGCGGAACAAGTGCGCCAGTTCGGCGTGGCGTTTGCCGTCCACCGGGCCATGACTTGAAGCGGCTTCCGCCAGGATCAGCCAGTCGCGGCCCCGGTCATAGAGCACCACATCGGGCAACTTGCCGTGCTTGTCTACCTCCACTCCAAGCGCTTTCAGGCCTTCAACGTCGAAGTGACCATTCTTCGCACCCGTGTCGCCGGCATAGATGAGTTCCGAGCCAGGCGCGAAGTGGCCACCGAACACCTCGATGATCTGCTTGATGAGTTCGCTGTGCTCGCCAGGAGAAAGCAGGAGTTCACCACCCCCGGGGATGACCACGGGCACCTGCTCCAATTCGCGTGCCATGGCGTATTTCGCGGCCAGGGATTGACGCTGCCCCATGTAGTCGGCCAGGGCTTCGGCCCACCGGGGCGTGCCATAGCTGCGAATGAGATCCAGGGCCTCGGGCACGATCTGGTAGACCGCTTTGGGCGAGTTCACCGGACGATCGGGCTTGTCGGGGTTGTAAAGCGCCAAGCCGCCATCTACGAACTGGTGCATGGAGAAGCGGCGGAAGGTTTCGCGGGAGTTGGGCGCGTAGGCCCGGTCGTAGTGGGTGCGAGCAAATTCCATGATGGGCGTGATGCCAATCAAGGGTGCTGCAGCATCCCGCCAGGGCGCTTGGGGTGGAAGGTCGAGCAACGCAAGCAAGCACAAGGCTGACCGGTCGTTGAGTTGTGCGCGGGGGAAATCCAGTGCGCGCAGGATTTCCGTGGCTTCATCAATTCGCTGTTGGCTCATCCAGCAACTTCCCCATGTGTGTGTCGATAACCTCTTGCGAAAGCGATGTTTGCAACCTCGCCCACGCCCCCATTTGCTCCAACCTCATCCTGGACGGGTAGCGGATGTTCTTCAAATCTGTTGCGTTGACCTGGGTGTGTCCTGAAAACCTTCGCAGGTGCTCATCCACCGCCGTTGAGTTCAGATACACGAACAACCCCCACGCCAAGTCCTCGGGCACCCCCTGCTTGCCTTGGTGATAGACATTCAGGTGGTTCTCAAAGCCAATCTTGTCCGGGTTCCCCAACGCTTCGGGGCGCACCATCGACGCCACCACCCGCCGACGCTCTTCCTTTGAAGAAAAGCGCCGGACCACGACATAGGTGCCACACGGCCACAAGTCGCGTTCGGTCTTCTCGTTGCGCTCGATGGCGTTGGGCTTCTTGCCCTCCACCGGCCACACCGTCTGGTGGCCTGCAAAGTGCTGGGCGTAGAGCAAGGGCACCGATGTTGGTGTGGCCTCTTGCCGCAGGTGTTCCCTGGCCCGGAAGTCCACCACGGGTCCCGTGGATACCTTCACTTCCAGCGCGGCCAAGGGCGTATCGATGGCAGCTGCAGCGTCGATGGCATCGACCTTGCCGGATGGAATGTGGAAGAACTGCTCCGGGTCGCCTGGCTTGACGATGGCCGTAAAGGGCACGTCTTCGGCCCGGGTGTCGATGAAGCGGTCATCGGTGGAGTGGCTGATACGAACCGAACCCTGCTCCCCGCCTCGCTCCAACAAGACGATGACGTTCTCTTGCAACACGGCGTCGTCTTTGAACGCCTGCGTGCGGCTGTCGAACAGGTGGATATGCCGGATGGCAGCACGATCGAGTAGGAAGCGGCGGAACGGCTTGTAGTAGGGGCCGTTGCAAAAGCTTCGGGGGATGATGGCCACAAGTTGGCCACCCTCGCCCATCAAGGCAAGCGCCAGGCCTACGAACGCCGAATAAAGGTTGACCGTTTCCAGCCCAGCCCTGCGAGCCTGGGCACGGGCATCGCTGTCTTGGTGGATCTTCTTGTAGGGCGGATTGAGGATGGCATGGGTGAAAAACGCCTTGCCATGCTCGATATCGTCAGCGGCCTGTGAGAGGAAATCTCCCGATTTCACTCTCACTTGCACGCCGAATTCGGCATAGCTCGCCAAGGTCGCTTCCAAATGCTCTCGCAAGCGACTGTCCAGCTCGTGAGCCTGGACAGTGATTGCACCCTCTCCAAGTTCTCCGGCACGCCAGCGGTCAAGTGTGGCGCAAGTCAGCGCACCCAAGCCCGCTCCGGCATCCAGCAGCCGGATATCGCCATTGGTGGGCTGGAACAGATCCGCCATAAAGCTTGCCACCGTGGCAGGCGTCATGAACTGCCCCATGGCCGACTTGTGCGCTCGGGGTGTGGCGCCGTGCACTTCTTGGCGCTGATGTTCGGCGTGGGTCAGCATCTGCGTATCACCATTTCTTGAGACTGGGGCCAGTATGCCCCTGTCCGGTCTCTTCCTCTGCGATCTGGCGCTTCCGCCGCTCGCGGACCTCGCGCTGGGCCAGCATGACGACATGAACCATTCGGGCCAATGTTAACGCCTGGACCTCATCGTCTGCCTCCCAAGCCGCCTCGAAGTCCATGATGTATTGGCTTTTTGCTGCCCGGTTGTCCAGGCGATGCCGGGTGGTCAGTGAGCTGGCTTCCTGCACCAGATCTGGATCGGTTGCCAAGACCCGGCAAAACAGCAAGTCAACATGCAGGTTGCCTTGTGGGTCCAAGCGAAAGCGTTTGGCATACATGTCCCCATTGTCTACACAAGCCCCGGAATGGGAAGCCTCAAACTTCCAAGGGAGGGGCTGGCATAGAAAAGGCCCCCATCTGGGGGCCTTCTGATGTTGCGTATTGCCGACCTGTTATGGGCCCGCCGGAGCGTCGGAGAAGGTCCACTGAACCGTAGAGCGATAAGTGTCGGCAACCGGGATGGCCAGCGTAGTGCTACCTCCATCCAAGCTGTTGACGGCGACGTTGTAGGTAATCGCCTGCACTTCACCGTTGGCTACACCGGAGTAGTGTTCGCCATTGGCGACACTGCCGAAGGGAACGCCGGAGAACTGTTCACCCTGGTAGATGAAAGCTGGGACGATTCCCGCCGTGTTATCACCGGTCAGGGCAATGTCGCCCCCGACAGCGGCGTTAGTGGCAATGGTGTAAGAGACACCGGTTGAGCAGACAGCGTTCATTACACCGGAGCTATTCATGCCGCCAGCAACGGAAATGAAGCCACTCCCATCATCAAACGCACCTGCACTCCCTTGAAGGGAACTATCAAGCACGCTGAAGGCGCAGGTGGGGTCCACGGTAAACACAACCTCTGTCTGGTCCAGGATTTCCGCGGCGGAGGCGGATCCGGCAACAGCCAGCATAACGAGAGCGGCCGAAGCCAAAAGTTTCATTTTCATCTGTCATTTTCTCCTATTTGAAGGGATGGGTGATTTATCTTGAGCTAAACACAAGCGGCTCTGATTATGTGTAATGGATAAACCTTTGTAGTCAAGGGGTAACACTAATTAAAATGACATTCAAAATTGCCGTGTAATTTCCACTCGCAGGCAATTTGTTAAGGTTTACCCCTACCTCCACGGGATGCGAAACCGACTGACCCGTTCCGGTGCCGGTGATTGCCTCGCCTTGGTTGAAGGCTCCCCACGCTTGCTGCGTGTCTGATTGCCGGAGTGAAAACGGGATCGGCTCGGGAGCGCCGGGAGCCATGAACTCCACGACGCCCCCTGGTGCAGCGTTTTGCACCTCCACCCGGTATTCCACACCTGCTGGACACTCGACCACCACCTGCCCATAGACGGTCTGGAACATCGTGTCGGGAGCTGGGCTTTGCAGCACGAGTTGAACGGGCGCGTCCAGTTGGCACTCGGTTGCGGTTTGGGCCAAGCAAAGACTTGGCAGCAAAAGTAGACAAAACAGCACTGCGCGCATTACGGGTTCTCCTTGCAATCCAGATCAACAATCGTTTCGTAGCCAGGCAGGGTGTCGGGCAAGGTGGCCACGCAGGCGCCGCCTGCGTGCTCTACCGTGAGCCGCTGGCCAGCGATAGGCTTCATCAGAACTGCAACTCCACCCTCGCCGACCACCGTTTCTTCGGTATCCGAGACAACCGCGGCTGGTGGCGCCAGATCCTGGCCGTCGATGGTCAGGTGGATTTCTTGCATGGTGCTGGACAGCACCGTGAACTCGACCTTGCCACCTGCTCGTCTGCCAACACTTGCCGGCTGGATCGTGGTTTCAAGACCTACGTCCAGCGAAAGATCCTGCCCATTGATCGAGACCTGGTGGTTCACCAACGCCTGAACATTGGGGATCACCGCAACGCCCTGGCTGTTGGTCTTGCTGACGAACCCACCACCTGCTGCTACTGGCACGCCCTTCTGACCCTCGACTTCAACCACCAGGAACGATCCTGGCGAAGGTCGCTGGAAGACCACGCCTCCCTCTCCTACCCACACCGATCCTTGGAAGCGACCGGTAATCTGGCTGTTGTCGTTAGCGTATTGCGCCGAAAGCGTCGCCACACCCTTGCTGGTGTCAACGGATCCTTGCGCCCATGCGCTTTCGCCTCGGCGGTCGTGCTCAACACCTGCTGACCATCTGACTTCTTTTCCAGCCACCACATTGCGACCCGTCAGGCGCAGCTCGCCTTGTATGTCAGGTGCTTTGCGGGCAGTGGCATTGAGACTGGTGCCCGAGGAAAAGGTATGGCGCCAGGTGGCAAACGCCCCTGCACCTTCTTGGTCCGGACTGTAAGAAATACCGAACCCGAACTCATTTTGCTGCTGCCGGTAACGCATGGATGCGTCCAGGCGCGAACGCGTGGTGCCGTCGTGGTATGTCATGGACGCCGCACCAATCCCCGCGCTCCACGGCCTGCCCTTGGGGTTGTAAGACAAGGCGATGGCGCTGGTGCTTTCAAGGCTCCGCCCATTGGAAAACATCGAGGGAAGCCGATCGTTGGCCAGGGTCCAGTAGTCGTCGGAGTAGCGCGAGTGGCCCGCATGCACGGACCAATCCCGTGCCTTGTAGTCGTAGCTCATGGCGACTGCATGCCCACTCCCTTCGCTTGACTGGCTTGCGGCGGTGTCGATCGACAATGCGCCAGCGGAGCCCAACACAACCCGATTGGACAGCGCCAGGTTGCGGCTTTCTTGGGTGGCCTGAACAGAGCCGCCCAGTGTCCAGTTGTCGGACATGCCGCGCTCAATCTTCGCGGCCACTGCAAGCTGTTGGTAGTCGTCGCCACCTTTGCGAACCTTGCCGACAGTCACTTCCCATTCGGCCATGCCCTTGGGCAGGTTGTTTGGTGCGAGATAGAAGGTGTCCTCCAACACCTGTTCGCGCCCAAAGTCGTCCCGAACCACGACTTGCACGCTGTTGGTGCCCGGCAGGACGGGATACTCATCAACCTGCCACGGGCCCGGCTTGATCGAGTGCTGGCTGGTCTTGTTGCCGTTGATGAAGATCTCGGCCGTGGAAGCGTTCTGGACCACGCCGCCAAGGGTGGGAACGGGCAGATAACTTTCATCACGGCGCAGCGCTCGATCAGACGCGATCCTGACGCCACCAAGGTTCACGGTGGAGCCAAGGTTGGTGCGAGGTGTGAATACATCGCCCAGCTGCACGGCAGTGCCAGATTTCAGGTGGTCGTAGTTGAGCGTTGTCAGGCCGCGGCGATAGGTCGTGCCGGTCGATGTGTGGTTGAGCTGGCCAAGCGAGACAAGCGTTGCAGGGCCTATGCCTACTCGCACCTCGTGGCCCAGGCTTGCGCTGTAGGTGCCATTCTCGTGCACGCGGCCCGCCAGGTCGTAGTTGATCAGAGCACCGATGGGCTGCGGGTTGACCTTGGTCAGCCGAATCCGCTTCCTTCCAAGTTGCTGATCGGGACGCGATGTTGCCGGCACATTCAAATTGACGGCTTGGGCCGCGGCATCGAACTCAGGGATCAAGCCCAGCGACTTGGCAGAGACAAGGCCTGTCTTGCCTGCAAGATCGAGTTCGACGTCGGTCAAGGTTTTCCAATCGGCTACATCGAGCCACACGTCTCCATCAGCAGATTGCTTGATGACGGCAGTGCCGATGACCTCCTTGCCATCCAAGCGGATCGCCAGGATGTTCTCTACGGCATCTTGTGGAGGTTCACCGGCTGCGGCTGGAAAGCAAATACCCAGCGCCACTGCCACTGCAATGGCGCGCCAGGTCATTTCGCATCCAAGATTACGTCCTTGCCGTTGACCTTGACGGAGACGGCCACCTTGGCTTTGCCGTCCACATCAAACCGCGCCTCCTCGCCAGGAAACACATAGCCGATCTGACCCGTCTTGTTGACCGTTCCTGCTACGAGATCCACCAATCGGGCCGAAGCGTTGCCGGTGTTCTTGACCACCAACACGCCACCGTCCCAACGGGCGGATAGCTGCGGTGCCAAGCCTTCTGGGCGCCAGATCCACGCGGTTTTGACATCGATCAGGTGGTGCACGCCGGGAAGCTGGATCACGGCTGGATCCGGCACTTCCTTCACGGTGATGACATACATCTGCTCGTCAGCACTTGTTGCCGCCGCATTCAACGCCCAGCGAACGGTCTGCACCTTCCCAGCTGGAACCTTGAAGATCGAAGGCGCGAAGCGAAGATCTGTAGTTTTGACGGATTTGCGCACGCCGCCTTCGAACAACTGGCGCTCAACGATGACCTGGAAGGTCTTCTCGGTTTTGTCGGTGTTGGCAACTGTCAACACGCCCGCCTTCTTGCTCGGTGCATATTCGGAATACATCGGGCGAACTTGCACCGCGTGCGCCGAGAACGATGCAACAGACAGTGCGAAAATCGTAATGATGATGCGTTTGAACATGGGTTTGGCCTCCTTGAATTCATGGGTAGTGCTACATACCCATGAAAAGGCAAAAGCGGATTTGCGCAAGGGGGCAACAGCGATTTAATTATGCAAACGGCCATCCTTGGCCCATTAACTGGTTAGCTACTGGCGCTACCAGAACCTACGGTCGATACGGTCCAGGTCGTAGTCCTCGCCGAAGGTCTTGGCCGCTTCTTCTGGCGACAGATCCCGATAGCGCGCCAGTTGCGCGTCATCCATGCCGGCGTCTCGGTGGTCGATGCCATAAAAGCGCTTCATGAAGGCATCGAAGTGATAGGTCCAGGCATCCATAGCGTTCTCCAAGGGTGTGTTCGCCCAAAAAACAAGGGGCCCCGAAGGGCCCCAGTGGGGGAAGGTGGTTAGTCCTCCTTGGCTTCCGGGGTGCGCAGGATCACCACGCCATCGACCGGGATGGCTTTGAGAACCAGGCGGAAGCCCTTGCCGTCAGCGTGCGGCCAGGCGGAACCGACCTTGGACCAGTGCGACTTCTGCTGGCCCTGCACCTCGTATTCCTCCACCAGGAAGGCGTCCAGGCGGGTGCTGTCGGTGGCGGGCTTGTTGGTGTTCTTGGCCATGATGTTTTCCTCTTCTCGATAGAGCGGATTGCTCGTGAACCGAGTAGGGGAAAGGCAGGGCTGGTGCACCCCGCAAAAGCGAACGAACGCAAGTGAGTTGAGCCGGAGCCCACGGGCTCCAAGGGGCCGCAATGAAGGCAAACAGGCGTGAAAGGGTCTAGTGGTGTCGCAACCTTACGGGCGACATGAACGGCCCTAGCCTGTTGATCAGCCGCAGTGGAGGAGACAAACCTATATCCGTTTAGGTGCAGGCTTGCTCCTTGAACCACTTGACCCAAGGTGCCACGAAAAAGCAAACACGCCGTAGAGAAGTGGATCCATGGCTAGGAACTCCCACCCGCTACCGAACTGCCTTGACGCAATGCATGACTTGCGGATGGATAGTGCAGGGTCAGCAATACTGGTCCAAAGAGAAAGCCCCGCACATGGCAGGGCTTCTTGGTTCTCTCTCCCGGTCGATGGCGCGGTTGTGCACCCAGGACTAGGAGGCCTTCTTCGCCACCTTCTTGCGGGCCTTCTTCGCCGGCCCCTTGGCTGCTCGCTTCACACCCTTGGTTGCTTTGGATGCCTTGCTTGCCTTTTTCGCTGCCTTCTTGGCAGCTTTGGCAGGCTTGGATGCACCACCAAAGGGATAAGCGGGATACTTCTCATCGGGATTGGCCTTGTGCCAGGCCTTACCTTCCGGTGTGGCCGACCATGCAATGAATGCCTTGTGGCCCTGGCCCCTACCCGTCCAAGTCTCGCCCGTGGGCAACTGATACTTGGGCTCGACTTTGAATTTTTTGCCGGCGTTTGTCTTGGTGGCAGTGCTCTTGGGCGCAACCGCACCCTTGGCTTGCAGCATGCCCATCAGCGAGTTGCGCTGCGCTTGCGTGAGAAAGCGCATGTAGGTGTCCAGGATCTCCTTGATCTGCTCAAAGGAGGCCCGCGCCTGCTGCCCTACTGTTTCGTTGAACTCGTTGCGCAGCCGCTCGGCCTTCTTTTCGGCATCAGCAAGCTGTCTCATGAAGTCATTCAAGATCGCCATTGAAACCCCTTATCCGGTGGATTTACATCCTTGTAAGGGGTTATTTGTTCAAAGGCAAGTCAAACGATGCGAACCGGGGCGTTCATGTTCTGGGTAAACATGTGCTTGCGGATCCGGCTAATGATTGATTGCTCCCCAATTTCAGACGCCATCTGTGCGAAGCGAGGATGCACATACACATGCTCATCCAGCGCCATGTCGAGATAGTCGATATCGGAGTTTTCAATGGCGTGCGCCAGCAAACCAGCCTCGTCCTGCGGCTCCTTTGAGGGCGGGGTGAACATGGCGAACGGTAGGATAGAAAGAATTGACATGTTGGCCTCCAATTGCGTTGGGATACCTTTAATGTCTCAAAGAAACGATTGAGCGCAACCCCCCCTGCTATGACAGCGTGGGTTGGTCCGAAGGCGCAACTGGGTGGGAAGCGCCGCCCTGTTCAAGGCTTGAAGGCTAGGTCATCAGACCCAGCCTTTGGCAGCCATGGAAGAGCACTCATCGCCCGTGATGATGAAATGATCCAGGATGCGGATATCCACCAGTGCCAAGGCTTGCTTCAAGCGGGCCGTTACCGCGCGGTCCGCCGCGGATGCTTCCGGGTTGCCCGAAGGGTGGCAGTGATAGAGCACCAGGGCTTGGGCATTGTGCTGCAAGGCGGCTTTGACCACCTCACGGGGATGGACTTCCGCTCCATCCACGGTGCCCCTGAACAAGTCTTCGATGGCCAGGATGTTGTGGCGGGTATCGAGGAACATGACCCCGAATACTTCATGCTCCAATCCACCGCAATGGGCCCGCAGGTAGCGGGTGGCTTCCGAAGGATCGGCGATGCGTCCCTTGCGTTCCAGGCGCTTCTTCAAGATGGCTTCCGCGGCGGCGATGATCTGGTCTTCCCGATCGGCGTTTGCATAACTGGTCCAAAGGTCGTTGGTGCTCATGTGGTTCTCCAAGGCGTTGTGCCTGTGGAGCGAAAAAGCGAAGGCCTTGGCGTGAGGTGCATCCCGGAGAAGCCGGGACCGAAGCGGAGCAAGAACAGGTTGAAGGGTCTAGCGGTGTCGCACACATTGCGGCACAAGCGGCCCGGAAGCCCTTGCAAAGCGTAGGAGGTTCACCCTTGCCCCAAGCCAGGGTCGTAGCAAGATCCACCCAATAGGCACTGCCCAGGAGAACCGGGCACCAACTGCTTCCTTGGACCCGATGCACGATCGGGAAGTAAGCCGGTGCAGTCTTGAAGTGGAACAAGTTTCGGTAGCGTTGAATGTCGCCAAAGGCACATTCCCGCGCGAAGCGCAACGCAGCCGGAACAAGTAGGGACTTTTCGCCCACCCTGCCCTTTGCATGCGGGTTCTGGTGGGTTGTGAAGTGGGCATCTGACTACCCGCCCTGGCCAGCTTGTTCAGTGGTTGACGGCTTAGCGGAGCCTCACGGGAAGGCGTTGCACTTCACTTGCCACTGCCCGCTCTTCACGAATTGCCGCCAGCAACCCTTGGATTTCTTCTGCGGCGGATTGATCAGGTAGCACGCCCCGGTAGGACCGGGCATCCACATCCGCACCTGCATCAATGAGCACCAAGGCCACTTCCATGTTCTGCGCGGTGTGTAGTGGCGTGAGGCCATTGGCATCCAGGGCGTCTACCTTGGCGCCATTGGCGAGCAAAGCCCTGGCCACTTCCGCGCTTCCAGCCCAGTGAAGCGCCGTGCGCTGCATGTTGTCCCGCTGGTCAACAAATTGCCCGTGGCGAACCAAGCCACGGATCGTATTAGGCCGGTCGTAGATTGCGGCCAGGTGCAAAGCAGAGTGTTGTTCTTGAACAAGCATGGCGCCCTCCTAAAAGCGTTGGATATATTCACTATCCAACGCAATTGGATGAGCGCAAGAGGCTACAAACGCCGTGAGCGCTGGATCTGCTGGGTTGATTGCTCACTACTTGCTGATAGCACTAGGGCATCGGCGTCGGCTTGCGAGGGAGACCACGCGGGTGTGGCAGCATGTAAGCATTGGTGATCACAGATCGATCGCATTCGATTCGCCAGATCTTCAAAACCAGCCTCCCGCGCCAATTGCTCTGCGGTAATGCCTTCGTTGTTCGCAATCGAAGGGTCCGCGTCTGCGTCTAACAATCGGTTGGCTAGGGCTCCATAGCACTTGAACAACGGGGTCTCACCTTCTTCATCCTGGATGTTCACATTGGCGCCAGCCTCCAAAAGCACCTCGACAATATCAGTGCTCATGTCCTTGCCCTTAACTGCGTAGTGCAGTGCCGTTAGGCCAAAGTCATCTTGCAAATCGCACGCGGAAGGGATTGCATCAACCAATGCCTTACATATGTCCGCGGAACCTCTGAAAACTGCATGATGAAGCGCAGAGCATCCATTATCGGTTTGTATGGTGGGGTCAGCGCCGTTGGCAACTAGCTTACTGACAACATTAGTTTGATTGTGTGCAGCGGCAACCACCAGGGCCGTTTCGTTAAACTCTCTGGTTCCGGCATCGATATCAAAACCGTCTTCAATGTAATCGTCAACGACCTGCGCCCAATTATTAGCGCATGCAAGGATGAAGTTGTTTAACCGTTCTTCGCTTGGATGTGTTCGCATTCCATCTCCCCTTGCAAGTCTTTTAACTAATGTCTTAAAACTTTCCCCGGCGCAAGGGGTTAGAGACGCCTGCTTCGCTGCTGGTGTTGGGCTTGCTGCTCGCCCGTAGCCTGGGGCATCAAGGCGTCAGCGTCGGCTTGTGAGGGAGACCAGGCGGCTTGAAGTTCTTTTGCCTGGGCGTTTGCCAGCACTTCAAGGCAGTTGGGTGCATATTCGCTTGCGATATCGAAAGCGTTCTGGTCGTTGCCGTCTTGCTTGTAGGGATCCACACCCGCTTCAAGCAATGCATTGATCATTTCGTGGTTCTCGAACTCAATAGCCGTGTGGAGTGGAAACGCACCGCCAAGAGTGTGTTCATCTAGCGCCAGGGCCACAGACAACAGGTTGTTCTCGATCGCTAGTCCCATTGCCGGTGAACCAAATGTAGCTGCACCCTCTTCAATGAACTTGATTGCGACCTCGGGCCTGCGATCATCGATTGCTGCTGAAACCGGGGTCCATGCGTCGCCATATGTCAGATGGGAAATAGCGGTGTCAATGTCAGCACCATGGTCCATCAGAACATCGATCTGGCCAGGCTCGGATACATTGAACAGTGCTCGGCACACTTCTTCGTAGGTGATCCCGCCTTCAAACTGCTCTTCCTCGTTGCGGATCGCTAGGAAGATCTCGGTATCTTCGGTGTCCCCGTTCTCTACAACATAGTTGAGGCTTTCACGCCCGGCATCACCCAGCACGAGCGCATGATCCAGATACTCCCGAACACCGGCCTCTTCGTGATCGACTTCGAACTCATCCCGCAGCTCTTGGTTGTTAAGCGCTTCATGAAGATCATCCAGCGTGAAATCAAAGAGCTTGGCCATAGTCCTCTCGGTTTGGGGGTCTACACCTATTGAATAGGCAAAGGGTGCGAGCGCAAGGGGTTAGAGACGCCTGCTGCGCTGTTGGTGTTGCTGCTGGACTTGCTGCTTGCCATTTTCCTGGGGCACAAGGGCATCG
Organism: Lysobacter arseniciresistens ZS79; assembly: GCF_000768335.1. Lineage (GTDB taxonomy): Bacteria > Pseudomonadota > Gammaproteobacteria > Xanthomonadales > Xanthomonadaceae > Novilysobacter > Novilysobacter arseniciresistens. Next base: position 27,616 of record NZ_AVPT01000002.1, read on the forward strand.
GCATCGGCTTGGGAAGGCGACCAGGATCCGACAACCCCAAGCGTTGCTTGATCAAGAGCTTTCGCCTGCGTGTTGCTCAAAGCTCGACCGGTCACTTCTGCTTCCAGCCAACCCATGAATTCCTCCTCGCTCCCGACACCGTATTGTGTCCAAATGCAGTCATCCCATATTCCAGTCTTATGAGTTTCAGGGCCTTCCAGCGTGCCGAAAGTGTCGCACTGGATAACCACACCCTGGTTGAGCCCCTGTTCAACAGCCTCGCGATCGGCATACAGGATGGCAACCTTCACCCGTTCTTCGTCCAGTGTTAGCGTTTCATCACGCTTGGGCTGATAGGTCAACACTTCCTCATAGAGCGAGACCGGGATTGTTCCAAGTGAGATGTTGCTCCCAGCAACGAAGTCAGCATAGACAACATGAGCCAGATCTTCGGTCAGGTTCTCGTAGTTATCATATGCACAGGCTCGTCTGGACATAGCACCTGATATGAAGTCATTCAGACGTTCAAGATCAGTATCTTTCCCATGAGCATTCGCACACTCTTCTAGACCTTCTTCAACCCATGAAGATAGCTCGTCAAAAGAAACTGCAACACAGCTAAATTCGTCTTCGTCCTCGAAATCATCTTGCATGGGTTTAACTCCTGAATTGAAGGGTATGCTGCTGATCGTTAAAGCCGCCTGCGCTGAACTTGTTGGGATTGCTGCGCCCCTGTTGCCTGGGGCACCAAGGCGTCAGCGTCGGCACTTGATGGAGACCAGGCAGCCGCAAGCTCATCGGCCTGCCGGTTGGCCACCACCAGGTGCATAGCCGCCACCAACTTGTCGTCGCTTGCCGCTTCGGCGTAGTCGATGCAGGTGGCGCCGTCCTGGTTGAACTGGCCTGGCACTGCCCCGTTGTCGATGCGAAGCAAGGGGTCGGCGCCAGCTTCAAGAAGCGCCAGGCCAACTTCTGTGAAACCGTTGCCAGCTGCAAGATGCAGTGGGGTCATGCCGCTTGTTTTGTTCTCTCTGGCGTCGATATCTGCGCCAACTCCGATGATGATGTTGACCATGTGAAGATGATCCGCCATGACAGCCATATGGAGCGGCGTAAATCCCTCATCGTTAAGCTCTTCTATGTCCCCGCCATTGGCCATCAGTTGCTCAAAATAGGAATAGTTTCCAAGTTGTGCAGCGCAGTGGAGCTGGAAAGGGTGCTCTTCAAGTGAAGCGAGCTGATCCTCTCGACTAGTAGCATCAACTTCCTCCCACTCGTTCATTTCCGCCCGCCAGTTCTCTTCGGTATCAATTGACCCTGTAAACGGGTTGATCAGATACCGTTGTTGCTCGATTGAACTAGACATGATCACTCCTTAAAGGCGCCTTGAACGCTGTTGGACGGGCGCCTGGTAATCGGCACTAGCTTCGGGGACTAAAGCATCGGCGTCGGCTTGTGATGGGGACCACCTGCCCGATGCTTTCACCGTCATAGCATCCAGCTCATTGGCCTGCTGGCGGGCACGAAATGCAGCAAAGACCCGTTTGCCATTCGCATTGGCATCTTCCTCTGCCGTAGACATGAGCTTGTCATTGATTGATTGATCCGCCCCGGCGTTCAAGAGCATGATCATAATTTCTTCGTTATCTGCCAACGCCGCCCAGTGAAGCGGAGTCATTTTGAGCATTTGATCAGGGCAGTTGATATCGGCGCCATCTGCCAATAGCTGTTCAACTACCTCTTCTTGATGAAGCATGACAGCATTGATTAGCGGAGTATTACCATCCTGGTCGAACTTGTTCAGCTCATTCTTGCTCGCCATTACAGCCTTCTCCCCTGCTGCCGCACTTGGTTGTGCTGCTCGCCGGTTGCCTGCGGCACCAAGGCATCGGTGTCGGCCTGGGAAGGCGACCATGCACCAGATGCTTCAATGGTTCTGGCGTTGAGCACGGCTGCTTCCATGGCGGCCTTGGTTTGCACCACTCCATTCTCTTCGGCCAGATCAAGAGGGGTCTTGCCCGCATTGTTGGTTGCCATTGGGTCAGCACCAGCATTGACCAGCACCTCGGCATTCGCATAGCGACCGTAGGCAGTCGTGCAGTGAAGTGGTGTGTTGCCAAAGTTGTCCGTCGCCATGGGGTCAGCACCGTTATCGATCAGCACTTGAAGCGTATCGTGCCGTCCATTCCTGGCCAGCCAGTGCATTGGCGTTAGGCCGTAGGTATTACGCGCTTCTACGTCGGCGCCAGCGTCAATCAAGGCCTGGGCGATCTCCGGGGTTTTAGCAAAGTGCAATGGCTTGTGCTGCTCCGTATCGTCCTGCGGAAGCTGAATACCGTTAGGGTTCTTGCCCAGTCCAATAAGTTTTTCAACCACCATCGGATGGCGCGCTCCATGCAAATCCCGATACTCGCGCGGAACGTGATCAATCAGATCGCAATCGATATGCGCCAAGCACTCGTTCGCCTTGGTGCTATACCAGTCCTCAGTTTCGCATGACTGGTAGTTCAAGCTGCGAAGTCTTTGATGGACCACCTCGGGATCCAGCTCGTGGTCCATGGGTGTGTAGGTGTAGGTGTCAGGCTGGGTTTGTTCGTCGTATCGATAGTTCACGCTGCGCACGTTCTCGTCGTGCAGGATCTGGCCCAACTCGTCGGGGTTCGATACTCCCATGCCTTCCAACAGTCCTTGCTTCACGCTCCAAGAAACAAGCACGTCGATTTCTTGCATATCGACAATGTGGGCAGACATGGGTTCTCCAAAATTGTTAGTAGTAATCAGTTAAACAGAAGCCCTGTTGAGCGCAAGGGGTTAAAGGCGCCTGGCTGAACCGCTCGCCAGCGCTACCGCAGCCGTGCTTCCATCCAGCTTCCGTTGGTGCTTCACGGCGCGCAGATAGGCCGCCACTTCGTCATGCCCCTGGGCTTTGGCGAGGGCATACGGCGTGGCCCACGCGTTGAGACTGGCGTCAATGTCTGCTCCCGCTTCGACCAGCACACGAACAACATCCAGCTCGCCCATCAAGGCCACCGATTGCAGAGGTGTTCCGGAGTGAGCGTTGGCGTCCACGAACGTCCCCGCCTCCAATAGCAGCAGCGCCATTTGTGGTGTGCTGGCCATGTGCAACGCGACTTGCCCGTGTGCATTGGCCAGGTTGGGATCCGCCCCGCTTTGCAGCAATTCCCGAACCATGGGAACGAAGCCGGCAGCGGCTGCAACCGCAAGCGGTGCCTGGGGAGAGGATCCGCCAATGAAGTTCGGGTCAGCACCGTTTGAAAGCAGGAATGAAACCATCTCTTCGCTCCCCGTCAGGCATGCCTGGTGCAGTGGATGCTGCTTTTCAGCATGAGTGGAGTTCACATCCGCACCGGCCTGAACCAAAACATGGGCAAGATCCACCCGGTTCCGTGCGGCCACGATCGACAAAGCGGTAATGCCTTGGCACTGACAGGTGGAATTGAGGTCTGCCCCTTTGCCGATGGCAGCAACTACGCCCACCAGGCTTCCTTGCCTGGCTGCAGTGCAAAGGTCATGAGTGGGGCCTGTGCAGTTTTTGCGGGTGCTCATGGGGCCAACCTCACCACGATTGGTTGACCGTTATCTGAAATTCGAATCATTTCGAAGTCCAAAATACGCAATGCAGCGTTCAAGCATTCTTGCTCTGACTTCCGCAATCCCTCTGCAATTACTTCTACAACGGTCCCCAGCGCTGCGGCATCTCCGATCTTCATGGCAATAGCCTTGGCAACGTCTTTGAGATAGACAAAGCAGTCCAAGTATTTATCAGGGCAATTGTGAAGTGCATCAATTGATCGTTCGACAGCGCATACGAAACACTGCTCACACGCCCCGCAAGGAAGCTGCGCACTGATGGTTGGCGAGACTTCACGATTAGTGCTCATGCGGCTTCTCCTGCCGCACTGCCCTTCCACTGGTCGCGAAGATCTACTTCCATCCAAGTGAGAGTGTTTACGAGATCGCCAAGGTCTACATTCACATAGCCCTCATCGCTCTCCACGGAATACAAACGATCGTCTGTGTTGTAGTAGCCATCGCTCTCCCACTCCAAATCCATCTCTTGCGTATCCATGTCCCGGGCCTTCTCAATAGCCTGGTCCATGCTGTCAGCCTCCACTTCAACGAATGCGCACTCTTGGAGGCTATGTTCGAATTTCAGGGTGTAGGTAGCCATCGCTTTGCTCCGTATCCAGCCACTGCGGCGGATTTCGATGCAAAGCTACGCGGCTTGATGGGGGTAGTTAGGGGGACCCCCTAACTTGGCCAGCCTTAGACGGGTGGCGTTGACCGGTTCAAAGCACATCGGTCAGCGATGGCAGCCAGACTTGCGGCCTGGATAGCCAGTCGATCGGCTTCCTGGGTGGACCACACGGCATAGGCCCGTGCCAGGTCTTCCTTGTCTTGATCGTCAGTCCATGGCTGGTCCAACGCATCCATGATGGTCATCCGTTGGATGACAACAGCACGAGGATCGCGGAAATACAGATCCACCAGGGCATCGTGGGAGAACACGGCGCCAATGATCCGGGTGCTTCGCCCCTCGTGCACGGTGATGAAGTCCACATCGCCTTGCACCACCTTGTCTGGCGCATCCCAGGGCAACTCTTTGTTGGGATCTACATGCCCTGCATCCACCAAGGCTTGAAGCCACTTGCGCAAGTTGGTGATGCTGGCCCTTGCGGCAGGTTTGCCTTCCCGACCGAATGACCCTTCCACCTTGAACGGCTGCTTGGGCGGGTCGATGGCTTTGAGCGCGCTGAACTGCACCGGGCGGATCTCCAAGAACACCATGGCGGTCATGGTGTCGATCCGGCGCGAGGGGTCGATGCTGGCGGCCTCATCCATCCTGGCCCGCAGCTGGGCATAGGTGAGCTTCTTGGGCGGTTCCTTGCCAAAGAACTCTTCAATGGCGCGCTTGGTCGCGGCTTGGCGGGTGGGCTTGGCCATGACCCATGGTCGCCCAACTGGTGGCTGGATGGAAACCCCTGCCTACCTGGCCAGCTCCATGCCCCGCTTGCGCTGCTTGGGCTCCCTGGCCGTCTCGGTGGCCTTGGGGGTCCTGGCCTTGGTCTTCTTCTTGGGCGACCACTTGCGGCCACGCTGGGGCCTTGGCTGGTCGTCTTGCACCGGCTCGTTGGACAGCTGCCGCTCAATGATCTTGATGGGCTCGCGCTGGTAGGCCTCAATGCCAAGATGCCGGCAAACGGCTTCGGCGCGGGTGGCGGCGCGAAACAGTTCCATTGGATCGTCTTCCAGCTTCTTGATCCAGGATTTCGCGTAGGCGGCATGCTGGCGGGGATCGTGGCCAATGCCCAAGCGATCGCCGATCAGAAGACTGGATAGCTCGGCCACCAACTCTTCGGCCGCATAGCTCTCGGTGCCAAATACGCCAGACAGATCCCGGTTCAAGCGGCTCTCATGCCCCGTCCAGTGGCCTAGTTCATGCAAGGCGGTGGCGTAGTAGCCATCAGGGGTCTTGAAGTTCTCGCGGGCTGGCAGATGGATTGTGTCAGCGCGAACACGGTAATAGGCCCGGTTGCCGCCGTCATGGAAGATCTTGGCGCCGCTTTCTTCCAACAAGCGTTCGCACTCTCCATGGCGGAACTCAGGCGCCGGCACCTCGCGTCGCTGCTCTGGCACGCCCTCGATGTGATCGCAATTCCACACCATGAACCACTTCAAGCAGGCCTTGCCGCGGGGGTCGTTGGGGTCCAGCACCTTGCCGTCTTCTGGCTTGTCGGGTCGCTTGAACCATGGGATCAGTAATCCGTTGCCCTTCGCACCTTCCTTGAAGCGCAAGCCTGCTTTTTGCTTCTGGGCATAAGTCATCCAGCCCGCACTTTTGTAGCCGCGTTGCTTGGCCGCACTCCACAAATAAAGCATGTTGCCTGCGGTGTATTGCCGCCCTGACAAGGCATTGAACGGCATCTCACCTAGGCCAAATGCATTGTTGCCAGCAACCCAAGGCTTCTCCCAGTAGAGAGGATCCTTGAACAGCTCGATCATGAACTTGGCGCCTTCTTCGGCGTTTTTGAACATCTGGCTCATGATGACTGCTCCATCCGCAACATGCCGCCGCGGTCCAGAAACTCGTCCAGGTAGTCAAACAGCTGGAAGCGGTCCAGCAAAAGCTGGCCTTGCTCTATGTCACCAATGTGAAGGGATACGATGAGATCGGTGCCGTGCTGCTCTACCAGATACTCGGCAGCTTCGTCGTCATCGTCGTGGGCGCGCTCATCGAACGCGATATCGGAATAGTCGGGGTCAGGCATGGGGGAACTCCGCGAGGGTTCCCCTTATCAAAAGGTCTAGCTGGTATTTAGCAAGGGTTACAGGCGGCGAGATGGAGTATTGATTGAGGTAGCGGTTGGTGTTGTCTCTTCAAGCGCCTTGGCTTCACGCCGAGATTTGTCCTGTTCAACGGCCATGCAAAGGTATTCATACATGTCATCTTGACAATCATGGATGCCAAAGTATTCAAGCACATCAAGCCCCGCTTCGTGGGATAGGTCAGCTCCTGCCTCCACCAGCATCGCGGCAATTTCAACGCTGCTCGCATTAAAGATTGGTGTTTGTTCACCGTAGTCCTCGGCGTTGACATTCGCACCGAAATGAAGAAGCCATTGCGCAATCTTGGCAGATGAGACGTCATGTAGCGGGGTTGACCCCGTGTTGTCCTGTGCATCTACATCCGCGCCAAATGCACAAAGAAGCCTGACAAGTTCAGGATCATCCTTACGCGCTGCACTATGCAATGGGGTATCCCCATCCCATGTCCTCGTATTTGGGTTCTGACCAGCGGACAAAAGGGCATAGGCAACGTGTGGCGATGTGACTAGATGTAGCGGAGCAAGTCCCTCCGTTTCTTCATCATCCACTACCAAGTCCAAGACGCCCTGATTGATGAGCTGTTTGACAGCTTCAAGATTGCTGGCCTTAACCGCGTCAAAAAGTGCGTTAACGCCAGCGTCCATCAAAGTCGCCTTGAATGCTTTTGGAACTGACCTTCTTTGTGCTCCTGGCTTGCTGTCGGCACAAGCGCATCAGCGTCGGCTTGGGATGGAGACCAAGCGCCAGCGGCCTTCACCGTGATCGATTCAAGCTGTTCATGCTCCCACTCTGATTCTGCTACTGCGGCAGCTCTCAATTGATCAGACAACTCCTTGGGGGAAAGGTCTATGGAGTTATCAGCGTGACCATCATAGTAGCCCTGCTGCCGATTCTCGTCGGCCTCACCACTTCGCAAGTCCACTTCTGCCTCCTTGCGTTGAGCATTGTTCCAGTCGTCCTCGCTGTCGAAGCCCTGTTCGGCCAGCACATCGAGGTTGTAGATGGCCCACTCATCCTGATTAAAATCCTTGGAAATTCGGGACAACTCGTCGCGCACCCTTTCAGGTGCACCAAGTGAATCGCAAACCCGTTCTGCTTCCCTCTTGTAATAAACCCGATCAGCGCCAGGATCTAATTCTTCCCAGCGATTGCCATCGAAGGAAAAGCAGTCTTTATCCGCATTCCAACTGACGCCACTTGTATGTTCGTTGCCATCAATCTCGCGATCAGTTGGCTCATTAGTTCGAACATTCATGCTATGTCTCCGTGAGTTGGTATTCATCTATTAAAAGGCCTAGCCCGGTGTGCGCAAGTGGTTACTGCCGCCTGATCTGCTTCTGAAACTGAACTTCCTGCTGACCCCTGCACTCTTCCGGAATTAGCGCTATGGCATCAGCATCGCTTGGGGACCAGGTGTTCCCGCCCGTGTGATAGGGGAACCGGCCCATGTCTGCATCATCCTGGCGATGCTCGGCTCGATTGGCATACGCCTGCTGCTCGGGCTCGCCATGCTGGGCCAGGTGCTCATCGAGCATGCGGATGACAGCTTGTTCGTCGCGCATGCGGGATGCCTGGTAGATGGCTTCCATGGGCTCGTCGCGCTCGGGCAGGCCCAAGCCGTCAAAGATGTTGTCGGGTGCTTGTTTCATTACAGTCTCCTGGCCAGGGCCTCTTGGCGGATTTGATGGGTGGCGTGGTGCAATTGATGCGCTTGTAAGGCGGCAATCGTCTTGGCGTTATCGCCGTCAACGGGGGCAAACCCGCAGTCATTGATTGCTAGTGGATTGGCCCCTGCCGCCAGCAACAGTTCGGCCGATGCCGTGTCATTGACCAGGTGCAGCACACTGTTGCCCTGGAAGTTCACTGTCTGTGGATTGGCGCCGTGGTCCAGGAGAACAGGAATGAGGGCGTGGGCTTGATACTCGCAAGCGGTCAGTAGCGCCGTGTTGCCCTCAAAGTCGCTGGCTTCGATGTTCGCGCCGTGATCTAGCAGGTAGGCCACCAGGTCTTCTCTTTGGAGCTTGACGGCATGGTGCAATGGCGTGCCGCGGCGGTGGAATGACTGGCTGATATCCATGCCCTGCTCTTCCACTAGAAGCGCCAACACATGCAGGTGGTAGGTGAAAGCGGGGCTCATGTCGCCGTGCAGCTGGAAGCCTTTGGCGAACATCGCGCGCAACAGTTCTACCTCGCCGTGCTCGACCATGGCTTTGAACACCTGGCGGGCGTGCATATCGGTTAGGCGTGAACCGCCATTGATGAGGGCATGGAAGACGGCGAAGTCTGGGGTCAGTGGACACTTCTGGTGTTCCAGCCACATGCGTTCAAGTGCAGGCACTTCCCTGTCTGCCAGTGCCGTGAATGTCTTGGTGTTGGGGTTAGCGCCCATATCCAGCGCCCGCTGCACATCCACCGGATCCCGGAAGTCGATTGCTTCTGCGAGAAGTGATTGCGCGTTCATGGATCTACCTTTGCAGATAGTTTCATGAGCGCAAGGGGCTGAAATAACGACACCCCCAGCATGGAGACTGGGGGTGTCGGTCCTGACAAGGACTGCGGGCCGACTTCCCCAACGCAATAAGGAGCGTGCCCGTTTGCCAAGGTAATCGGCAATGAAGGGACGTCAATAGGTATGTGAGATATATTTTCAAAAGGCTTGACGGATAGGTTTACGACTTTACCGTCAATCTAGCCCTGGTTCGAGGATCCCGTTCAGTGGCCTAACCCCCACTGACCGGAGTTTCCTATGCAACAGCAACACTCAAAACAGGCCGGCTTCTCGCTGGTCGAAATCCTGCTAGTCCTGGGCATCATTGCCATCCTGGCAATCGCTGCCTTCGTTATCTTCCCCCAAGTGCAAAACGCCAATCGCGCCAACACCGAGCAATCGAATTTGGTGGCCATGTCTGCCGGCATCAAGAACTTGTATGCCGCCACCCGTGATTACTCGTCGCTGACCACGGCTATTGCTAACAAAGCCGGCATCGTGCCCTCCACGATGAATGGCGGGGATTCGGCGGCTGCGACGATTACCTCGTCTTGGAGCCAGGCGGTTTCGATTGGCCCGGGTGCGGCAACAGCCGTCTCACCGACCTTCGCCATCACCTACACCGACATGCCTGCCAAGGTCTGCGCCAAGCTGGTGCCGGGCATGATCCAAAACTTCAAGTCCATCCATGTGCCAGCAACGTCTACGGCTGCCCTGTCTAACGATCCGGCCGCGGTCATCGCTGCGTGCGGAACGGCCGATGTGGATGTGAAGTTTGTGGGGGAGTGAGTTTGACTTGATGACAGGAGCCCCCTTGTGGGGCTCTTGTTGTTTGGAAAAGCGGTAATTGGGCCGTTGGCCCTGTTGGGAGCGGGTGTCGGCTGCTACGCCCTCATGGTGATAGTTGGGGCCTACATGCGCCTGGCGGGTGCTTGGTATTGCCGCGCTGGCGTGGGCGTTGCTTGGGCGAGCTGGTTGGCCTGGAACTGGGTGTGTGCCGCCATGACCCTCGCTTCAAAGTCAGGGTCATAGATGTGATCCAGGGGCGTTTCGCCATCGTTGTTGAGCAAGTAGAGGTTCGCTCCCGCCTCCACCAGGTCGATTGCAGCCTGCTCCTCCAAGGTCATCGTGGCCCAGTGAAGCGGGGACATGCCGAAGCGATCTTGGGCATTGATATCCGCGCCCATCAAGATCAGCGCCTGGCTGGTCTGCGCCTGGCCCATCATGACTGCGGAATGTAAAGCCGTGACACCGCAATCGTCCAGGGTATCGACATGCATGCCCTGCTCGATCAAGACACACATGTGTTCTAGGTGTCCACCTCGGGCGGCCATATGAAGCGGGCTCTCGATCCACTTGTCCAAGTGCCGCTGATACACCTCGTCCGCTTGCTGCCAGAAGCCTAGTGCCGCATCGCCTACCAGGTCATCCCGGATCTTGGGAATGAGGGCGGTGGCGGTGAGGTGGCCTTGGATGGCGTATAGATCCAGGATTTCGGCCTCGGTGTGGTCTGGGTAGTGGTCGGGGTGGGTGGTCATTCCTCCTCCCCTGTCTTGGCCTTAGGCCGGCTACGGGAAAGCGAAGGTTGGGAGCGAATGGCATAGCTCACCGACCGCACTCGACCACCCGCTGTGAAGCTGAATGTCTTGTGCTCTCTATTATCCCAAGCATCGCCATAGACCTCTTCCATAGCAGGTCGAAAAACTTTATTTGACCAATCGTTGAGCTTGATTTCAGTAAGATCCGGTCTACCTATATCCCGCGCCCAAACGCAGTAGTTATTGAAAACGCTTTCTCTTGTGCAAAATTGTGTTGCATTAACAGCCGGCATCCAACCAGCAGCATTGATATAACTCACACCATGATTTACATCCAAAGCATCTAGTTTATTTGCCACCATGGGTCTATTAGCTATTGAACTAGGCTCATCTGGCAAGACGGACAACTTTGACGCGAGCTGTTTCCCGTCAACAAGATCAACAGCTTTACCATGAACAAATTCAGTTGCCCTTGCTGTAAAACCCATCAAGCTCACGATTACTACACGATCCGCGTTGTGATGATGCATCAATCCATAAATCTCACGGACCTCTTTGACATTGACTTTCGACTGCCAGTGCTTGCATTGCACAAGCCAGGTGGTGTCGCCCTTACGAAGAAACACGTCAACGCCACCATCTGCTCCGGATTTCGTCAGTTCAGCGGTCCAACCCTGCCCTTGATATGCCTCGGCAACGGCTTGCTCAAACTCCCCCCAGGTCATCTTGCATAACAGTTCTGCCATCCTGGCGGGATCTCGTTTGGCCTGCAGTTGCATGATCAATCGCTTGAATTGGTCAATCGGCAAGCCTTCGAAGAATGCAAAGGCTTGCTCTTTGGAAATTGGAGCAAAAACACTGCCATCATCAACCTGCGTGAGACTGCCGATGGCAAGGTTCTCACCAATCAGTCGAAGCTGGCAGTCAAATTGAAGCTCGTAATCGCTTCGCTCGTTGATAATGTCATTCATTGTTACTCCTCTGGTTAGTCTTCAAACATGGCGCCGTAGTCCGCATCCTTGTGGACAGGGTGCGGATGGGTTGCAAGTAGCGCTCGGGGGTCGTCTTCGGCCAGCATGGGCGTCCAGTCCAGTTCATAGCCCCAAGCCTGCCCACCCTTGATGCGGCGATTTGAACGCTTACCCAGGTTCACTCCCGGGATTTGACCAAGGCTCCGGACGAGGATGGTGGCGCCGTTTTCACCAAGCGGGCGCTTGAAGTTTTCCTCTGACCACTTGGTGAAGCGAGCCAGGATCTCCGAAGTGGGCTTCCACTTGCCCGGCACGAACCGAACACTCTCCTCCATCACCCAGTCACGAACACTGTCAGAGTTGCGCCGAACGCTCTCGCGATATTCACGCGCAGCTCCTGGAAGCTCTTTCTCGGACATCATTCGTCCACGACGGATGACCCGAAGTGCACCTTCAATCAGCCAGTCCAAGAACATCCGACCTTCTGTTTCCATGATTTTTTCAGCGAACAGCGGATCTTGATCACCTTGGATCTTGTGTGCCCAGTGAACGATACCTAGCCGGCGCAACACGCCATCAGATTTGTCGCGGATATAAGGCTCGGGGTTCGACGTAATGATCCACTTGCCTGTGGATTTATATGACCCGATAGCCTTCTCCATCTTCCGATTGACATAGACGCCATCGCCAGAGACCAGGGGTTTAAATCGGCCCTCGTCCCATTTCTCGCCAATCTCAACCTCTTCGACACGTATCAGTTGCGCACCCACGATGGGCTCCAAGCCGAACTGATCTCCAAGGCTCTCCAAGCGAACGCCAGCAACAGAGGACAGCACCATTTCCACCATCCCAGCAAGGGTGGATTTGCCAGAACCTGCAACGCCCCACCACCATGCCGCCTGTGAATACACACCAGGAAGCAAGCAAACACCACATTGTTCCTGGACCATCAACCTCACTCCCTCGTCGGGCAACGCATGGCAGAGCCAGGCTCCAAACTTCGACTTAGGATTAAACGGAATGGGATTGTGAACTTTGCCGTGAGGCGTTCCGCATTGAATTTTTGTGGCGTAGGTCAGCCCAAGTAATGGATCAGGTGCAATAGATCGAATGCCATCTTTCGTGATTTCTAGATATGCGTCGCCACACGGCACGATGGCCATGTCTTGACGACTAGGATTTGGAAGCTTGTGAGCATCGCGCAGCCGCATGCTAAGCCACTGCCAAAGACCTTTGGCTTTGTGGGGCGTGGCCTTATCAGGCATGTTCGTGTCCAGCCACAAGGCGGCATGCGCATCACCGTCTTCGCCGCCAATGTGCTTCCAATGCAGCCCATTCCAATTGTAGATCATCACCCCACTGCTTCCGGCAACGGTGCTTCCTGCGGATGGGTTGCTAGCTGCCCACCCACCCTCCTTCATCATCGCGTCTGCATAGAGCTTGGCCGCAGAAATTGGTGGTGGTCCTTCGCTCTGCTGCTCCCCAGACGGGTTGCCGCGACGTTTGCGATGTGCCTTGTCGAATGGGGTTACATTCCCAGAAGACTTGACAGAACCGGCTTCTTCATTCAAAAGTGATGGTGCGTAGCCCATACGCTGTTCTCCTATCGAACCCCGCCCTGGCCGGCGGGGTTTGTTTTATGCGGTGATCTTTTTCAGCTTTTCGACGATGGCGTCTCGAACAAAATCGGATCTGTTAGTGTTTTGCTTCATCACCGCTTCGTCCAACTTTTCTGCGATTGGGACCCAGATGCGGATATTGAGAGGAACGGCTAACCTCCGCTGACGTTTCGCGGGAACTGGTGAGGTTTGTTTGGTCATGAACGGATCTCCTCTTGGATGTATTACGGCGGCGATACACCAGCAATAAGGCAAACTGACTAATCGTCAATCCCCTCCCCCAAAGTTTTTTCGATGCCGTTGTCCTGCTGCCACTTGCTGCCACTTGCTGCCAGGTCCAATTCTGGAAATCGAACAAGTGGTAGCAGCTGCAAATGTCTGATTTACTTGATTTATTTTTATGTCACTAGATCTACTGCTGCCACTGCTGCCACTTAATCTTCACTTTTAGGAAAAATCATTTCGAGGAATGTTTAACAGTGGCACTTGCTCTTTTGTCGTTCCCGGCAAGAAAGTCTCAACACTCGAATTTAGTGGCAGCAGTGGCAGCAGTGGCAGCAGCAAGTTTTTCTGGCTTCTTTGAATTTCGTTAAATCATTGATACATAAGGCTTACAGTCAATCGTTGGGTGCTACCACACTTGATAAATCGTTCCCTTTTAACCACTGGCAGCAGTGGCAGCAGTGGTAGCAGCACCTCATCTTTGGAAGTCGCCCACAAAAAAGCCCCCAGGCGGGGGCTTTGAGCAAAACGGCAGAACCGGCAACCGGCTACTTACCTGCGACTTGATTTCCCTTGTATTGGAACATCATCCCCATGACCGATGTGAAGTCGGCATCAGAAAGCGAGGCCAGCGTTCTGGCAAGACCCACCAAACCACCCTTGTCCTTTTGGCCTTGTTCGATGGCTTCAATCTTGCGCGCACTCTCCGCAGGGTTGGGATTGAAGTAGCGGTAGAACGTGTTCAAATCCGTGTGCCCGGAAATACGGGCAACTTCCGCGCCAGTAAGGAATTGGCCAAGTTCCGTGATGCGGGTGTGGCGCAGATCGTGAACCCGAACATCGGATAGCCCCACCCGATACCGGGCTCGCGTCCAGGCTTGGGTTATTGTGTCGGCCCGCAAGCGTTTGCCTTTATCACTAGTGAAGACTGGCCCATGAAGTTTCAACTTCATCAGTTCCTCGGGCTGGTAGATACGATCCGCACCCTTGGGCTGGGCTCTACGCAAGATGACGTCCCGAGCCTGGTTGTTCAAGGGAATGGTTCGATCCTTCTTTTTATCCTTATCGTTGCTCTTGGTGTCGCGCAGGAACGCAGTCATCTTCTTGAAGTCGATATCGCTCCAATCGAGCTTGACCACCTCCGCTCGCCGGGCCGCGGAATATCGCCCAAAGACGATGGCGTCCATCGTGCCCTCTTCCACGCGCCCAAGCTTGGAAACAATCAAATCCCACTCGTCCTCGTCAACCGTGCGCTGACGTCCGCCCTGGGGAGCTAGTCCTTTCACCTTTAGAAGAGGGTTAACGAAATCCACCTTCCATTCGTCCCGGGCACGGGTAAAGACCCCCCGGATGACGGTCAACACCCGCCGCACCGCGTCATTGCCCGCTGGATTGCCATTGCGGTCAAGCAGTCTGCTTTGAAGACTGTTCTTGTTCTGCGTTGATACGAAGTCGTCGTAGCGAAGTTCCTTGACCCATTTGTCCACCAGGTCGGGGAACCCATCCTGATTTTTTCCCTGGGTGCCCTTCCCCAGCAGCATGTTGATAGTGGACTTGGATGTTCTGGACTTGACCGCGATTAGCCCTTTGTCCAGCTCTTCCAGGTATTGCTGCAACATGTCCTTGAACTTCCAGTGGACAACCACCTGGCTCTTGGGCTTGCCGGTGTCGTTGATCGACTTCCACTCTTCAAGCGCCCACGCTTCGGCGTTGGTCTGCTGGACCTTGATGTGCAGGGGTGTCTTGGGCTTGGCGTTCAGATCGACGGGGAAGGGCTTGGTGGGAAGCCTGTTGCTCTTCCCCTCCTTCACCCACCGGATCTTGACCTCCCAACGAGGCTTGCCATCCTCTCGGAAGTAGACCCCAGAGATCGCGCTTGACGGCTTCGGTTTAGGTTTGGTCATGCACCCGGTATCCTTGTTGACTTCGCTACTGCTGTTCTAGTCGTCGGCCCCATAGCTCAACTGGACAGAGCGCACCCCTCCTAAGGGTGAGGTTGGGGGTTCGACTCCCTCTGGGGCCGCCATCTTTGAACAGCGACTTGTCCCTTGCTTGTCCCAGAAGTTGTCAAGGTAGCATAAGTAATTGAGTCCCTTGGCGTTTTTCGGCATGTCCTTTCCCCTCCTAAGGGGAAGGTCACACGTTCGAATCGTGTCGGGGTCGCCATCCACTCGTTTCGCAAGGAG
Source organism: Lysobacter arseniciresistens ZS79 (assembly GCF_000768335.1). GTDB lineage: Bacteria > Pseudomonadota > Gammaproteobacteria > Xanthomonadales > Xanthomonadaceae > Novilysobacter > Novilysobacter arseniciresistens. Next base: position 42,967 of record NZ_AVPT01000002.1, read on the forward strand.
TTCTTGATGACCCACCCCGTCCTCACCGCACTCGGCCTGAGCGGCACCGAATCCGGCACCTACCTCGGCAATGGCGAATGGGCCACGACCGCCGACGCCGGCATCCTCGAGCCGATCAACCCGACCGATGGCGAGGTGCTGGCGCGGGTCCAGGCCTCCTCGCAGGCCGACTACGAGAAGATCGTCGAGCGCGCCCAGGCCGCCTTCAAGGTCTGGCGCAACACCCCGGCGCCGCGCCGCGGCGAGGCCGTCCGCCTGTGCGCCGACGCGCTGCGCGAACACAAGGACGCGCTGGGTTCGCTGGTCGCGCTGGAAATGGGCAAGTCCAAGCCCGAGGGCGACGGTGAAGTCCAGGAGATGATCGACATCGGCGAGTTCGCCGTCGGCCTGTCGCGCCAGCTGTACGGCCTCACCATGCATTCCGAGCGCCCCGGCCACCGGATGTACGAGCAGTGGCACCCGTTGGGCATCGTCGGGATCATCTCGGCGTTCAACTTTCCGGTCGCGGTGTGGGCGTGGAACGCGCTGGTCGCGGCCGCCTGCGGCGACATCTGCATCTGGAAGCCCTCGCCGAAAACCCCGCTGTCGGCGATCGCCTCGGTCAGGATCTGCAACGAGGCGCTGAAGAAGGGCGGCTTCCCGGACATCTTCTTCCTGTTCAACGATGCCGGCACCGACCTCGCCCAGACCTTCGTCGACGACAAGCGCATCGCCCTGGTCAGCTTCACCGGTTCGACCAAGGTCGGCCGCCACGTCGGCGAGCGCGTCGCCAAGCGCATGGGCCGCTCGCTGCTGGAGCTCGGTGGCAACAACGCGATGATCGTCGACGCCACCGCCGACCTGAAGCTGGCGATCCCGGCCATTGTCTTTGGCGCGGTCGGCACCGCCGGCCAGCGCTGCACCACCACCCGCCGCGCCTTCATCCACGAGTCGATCTTCGACGACGTGCTGGCCAAGCTGGTCGCGGCCTACAAGCAGGTCGAGGGCAAGACCGGCGACCCGATGGACCCGGCCAACCTGATGGGCCCGCTCAACAGCCAGGACGGCGTCAAGGCCTACCTGGCCGCGATCGAGAAGGCCAAGGCGGCCGGCGGCAAGGTCGAGACCGGCGGCGCCGCGGTCGACCGCAAGGGCAACTTCGTGCTGCCGACGATCATCACCGGCCTGGCCAACGACTCGGAGGTCGTCCAGACCGAGACCTTCGCGCCGATCCTGTACGTGATGAAGTTCAGCAACCTCGACGATGCGATCGACATGCAGAACGACGTCCCGCAGGGCCTGTCGTCGGCGATCTTCACCCAGAACCTGAAGGCGGCCGAGCAGTTCCTGTCGGTGCGCGGTTCGGACTGCGGCATCGCCAACGTCAACATCGGCACCTCCGGCGCCGAGATCGGCGGCGCGTTCGGCGGCGAGAAGGAGACCGGCGGCGGCCGCGAGTCGGGTTCGGACGCGTGGCGCGCCTACATGCGCCGCCAGACCAACACCATCAACTACTCCGACGAACTGCCGCTGGCCCAGGGCATCAAGTTCGACCTGTAAGGAGCGCCGGGCGATGAGCGACCCCACCCCTCCGCCATTGCCCCCACCGCCGCCGGCCACGCCGGCGGCCGGCCGGACCACCAGCGTGCTGGCGATCGTCAGCCTGGTGTCCGGGTTGCTGGGGTGGACGCTGCTGCCGGTGGTCGGCAGCCTGGTCGCGATCCTCACCGGCCACTTCGCGCGCTCGGAGATCCGGCGCGCGCCGGAGTCGTTCGAGGGTGACGGGTTCGCCGTCGCCGGGCTGGTGCTTGGGTACGCGATGGTGGCGCTGGCGACCCTCGGGATGCTGGCGCTGGTGCTGTTCTTCGGCGGCCTCGCGGCGCTGGTCGCGATGGCCGCGGTGCTGGGCTGAGCATGTACGGACTGGCACGCCCCTGGCTGTTCCGGCTCGATGCCGAGCAGGCCCACGACACCACCCTGCGGATGCTCGACAAGGCCCATGCGAGCGGTCTCGGGCGGTTGCTCGCGCGGCGCCCCGAGCCGCTGCCGACGCGTGCGTTCGGGCTCGACTTCCCCAACCCGGTCGGCCTGGCCGCCGGCCTCGACAAGGACGGCGCCCACATCGACGCGCTGATGGCGCTGGGCTTCGGCTTCGTCGAGATCGGCACCGTCACCCCGCGGCCGCAGGCCGGCAACCCGAAGCCACGCATGTTCCGGCTGCCGGGGCACGAGGGCGTCATCAACCGGCTGGGCTTCAACAACGCCGGCGTCGACGCGCTGGTGCGCAATGTCGAGAAGGCGCAGCGGCGTGGCGCGCTGCTGGGCATCAACATCGGCAAGAACAAGGACACGCCCAACGAAATCGCCGAGGGCGACTACATGTACTGCCTGTCGCGGGTCTATCCGCTGGCGGACTACGTGACGGTCAACATCTCCTCGCCCAACACCGCCGGGCTGCGCGAGCTGCAGGAGGAGCAGCTGCTGCGGCGGCTGGTCGGCACCCTGCGCGAGGAGCAGGAGCGTCTGGGCGCCAAGCACGGCAAGCGCATCCCGATGCTGGTCAAGATCGCCCCCGACCTGTCCGAGGCCGACATCGAGGCCTGCGCGCGGGTGCTGACCGAACTGGAGGTCGACGGCGTGATCGCGACCAACACCACCGTGTCGCGGGCCGGGATCGAAGGCGCGCCGCATGCGGAAGAAACCGGCGGGCTGTCGGGCCGCCCGCTGATGGGCCAGTCCACCACGGTGCTGCGGATGATGCGCACCCGGCTGCCCGAGGCGATCCCGCTGGTCGGCGTCGGCGGCATCCTGTCCGGCGCCGACGCGGTGACCAAGATGGCCGCCGGCGCGACTCTGGTGCAGTGCTATTCGGGGCTGGTCTACCGCGGCCCCGCGCTGGTGCGCGAGTGCGTCGAGGCGATCCGCCGCCGCAAGTTCGCGCCCAGCCGCGGCCCGGTACCGCCGGTCGCATGAGCGGTCCGGTCCGGCTTTTCCGCAACGCGCCCCTGCTCGCACGCAACACTTTCGGCGTCGCCGCGCACGCGGCGGTGCTGGCCGAGGTCGACGACGCGGCGGCGCTGCCCGGGGTCCTGTCCGGTGCGGAGTTCGCCGGTCGCGCGCCGCTGGTGCTCGGCGGCGGCAGCAACCTGCTGTTCGTCGACGACCCGGCCCAGCCGCTGCTGGCGCTGACCGGCCGCGGCGTCCGGGTGCTGGACGACGGCGACACCGCCATCGTGCAAGCCGATGCCGGCGTGCAATGGCACGGCTTCGTACTCGACACCCTCGAGCGCGGCCTGTGCGGGCTCGAGAACCTCGCGTTGATTCCCGGCACGGTCGGCGCGGCGCCGATCCAGAACATCGGTGCCTACGGGGTCGAGGTGCGCGAGTTCGTTCACGCGGTTGAGGCGTTCGAGCCGGCCACCGGCCAGTGGCGGCGGTTCGACCGCGACGCCTGCGCATTCGCCTACCGCGACAGCCTGTTCAAGCACGAGCCCGACCGTTTCATCGTCACCGCGGTCGAGTTCGCCCTCCCCCGCCGACGCGCGCCCAGGCTCGGTTACGCCGGCCTCGGCGACGAACTCGCCGCCTCCGGCATCCACGACCCGACGCCACGGCAGGTCGCCGAGGCGGTGATCGCGATCCGGCGTCGCAAACTGCCCGACCCGGCCGTGCTCGGCAACGCCGGCAGTTTCTTCAAGAACCCGATCGTGCCTGCGGCGCAGGCGCAGGCCCTGCTCGACGCGCATCCGGTGCTGCCGTCGTTCCCGACCGGGGACACCGCACTGCGCAAGCTCTCGGCGGCGTGGCTGATCGATGCCTGCGGCTGGAAAGGCCATCGCGACGGCGACGCCGGCGTGGCGCCCTCGCACGCGCTGGTGCTGGTCAACCACGGCAACGCCAGCGGGCTGCAACTGTTCGACCTCGCCCGGCGCATCGCCGACTCGGTACAGGCGCGGTTCGGCGTCGCACTGGAACCCGAACCGCGCATGGTTGGCGCGCGCTGGTGAGTCCGTGACCGCCTCCCCGGGCTCGACCCCCGCCCGCGCCGCCGCGCTGATGCTGGGCAGCACGGTGTTCTTCGCCTTCATGGTGATCGCCATCCGGCTGGCCTCGGAGAGCCTGCACACCTTCCAGGTGGCGTTCTTCCGCTGCTTCTTCGGCATGCTCGCCACCGCGCCGCTGCTCATCCGGCACGGCCCGGGCCTGCTGCGCACCAAGCACCTGCCGCGTTACGTGGTGCGTTGCCTGGTCGGCACCGCGTCGATGCTCTGCGGCTTCTGGGCGATCGGCAACCTGCCGCTGGCGCAGGCGGTGTCGCTGTCGTACTCGACGCCGCTGTTCGTCACCATCGCCGCGGTGCTGTGGCTGGGCGAGCAGGTCCGCGCCCGGCGCTGGACCGCGGTGGTACTGGGTTTCATCGGCGTGCTGGTGATCGTGCGCCCGGGCACCGAGGGCTTCAGCGCCGGCACCCTGGTGGCGCTGTCGGCGGCGGTGCTCAGCGGGCTGGTGTCGATCCAGATCAAGCAGCTGTCGGCGCTGGAACCGGCCGACCGCATCGTGATGTGGACCACCATCCTGTGGGTGCCGATGTCGCTGGTCCCCGCGCTGACGGTGTGGGAGTGGCCGCAGGGCATCGCGTGGCTGTGGGTGATCGCCGCCGGCGCGCTGGGCACCGCCGGCCACATGCTGTGGACCCGCGCGCTCAAGCTCGGCGAGGTCTCCGCGCTGACGCCGATCAGCTTCATGCAGTTGCCGATCGTGGCGGTGCTGGCGTTCCTGCTGTTCGGCGAGGGCGTGGACCGATGGACGGTGCTGGGCGCCTCGATCATCTTCGGCGCCAACGCCTACATCGCACACCGCGAGGCGACGCTGTCCCGGCGCGCCGCCACCTCGGCACCATCCACCGGCGCCAAGCCGGGCGAGTAGCCGGCGAAAAAGGACCCCGGCGCGTGGCCGGGGTCCGTGTCGCACTTGCTGTTGCGGTTCAACTCAGAACTGCAGGCTCCACAGGTCGAGCTTGCCGCTGTCGTACCAGTAGGCATCGGTCACCCGCAGCTTCCAGGTGCCGTTGGCGCTTTCCGACGACGCGTCCACCGTGTAGACCTCGTCGATGTCGTTGGCACTGCCACCGGTGCGGTTGCGCAGCGTGTAGGTGCTGCCGTCCGGCGCGACGAGACGGATGGTCAGATCGCCCACGTAGGTGTGGTCGATGCTGACGCCGACCTTCAGGTCGCTGGGGGCGTTGCCGCTGACGCCGCTCACGGTGATCGCGCTTTCCACCGTGGCGCGGTCGCGGATCTGCACGTCGGTACCGTTCTCGAAATAGCCACCACCGCCACCGCCGCCGTCACCGTCGAAGCTGCCGGTCAGGCTGACGCCGGAGAACGCGCTGTAACCGCGGATCATCACGTGGTACGTGCCGGCCTGCGGATTGGCGAAACTGCACGATTCGGTGTTGCCGCTGCGGTACGGACGGCAGTCGTAGTTCGACGTGGTCGGCGCCTCGCCGAAGCGCACGTACAGGTCGGCATCACCACTGCCACCGGCCATGTTGAACACCAGGTTGCCGGCGCCGGCCGGGACTTCCAGAGTCCAGAACTGCTCGCTGCCCTGGGCGCCGGCGATACCGGTGGCCGGTACGCCGTTCTCCAGTTCGCCGCCTCCCGGGGGCGGTTCCTCGCCACCGCCGCCATCGCAGCTCACGCCGACCGCGTTGAACGCCGCGGTGACGTCGGCCTCGGAGAAGCCCAGCTCGACCGCACCGGCCTCGACGCCGCAGGCACCCTCGTCGAACGTGGAGTTCGGCTGCCAGTGGAACTGGTTGGCGTAGGCGAACACCTGGAACGCCGTCTTGGCGTCCCAGCCGCTGGTCTTGGCCAGGGTGCAGTAGGCCTTGTTGTACACGCCGCTGGAGTGGTGCACGTCGATGCCGCTGTAGTAGTCGTCGGCGTGGTCGATCGAGTTGCCGTCCTGGGTCGGGTTGCACATGTAGCGCAGCGAACCGTTGCCCTTGAAGATGTCGGCGCCGACCAGGTAATCGGCGCTGCCGCGGTCGAAGAACTCCGCCGCCTCGCCGGCCATGTCCGAGAACGCCTCGTTGATGCCACCGGACTGGTCGCGGTAGACCAGGCCCGAGTTCTGCTCGGTGAAGCCGTGGCTGACCTCGTGCGCGGACACGTCAAGCGACACCAGCGGGTAGAACGTGCTGGCGCCGTCGCCGAAGGTCATCGACGAGCCGTCCCAGAACGCGTTCTCGTAGTTGTTGCCGTAGTGCACGTTCATCTTCAGCCGGAAGCTCAGCGGCGGCACGCCGACGTAGGCGTTGTACATGTCGTAGACCACGCCACCGAAGTGGTGCGCGTCGTTGAGCGGCGAGTACGCGCCGTTGATCTGCTTGACCGTGTTGGTCGGGCAGTTGAACGAGTGGATCGGGCCACTGCTGCCGTGGTTGAAGTTGTGGGTCTCAACGTTGGCGTTGACCATCGAGCAGGTGCTGCCCGACTGCTGCACGTCCAGCGCCGGGTAGTCGGTGCCGTACTGGTACTGGCCGATCTTCTGGTTGCCGCCCGGGCCGTAGCCGTCGGCGAACGCGAGGCCGTCCCACTGGCTCAGCACCTCGCCGGAGTTGGCGTCGATGATCGCGGTGGGGCGCGACGGCTGCTGGCCGTCGACGAAGAACGAGGTCAGGTAGACCAGCCGCGCCGGCCCCTGCTCCGCGTAGACGAACAGGTCCGACTTGCGGTTGCTGACGTTGCCGCCGGCAGCCAGCGACGTGCGGGCGCGGTCAGCCAGGACGGCCTGGGCACGCTGTGCGCTCAGCCGCGGAGTAACCGACGGCAACTCGACCTGCACGTCCTGCAGCACCTGGCCCTGCATGCGCAGCGCGTTGCCCATGCCGTCCTGGACGACGGCAACGCTGTGGCCCCACACCGGCACGCCGCGGTAGGTCTGCTGCATGCGGACCGTGCGCCGGCCATTGCGGGTCGGCGCGGAGCTGCGCGCCGTCAGTGCCATGTCGGCGCCCATGCCGAGCTGGGCGGCGACGCGGTTCATCGGCGTGGCGCCGAGGCTCTGGCGCTGGACCTGCTGCGATTCGGCGGCGTTGGCGCCGGCCATCGCGGCCATGCCCATCGCTGCCACCAGCAGGTTCAAGCGGTACGAACGGAAATAACGTGACATCCCACATCCTCCTTTCCTTGAGAATTCCCGCCACGATCGCGGCGGAACGGATTCAGCATTTCCCCCTGTTCCGTGCCACCGTCCCGCCGGCCGAGGGGCCGGCGGCAACATTCCCGTTGTCCGACGGGTGCACGAACCGTCGCGACCGGTGGGCCGCGACCGGGGCACGCTAGGAATGGCCGGATGGCACGTCAATTTCCGTCGAGGCCCTCACGCGCGCTTAACGTCGGCGGCAGCCGCCGGCGCAAGAAACCTGAACACCAGCAAAACTCCGCAGCACGGGCCTCGCAGGAACGTCACAACGCCGCTGCAGGGCCGCCCATGAATGAAACACAGTTCCAGAAACAGTACTGCGTCGCAGCAAATATTTCCGCGGGATGACAGCGCTCAGCGATGCCAGGGCACGCTACGGAAGCGGAACACCGCGAAGTAGCTCGCCGCCGCCCACACGCTGGCGGCAGCCCAGCCCGCGAGGATGTCGGACGGGTAATGCACGCCCAGGTACACCCGCGAGAAGCCGACCAGCACCACGAACGGCGCCACCAGCAGCAGCACCGGCCAGCGCCAGCGCGTGCGCCAGGCCAGCAGCACCAACACCCACGCCAGCGTCGCCGAGCCCATCGCGTGCCCGCTGGGGAAGCTGTAGGTGACCTCCGGCGCGATCGACTCCCATAGCGACGGCCGCTCCCGCGCGAACAGCAGCTTGGTGCCCACGTTCAACAGCGCCGAGCCGGCCAGCGCGATCGCGGCGAAGGTCGCCTCCGGCAGGCGTCGCCACAACAGCAGCGCGACCACCAGCAGCACGTCGGCCGGCACCACGCCGTACAGGTAGCCGGCGTCGGTGACCGCCACCAGCCAGCGGTCCATGCCGGGGCCGGCCAGCGAGCGCGCCCACAGCAGCAATGGTTCGTCGAAGGCGAGCGGTTCGCTCTCGCGGATCTCGTCGGCCAGTTCGGCGAAGCCCCACATCGGCAGCAGCAGGCCGACGAACACCAGCAGCAGCCGGCCGCCGTGCCGTTGCCACACCTCGCGCAGCAGGCCGCGCTCCAGCCGCAGCGCCGCGGTCAGCGGCAGGCGGTGCAGGCCCTCGGGGTCAGGTCGCTCCGGCGGCACCATAGTGGCGGTCGACGTAGGCGTCGATCAGGCCGACGAACTCCTCGGCGATGTGCTCGCCGCGCAGGGTCACGGTCTTTTCGCCGTCCTCGAACACCGGCGCCGATGGCGCCTCGCCGGTGCCCGGCAGCGAAATACCGATGTTGGCGTGGCGCGACTCGCCGGGGCCGTTGACCACGCAACCCATCACCGCCAGCGTGAGGTTCTCCGCGCCGGGGTGGGTCAGCTTCCACTCCGGCATCCTGGCCCGCACGTGCTCCTGCACGGTCTTCGCCAGCTCCTGGAAGAACGTGCTGGTGGTGCGGCCGCAGCCCGGGCACGCGGTGACCAACGGCGTGAACGCGCGCAGGCCCATGGTCTGCAGCAGCTCCTGGGCGACGATGACCTCGTTGGTGCGCGGCTGGCCCGGCTCCGGGGTCAGCGAGATGCGGATGGTGTCGCCGATGCCTTCCTGCAGCAGCACGCCAAGCGCTGCCGACGAGGCGACGATGCCCTTGCTGCCGATGCCGGCCTCGGTCAGGCCGAGGTGCAGCGCATAGTCGCCGCGCGCGGCGAGTTCGCGGTAGACCGCAATCAGCTCCTGCACCCCCGAGACCTTGGCGCTCAGCACGATGCGCTCGGCCGGCAGGCCGATCTCCACCGCACGGTCGGCCGAATCCAGCGCCGAGCGGATCAGCGCCTCGCGCAGCACCCGGCCGGCGTCCCACGGCTCGGCGCGGTTGGCGTTCTCGTCCATCAGCTGCTTGGCCAGCGCCTGGTCGAGCGAGCCCCAGTTGGCGCCGATCCGGACCGGCTTGCCGTGCTTGATCGCCAGTTCGATCAGGGTCGCGAACTGGCTGTCCTTCCTGCGGCCGAAACCGACGTTGCCGGGGTTGATCCGGTACTTGGCCAGCGCCTCGGCGGCGGCCGGCTCGTCGCTCAGCAGCTGGTGGCCGTTGTAGTGGAAGTCGCCAATCAGCGGCACCTCGGCGCCCATCATCGCCAGCCGGTCGCGGATGCGCGGCACCGCGGCGGCGGCCTCGGCGGTATTGACGGTGATCCGCACCAGCTCCGACCCGGCGCGCCACAGCTCGGCGACCTGCCTGGCGGTCGAGGCGACGTCGGCGGTGTCGGTGTTGGTCATCGACTGCACCACCACCGGCGCGCTGCCGCCCACCTGCACGCCGCCGATGGTCACGGCGCGGGTGTGGCGCCGCGGTTGCGGGCCGAAAAGCGGGTGGGCGCAGGGGGGATTGGCGTCGGAATTCATGCCGCGCATTGTACTGCGGCCGCGTGACCCGCCCGGGACGCTGCGTTACGGTATCCGGCCGCCCCGCCGGCCCGGTCATGCCCCTCGACGACCCCAACCACGTGCTCACCCCGAGCCAGCTCAACACGCTGGCGCGCGACCTGCTGGAGGGCGCGTTCCCGCTGGTGTGGATCGAGGCGGAACTGGGCAACGTCGCGCGGCCGGCGTCGGGCCACCTGTATCTCACGCTGAAGGACGCCCGCGCGCAGGTCCGCGCGGCGATGTTCAAGCCCAGGAGCAGCTGGCTGAAGTTCGTCCCGCGCGAGGGCATGCGGGTGCTCGCCCGCGGCCGGCTGACCCTGTACGAGGCCCGCGGCGAGTACCAGATGGTGCTCGACCACATGGAGGAGGCCGGCGAAGGCGCGCTGCGGCGGGCATTCGAGGAGCTGAAGGCGAAGCTTCAGGCCGAGGGGCTGTTCGACGACGCCCGCAAGCGGCCGCTCCCGGCGTTCGCCGCGCGTATCGGCGTGATCACCTCCCCGACCGGCGCCGCCGTGCGCGACGTGCTGAGCGTGCTGGCGCGGCGTTTCCCGCTGGTCGAGGCCGACGTGCTGCCGGTGCAGGTGCAGGGAGCGACCGCGGCCGCGCAGATCTGCCGGATGCTGCAGCGCGCGGCCGACTCGGGCCGCTACGACGTGCTGGTGCTGGCCCGTGGCGGCGGCTCGCTGGAGGACCTGTGGGCGTTCAACGACGAGGCCCTCGCCCGCGCGGTCGCGGCCTCCCCGGTGCCGGTGGTGTCGGCGGTCGGCCACGAGACCGACTTCAGCCTCGCCGACTTCGCCGCCGACCTGCGCGCGCCGACGCCGTCGGTCGCGGCGGAACTGCTGGTGCCGTCCCGCGACGACCTCGACCGCCGCCTGCGCGGACTCGACAACCGCCTGCGGCAGTTGCAGGCGCAGCGGTTGCGCCAGGCCATCCAGCGCACCGACCGCGCCGCCCTGCGCCTCAATGCGCTGCGACCGCAGGCCCGCCTGGAACTGCTGTGCCGCCGCCAGGCCGAGGGCCTGCGCCGGCTCGCCGCGGCGTGGCAGAAGCGGTTGGATCACGAGCGCGCCCGCGTCCGCCATGCCGACGCGGTGCTGCGCGCGGCACATCCGCAGCGGCGCATCGCCCGCCTGCGCGAGCGGCTGGCCGCGCTGTCGCCGCGCCCGCAGGCCGCGATCGCCCGCCGGCTCGGCAACGAGGCGCTGCGGCTGCGCGGGCTGGCGCGTTCGCTGGAAGCGGTCAGCCCCTTGGCGACGGTCGCCCGTGGCTACGCGATCCTCCAGCACGACGACGGCCGCGTGGTGCGCAGCGTGCTCGATGCCGCGCCCGGCGACGCGCTCGACGCGCGCCTGGCCGACGGCACGCTGCGCATGAAGGTCGAGCCCCACCGGTAGCCTCGTCGCCTTGCGCTAACGCGGCCCCGTCCACAGTGCGCAATCCACTCGCACGATGGAGGCAGCATGGCGAAGGCGTCCGACCTGTTCGTGGCCGCACTGGAAGCCGAGGGTGTCGAAACCATCTTCGGGGTGCCCGGCGAGGAAAACCTCGACCTGCTGGAATCGCTGCGCACCTCTTCCATCCGGCTGGTGCTGACCCGCCACGAACAGGGGGCCGGCTTCATGGCCGCGACCTTCGGCCGGCTGACCGGCCAGGCCGGCGTCTGCCTGTCCACGCTCGGCCCGGGCGCGACCAACCTCGTCACCGCCGCGGCCTACGCCCAGCTCGGCGCGATGCCGATGCTGATGATCACCGGGCAGAAGCCGATCAGGTCCAGCAAGCAGGCGCATTTCCAGATCGTCGACGTGGTCGGCACGATGCAGCCGCTGACCAAGTACACGCGGCAGATCGTCTCCGCCGACAGCATCCCGGCACGGGTGCGCGAGGCGTTCCGGCGCGCGGAGATGGAGCGCCCCGGCGCGACCCATCTCGAACTGCCGCAGGACATCGCCGGCGACACCACCGACGCGCGCCTGCTGCCCCGGTCGTACTCGCGCCGGCCGGTCGCCGAGGAGAAGGCGATCGCGCGCGCCGCCGAGGTCATCGCGCAGGCGCGGCGGCCGCTGCTGATGCTCGGCGCCGGCGCCAACCGCAAGAGCACCTGCCGCTGCCTGCGTGCCTTCGTCGACAAGCTCGGAATCCCGTACTTCACCACCCAGATGGGCAAGGGCGTGCTCGACGAGGACGACCCGCTGTGGCTGGGCTGCGCGGCGCTGTCGGACCACGACTTCGTGCACCGCGCGATCGACGCCGCCGACTGCATCATCAACATCGGCCACGACGTGATCGAGAAGCCGCCGTTTTTCATGAAGCACGATTTCATGCGCGAGGGCGGGCGCACCGTCATACACGTCAACTACGAGGGTGCCGTGGTCGACGCGGTCTACTTCCCGCAGGTCGAGGTGGTCGGCGACATCGCCAACGCGGTCTGGCAGATCACCGAAGCGGTGGAGCCGCAGCCGCACTGGGACTTCGGCTTCTTCCTGCGCGTTCGCGACGCGCTGGCCGACGACATCCGCCGCCGCGCCGGCGATGACCGCTTCCCGCTGACCGTGCCCCGGCTGGTCGCCGACCTGCGCGGGGCGCTCGGCGAGCGCGACATCGTCTGCCTCGACAACGGCCTGTACAAGATCTGGTTCGCACGCAACTACCGCTGCCGCAAGCCCAACACCCTGCTGCTCGACAACGCGCTGGCGACGATGGGCGCCGGCCTGCCCTCGGCGATCGCCGCGCGCATGGCGCACCCCGACCGGCGCGTCGTGGCGGTATGCGGCGATGGTGGCTTCATGATGAACTCGCAGGAGCTGGAGACCGCGGTGCGGCTCGGCGTCGACATCACCGTGCTGGTGCTGCGCGACAACGCCTACGGCATGATCAAGTGGAAACAGGCGCACGAGGACTTCCCCGAGTTCGGCATGGACCTGGGCAACCCCGACTTCGTCCGGTATGCCGAAAGCTACGGCGCGCGCGGACACCGGCCCGGCAGTGCGGCGGAGTTCGCGCAGGTGCTGCGCACCGCGCTGGACGCGCCCGGCATCGACCTGGTCGAGGTGCCGGTGGACTACGGCGACGACGACCGCATCATCAACGAAGAGATCCCGCGGCTGAGCGCGGCGATCGACCAGCCATAAGCAACGCACCCTCACGGACGGGAGATACCCATGCCCAGCCTGAAAAAGACCTACCCCCACTACGTCGCCAACAGGCCGCTGACGCCCAACAGCGACCTGGAAGTGTTCGACAAATACACCGGCAAGCGCGCCACCCGGGTGCCGCTGGCCGACGCCGCGACCGTGCGCAAGGCGATCAGGGCCGCGTTCGACGCGCGCGAGGCGATGGCGAAGTTCCCGCCCTACGCTAGACGGATGGTGCTGGAACACTGCGTGGAGCGCTTCGAGAAGCGCCGCGAGGAGCTCGCCTTCGCCCTGTGCATCGAGGCCGGCAAGCCGATCGCGGATGCACGTGGAGAGGTATCGCGGCTGATCGACACCTTCCGCATCGCCGCCGGCGAAGCCACCCGCATCGACGGCGAGGTGCTGGAGCTGGAGATCGGCGAGCGCACCGCCGGCTACCGCGGCATGACCAGGCGCGTGCCGGTCGGCGTGTGCAGCTTCATCACGCCGTTCAACTTCCCGCTCAACCTGGTCGCGCACAAGGTCGCGCCGGCGATCGCGGCGGGCTGCCCGTTCGTGCTCAAGCCGGCGACCAAGACGCCGGTCGGCGCGCTGATCATCGGCGAGGTGCTGGCCGAGACCGACCTGCCCAAGGGCGCGTTCTCGGTGATCGCCTGCACCGACGAGGACGCCGCACCGCTGGTCGAGGACGAGCGCATCGCGCTGTTGAGCTTCACCGGCGGCCCGGTCGGCTGGAAGCTCAAGGCCAACGCCGGGCGCAAGAAGGTGGTGCTGGAGCTGGGCGGCAACGCCGCGTGCATCGTCGACGCCGACCCCGGCCGGCCGCTGGATTTCGTGGTCGACCGGCTGGTCTCGGGTGCCTACTACCAGTCGGGGCAGAGCTGCATCAGCGTGCAGCGCATCATCGTCCACCGCGACCGCTACGACGAGCTGCGCCGCAGGCTGCGCGCCGCGACCGGCAAGCTGAAGATGGGGGACCCGCGCGACGATGAAGTATTCGTCGGGCCGATGATCGACGAGGCCTCGGCGCAGCGCGTCGAGGACTGGATCGCCGCCGCGCGCAAGGGCGGCGCGAAGAAGCTCGCGGGCGGGCCACGCGAGGGCAACATGCTGCCGGCGTGGCTGCTGGAGAACGTGCCGCGCGACAGCGACCTGTACCGCAGGGAGGTGTTCGGCCCGGTCGCGTTCCTCGAACCGTTCGACGGCTTCGACCAGGCACTGGCGATGGCCAATGACAGCGACTTCGGCCTGCAGGCCGGCGTGTTCACCGCCAGCCTCGACCACGCGATGCGCGCCTGGGATCGGCTGGAGGTCGGCGGCGTGGTGGTCGGCGACATCCCGAGCTTCCGCGTCGACAACATGCCCTACGGCGGGGTGAAGGGGTCGGGTCTGGGCCGCGAGGGCGTGCGTTATGCGATCGCCGACATGACCGAGCCGCGGCTGCTGGTGATCCGCGGCGGGTGACGGCAACCCCGTTTTCCGGCCGTGTCCGTTTGCCTCCATGCACGGACCCCGGAGACCGACATGCGCCACACCGCCAGCCAGACCCGCAGCACCCACGCCATCCGCCGCCCCGCCACCCACACACTGGCCGCCGGCCTGCTCGCGGCGCTCGTCGCGGGCTGCAGCACCACCCACGAGTCTCCGGTCGCCGAGGAGGCCGGCCCCTTCGCGCAGGCCTACCGCGGCGCACCGTCGCCGGACGCCGCACGCCGTGCAGCGCCACCGGCCCCACCGGCGCCGGCACCGACCGCAGCACTGCGGATGGTCGCGCCGTCGGGCGCCATGCCGTTCCCGCCGCCCGCGGCACCCCCAGCCAACACCGAGAACTACGCCGACATCGACGACAACCCGGTCCACCGCACGTCCGCGCAGCCGGTCTCCACCTTCTCGGTCGACGTCGACACCGGCAGCTACAGCAACGTGCGCCGGATGCTGCTCGACGGCGTGCGCCCGCCGGCCGACGCGGTGCGCGCCGAGGAGTTCATCAACTACTTCGACTACGGCCACCCCGCGCCGGTGAGCCGGGACGCCCCCTTCCGCGTCAGCACCGAACTGGCGCCGGCGCCGTGGAATGCAAAGCGGCAGCTGCTGATGATCGGCATCAAGGGCTACGACATTCCGCGCGAGCAGCTGCCGCCAGCCAACCTCGTGCTGCTGGTCGACACCTCCGGCTCGATGCAGTCGGCCGACAAGCTGCCGCTGCTCAAACGCGCGTTCGGCATGCTGGTGCGCCAGCTGCGACCGCAGGACACGCTGTCGATCGTTGCCTACGCCGGGTCGGCCGGGCTGGTACTGCCGCCCACCGCCGGCGACCGCCAGGGCGAGATCCTCGCCGCGCTGTCGCGGCTGCAGGCCGGCGGCAGCACCAACGGCGGCGAGGGCATCGCGCTGGCCTACGACCTTGCTCGGCAGTCCTTCGTGGAGGGTGGCAGCAACCGCGTGCTGCTGGCGACCGACGGCGACTTCAACGTCGGCACGGTCGACCAGGGCGCGCTGGAGACGCTGGTCGCCGACCAGCGCGCCAGCGGCATCGCGCTGACCACGCTCGGCTTCGGCACCGGCAACTACAACGACGCGCTGGCCGAGCGGCTGGCCGACCTCGGCAACGGCAACCACGCCTACATCGACAGCGCCCTGGAGGCCCGGCGGGTGCTGGTCGAGGCGATGGGCTCGACCCTGGCGACGATCGCCAGCGATGTGAAGGTGCAGGTCGAGTTCAACCCCGCGGTGGTCGCCGAGTACCGCCTGGTCGGCTACGAGAACCGGTTGCTGCGCAACGAGGACTTCGCCAACGACAAGGTCGATGCCGGCGAGATCGGTGCCGGCCACGAGGTCACCGCGCTGTACGAGATCACCCCGGTCGGCTCCGGCGCGGCACGGCTGCCGGAACTGCGCTACGGCGACAAGGCCGCGCGCACCGAGGCAGGCACCCACGAAGTCGCCCACGTCCGGCTGCGCTACAAACAACCCGGCGCCACCGACAGCCGCCTGCTGGAAACGCCGGTGCTGCGCAGCCAGCTGCGCGAAGCGCCAAGCGACGGCCTGCGTTTCGCCGCCGCGGTCGCCGGCTTTGCCGACCTGTTGCGGGGTGGCAGCCGCACCGACGGCTGGGGCTGGGACGGCGTGCTGGCCAGCGCGCGCGATGCGCGGGGTGGCGCGGCGCCGGGGCTGCGCGCGGAGTTCGTCGAACTGGTGGAGCTCGCGCGGCCGCTGGTGGAGGTTGCCGCGCCGGCGAGCGGTAGGGACGAGGCCACCGCGGCTGCCGCCGGCGGCTGACCCTCAGCCGGCCGGGTCGTCCACGGCCGTCCCGCGCATCCGGCCCGCGGGACGGCCCAGCAGGTAGCCCTGCCCGTGCTCGCAGCCGAGGTCGGACAGCACCGCGAGCTGCTGTTCGGTCTCGATGCCCTCGCCGATGGTGTGGATGCCGAGCGTGCCGGCCAGCGCCTGGATCGCGCGGACCACGGCGACGCTCTCGTTCTCGGTGCCGCTGGACAGGCCGGCGACGAAGCTGCGGTCGATCTTCAGGCACTCGATCGGGAACCGGTGCAGGTACGACAGCGCCGAGTAGCCGGTGCCGAAGTCGTCCAGCTGCGCCAGCACGCCGTGGTTGCGCAGCGTGCGCAGCGTATGGAGCGCACGCGAGACGTCGTCCAGCAGCGCGACCTCGGTGATCTCGATGCGCAGCCGGCGCGGGTCGGCGCCGGCACTGTCGATCATGCGCATCAGCCGGTCGGCGAAGTCGACCGTGCGGAAGTGGCGCGGCGAGACGTTGACCGAGATGTAGCCCTCGCCGCCACGCGCCAGCTGCGCGATCACCTGGCCGTACATCAGCCAGTCGACCTCCTCGATCAGGCCGTTGTCCTCGCCCAGGCCGATGAAGTCGCCCGGCAGCAGCAGGCCGCGGGTCGGGTGGCGCCAGCGCAGCAGGGCCTCGTGGCCGATCACCGCGCGGTCTGCCAGGCGCACGATCGGCTGGTAGTGGGCGATGAAGTTGTCACCGTTGATGGCGCGGCGCAGGTCGGCCTCCAGGTCGAGGATCCGCATCGCCTGCTCGCGCATGTCCTCGTCGAACACCGCCCAGCGGTCGCGGCCGGCGGCCTTGGCGCGGTACATCGCGGCGTCGGCGTCGCGCAACAGCTCGGCGCCGCTGTCGTAGCGCGGGTGCCACAGTGCGATGCCGAGGCTGGCCGACGGGAACACCTCGCGCCCGGCGATCCAGCACGGCTGGCCGAGCGCCTGCAGCAGCCGCTGCGCCAGCCCCTCCGCGACGTGCACTCCGTCGATGCGCTCCAGCAGGATCGCGAACTCGTCGCCGCCCAGCCGCGCCACGGTATCGCCGGCACGCGCGGTCGCGACGATCCGCCGCCCGGCCTCCACCAGCAGCTCGTCGCCGGCGGAATGGCCGACGCTGTCGTTGATCAGCTTGAACCGGTCCAGGTCGAGGAACAGCACCGCGAACGTCGGCGGCCGTTCGCCGAGGTCGCGGTGGTTCCAGTCGCCACGGGCGCGGGTGATCGCCGCGGCCAGCCGGTCCAGCAACTGGTGGCGGTTGGGCAGCCCGGTCAGCGCGTCGTGCCGCGCCTGGTGGGTCAGCTGCTGCTCGGCGCGCACGCGTTCGCCGATCTGTTCCATCAGCTCGGCATTGGCCATCGCCAGTTCGCGGGTGCGTGCCTCCACGCGTTGCTCGAGCTCGGCATGCGCGGCGACCAGCCGGTCCTGGCCCTGCTTGCGCGCCAGGCCGATGCTGATGTGGTGGGCGACGAAGGTCAGCAGGTCCTGGTCGCGCGGGGTGAAGGTGATCGCCGCCGAGTAGCTCTGCACCGCGATCACGCCGACCACCGCGTCGTCGCGGTACAGCGGCACGCCGAGCCAGCACTGCGACAGCGAACCGTGGCTGCGCAGCTGGCCCTGCGCCTCCAGCTGCGCGATCAGGTGGCGGTCGGCCAGCAGCGCGGTGCCGGTGTGGATCACGTACTCGGTCATGCCGCCGCCGAGCCGGCGGCTGACGCGAGCGAAATCGCGCTCGTCGATCGAGTACGGGAATTCCAGCCGCTCGCCGTCGTCGGACAGCAGCGCGATGTAGAAGTTGCGCGCGTACAGCAGCTCGCCGACCACGTCGTGGACCTGCGCGTAGAAGCGCTCCAGCGTGTCGGAGGTGATCGACAGCTCGGCGATGCGGAACAGTGCGCGCTGCAGCCGCTCGGCCCGCTGCCGCTCGACGATCTCGGCCTGCAGGTCGCGGTTGCTCAGCTGCAGGGCGTGGGTGCGCTCGCGGACGCGGCGCTCGAGCTCCTCGCGGGCCTGGTGGCGGTCCAGCGCGGTCAGGATGTGCTGGGCGACGAAGACCAGCAGCGCCCGCTCCTCGTCGCCGTAGCTGTGGGGCCGGTCGTAGCTCTGCACCACGATCGCGCCGCAGACCTGGCCGTCGCGGCGCATCGGCACGCCCAGCCAGTCCTGGCTGTCGGGGCCGTGGGCCTCGTCATAACCGACCCCCAGCTGCGCGCGCACCTCGTCGGACGACCCGCGCACCGGCTCGCCGTGGTGCAGCAGCGCCCGGGTCAGGCTGGTGGACATCTCCGAGCCGAGGATCTCGCGCTCCGGATCGGCCTTGAAGGTGTCGATCCGGTCGGCGAAATAAAGGAAGCGCAGACTGTCGCGGGCCGCGTCGAACAGCACGATGTAGAAGTTCTCGGCGTACATCAGGCCGCCGACGACGCCGTGGATGCGGGCAAGCATGTCCGCCATTTCCAGGTCGGAACCGGCCAGGTCGGCAATCTCGTACAGCGCCTGCTGCAGGCGCTCGGACTTTTCCAGCGACTCGACCCGCGCCCGCGCGCGCCGCAGCTCGTCGGCCAGCGCGCCGCGGCCGGACGCATCGTCCGGCGGGCCCGCCCCGTCCGCGCTGGTGTCTTGTCCGCCGGTTTCCTGCACCGTCTACCGCCCCCTGTACCACTGCAGCATAGCCGCCAGCGGCAGGCCGTGCGCGGGCCGCGGCGTGATGCCCGCGCCACAACCCCGTTGCCCGTCCCCGGACGTTGGTCCGTACATGGAAGCCACCTTCGGCGCGATGCGTTCGCGACGCCCCGCACCATGCCGCAGCGGCTTTGCCGCGGCAACGGCAGGCCGTACCCTGCACGCCATGAACGAAGCGGCCGACCCGGGCGACGACGTGTTGATGCTGGCCTGGGCCAGCGGCGACGTCGCTTCGTTCGAACGGCTGTACGCCCGCCACCGGGGGCCATTGTACCGGTTCCTGCTGCGCCAGCTGCGCGAGCCACCGCTGGCCGACGAGCTGTTCCAGGACATCTGGCAGCGGGTGATCGCGGCGCGTGACGACTGGACACCCGACGCCCTGTTCAGGACGTGGCTGTTCCGCATCGCGCACAACCGGCTCGCCGACCACTGGCGCGCGGCGCGGCACAGGCCACCCGCGCCGGCCGATGGCGACGAACGGGCGGCGCGCCAGCCCGACCCGTCGACGCCGGAGCACGAGTTGTCGGATTTCGAGCAGCGCCGGCGCCTGCAACGCGCGATCGACCGGCTGCCGGACGACCAGCGCAGCGTGGTGCTGTTGCGGCTGGAACAGGAATTGAGCCTGGAGGAGATCGGAGCGGTGACCGGCGTCGGCCGCGAGACCGTGAAGTCGCGGCTGCGCTACGCGATGGACAAGCTGCGCGCGGAGTTGAACCCATGACCTCCCGACCGAACCACCCGCCGCCGACCGATCCACTGACCGCGGAGGAACGCGCCCTCGCCGAGCGCCTGGCCCGCAGCGCGCCCCCGCGCCTGCCGCCGGCATCGGTCGACACGGCGATCCTGCGCGCGGCGCACGCGGCCGCGCAGCCGCCCGCCACGCCGCGACGGCGACCGCGCTGGCCGGCGTTGGTCGGCATCGCCGCGACGCTGGTGCTGGCGATCGGGGTGGCGTGGCAGCTCCGGCCGGTTGGCGAGGCCCCGCAGGCGCAGGGCGAGCACGCGCCGGCGATGGTGCGGGCGCCTGCACCCACGGAGGAGGGGCGCGCGTTCGGAGTGATCGGACCTGGTGATGCCGCCACGGAAGCGGCGCCGCCATCCGACCCGCCCGTTGCGACCGAATCCGCACCGTACGAAGCCCCGGTTGCGCGGCGCGCACCCGTGCCCGCTCCGGAACCCGTTTCCCTGCCCGCTCCGCCCGCGCCTGCAGTCGCGGACGAGCCGGCCGTCGTCCTTGCTCCGCCACCGCCGCCTGCCCCCCCCGCGCCGCCGGCGGCCGCCTCGCCTCCTGCGTCGTCGGCGACCACTGCATCGACCGCCGCCGACCAGCGCCAGCAGGTTGCCCGCAAGGCCGCCGCGTACGAGCAGGCGGCCGCCATGCAGCGCCGCACGCCCCTCGCAGCGGTCCGGCCGGCACCGGCGGTAGCCACCATCACCGTCGCCGACCTGCCGCCCAGCAACGACCCCGGCCTGCCGCCGGACGTCTGGATCGAGCGCATCCGCCAGCGCCGCGACGCCGGCCGGATCGACGACGCCCGGGCCAGCCTCGCCCTGCTGCGCGACGCCCATCCCGACCTCGCCCTGCCCGACGACCTGCGCGCCCTCGCCGCCGACGCGCCGCCCGCGCCATGAGCCTGGACACGCTGCCGCGCGCAGTCCGCCACGAAATCGAGGTCAAGCACAGCCGCTTCCTCGCGATCGCGGGCCCAGCCGACACGCCCGGGACCGCGCTCGCCTTCCTCGCCGCCGTCGCCACGCCCGACGCCACCCACAACTGCTGGGCCTACCGGATCGGCGGGCTGTACCGATCCAGCGACGACGGTGAGCCGGCCGGCACCGCGGGGCGCCCGATCCTCGCCGCGATCGACGGCCAGGGCTTCGACCGCGTCGTGGTCGTGGTCACGCGCTGGTACGGCGGCATCAAGCTCGGCGCCGGCGGGCTGGTCCGCGCCTATGGCGGCTGCGCGGCGGAATGCCTGCGCACGGCCCCGCGCGAGGCGCTGGTCGAGACCCGCGACCTGCACCTGCACTACCCGTTCGAGCACACCGGCGCGGTCCATGCGGCGCTGGCCCAGCACGGCGCGGAGAAGCTCGACGAAGCCTTCGACGCCGACGGCGCGCGCCTGCACCTGCGGCTGCCGGCCGACCGCTGCGACGCGCTGCGCACCCACCTGCGCGACGCCACCCGCGACCAGGTGCGGCTCGACGACGCCTGACTTGACCTGGCGCGGGTGCGGCCGACCACGCCGATGGCGGACAATACGCGGATGAACGACGCCTCCACCGCGCCCGCCAGCGGCGACGACCGCTCCGCCCCGTCCCCCGATGACCGCCGTGCCAGAGCGCCGATCGGCAGCCTGCGCACGCTGTGGCCGTTCGTGCGCCGCCATCGCGGGCTGTTCATCGCCTGGCTGGTGGCGCTGGCCTGCTCCTCGACCGCGACCCTGACCCTGCCGCACGCGTTCCGGATCATGATCGACCAGGGCTTCGCGCAGGGTGGCGGCGGCGCGATCGACCGCGCCTTCATGCTGCTGTTCGTGGTCGCGGTGGCGCTGGCGCTGGCCACCGCGGCGCGCTTCTTCTTCGTCTCGCTGCTGGGCGAGCGCGTGGTCGCCGACCTGCGCCGGCAGCTGTACGCGCACCTGATCTCGCTCGATGCCGACTTCTTCGACCGCAACCGCAGCGGCGAGCTGGTCTCGCGCCTGACCGCCGACGCCGAGCTGCTGCGCGGCGTCATCGCCACCAGCATGTCGGTGGCGCTGCGCAGCACCGTGACCTTCGTCGGCGGGCTGGCGATGCTGTTCGTGACCGCGCCGGCACTGGCCGCCTACGCGCTGCTGGGCATCCCGCTGGCGGTCCTGCCGATCGTGATCGGCGGGCGGCGGCTGCAGAAGATCTCGCGCGCCAGCCAGGACCGCGTGGCCGATGCCAACGCACTGGCCAACGAGACCCTCGGCGCGGTCCGGACCGTGCAGTCGCACGCGCGCGAACCGTACGAGCTGGGCCGCTTCGTCGAGGCGCTGAAGGTCGCCGTCGCCACCGCGCGCCGGCGCATCCAGGCCCAGGCATGGGTCACCGCGATCGCGATCGTGCTGGTGTTCGGCGCGATCACGCTGGTGCTGTGGTCGGGCGCGCACGACGTCGCCGAGGGCCGCATGAGCGCCGGCACGCTGGCGCAGTTCGTGCTGTACGCGCTGATCGCCGGCGGCTCGGTCGGCGCGCTGGCCGAGGTCTGGAACGAATTGCAGCGTGCCGCCGGCGGCATGGGCCGGATCACCGAACTGCTGGTCGAACGGCCCGGCATCGTCGCCCCGGACCGGCCGCAGCCGCTGTCCCGGCCGGTGCGCGGCGAGCTGGCCTTCGAGGACGTGACCTTCCACTACCCGATGCGGCCCGACCTCCCGGCGCTGCAGGACTTCACACTGCACGTGCGGCCCGGCGAGACGGTTGCGCTGGTCGGCCCGTCGGGCGCGGGCAAGAGCACGGTGTTCTCGCTGTTGCTGCGCTTCCACGACCCCGAGACCGGCACCCTGCGGGTCGACGGCCACGACATCCGCACGCTGGACCCGGCCGAGCTGCGTGAATCGGTCGCGCTGGTGCCGCAGCAGGCCGCGATCTTCGCCGCCAGCGCGCGCGACAACATCCGTTACGGCCGGCTGGAGGCGACCGACCCCCAGGTCGATGACGCCGTGCGCGCGGCCCACGCCACCGACTTCATCGACGCGCTGCCGCAGGGCCTGGACACCGAGCTGGGTGAACGCGGCGCGCGCCTGTCAGGCGGCCAGCAGCAGCGCATCGCGATCGCCCGCGCCCTGCTCAAGGACGCGCCGGTCCTGCTGCTGGACGAGGCCACCAGTGCGCTCGACGCGCAGAGCGAACGCGCGGTCCAGCAGGCGCTGGAAACCCTGATGCAGGGCCGCACCACGCTGGTCATCGCGCACCGGCTGGCAACCGTACTCAAGGCCGACCGCATCGTCGTGATGGACCGCGGCCGGATCGTCGCCGAAGGCACCCACGAGCAGCTGCTGGCCGAGGACGGCCTCTACGCGGAGCTGGCGAAGCTGCAGTTCCTCGACTGACGGTCGCGGCATCCGCGGGCGCCTGAGCGCGACGGCCACAGCTACGCCGGCAACGCCCGCGCGATCAGCGCGTCGAACGGCAGGTCGACCGGCAGCGTGCCCATCGCCAGGCCGTGCCCGCCTTCGATCCGGCTGCGGTGGAAGGCGTCGGCGGCCGGGCTGCCGGCTTGCCGTAGCAGCCCCGCCTGCAGGGCAAGTACGAGGTCCTCGACAAAGGCCCGAGCGCCGGCCGGATCGACCGCCCCGCCCTGCAGCGGCCCGCGCAGGCGCGCGAGCGCCACGTGGTCGCCACCGAGCCCGCGCTCCAGCTCCCCCCAAAGCGCAGCGCCGGTGGCCGGCTCCTTCGCCAGCGCGCGCAGCACGTCGAGGCACTGGATGTTGCCGCTGCCCTCCCAGATCGAGTTCAGCGGCGCCTGCCGGTACAGCCGCGCCAGCAGCGACTCCTCCACGTAGCCATTGCCACCCAGGCATTCCTGCGCCTCGTTGACGAAGGCCGGTGCGCGCCGGCACAGCCAGTACTTGCCGATCGCGGTCGCGACCCGGGCGGACGCCGCCTCGGCCGGGTCGCGCGGCGCCGCATCGACCGCGCGCGCCACCCGCATCGCCAGCACCAGCGCGGCCTCGGCCTCGATGGCAAGGTCGGCCAGCACGTTGCGCATCAGCGGCTGGTCGACCAGCGCGCGGCCGAAGGCGTGGCGGTGGCGGCAGTGGTGCACGGCATGGGCCAGCGCCATCCGCATCTGCGCGGCCGCCCCGAGCATGCAGTCGAGCCGGGTCAGCATCACCATCTCGATGATGGTGGCGACGCCGCGTCCCTCCTCGCCGACCCGGTGCGCCAGCGCGCCGTCGAACTCGACCTCCGACGAGGCGTTGGACCAGTCGCCCAGCTTGTCCTTCAGCCGCATGACGCGGTACGCGTTGCGGCGGCCGTCGGGCAGCAGCCGCGGCAGCAGCAGGCAGGTCAACCCGCCGGGCGCCTGCGCCAGCACGAGGAAACCGTCGCTCATCGGCGCCGACATGAACCACTTGTGGCCAACGAGCCGGTACGCACCCCCGCCGTCCGCAGTGGCCGCGGTGGTGTTGGCCCGCACGTCGCTGCCGCCCTGCTTCTCGGTCATGCCCATGCCGAGGGTGACGCCGACCTTGTCGGTGACCGGCACTTCGCGCGGGTCGTAGTGCGGCACGGCGGCCTTGCGCGCCCACTCGGCCAGCGACGGCTCGCGCGCGAGCACCGGCACCGCGGCGTGGGTCATCGTCAACGGGCAGCTGGTGCCCGGTTCGACCTGGTGGTGCAGGTAGCTCAGTGCGGCGCGGGCGACGTGGGCGCCGGGGCGCGGTTGGTGCCAGGACAGGCCGGCGACGCCGTGGCCAATCGCCGCCTCCATCAACGCGTGGTAGGCGGGGTGGAACTCGACCCGGTCGATGCGGTGGCCGTGGCGGTCGTGCGTGCGCAACCGCGGGTGGTCGCGGTGGGCGTCGAACGACAGCGCGTACAGCGTGTCCCCGGCCAGCCGCGCGTAGCCGGCGACCTCCTCGCGGTAGCCGTCGCCGCCCTCTCGGGCGAGCGCCTCGCGCAGCACGGCGTCGTCGGCCCACAGGTCGCGCGGGGCGAACTCCGGCGGCTGGTTCTCGACCCGATGCGTCTGGCAGGAAGGCTGCGTGTCCATCGTCGCTCCGGCGCATGGCTGGGCTTCGAATCTAGCGCGCCACCGGCGGCGCGGCCATCCGCCCGCCCACGAAAAAGCCCCGCCGGAGCGGGGCTTTTTCTTCCATCCCGACGCCGGGTTACTCGGCGGCCGTGATGTTGGACGCCTGCGCGCCCTTCGGGCCCTGGGTCAGCTCGTAGCTGACGCGCTGGCCTTCCTGCAGGCTGCGGAAGCCCTTGGCGTTGATCGCCGAAAAATGCGCGAACACATCCGCGCTGCCGTCCTCGGGCGAGATGAAGCCGAAGCCCTTCGCGTCGTTGAACCACTTCACAGTGCCGTGTTGCATAACCTTGATGACCTCATGCTGGATTCGGGGCGCCCGTTGCGGGGGAACAACCCGGGCGCGGGCCGAGTATGCAAACTGAACGGCGGCTTGACAATCGCGTGGCGCCGGTCAATCCGCAGTTTCGCGCGACAGCAGTGCGGACAGCAGCCGTGGCAGCCCCGACGACGCCGCGGCGACGTTGTCGAGCACGTCCTGCAGGGTGATCACCTCGTCCGGGTCCGGCCCGGCGCCGGCGGCCCAGTTGGCGACGATGGCGAGGCAGGCATAGTCCAGCCCCATTTCGCGGGCGAGCCCGGCCTCGGGCATGCCGGTCATGCCGACGAGGTCGCAGCCGTCGCGGCGCATCCGCGCGATCTCGGCGC
Organism: Lysobacter arseniciresistens ZS79; assembly: GCF_000768335.1. Lineage (GTDB taxonomy): Bacteria > Pseudomonadota > Gammaproteobacteria > Xanthomonadales > Xanthomonadaceae > Novilysobacter > Novilysobacter arseniciresistens. The sequence continues at coordinate 68,051 of NZ_AVPT01000002.1, forward strand.
GGGTCTCAAGCCGCGGGCCCTGGGTCGCGCCGTAGCAGCCGCCGTCGACCAGCGCGACGCCGGCCCCGGCCGCCGCATCGACCACCGCCGACCGCAGGGCACGGGTGTAGGGCTCGCCGAAATCGACGTGCACGACCTCGCTGCCCGGCTCCTCGCAGATCGTCGAGATGCGGCCCCAGGTGTAGTCGATCAGCTGGTCCGGGCAGGCCAGCACGCGCGGACCGAAGCGCCCGGTGATGCCGCCGACGGTATTGAGCGCCAGCACCCGGCGCGCACCGAGCGCCTGCAGCGCGGCGAGGTTGGCGCGGTAGTTGATCTGGTGCGGCGGCAGCGAGTGGCCCTCCCCGTGGCGGGCGAGGAAGGCGACGCGGCGGCCGTCGAGCAGGCCCACCCGTACCGGACCGGACGGCGCCCCGTAGCGGGTGACCGGCTGGTGGGCCTCGGCGTCCTGCAGTTCGGCCAGCTGGTACAGGCCGGTGCCGCCGATGACGGCAAGGTCGATGGTCCCGTCCATGCTCACTCCTTCAGCGCGTAGATCGCCGGCAGGTTGCGGCCCTGCTCGTGGTAGTCCATGCCGTAGCCGAACACGTAGCGGTCCGGTACTTCGACACCGACGTAATCGGCGCAGACGCCTTCGACGCAGCGGTCATGCACCTTCACCGCCAGCGCGGCGATGCGCACGTCGGCGGCGCCCTGCTCGCGGCACCAGGCGACGATGCCGGCCATGGTGTGGCCCTCGTCGAGGATGTCGTCGACCAGCAGCACCCGCCGGCCCTGCAGCGGCGTCGCCGGACGGTGCTTCCAGACCAGCTCGCCGCCCGAGGTGGCGCCGCGGTAGCGGGTCGCGTGCAGGTAGTCGAACTCGAGGTCCAGCCCGCGCTCGCCCAGCGCGAACGCCAGTTGCGCGGCGAACGGCATGCCGCCGTGCATCACGGTCAGGTACAGCGGCACGCTGCCGGCGTAGTCGTCGCCGATGCGTTCGGCCATGCGCGCGATCGCCGCATCGAGCGTGGCGCGGTCATGGATGACTTCGGAATTGGCCAGCGCGGCCTGCAGGTCGCTCATCAGGCCAGTCCCTCCAGCCGGCCACGGGTGTCGCCGTAGCGGGCGTCGGCGAGCAGGCCGTCCCAGCCCATCGGGCCGCGGCCGATCAGGCCCAGCAGCGCGGCGGTGTTGAGGTCGCGCCCCTCGACCGCCTTCAGCGATTCCTCGACCAGCTCCGGATGGCAGACCAGCACCACATCGCAGCCGGCGTCCAGGTGCTGGTCGACGCGCTGCTTGATGCCGCCGGCCGAGAACGCCGCGGCCATGCCGATGTCGTCGCTGAACACCACGCCGCGGAAACCCATCTCCCGGCGCAGGATGTCCTCGATCCAGACCTTCGAGTAGCCGGCCGGCTCCGGCGCGACCCCGGGGTAGACGACATGCGCCATCATCACCGCGTCGGCCTTGGCGTCGATGCCGGCGGTAAACGGGACCAGGTCGAGCGCGCGGATCTCGTCCAGTGGGCGCGGGTCGACCGCGTCGTCGAAATGGGTGTCCTCCAGCACCGAGCCGTGGCCCGGGAAGTGCTTGAGCGTCGCAGCCATGCCCGCCGCGTGCATGCCGCGGACGTAGGCGCGGGTGAACTCGGCGACCACCTGCGGGTCCCCGGAGAACGCGCGGTTGCCGATCGCCCGGTTGCCGCGGCCGAGGTCGACCACCGGCGCGAAACTCAGGTCGACGCCGCTGGCGCGGACCTCGCTGGCCATCAGCCAGGCGTGCTGCTCGGCCGTTTCGAGGGCCGCGGCCGGATCGCTCCGGTACTGCGCGTCGAACACCTCCAGCGGCGGCAGCGCGCTGTAGCCCTCGCGGAAGCGCTGGACCCGGCCGCCCTCCTGGTCGACGCATACCAGCTGCGGACGCGGCGCGGCTTCGCGGATCGCCTGCGACAGCTCGGCGACCTGCGCCTTCGAGGCGAAGTTGCGGGTGAACAGGATCACGCCGGCGCAGGCATCGTGCTGCAGCCAGTCGCGCTCCTGCGCGGTGAGTTCGGTACCGGCGACGCCGATCACGAGCATGGGTGGACTCCGGTGGAGGCGCGGAAACAGGCCGGCATTGTCGCGCAGATGGTGCGCGGGTGGCGTGTGGGGGGCCGGGCCGGTTTCCGTAGGAGCGACGTGGGTCGCGACCCGCCGAACCCCTGAGGCGATGTACAGGTCGCGACTCACGTCGCTCCTACAAGGGACCAGCCGGGGTTACCGCTCGTCCATGCTCCAACGCGCATACGGCCGCGTCGCCAGCGCGAGGTTGTAGTAGCGCGGCTCGTCGGTGACCTCCGCGCCCAGCCACGCCGGCTTAGCGAACGCCTCGTCGGCACTGCCCAGTTCGATCTCGGCCACCACCAGCCCGGCGTTGTCGCCGAGGAACTCGTCGACTTCCCACAGGTGGCCCTCGTGGCGGACGTAGTGGCGCCGCTTGTCGACCAGCCCGCCGACGCACAGCGCCAGCAGCGCGCGCGCATCGTCGACCGGGACCGGGTAGTCGAACTCCTGCCGGGTGTGGCCAAGCTCACGCGACTTGAGGTTGAGGAAGGCGTCGTCGCCGGCAATGCGCACCCGCACCGAGGCCTTCATCGCGCCAGTGTCCATGGCGGCCAGATCGTTGAGGTAGCCCTGCGCCATCGGCACGACCTCGTGCGCGGCCGCGCGCCAGGCGTCGGAGGTGACCAGGAACTTGCGTTCGATTTCGAGTGCCATGGTTCGTTCGCCTCAGCGCGGCTCGAACACCGCGATCGACTCCACGTGCGCGGTGTGCGGGAACATGTCCATCACCCCGGCGGCCTTGAGCTTCCAGCCCTTCCCGTTGACCAGGTAGCCCGCATCGCGCGCCAGCGACGCCGGGTGGCAACTGACATACACGATGCGGCGGAACTGCTTCAGCGGGAGCTGGGTCAGCAAGAAATCGGCGCCCGAGCGCGGCGGGTCGAGCAGCAGCGTGTCGAAGCCCTCGCGCATCCATGGCTGGTCGCTCAGGTCCTTGCCGAGGTCGGCCGCATGGAACTGCGCGTTGGCGATGCCGTTGTGGGCGGCGTTCTCGCGCGCACGCGCCACCAGCCCGGCCTCGCCCTCCACGCCAACGACCTCGCGCACCGAGCGCGCCAGCGGCAGGGTGAAGTTGCCCAGGCCGCAGAACAGGTCGAGCACGCGGTCCTCGGGCCGGACGTCGAGCAGGTCCAGCGCCAGCCGGATCATGCGGCCGTTGAGGCCGGCGTTGACCTGGATGAAGTCGAGCGGGCGGAACAGGAACTCGATGTCCCACGGCGGCAGGGTGAACGCCAGCCGCGGCGCCTCCGGCCACAGCGGGTGCACGCTGTCGACGCCGCCGGGCTGCAGGAAGATCGCGAAGCCGTGCTCGCGGCCGAATGCGACCAGCGCGGCGCGATCGGCCTCCGACAGCGGCGCGAGGTGGCGGAAGGTCAGCGCGACGCCGCCGAAGTCCTCGGCCGGGTCACCGGCGATGAACTCGATCTGCGGGATCTCGCGTCGGGCCTCCAGCCCGTCGACCAGCCGGCCGAGCGCCTCGACCTTCCGCCCGATCTGCGGGATCACGGTGTGGCAGGCCGCGATGTCGGCGACGAAGCGCGGGTCGGTCTCGCGGAAGCCGACCAGGGTCTTGTCCTTCTTCTCCACCCGGCGAACCGAGAACCGCCCCTTGCGACGGTAGCCCCACGCCGCGTCGACCAGCGGCGGCAGCACCGCCTGCGGCTTCACGTGGCCGATCCGCTCGAGGTTTTCCAGCAGCACGCGCTGCTTGGCGTGGATCTGCTTCTCTTCGTCGTAGTGCTGCAGGGCGCAGCCGCCGCAGGTGCCGAAATGCTCGCAGCGCGGCTCCACGCGCTCCGGCGCGGCCTGCAGCACCTCGACCGTGCGCGCCTCGTCATAGCTGCGGTGGCGGCCGGTCTGCACCGCCATCACCCGCTCGCCGGGCAGCGCACCGGCGATGAAGACGGCCTTGCCGGCCTCGCCCGGGGCCTTCGACGGACGGCGGGCGACGCCGCGGCCGTCGTGGGTCAGGTCGGTGATTTCGGCTTCAAACGGGGTCTTGTCGATGCGGGCCACGTGTCGCGGGGTCTCGGCGGTACAGGGGAACCGCGCATTGTCGCAGACCGTGGCGCCGACCGTGGCCCGTGCGGCCGGCTACTTCTGCTTCCAGCTCCCGCCGCTCTGGTACCACCAGCCGCTGCGGGCGCTGGCGATCCATTGGCGGGCGAAGACCTCGCGGATCTGGCCCTCCCACTCCGGGTGGCCGTTGGCGACGGCGATCTCGCGGTAGACCGCCTTGCGGTCACGGTTATCGTCGGCCACCGCCTGCTGGATCTTCACCCGGTCCTTGAGCGGCAGCTTGGAGGCGTCGCGCACGACGATGGTGCCGTCGCCGGCAAAACCCAGCGCGCCGGCGTCGAAGCCCGCGCGCAGGGTCGAGTCGAACCGCGCCGACATCCGCGCCTGGATCGCCTGGATCGCCGGGGTCTTGATGTTGATGTCCGGCGACTGCGCGTGCGCGCTGCCGATGCCGACCAGCGCGTACAGGTCGACCCGCGACGCCAGCTCGCGCAGCGAGACCGGCTCCAGCATCGCGCTCGGGCCGCCGTTGCCGTCCTCCGGCGCCGGCGGCGGCGCCTCGTCGCCGATGACGTCCTCGACGAACCGGCGCGCGGCTTCCTTCGCCTCCGCCGCGGGGAAGTACACGTTGATCGTGACGCAGGCCGTGACCATCACGGCGGCGACCGGAACACCCATCCAACGGCGCATGGCGACTCTCCTCGTTGCGGAACCTGAAATTGTGCCCGGCGTCAGTCGACCACCGGCGCCACGTCGCCGGAGCCCACCGCCGCCAGCCGCTCGACCAGCGTCGGCCAGTCGACCCGGCGGTTGTAGCCGACCACGGTCAGCCGCGGCAGGCCGGAGCCGCGGACGATAATAAAACCCTCGCCCACTGAACCCAGTCCGTCCATCGTGCAGACCTCGTCGGCCAGTGTGCAGCCGATGCCGATGCGCGAATAGCCGAAGTCGTCGAAGAACCCGATCAGCTGCGCCTGCAGGCTGCCGACGAACGAGGCGTTGCCGACGCTGGTGAGATCCTGCACGGCACGCTGGCTGATGCGCTGGCGCACGCCCGGGTGGCGGTCGGTCCGCAACCGGGCGTTGAACGCCACCGGCTGCCAGTTGACCAGCCGCAGGTCGGCGATCCGGCCGTCGAGCTTGCCGCTGATACTGCCGAAATCGAACGCGCCGGTCAGTGCCAGCAGGTCGATGTCGTCGAACGCGATGTCGGCCGACAGCGTCGGCAGCACGCCGAACGGGCGCTCCATCGACAGCTGGCCGACCGAGACCTCGCCGCCGAACAGTTGCATGGACAGGCCGCCGTCGAACTCGACCCGGTCGTTGGCATAGCGCGCCTCGGGGATGGTGCCGCTGAGCTCGCCGGTGAACTCCGGCCAGCCGAGTGCGTCCGACAGCTGCGCCACGTCCAGGCCGTCGAGCGCGAGGCCGAAGCGCAGGTCGGTGGCCTGCCCGGCCGACGGCGGTCGCAGTTGCATGTGGTCGACCCGCAGCGTGCCGCCGAGCACCGGGACCTTGACCGGCGCCGACAGCGCCAGCGCCCCACCCGCGCTGCGGAACGACAGCCCGGCCGGACCCAGCGCCAGTCCGTACACCGCCCCGCCCTCCCAGCGCAGCGCGCTTTCGACCGGCACGCCGGCCGAGAACCGCACGTCGCCGTCGACCCCGCGAAAGGCGAAGCGGCCGCGCGCGTCATCGAAGTCCGCGTCGTGCAGTTGCAGCAGCGCCTGCTGCAGCTCGCCGTCGCGCAGCGCCACGTGGGCGTCGGCGGCGCCGGTCATCGCCATGTCGGACAGGCCGGCCAGCCCGAGCCAGCCGCCGAGGTAGGCGCCCGCGAGCGGCGCGAGGTCGGGGCTGCGCAGCTGCATGTCCAGCGCCCGCAGGGCCGCGTCGGCGCCGAACGCCGCGCTGCCTTTGGCTTCGAGGATGCCGCGGTCGTTCCAGGCGATGCGCGGCAGGCGCCATCCGTCGTCGTCGCCCACCGCCTCGACCCGGACCTCGACCGGGCGCTGCTGCAACGACACGTAGGTCGTCCCGAACAGCATCTCGCCACCCTGCAGCTGCCCGTCCACCGCCACCCGGGTCGGCGTGTCGAACAGCGCGTCGACGTCCAGCCGGGCGCCGATGCCTTCGCCGGCGATGCTGCCATCGGGCGTGTCGAAGCCGGCACCACGGACCGCGACCGGCCCGGTGATCCGCAGCGGCTGGTCGGCCGGCGCGACGATGGACAACGCCGCATCGGCGCGTCCGCCGGTGATGCGACCCTCGCTCCAGGCCTTCGCGAGCACGGCCTGGGTCCACGCCAGAGGGATGTCGACCAGGTTGATCCGGGTCAGGTCCGGCGTCACCGGATCACGCCGCAGGTCCACCCGGCTGTGCCCCTGCGACAGCGACCCCTCGATCGCCCCTGACGCGAACGAAACGGCCAGCTGCATGACCTCGCCGCGGCCACGCAGCGGCCCGGCGCACCGCCAGTCGTCGCCGTCGCGCCGCAGCGCGCACTGCCAGTCGAGCTGGCGGAAGTCGTAGCCCAGCGAGGGCGCCTGCATCCGATCCGCGCGGAGCCGCAATTCACCGTGCGCGGCACCCGCCGGCCAGTGCAGGTCGACCCGCACCCCGTCGAGCGTGGCGACCGCGCTGGTGACGCGCTCGATCCGCGCCGTCGCCGAGCGCGCCGCGGCCCCGCCCGGCCAGCACAGGCCGCCTAGCAGGGTGCAGGCGCACAACAGCGTTAAGATCGGACGGAACATCGCGGCAGCATACCCAGCGCGGGATCGCCCGCCGATGAAGCGCGTGCCGCCGCGCCAGCCACACGGGACCCCGGGGAATCGCCGTGAACGACACGTCCACACCTGCCGCCCTGCCACGGATCCTGCTGGTCGAGGACGACCCCACCAGCCGCGCCTTCCTCGCCGCCGCGGCCGCCGGCACACCGGCCCGGGTGGACGAGGCCGACGGCGTCGCGACCGCATTGGCGCTGAGTGGTACGACGCGCCACGACCTGTGGCTGGTCGACGCCAACCTGCCCGACGGCAGCGGCGCGGCGTTGCTCCAGCAACTGCGGGCGAGCCACGCCGGCGTGGCCGCGATCGCGCACACCGCCTGCACCGAGCCGGCCACCACCGACGCGTTGCGTGCGGCCGGGTTCGACGACGTGCTGGTAAAGCCGTTGCCGGCGACTGCCGTGCAGGCCGCGATCCGCGCACGGATCGGCAGTGTTGCGGCCGCTCCCACCACCCGTCCGGTCTGGGACGACGCCGCCGCGGCCGCGGCACTGAACGGCAACATGACCCACGTGCAGACCTTGCGCGCACTGTTCGCAGACGACCTGCCCAACACGCAGGCGCGCGTGCAGTCGGCGGCCTCGCGCGGCGACGTGGCCGGGATGCAGGCGGAACTGCACAAACTCCGTGCCAGCTGCGGTTTCGTCGGCGCGGGCCGACTGGGGGACGCCGTGGCGGCACTGCAGGACGCAACGGATGACCCCGGGCGGATCGCCGCGTTCGAGTCGGCGGCGGTCGAAACAGTTGCCACGTGGAAGTACCGGCCGGTCGAGTGACCCGTCCGCGGTGTCGCGGTCAGCCGGGCCCGCGCACTGCCGCCGGCAGCCCTGCCAGCATCTCCCACGACTTCAAACCGCGCGGCCCCAGGTGGTGGGCGAGCACGCCGCGCATCACCCGCCGCAGACCGGGTAGATCGTCCGTCGCCGGCATCCGGTCGGCCGCGAGGTCGAGCAGTGCGCGCCCGGTCGCGGCACCGCTGCGGTCAGCCTGCCCGCGGTCGCTGAGCAGCCGCCGCGGGCCGTGCTCGGGGTCGACCCGGTAGCGCGCCGCCGGGTCGACCGGCTCGCCGTCACCGTCGCAGCTCCAGTCGAAGCCGAAGCCCAGCGCGTCGAGCAGGTCGCGCTCGAACCGCCGCAGCGTCCAGCCCAGCGGCTCAGCTGCGCGCAGCCGCTCGCGGGTGATCGCGTAGGCACCGAACAGTTCCTGCTGCGGGTCGCCGCGCGGGGTCAGCCGCAGCGTCAGCTCGTTGAGGTAGAAGGCGCTGAGCATCGCGTCGCCGGCCAGTCGCGGCGCCACGTCGACCGCCTCGGCCGACCTCAACTGCGCCAGTTCACCGGTCTGCACCGCCTCCAGCCGGATCGACTGCAGCGGCTGCAACGCGGCGCGCAACGGATGCCGCTTCGCCCCCTGCACCCCGCGCGCGACCAGTCCGAGCCGGCCGTGGTTGAGGCTCAGCACCTCGACCAGCAGGCTGGTCTCGCGCCACGCGCGCGCGTGCAGGACGAAGGCGGGTTCGGCGGTGATGCGCACCGGCAGCGGCCGCGGTCAGTCGTGGTAGCCGAACGCCCGCAGCGCAGCCTCGTCGTCGGACCAGCCCTCGCGCACGCGCACCCAGGTCTCCAGGAACACCTTGGCGCCGAACAGCTGCTCCATCTGCTGACGCGCCTTGGCGCCGATCTCGCGCAGGCGTTCGCCGCCCTTGCCGATCACGATCGCCTTCTGGCCGTCGCGCTCGACCCAGATCACCGCGCCGATCCGCAGCAGCGCACCGTCGACCACGAAGCGCTCGATCTCGACCGTGGTCGCGTACGGCAACTCCTCGCCGAGCTGGCGCATCAACTGCTCGCGCACCAGTTCGCCGGCGAGGAAGCGCTGGCTCTTGTCGGTGATCTCGTCCTCGGCGTACAGCGGCGCCTGCTCCGGCAGCAGCGCCAGCACGTCATTCACCAGCGGCTCCAGCCCCTTGCGCTTGAGCGCGGACACCGGATGCACCGCGGCGAACTCGCGCCCCTCGCTGACCTGCGCGAGGTACGGCAGCAGCGCGGTCTTGTCCTTGAGCCTGTCGACCTGGTTGACCACCAGTACCACCGGCACCTTGGCCTGGCGCAACGCCTGGTAGGCGAACGTGTCGGCCTCGTCCCACTGGCCGGCGCGCACCACCAGCATCGCCGCGTCGACACCTTCCAGCGAGCCGCGGGCGGCGCGGTTCATCCAGCGGTGCATCGCGGTTGCGGTCGATTTGCCCTGGTCGCGGTGCAACCCGGGGGTGTCGACCAGCAGGATCTGGCCCTGCGGGAAGCTGGCGATGCCGAGCAGGCGATGGCGGGTGGTCTGCGGCCGCGGCGAGACGATGCTGACCTTGGCCCCGACCAGTGCGTTGGTCAGGGTCGACTTGCCGACGTTGGGGCGGCCGATGACGGCGACGTGGCCGGCGCGTTGGGGGGTATCCATGCGGGGGATTGTAAGCCCCGCTCAGGCCGCCCCGATCACTCCGAGCGCGGCTTCCGCGGCGGCCTGCTCGGCGGCGCGGCGCGAGCCGCCCTCTCCTTCGGTGACCAGCGCCGGTTGCGCCAGCGTGCAGCTGACCCGGAAGGTCTTGGCGTGGTCCTCCCCGGATTCGGCGACCAGCTGGTAGACCGGCAGCGGCTTCTGCCGGCCCTGCAGCCATTCCTGCAGACGCGTCTTGGCGTCCTTGCCGACCTTGTGCGGCGGGGGCAGCGCATCCATCGCGGCCTCGAACCACGGCATCACGACGGTACGGCAGACTTCGAAGCCGGCATCGAGGTAGATCGCCGCGACCACCGCTTCCAGCGCGTCGGCCAGGATCGAGTCGCGCCGGTGGCCGCCGGACTTCATCTCGCCGGGGCCGAGCGTCAGCAGGCCGCCAAGCTCGAGTTCGCGCGCGATCGGTGCCAATGCGGACTCGCGGACGAGCTCCGCCCGGGCGCGGGTCAGCGCGCCTTCGTCGGCCTTCGGCCAGCGGGTGTACAGCGCCTCGGCGACGAACAGGTTGACCAGCGCGTCGCCGAGGAATTCCAGCCGTTCGTTGTGCGGTGCGCCCGCGCTGCGGTGGGTCAGCGCCTGTGCCAGCAGCCCGGGCTGGACAAAGGAATGGGAGATCCGCACGGCCGGCCGTCAGTTCGCGCCGCGGCGCAGTTCCTGCTCGGTGTTGAACTTGCCGACCACGTCGAGGTTGGCGATCAGCGGCTTGCGGACCTCGTAGTTCACCGTCATCAGGTAGCCGGCGTCCTTGCGGGCGATCTTCACGTTGGCCGGCTTCACGTTCTCGGCGTAGCTGATGTACAGCCGGCGGAAGAACAGGTCCTGGATCTCGGCCGGGCTCTTGTTGACGATCTCCGGCTCCTTCGACAGCCCTTCAAGCGCCTGCCGGACCGCGTAGTACTCGGAATACATCGGGATCACCTTCATCCCGGTGTAGATGAACACGCCGGCGACGGCCAGCACGATGATGAACCCGATGAGGGTCATGCCACCTTGGTTACGCTTCATCCGCTTTCCCCTGGGACTCGATGCCGGCTGCGATGATGCCGCAAACCGGGTGTTATTGGATGCTCTCGCCGATCCGGGAGAAGTCGACCCCCCCGTCGATATGCATCCAGATCAGGAACGCCTTGCCGCGCAGGTTCCGCTCCGGCAGGAAGCCCCAGTATCGGCTGTCCTCGCTGTTGTCGCGGTTGTCGCCCATCACGAAATAGTGACCGGCCGGCACCACCCACTCGCCCTGGCCGGGGTCGACGAACGGCAGCGAGCTGCGCTCCAGCACCCGGTGCGGGCGGCCCGGCAACTGCTCGACCAGTTCCTCGGCGCCGGTCATCTCGATACCGCTGTCGACGCCCTGGTAGGTGCCGAGCGACTCGTAGGCCACCGGCTCGCCGTTGACGTGCACCTGGTTGTCGAAATAGGCGATGCGGTCACCCGGCAGGCCGATCACGCGCTTGATCCAGTCCTGGTCCGGATGGTGCGGCGGGCGGAACACCACCACGTCGCCGCGCTCGGGCTCGCCGATGTCGACGAACTTGGTGTTGGTGATGGGCAGCCGCAGCCCGTAGGCGAACTTGTTGACCAGGATGAAGTCGCCGGTCAGCAGGGTCGGCATCATCGAGTTGGACGGGATGCGGAACGGCTCGGCGACGAAGCTGCGCAGCACCAGCACCACCAGCAGCACCGGGAAGAACGCCTTGGAGTAGTCGACATACCAGGGCTCCTCGCCGTCCTCCAGCAGCCCGGCGCGGGCGCTGCGGCGCTTGGCCAGGACCAGTTTGTCGAGCAGCCAGACCAGGCCGGTGACCAGGGTCAGCACCACCAGGGCGATTTCAAACCAGCGCATGCGGCTTCCTTATTTGTTGTCGACCTGCAGGACCGCGAGGAACGCTTCCTGCGGGATTTCGACGCTGCCGACCTGCTTCATCCGCTTCTTGCCGGCCTTCTGCTTTTCGAGCAGCTTCTTCTTGCGCGAGATGTCGCCACCGTAACACTTGGCCAGCACGTTCTTGCGCATCGCCTTGACCGTGGAGCGGGCGATGATCTGCGAGCCGATCGCGGCCTGGATGGCGACGTCGAACATCTGCCGCGGGATCAGCTCGCGCATCCGCTCGGTCAGGTCGCGGCCGCGGCGGTCGGCGTGCGAGCGGTGGGTGATGATGCTGAGCGCGTCGACCTTGTCGCCGTTGATCAGCGTGTCCACCCGCACGAACGGACCGGCCTGGAAGCGCAGGAAGTGGTAGTCCAGCGAGGCGTAGCCCCGCGACACCGACTTGAGCCGGTCGAAGAAGTCCAGCACCACCTCGGCCATCGGCAGTTCGTAGCTGATCTGCACCTGCTGGCCCATGTAGGTGATGCCGATCTGGGTGCCGCGTTTCTCCTCGCACAGGGTGATCACGTTGCCGACGTAGTCCGGCGGCGTGAGGATGTTGGCGCGGATGATCGGCTCGCGGACCTCCTCGACCAGGTTGCTCTGCGGCAGCTTGGCCGGGTTGTCGAGCGAGACCACTTCGCCGTCGGTCTTCAGCACCTCGTAGACCACGGTCGGGGCGGTGGTGATGAGATTGAGGTCGTACTCGCGTTCCAGCCGCTCCTGCACGATCTCCATGTGCAGCATGCCGAGGAAGCCGCAGCGGAAGCCGAAGCCCATCGCCTCGGAGGACTCCGGCTCGAAGCGCAGCGCGGCGTCGTTGAGGCGCAGTTTCTCCAGCGCCTCGCGCAGGTCGGGGTAGTCCTCGGCGTCGACCGGGAACAGGCCGGCGAACACGCGCGGCTGCATCTCCTGGAAGCCCGGCAGCGGCTTGGGCGCCGGGTCGGCGGCCAGGGTGAGGGTGTCGCCGACCGGCGCGCCGTGCACGTCCTTGATGCTGGCGTTGATCCAGCCGACCTCGCCCGCGCCGAGCTTTGCCAGCTCCTTGCGCTTGGGGGTGAACACGCCGACGTTGTCGACCTGGTGGGTGCGGCCGGTCGACATGACCAGGATCTTGTCGCCGGGCTTGATCTCGCCCTGCATGACGCGCACCAGCGACACCACGCCGAGGTAGTTGTCGAACCACGAGTCGATGATCAGCGCCTGCAGCTTGTCGGTGTCACGCGGTTTGGGCGGCGGGATGCGGGTGACGATCGCCTCCAGCACGTCCTGCACGTTGAGACCGGTCTTGGCGCTGACCGCGACCGCGTCGGACGCATCGATGCCGATCACCGCCTCGATCTCGGCCTTGGCACGGTCGATGTCGGCGGTCGGCAGGTCGATCTTGTTGAGCACCGGTACCACTTCCAGCCCCTGCTCCACCGCGGTGTAGCAGTTGGCGACCGACTGCGCCTCGACGCCCTGGGCGGCGTCGACCACCAGCAGCGCGCCCTCGCAGGCCGCCAGCGAGCGGCTGACCTCGTAGCTGAAGTCGACGTGGCCCGGGGTGTCGATGAAGTTGAGGTAATAGGTCTGGCCGTCGCGCGCGGTGTACGGCAGCGACACGGACTGCGACTTGATGGTGATGCCGCGCTCGCGCTCGATCGGGTTGTTGTCGAGCACCTGCGCTTCCATCTCGCGCTCGGTCAGGCCGCCGCACAGGTGGATGATGCGGTCGGCCAGCGTCGACTTGCCGTGGTCGACGTGGGCGATGATGGAGAAATTGCGGATCTGCTGCATGCGGGGCGGCGGGCTCGGGCCGGGTCAAGTTAACGCGCGATTATCGCACAGCGGATGGCCGGCCCTGACGGCCCCGGGGCAATCCCGGAGCCGCCCCGCCACCGCCTCAGTCGGCCGGCGCGGTTACCGCCACGAACTGGCTGGAACCCTCGCGCGAGACCAGCAGCATCACCGTGTCGCCGGGCTTCACACCGGACAGCGCGCGGTTGAACGCCGCCGGGCTGGACACCGTGTCGCGCCCGACCTGCAGCACCACGTCACCGGGGCGCACGCCGCTCTCGCGGGTGATCTCCGGGTCGACCGCGGCCAGCAGCACGCCTTCCTGCCCCGCCACGCCGAGGCGCTGGCGGGTACCGGCATCGAGTTCGCGCGCGGTCATGCCCAGCGCGTTGGCGCCGGACGGTGCCTCGCTGGCACCGCGGCCATCGTCCGTCGCGGCCCGGGCGATGCCGCCGCGGGCGCTTTCGGCACCCACCACCAGGTCCAGCCGCCTGGTGTCGCCGTCGCGCAGCACTTCGACCGTCGCCTTGCTGCCCGGCGCCACCGCGCCGACGATCGGCGGCAGGTCGCTGGCGTCGTTGATGCGGGTGCCGTTGAAGGCGCGAATCACGTCCATGCGGCGGATCCCGGCCTTTTCGGCGGCACTGCCGGGCTGCACGTTGGAGACGATCGCGCCGCGACTGTCGGGCAGGCCCATCGCCTTCACCATCTCCGGACTGATCGCCTGGATGTTGACGCCGAGCATCCCGCGGCGCACCTCGCCGGTCTCCTTGATCTGCTCGACCGCGTTCATCGCCAGGTCGATCGGGATCGCGAAGCTGACGCCCATGTAGCCGCCGGAGTTGCTGAAGATCTGCGAGTTGATGCCGACCACCTCGCCCGAGGTGTTGAGCAGCGGGCCGCCGGAGTTGCCGCGGTTGATCGCCACGTCGGTCTGGATGAACGGCACGTACTGCTGGCCGGCGTACGGGTTGGAGCGGCCGACCGCGCTGACGATGCCGGCGGTGACCGAGTGGTCGAGCCCGAACGGCGAGCCGATCGCGACCACCCATTGCCCCGGCTGCAACCCGCTGGACTGGCCGGCACGCAGCCAGCGCAGGTCGTCGGCGTCGATCTTGAGCAGGGCGACGTCGTACTGCTCGTCGCTGCCGACCACCTCGGCCTTGAACTCGCGGCGGTCCGACAGGGTCACGGTGACCTCGTCGGCACCGTTGATGACGTGGTGGTTGGTCAGCACGTAGCCGTCGTCGGAAATGATGAAACCGCTGCCCAGCGACGTGCCGCCACCACGCGGGCCATCCGGCACGCCCGGCATCGGCATGCCGAACCGGCGCAGGAAGTCCTCGAACCCCGGCGGCATCTGCGAACGCGGGTCGCGCTCCGGCGGCGCGATCCGGGCGCTGATGTTGACCACCGCCGGCCCGACCCGCTCGACCAGCCGGGTGAAGTCCGGCAGGCCGGTCACGATCGGCGCGGCGGTCGGCGGGGTCACCGCCTGCGAGGACGCCGCGGCCGCGACGGTCGGCGATTGCTGGGCGGTGCAGGCAACGGGCATGGCCGCGGCAAGCACGCCGAGCAGGGCAATGGAGCGGATCGGTCGGTTCATGGAATCGGCCTCATGGATTGCGAGGGGAAGGTGGTGCCGGCGCCACGCCCGCACGCCGGATGCGGTGGCCGGCGTGCGCGCCCGCCGGCGGCCCGGGCGCTCAGCGACGCGGCCAGTTGCTGGCGTCGTCGGCGCTGGACATCCCGGCGTCGAGCTGTTCGGGTTCAAAGGGATAGAACGACGGCGACGGCGTGTCGCCGAAGCTGGCGGTGAAGGCGTCGCGCGGGTCGTCCCGCAGGGTCGCGCGCGGCCACGGGCGGGTGACGATCTCGCCCTGCGGCAGGAACGGCCAGAGGGTGTCGGCGTCGCTGCCGGCCGGCGCGGCCGCGGCGAGCGCGGCCTGCGGGTCGAGCGGCTGCGGGTCGAGGGCTTCGCGGATGGTCGCACTGGTGGCGGCCGCGGCCCGGGCGCGGCGCTCGGCGATGCGGCGCGGCGTTTCCACGACGGCGACCGCGGTCCCGGCCAGGGCAATGGCGGCGGAAGGCGATTGCGCGGGGGACTCCATCGGCGCCGGCATCGCATCGGCGGGCGCCTGGTCCGGGGCGGCGTCGGGCGCGGCGGCCACCAGTGATGGCATCGCCCCCGTGGAATCGTCCGCCGGAACAGTCGCTGGGGCAGCGGCCAGCGGCGTCGCCGGCAGCGCGTCCGGCCCCGGCGCGACTGTCGGCCGGCTCACGAACAGCGCTGCCAGCGCGACCGATGCGGCCAGCGCCGCACCGCCGGCCCAGCGGCGACGGCTGCGCGTGCCGACGCGGGCACCGGTCCCCACGCCAATCCCGCCGCCCGCGATCGCGGCGGCGCCGGCGACCGGCACCTCGTCCAGCGCCGCGGCCACGCGTTCGGCGAAGCCGGCCGGCGCCATCACCGTCGCCCGGCCCCGCAGCACGTCGCCGGCCAGCTGCCAGCGGCCACAAGCCTCGCGCCAGTCGCGGTCGTGATCCAGCCGCTTCAACGCGAACCGCGCGGCATCGCCGTGCAGTTCGCCGTCGAACAGCGCGCTCAGGGATTCGCGCTCGTTGTCGTGGTGGGAAGGATTCGACATCACTGGTTCCGCTCCCGGCTGTTGTGCTCGGCGTCCGCGTGATCACCGGGATCGAGCAGCGGGCGCAATTCGTTGTCGATCGCCTCGCGCGCCCGGAAGATCCGGGACCGCACCGTGCCGATCGGGCACCCCATCCGCTGGGCGATCTCCTCGTAACTCAGCCCTTCGGCCTCGCGCATGCTGATGGCGTCGCGCAGCTCCCCGGGCAGCCCTTCGACCACGCGCATCACCGTTTGTTCCACCTGCCGGCGCATGAGCTCGCGCTCGGGGGTGTCGGTGTCGCGCAGGCGGGTGGCGGTGTCGAACTGCTCGGCGTCGCCGACGTCGATGTCGTCGGTCGGCGGGCGGCGGTTCTGGGCGACGAGGTGGTTCTTGGCGGTGTTCACTGCGATCCGGTGCAACCATGTGTAGAACTGCGCGTCGCCGCGGAAGTTCGGCAGCGCCCGGTAGGCGCGCACGAAGGTGTCCTGGGCCACGTCCTGGCATTCGCTCCAGTCGGCGACGTAGCGCCCGATCAACCCGATGATGCGGTGCTGGTACTTGCGCACCAGTGCATCGAACGCGGTGCTGTCGCCTCGCTGCGCACGCCGGACCAGCGCCTGGTCCAACTCCTGGTCCAACCTGTTCTCGGCCATCTCGCGCGCCGGCGCTCCTGTCAGCTCGGCCATGGCCGAACAATGGGACAACCCTGTCGGGGAAAAGTTCACGAGAGCAAGGATTGGGGCGCCCGCCGGTGCCCGCAACCGCCGGGAGTCACCCGCCACCGCGCGCCTGCCCGACGCGACGCCCGTCATTTGACGCCCGCCGAACAACCTCGGGATGATAGCGGCTTGACCCATACCTGAACGGATGGTGCCGCAATGGCCTCCCCCGACACCGCGCTGCCGACCCTCGACGGTCTTCGACTGACCCACTGGCGCGCCGAGCTCCGCCCCGACGGCGTGATGGTGGTGGCGCTGGACCGCGCCGGCGAGTCGGTCAACGCGCTGTCGCAGGACGTGCTGATCGAACTGGATGGCGTGCTGGAGCGCCTGGCGATCGACCCGCCCAGGGGCGTGGTGTTCTGCTCGGCCAAGGACAGCGGCTTCATCGCCGGCGCCGATATCAAGGAGTTCCAGGGCCTCGACGCCACCGGCAACGTCGGCGGTGCGCTGCAGCGCGGGCAGCAGGTATTCCAGCGCCTGTCCGAACTGCCCTGCCCGACCGTCGCCGCGATCCACGGCTTCTGCATGGGCGGCGGCACCGAACTGGCGCTGGCCTGCGACTACCGCGTCGCCAGCAAGGACGGCTCGACCCGGATTGGCCTGCCCGAGGTGAAGCTCGGCATCTACCCGGGCTGGGGCGGCAGCGTGCGCCTGCCCAGGCTGATCGGTGCGCCCGCGGCGCTCGACATGATGCTGACCGGCCGCACGCTTTCGGCGTCGGCGGCGCGCGCCAACGGGCTGGTCGACAAGGTGGTCGAGAAGGCGGTGCTGGTCGACAGCGCCGCGTCGCTGGCGTTGAAGGGCCGGCAGCGGCCGTTCAAGCAGCGCTTCATGGGCTGGGCGACCAACACCTGGCCGGCGCGGCGGGTCATCGCGCCGATGACGCTCAAGCAGGTCGCGCGCAAGGCCCGCAAGGAGCACTACCCTGCGCCGTACGCGCTGATCGACACGTGGAAGAACACCGGCGGCGGCACCGCGCGCAAGCTCGCGGCCGAGCGCAGGTCGGTGGCGAAGCTGGCCTCGACCCCGACCGCGCGCAACCTGATCCGGGTGTTCTTCCTGCAGGAGCGGCTCAAGGGCGTGGCCGGCCGCGACCACGGCATCAACCGCGTGCACGTGGTCGGCGCCGGCGTGATGGGCGGGGACATCGCCGCGTGGTCCGCCTACAAGGGGTTCGAGGTCACCCTCAACGACCGCGAGCAGCGCTTCATCGACACCGCGATGAACCGCGCCGGCGAACTGTTCGCGAAGAAGGTGAAGGACGAAACCGGGCGCCCGGCGGTCGCGGCGCGGCTCAAGAGCGACCTCGCCGGCGACGGCGCCGCCAGCGCCGACCTGGTGATCGAGGCGATCATCGAGCGCGCCGACGCCAAGCGCGAGCTCTACGCCGCGGTCGAGCCGCGGATGAAGCCCGACGCGCTGCTGACCAGCAACACTTCGTCGATCCCGCTGACCGAGCTGCGCGAGGGCGTGCAGCGGCCGGCGCAGTTCGGCGGGCTGCACTACTTCAACCCGGTCGCGCTGATGCCGCTGGTGGAGATCGTCCGCCACGACGCGATGGGCGCCGACACCGAGGCACGGCTCGCGGCATTCTGCAAGGCGATCGGCAAGCTGCCGGTTCCAGTGGCGGGCACGCCGGGCTTCCTGGTCAACCGGGTGCTGTTCCCCTACATGCTGGAGGCGGTGACCGCGTATTCCGAGGGCATCCCCGGCAAGGCGATCGACCAGGCGGCGGTGAAGTTCGGCATGCCGATGGGGCCGATCGAACTGGTCGACACGGTCGGGCTGGACGTGGCGGCCGGCGTCGGCGCGGAGCTGTCGCCGTTCCTCGGCCTGCAGGTGCCGGCGGCGCTGGCCGGTGGCGCCGAGCCCGGCAAGCGCGGCAAGAAGGACGGCCAGGGCCTGTACAAGTGGGAGGAAGGCAAGCCGGTCAAGCCGGAGCTGCCGGAGCACTACAAGGCGCCGGACGACCTGCAGGACCGCCTGATCCTGCCGTTGCTCAACGAGGCGGTGGCCTGCCTGCACGACGGCGTGGTGGCCGATGCCGACCTGCTGGATGCCGGTGTGATCTTCGGCACCGGGTTCGCCCCGTTCCGCGGCGGCCCGATCCAGTACATCCGCGAGACCGGCGCCGACGCGCTGGTGGAGCGCCTGAGGCAGTTGCAGGCGCGCCACGGCGAGCGCTTTGCGCCGCGGCCGGGCTGGGACGCGCCGGCGCTGCGCTGAGCGCGTCGGTTACATCGTGTGGGTCGGGCGCTCGGCGTTGAGCAGGCCGGCCAGCAGCGCCTCGATCTTGCCCTTGACCGCCTCGCCCTCGGCGGTGTCGCCGAATTGCACGCCGATGCCGGCAGGGCGGTTGCCCTGCGCGCCGGCCGGCGTCACCCAGACCACCTTGCCCGCCACCGGCAGGCGCTCGCCGGACTCGGGCAGCGTCAGCAACAGGAACACCTCGTCGCCGAGGAAGTAGCGCTTGGGCGTCGGCACGAAGATGCCGCCGTGCTTGATGTACGGCATGTAGGCGTTGTACAGCGACGCCTTGTCCTTCACTGCCAGCGACAGGATGCCCTGGCGGGCGCCACCTGCATTCATGCGTCGATCCCCTGCCTCGTCGTTGCGTGTTTCGTTGCGTGCTTGCTTTCGCCGGCGCGCCAGGCCATCAGCAGTTCGACCACGACCAGGTCGGCGCGCACGGTGGTGCGCAGCAGGTCGCGTGCGCGGTTGGCGCGGTCGAACCACGCGGCCAGACTGCGCGCGCGCATGGGGTCGGTCAAGCGATTGGCCGCGGCCTCGACCGCCAGGTCGGCGGCGAAACGCAGGCGCAGGTCGGCGTGCTCGTCGGCGACCCAGCGTTGCGCGGTCGCGACCACCGCGAGCCGGCCGGCGGTGATGGCGTCGAGGTCCGCGCGCACTTCGCGGCGCAGCCCAAGCTCGCCGCCTTCGATCCAGCCGTGGGCCAGCCCCGGGTGGCCGCGGGCCGCATCCAGCGCATCGGTGGCGACGGCAGCGCCGTGGCCCTGCGCCTGCAGCCACGCCAGCGCCTGTTCGCGCGGTGGCAGCCGGAACTCGAACTTCTGGCAGCGGCTGCGGATGGTCGCCGGCAGGCGGCCGGGATAGGCGGTGACCAGCCAGAGGTAGCGGCCGGGCACGGGCTCCTCCAGCGTCTTGAGCAGCGCGTTGGCGGCCGACGGGTTGATCGCGTCCGCCGGGTCGATGATCGCGACCTGGGCGACGCCGTACTGCGGCGTCAGCGCGAGCTGTTCCGACAGCCGGCGGATCTGCTCGATCACGATCTCGGTGCGCAACTTCGTGCCGTCGCGGGTCGGGATGAACGACACCTTCTGGAAGTCGGGGTGCGAGCCGGCGTCCAGCAGCCGGCAGTCGCGGCACTGGCCGCAGGGCTCGCCGTCGCCGCGGCGGTCGGTGCACAGCACGCGGCGGGCAAGCCGTTCGGCCACGGCGATCTTGCCCAGCCGGGCCGGGCCCTGGAACATCAGGCCGTGGCCGAGTCGACCGGCATCAAGCGCGCCGGCCATCTGCTCGTAGACCGCCTGCTGCCACGGGGCGAACGCCGTGTTCACCGTGCGCCCCCGCGGTGCGCGTGCAGCAGCGCGACCGCCTCGGCCGCCACCGCATCGGCCGGCTGGCGCGCGTCGATCACGCGGATCCGGTCGGGCTCGGCGCGGGCGCGCTCCAGATAGGCCTCGCGCACGCGCTGGAAGAAGTCGTCGGCCTCGGACTCGATCCGGTCCACCCCGCCGCGGCCGCGTGCCCGCGCCAGGCCGATGTCGACCGGCACGTCCAGCAGCAGGGTCAGCCCGGGCCGGATGCCGACGACGTTGCGCTCGAGCTCGGCGATGAAACGCGGGTCGCCGCCACGCGCGGCACCCTGGTAGGCGAAACTGGCATCGGTGAAGCGGTCGCTGATCACCCACGCGCCGCGGGCGAGTGCGGGCTCGATGGTCCGGTGCACATGCTGGGCGCGCGCGGCGAACATCAGCAGCAGTTCGGTCCCCGGCGCCGGGACCTCGTGGCCGTTGGCGGCCGACGGAGTGTCCAGCAGCAACGCGCGGATCCGCTCGGCCAGCGGTGTGCCACCGGGTTCGCGGGTGCAGACCACCTCTTCGCCGGCGGCCTCGAGCGCGTCGCGCAGGGCGACCAGGACGGTCGACTTGCCCGCACCCTCGCCGCCCTCGAGCGTCACCAGCCGCGGCCGCACCTGCAGTGTCACTGCGCGTCCCGGGTGTTCTGGCGGTAGTTGCGCAGGTACTTGCGCACGTTGGCCTGGTGTTCGGCGAGGGTGTCGGCGAACAGGTGGCGGCCGCTGCCGTCGCCGATCGCGACGAAGTACAGAGCGCTGCCGTCCGCCGGGTTGGCGACCGCCTGCAGCGCGTCGACGCCGGGCATCGCGATCGGTGTCGGCGGCAGGCCGGCGCGGGTGTAGGTGTTGTACGGGGTGTCGGTGGTCAGGTGACTGCGGCGGATGTTGCCGTCGTAGTCCTCGCCGATGCCGTAGATCACGGTCGGGTCGGTCTGCAGGCGCATGCCGATCTTCAGCCGGCGCTCGAACAGGCCGGCGATCTGCGGCCGCTCGGCGGCGATGCCGGTCTCCTTCTCGACGATCGAGGCGAGGATCAGCATCTCGTACGGGGACTTGAGCTGGGTGTCCGGGTCGCGGTCTTCCCATGCGGCGGCAAGCGCGCGCGCGGAAGCGGCGTGGGCGCGGCGCAGCAGGTCGAGGTCGCTGTCGCCGCGGGTGTACAGGTAGGTCTCGGGCAGGAAGCGGCCCTCGGGGTGCTGGTCCGGGTGGCCGAGCGCCGCCATCAGGGCGTCGTTGTCGAGGTCGGCGGATTCGTGCTCCAGCGGGTCGGCCGCGGCCAGCGCGGCACGCAACTCGCGGATATTCCAGCCTTCGACGATGGTGAAGCGGTGCTGGATGGTGTCGCCCTCGCGCATCGCCACCAGCAGTTCGCGCGGGGTGGTGCCGGGGACCAGCGCGTACTCGCCGACGTGCAGGCTGGACGCCGCACCGAGCTGGCGGGCGAGCAGGCGCCACTCGGCCGCCTCGCCCTCGCGCACGCCGGCCTCGCGCAGCTTGCCGATCACGACCGGGAAGGAATCGCCGCGCTCGACCACGATGCTGTCGCCCTGCTCCAGCCCCGCCAGCGGCGCGTCGGCAAACGCCGTGTAGCGCTGCCACGCCCACCACGCGACCGCGCCGGCGGCGACCAGCAACAACACGAACAGCAGGCCGAAACGGCTCTTGCGGATACGGCTCACGGCATCTCCGGGGCAATCGGCGGGAACGCGGGATGGGCCCGGGCCAGGCGCTGCCGCCATTCCCGGACCTGCGGGTGGAGCGGCCAGCGGCGCTCGCCCAGTCGCGCGACCGGCAGGATACCGCGCACCGCATTGCTCAGTACGACGGCGTCCGCGGTTTCGACATCGGCCGGCGCCAGTCGACGCTGTTCGATGTCGAAATGATCGAGCAGCCAGCGGCGCGCGACGCCCGCCACGCCACAACGGTCGACCGGCGGGGTGCTCCAGCGCCCATCCGCCAGCACGAACAGGTTGGCGGCAGTCGCACCGACGACGTCGCCGTCGGTGCTGCACATGAGCCCGTCGTCGGCGGCCGGATCGACGGCGTCGGGAGCATCCCATTCGGCTCGGGCGAGGACCTGTTCGAGCCGGTTGCCATGCTTGATTCCGGCCAGCGCCGGCTGCAGCGCGAGGCGCGTCGTGCACCAGCGCAGGTGCAGGCCGGCGACCGGCGGCGCCGGCGGCAACGGATGGCGCGCGAGGATCCAGTTCGGCCGGGCATCTTTCGGCGGTGCGTAGCCCCGTCCGCCGACGCCGCGCGTGACCTGCAGGCGCAGCACCGCGTCGGCACCTTCGAGCAGTGCACAGGCCTGTTCGCGGACCCGTGCCTGCACCGGCAGCCGGATGCCGAGCCGCGCCGCGCCGAGTTGCAGGCGGTCCCAGTGCGCGTCCCACCACGGCACGTCGCCGCGGTGCGCGCGCATGGTCTCGAACAGGCTGTCACCGTAGGCCAGCCCGCGGTCGCCGGGCTCGATGCCGCGAAGTTCGCCCGCGTCGCCGAATACCCGCCAGTCCGATCCGCCCATGCGCCGCCGCCCGCTATTCGACGCCGAGCGCGCGCAGCATGCCGCGTGCCTTGGCGCGGGTCTCGTCGAGCTCGCGCTGCGGATCGGAGTCGGCGACGATGCCGGCGCCGGTGCGGAACCGCAGCGTGCTGCCGCCCGTAGCGTCGTCCTCTAGCTCGGCGCTGCGGATCAGGATGTTGAGATCGAGGTCGCCGTCGCGGTTGAGCCAGCCGAACGCACCGGTGTAGGCGCCGCGGCCGACGCCCTCCAGCTCGGCGATGACCTGCATGCAGCGCACCTTCGGACAGCCGGTGATGGTGCCACCGGGGAAGGTCGCACGGACCAGTTGGCCCGGCGTAACGCCGTCGCGCAACCGACCGCGCACGTTGCTGACGATGTGGTGGACGTGGGCGTAGCTCTCGACCGTCATCAACTCGTCGACCTCGACACTGCCGGGCACGCAGACGCGGCCGAGGTCGTTGCGCTCCAGGTCGATCAGCATCACGTGTTCGGCGCGCTCCTTGGGGTGGCCGACCAGCTCACCGATGCGGGCGCTGTCGTCGTCGCCCGGGGTGCGCGGGCGGGTGCCGGCGATCGGACGGGTCTCGACCAGGTCGCCGCGCACCGACACCAGCCGTTCGGGCGAGGCGCTGACGACCGCCCAGCCTTCACCGCCGCCGGAGAGCAGGCCGGCGAACGGCGCGGGGTTGTTCTCGCGCAACCGCTGGAACAGCGCGGCCGGCGGCAGCGGCTGGCGGAAATGCGCCTGCCACGCGCGGGAAAGATTGGCCTGGAACACGTCGCCGGCGACCAGGTAGTCCAGCACGCGGGCCACGCCGTCGGTGTAGCGCGCCGGCGGGTCCTCCTCGATCGCGGCGGGCGGTTGCCACGGCGGCAGCGGCGGCAGCCCCGCTTCGGCGGCGTCGCGTTGAATCGCGTCGAGCAACGTCGCATGTCCCGGCTCGGCGATCGCCGTGCACTCGCCGGTGGCGTGGTCGCGCAGCACCGCCGCCGGGCAACGGATCGCCAGCGCGACCGGCACGGAACCCGCGGCCGCCGGCAACTGCAGCACCCGCTCGACCTGTCCTGCGAGTTCGTACCCCAGCAGCAGCGCCCAGCCACCGCGGAACGGCCAGCGCGGTTCGTCGCGCGGCACCTGCAGCGCGCGCCACTCGCGGTCCAGCGCATCGAGGAAATCGCCGTCGACCACCTCGCCCGCGCCGTCACGGGTCAGGCCGTCGCGGCCCAACCGCAGCTCGCCGCCGTCGGCCACCAGCAGCAGGTCCCAGCGGCCCTGCGCGGTGCCGTGCGCGCTCGACTCCAGCAGCAGCCGATAGCGCGCCGGCGCGTGGCGTTGGAGGTCGAGCAGGTCGACCTGGGATGGGATCGGGCGCGTCAGCAACATGTCACGGTGCTTCCATCACGGGCGACGGCACGGCGCCACACGGGACGGCGCACTCCCGCCGGCGTGACGCGGGCGGGAGGCGCCGGCCTGTCAGAGGCGGCGGAACACCAGCGTGCCGTTGGTGCCGCCGAAGCCGAAGCCGTTGGACACCGCGACGTCGATCGTCTTCTCGCGCGCGGTGTTGGGCACGTAGTCGAGGTCGCAGCCATCGCCCGCCTCGTCGAGGTTGATCGTCGGCGGGATGATGCCGTGGTGCAGCGCCAGCACCGAGAAGATCGCCTCGGCGCCGCCGGCCGCGCCCAGCAGGTGGCCGGTCATCGACTTGGTCGAGCTGACCATCGTGCGGTAGGCGTGGTCGCCCAGCGCGCGCTTGATCGCCAGCGTCTCGGCGAGGTCGCCCAGCGGCGTGGAGGTGCCGTGCGCGTTGAGGTAGTCGACCTGGTCGGGGTTGATGCCGGCGTCGTTGAAGGCCATCGCCATGCAGCGCGCGGGGCCTTCGCCGTTCTCGCTCGGCGCGGTCATGTGGAAAGCGTCGGAGCTGGCGCCGAAGCCGGCCAGTTCGCAGTAGATGCGCGCGCCGCGGGCCTTCGCCCGCTCGTACTCCTCCAGCACGAGGATGCCGGCGCCGTCGCCGAGCACGAAGCCGTCGCGGTCCTTGTCCCACGGGCGGCTGGCGGCGGTCGGGTCGTCGTTGCGGGTCGACATCGCCTTCATTGCGCAGAAGCCGCCAACCGAGGTCGGCGAGGAACCGCGCTCGGCACCGCCGGCGATCATCACGTCGGCGTCGCCGTACTGGATCATGCGCATCGCCATGCCGATCGAATGGTTGGAGGTTGCGCAGGCCGACACGGCGGAGAAGTTCGGCCCCTTGATGCCGGTCAGCAGCGAGACCTGCCCGGGCAGCATGTTGATGATGGTGCTGGGCACGTAGAACGGCGAGATCTTGCGCGGGCCGCCCTCGGCGTATTTGACGGTCTGCTCCTCGATGCCGAGGATGCCGCCGATACCCGAGCCGATCAGCGCGCCGATGCGCTCGGCATTGGAGTCGTCGACCACCAGGCCGGCGTCCTCCATCGCCATCATCGAGGCGGCGACGCCGTAGTGGATGAAGGGGTCCATCTTGCGCGCGTCCTTGGCCGACACCCAGCGGGTGACGTCGAAGTCGCGCACCTCGCCGGCGATCCGCGTGGTGAAGCCGGTGGCGTCGAAATGCGTGAGCGGGCCGATGCCCGAGCGGCCGTTGACGATGCCGTCCCAGCTGCTGGCCAGGTCGTTGCCCAGCGGCGAGACGATGCCGAGGCCGGTCACCACCACGCGCCGGTTGAAGGCAGGACGATTGGTCATGGATGACTCCGCTTGCGGGCGCCTGCGGCCAGCGGCCGGCGGGGGCGCCTGGTTGTGTTCGATGGCGGCTTGCGTTCTATGCCGATCCGCCGGCGCCGGAAAGACGCAGGGCCGCACGATGCGGCCCCGGTCTGTGGCTCGGGGGCGACCGGCGACGCCGGGAAACCCCCGGTCGTCCGCGACGGCGCCCCGTCGGCAGGATTACGACTTGACGTGCGCCTTGACGTAGTCGATGGCCTGCTGGACCGAGGTGATCTTCTCCGCCTCTTCGTCCGGGATCTCGCACTCGAACTCTTCCTCGAGCGCCATCACCAGCTCGACCGTGTCGAGCGAGTCGGCGCCCAGGTCGTCGACGAAGGAGGCGTTGTTGGTGACTTCATCTTCCTTCACGCCCAGCTGCTCAACCACGATCTTCTTGACGCGCTCTTCGATGCTGCTCATTGCTGTTTACTCCTCCCGGACGGGATATTCGATGGAATAGTGTAGTGGAATCGGGCGACTTGCGAGTATCCGCAAAAGTCCTTTCGCCTCAGTAACCTGGGTCCTGCGCGGGGCCTTTCGGGGGCCTCACGCCATGTGCATGCCGCCGTTGACGTGGAGGGTCTCGCCGGTGATGTAGGCAGCCGACGGGCCGGCCAGGAACGCCACCGCGCGGGCGATGTCCGCCGGCTCGCCGAAACGGCCCAGCGCGATCTGGCCCAGCATCGCGTCCTTGGCGTCGCCGGGCAGCGAACGGGTCATGTCGGTGTCGATGAAGCCCGGCGCGACGACATTGACCGTCACCCCGCGCGAACCGATCTCCTTCGCCAGCGACTTGCTGAAGGCGATGATGCCGGCCTTGGCCGCGGCATAGTTGGCCTGTCCGGCATTACCGGTCACGCCGATCACCGAGGCGATGTTGACGATGCGGCCCTTGCGCGCCTTCATCATGTTGCGCATCACCGCCTTGGACGTGCGGTAGACGCTGGTCAGGTTGGTGTCGATGATCGCCTGCCAGTCCTCGTCCTTCATGCGCATCAGCAGGTTGTCGCGGGTGATGCCGGCGTTGTTGACGAGGATCGAGACCGCGCCGAATTCCTTGCCGATGCCGTCGATCAGCGCCTCGATCGAGGCGGGGTCGGCGACGTCGAGCACGCGGCCGTGACCGCCCTGCCCGGCCAGCCGCTCGCCGATCGCGGCGGCGCCGGACTCGGAGGTGGCGGTGCCGATGACGGTCGCGCCCTGGGCGGCGAGTTCGTCGGCGATCGCGGCGCCGATGCCGCGGCTGGCGCCGGTGACGAGGGCGATTTCGCCGCTGAGGGGCAAGTTGCTCATGTGGGTTTCCTTCCTGCGTTGCCAGGGGCGGCTTTGGCCGCGATCGGATGATTGGGTCGGGCGAACCGACTTCCAACCGCGACTGATGCCGTCCTACGGGTTCGTGGTTACTTCCAGTCGGCCAGCGCGGCGTCGAAGTCGGCCAAGGTGCCGATCGCACGCGCGTCGATCGACTTGTCGATGCGCTTGACCAGGCCGGCCAGCACCTTGCCCGGCCCGCATTCCGCGATCCGGCTGGCGCCACCGGCCACCAGCGCCTGCACGCAACCGGTCCACTGCACCGGCAGGTAGAGCTGCCGCACCAGCGCGTCGCGGATCGCGTCGGTGCCTTCGTGCACCCGGGCGTCGACGTTCTGCACCACCGGCAGCTCCGGCGCGGACCAGCGGATGTCGGCCATCGCGACGGCCAGCCTGTCGGCGGCTTCGCGCATCAGCGGGGTGTGCGACGGCACGCTGACGGCGAGCTTCACCGCCTTGCGCACGCCGCGCTCGGCCAGCGCGACCAGCGCCTTGTCGACCGCGGCGCAATGGCCGCCGATCACGATTTGCCCCGGCGAGTTGAAATTGGCCGGCACCACGACCTCGCGACCGGACGCCGCCTCGCAGACCTCGGCCACCAGCGCATCGTCCGCGCCCAGCACCGCCGCCATCGCGCCGGTACCGGCGGGTGCGGCGTCCTGCATCAGCTGGCCGCGCAGGCGCACCAGGCGCGCGGCGTCGGCCGGCGACAGCACGCCGGCGGCGACCAGCGCGCTGTATTCGCCGAGGCTGTGGCCGGCCAGTTGCGCCGGGCGAGTGCCACCGCGCTGTTGCCACGCGCGCCAGGTCGCGACCCCCGCGGCGAGCAGCGCCGGCTGGGTGAACTCGGTCTGGTTGAGGCGGTCCTCGGGACCCGACTGCGACAGCGTCCACAGGTCGGTGCCGGCGCCCTCGCTCGCCTCGGCGAACGTCTCGACGACCTGCGGGTGCGCCTGCGCCAGTTCGGCCAGCATGCCCAGCGACTGCGACCCCTGGCCGGGGAACACGAATGCGAGTTGGCGGTCGGTGCCCGGTCCGGTCATGCGGCGGCTCCAGCAAAAACAGCCCGTCATGATACGAGCGATTCGTCCCTGCCGTCTGTACCCGCCCGTACAGTGGCGACGGGCCCCATCCCGCCGGCGACCGGGCCTACAAAACGGAAACGCCCCCGGCGATGCGGGGGCGCTGGTCGTACCGGCGGCCGGCTCAGTAGCGCAGCAGCGCCGAGCCCCAGGTGAATCCGCCGCCGAAGGCCTCAAGCAGCACCAGCTGGCCACGCTGCACCTTGCCCGAGCGCACCGCCGCGTCCAGCGCCAGCGGCACCGAGCCCGACGACGTGTTGCCATGCTTGTCGACGGTGACGACCACGCGCTCCATCGGCATTTCCAGCCGCTTGGCGGTGGCCTCGATGATGCGCAGGTTGGCCTGGTGCGGGATCAGCCAGTCGATGTCGTGGCGACCGAGGCCGTTGGCTTCGAGCGCCTCCTCGACCACCGCGTCGAGCGCCTTGACCGCGTGCTTGAAGACCTCGTTGCCGGTCATCAGCACCTTGACCCCGGCGTTGTGCTCGCCCGGCTTGAAGCCCACCGAGACGCCGACCGGGTTCCACAGCAACTCCTTCTTGCCGCCGTCGGCGTGCATGTGGGTGCTGAGGATGCCGGTGTCGCCGTCGGCCTTGAGCACCACCGCGCCGGCACCGTCGCCGAACAGCACGCAGGTGCTGCGGTCGTTCCAGTCGAGCATGCGGGTAAGGGTTTCGGCGCCGACCACCAGTACCGTCTTCGCCGCGCCGGAACGGATGAACTTGTCGGCCACCGTCAGCGCGTAGATGAAGCCCGAGCAGGCCGCGTTGACGTCGAACGCCGGGCAGCCGTTGGCGCCGAGCCGGTGCTGCAACAAGCACGCGGTCGACGGGAAGATCAGGTCGGGGGTGGTGGTGCCGAGCACGATCAGGTCGAGCTCGGAGGCCGTGACGCCGGCGGCCTCCATCGCCCGGACCGCGGCGTGGTAGGCCAGGTCGCCGGTGGTCTCGCCCTCGGCGGCCACGTGGCGCTCGCGGATGCCGGTGCGCGCGGCGATCCATTCATCGCTGGTATCGACGATCTTCGACAGGTCGTCGTTGGTCAGCACTTTCTCCGGCAGGTAGCTGCCGGTACCCGCGATGCGGGAAAAAATACGCTCGGTCATTACCTCTCCCGCTGCGAACAGGGCGTTGCACGGACGCCAGCACGCTGGCGATGGAACTCGCCGCAGCCGGGGCACTCAGTGCGACGACCTTGCCGCGGCCACCGTCGATCCGACGGCAGCCGCGCACGCGGGAGCGCCCGCGTGGCGGCGGGCGCGTCGAAGCTTACTCTTCGTCGACGATCTTCGACTGGGTGTCGATCACCTTCTTGCCACGGTAGTAGCCGTCGGCGGTGACGTGGTGGCGCAGGTGGGTCTCGCCGGTGGTCGGGTCGGTCGCCAGCTGCTTGCTGGACAGCGAGTCGTGGGCGCGACGCATGCCACGCTTGGACGGGGAAACGCGGGACTTCTGGACAGCCATGGTGTTACTCCAGGGAAAACCGTGAAAACTTCGATTGCAGGACCTGCCGGATCAATCCTTCCGGCCGGGTTTGTTCTTCAATGTCGACAACGCCGCGAACGGGTTGGCGCGCTCAAGCTCCTCGGCGTCGGGCGCCCAGTCGCGCTCCATCGCCTCAGTGCCGGGCTTCACCGGCACTACCGGCACCGCCAGGATCAGCTCGTCCTCGACCAGCCCGACCGGCTGCAGCATGCCGTCGGCCGGCACCAGCAGCGCCTCGTAGCCCGGCGGCAACGCGGCTTCGTCGGCCTCGTCGCGGATCAGGCCCAGGCGCTGGTCGATCTCGACCGGGAGCACGAACCGGTCCAGGGTGCGCTGGCATTGCAGCGGCAACCCGGCGCGGGCCCGGAGCTCCACGTACGGCACCTGCAGCTCGTCGGTGCCGAAGTCGAGTGAAAACACCACCTCGCCCTCGGCGTCCACGAGGCTGTCGCGAAGGCGCGCCAGCGACGCCAGGGGCACCCGGCCCTCGACGCCACGTCGCGCCGCCACCATGCGCCAGGCATCCAGGACTTCGGGCACCGGCACTTTGGGCGCGTCAGCAGACATAAGCCGCGGAATGTTAAGGACGAGGCGCCCTACTGTCAAACCGCCCGACGCCTTGCCTCGCCTGTCCTGAACAGGGTTTGGCGCGGCTGCGGCGCGCCGGTGCGCGGCGGTTCCGGCGCAGCCGATTTGCCGCCTCGCGGCGCGGGGCGGCAGACTGGCGCGGTTCGTCGGGCTGCAGGGGGCCATCGTTGCGTGAACGCTGCTGAAATCATCACCTTGGTGCTACTGGCGATCGCGGCCGCCGCGCTGCTGGCGATCACCGCGCAGCGCCGCCGGACCGCCCGGCGCCAGCGCGCGACCCGCCGGTTGCTGGATTCGGCCGACGTGCTGGAGGCCCGCCTGCGTACCGCGCGTTCGGAAATCGAGGCGGTCGCCGGCGAGCACATCGACGACCCGGTGCAGGAGGCGATGCGCGAAATGCTGCGCCAGCGCCTGTGGCTGCGCGAACACGGCGAGTACGCCAGCGTGGCCGAGCTGGAGCAGGTCCGCCAGTCGATCGACCAGGCTCGCGCCCGGATCGAGACCCAGCTCGGACGGATCGAGCGCGCCCGGGCGCCGGTGGCCTGATGGCGGCGCGGCTGGTCCTCGCGTCCACCTCGCCCTACCGGCGCGAGCTGCTCGCCCGGCTCGGGATCGCCTTCGACACGGCGCGGCCGGAAGTCGACGAGACCCCGCTGCCCGGCGAATCCCCGACCGACCTCGCCTGCCGGCTGGCGGTCGCCAAGGCCGCGGCCGTCGCTGCCGGCGGCGATGCCTGGGTGATCGGCTCCGACCAGGTCGCCGAACTCGACGGCCGCGCGCTGGGCAAGCCCGGCAGCCGCGAGCGCGCGATCGGGCAGCTGCAGTCGATGTCGGGGCGCGCGGTGGAGTTCAGGACCGGCGTCTGCGTGGCCGGTGGCGACGGCGTGCCGCGGTTCTCCCTCGACACCACGGTGGTGCGCTTCCGCACCCTGGGCGACGACGAGATCGCCCGTTACGTCGACGCCGAGCAGCCGTTCGACTGCGCCGGCAGCTTCAAGTCCGAGGGGCTGGGCATCACCCTGTTCGAGGCGATCGAGACCCGCGACCCGACCGCGCTGGTCGGGCTGCCGCTGATCGAAACCGCCCGCCTGCTGCGTGCCGCGGGCTTCACCCTGCCCTGACCGGCGCAGCCGCGCCGCGGGGCGTTAGCGGATCTCCACCGGCTGCTCGGGCCAAGCTTCGACGCTGCCATCGGCGCCGTGCAGGCGCAGTCCGAGCCAGTGCGTGCCGGACGCGACATCACCGGCGTCGACACTCGCCTCGAAGCCCACCCGCGGGTGGTTGGGATCGGTGGAGATGCGCCAGTAGCCGGCCGTGCCGGGGCTGTCGAGGCCGTAGCGCGCGGTGGCGACGACCTCGCCATCCAGCGTGACCTCGACCCGCTCGATCCCCACCCCGTCCTTGAACGCCCAGCCGCGCACGTCAAAGCTGCGACCGACTTCCGCACCCGACACCGGCGCGTCGATCCACGCCATGCCCGGCGCGGTGCAGGCGCCACCGGTCGAGTGCGGCGGCAGCATGCGGAACAGCAGGAAGCGCTGGCGGCCGTGGTCGACGTTCACCGCCTGCGGCGCCGGCAGCGGGCCGGCCATCCCGCACAGGTGGTGGTAGCGGGCCAGCAGGTCCTTGTACGGCACGTCGCTCGGGCTGGTCACCAGCAGCACCGGCGCGTCGCCCCAGTCGTCGGCGCCACGGCTCCAGAGGTTCCACAACCGCAGTTGCGGGGCGCGGCCGTGCTTGCGATTGAGCGGGTGGTCGAGCACGGCGATGCGCGGCTCGCCGAGTGCGAAGCCCAGCTCGGCGCCGAGCTTGAAGCTGCCGGCGACGATGCGGGTGTCCTCGGGCATGTCCGCACGGGCCAGGCGGACCGCGTCGGCCAGTTCGCCCCAGCCGGCGAAGTTGGACGGGTACCACTTCTGCGCGGCGGTGCGGGCGCGCAGGTCGGGGATCGACACCGCGGTGTAGTAGCCCAGCATCGCCACCAGCCCGGCCGCCGCCAGCGCCCAGGTGGCGCGGCGCAGCCATGTCGGCCACGCGGCGAGCAGCGCCGGCAGCAGCGGCAGCAGCGCGAGGTAGCCCGGCAGCGGCCAGTGGAAGCTCACCCGCTCGGTGTCGGCGAAGAAGCCCAGCACGAAGAACCCCAGCACCACCAGCCCGCCCAGCAGGGCGAAGTAGCGCGACGAGGGATGCGCGCTGCGGTTGCCGCGCCAGCCCGCCAGCATCAGCGCGGCGAACAGCAGCGGCGTCACCAGCAGCGCCTGCACCGCGATGAACCACAGGCCTTCGATGTGGAACGCCCACGGGTGCCGGTCGACCAGTTGGAAGCGCAGGCCGGCCTCGGCGTTGTCGAAGTTCCACGCCACCAGCGGCGTCCACGCCGCGGCGCCGATCGCGATGGCGGTCCACACGCGGGCGTCGCGCAGGGTCTTGCGGCCGTCGCGCAGCAGCAGCAGCGCGACCAGCCCGACGCCGATCACCGCGATGAAGCGGTAATGGCTGAGCGCGCCGATCGACAGGCCCAGCGCGAGCTCCAGCGCCGCGGCGGCGGTGACGTGGCGCAGCAGCCGCGCGCCGGCATCGACGCACAGCAGGGTGGCCACCGCCATCGCCGCGTCGGGCAGCGCCAGCAGCCCGAGGGTGCCCGCCAGCGGCAGCAGCAGGGCGAAGCTGCCCGCCGTCCAGCCGTATTCGCGGCCGTACTCGCGCGCGGTGATGCGCACCACCAGCAGCGGCACCAGCGCCGCCAGCAGCAGGAACGGCAGCCGCAGCCCCAGCGCGGTATCGCCGCCGAGCGTTACGCCCAGCCGCGCCAGCCACGCGGTCAGCCCGGGCAGGTCCGAGTAGGCCGGCGCCAGGTGCTGGCCTTCGAGCCAGTAGAACGCCTCGTCGACGAACAGCGGCAGCCGCGCGGCGACCAGCAGCTTGAGCGCGAACACGCCGGCGAACAGCGACCAGAACACGGTCCGCGCACGGTGGCTGTCACGCTGGAGGTTGTCCCGGTCTGGCGGGTCGGCGGTGAACGTCCCGTGCGAAGGCTGCGACGGGGCATGGACTTGCGGCATCGACGAATGACCTCGGTAGACTCGGGCGGCAGGCCGCCACTTGAACGGTTTCCGCGCGGATGCCCGCGACGGCGGCGTCGTCACGGTTCGACCGGTGACGGCGACGGGGGTTCAGGGGATGGCGGCACAACGACTTCCGGAGAGCTCGAATGGCGACACCACCACCGGCACCCCGCGATTCGGCGAGCATCCTACCCGAGCACCTGCGCGGCGCCCTTGACCGCGCGCAGACACAGGTCAACGCGCTGGTGCTGGGCAAGCCCCACGAAGTGCGGCTGGCCTTCGTGGCGCTGCTGTCGGACGGCCACCTGCTGATCGAGGACCTGCCCGGGCTGGGCAAGACCACCCTCGCCCACGCGCTGGCGGCGACGCTGGGGCTGGAGTTCCAGCGCGTGCAGTTCACCTCCGACCTGCTGCCGGCCGACGTGGTCGGCGTGTCGGTGTTCGACCCGCAGGCGCGGCGCTTCGAGTTCCACCCCGGCCCGGTGTTCACCCAGGTGCTGCTGGCCGACGAGATCAACCGCGCGCCGCCGCGCACCCAGAGCGCGCTGCTGGAGGCGATGGCCGAGCACCAGGTGACGGTCGACGGCACCAGCCACGCGCTGCCGGCACCGTTCTTCGTGATCGCGACCCAGAACCCGGTCGACCTGTCGGGCACCTACCCGCTGCCGGACTCGCAGCTGGACCGCTTCCTGCTGCGGCTGGCGCTGGGCTACCCGTCGGGCGAAGCCGAGCGCGCCCTGCTGGCCGGCGAGGACCGCCGCGCGATGATCGCGCAGGTACGCCCGCTGCTGACGGTCGACGACGTGCTGGCCGCGCGCGAGGCGGTCAAGGCCGTGCACGCCAGCGAATCGCTGGTCGCCTACGTGCAGGCGCTGCTGGAACGCAGCCGCCGGCACCCGGGCGTGCGGGTCGGGCTGTCGCCGCGCGCGGGGCTGGCGCTGCTGCGGGCGGCGCGGGCCTACGCGCTGCTGCTCGGCCGCGGCCACGTGCGGCCGGACGACGTGCAGGCGCTGTTCTCGGCGGTGGCCGCGCACCGGCTGGTGGCCGAGGCCGACGCCGGCAGTGACGAGGCGCTGGCCAAGGCGATCCTCCACGCGGTGCCGGTGGACTGACCGGTGGCGGGCACGCTGCGCGCGCGCCTGCACGACTGGGCGCTGGTCTGGACCCGGCCGCGCGAACCCGAGGCGCTTCCGGCGCGGTTCGACCGCCGCCGCGTGTACGTGCTGCCGACCCGGTTCGGCCTGTTCTACACGGTGCTGCTGCTGGCGATGCTGCTGGGCGCGCTGAACTACAACAACAACCCGGCGTTGCTGCTCGGGTTGTTGCTGGCCGGGGCCGGGCTCGCGAGCCTGATCGCCGCGCAGCTGCAGCTGACCGGGCTGGCGGTGGTCGCACTCGACGCCGAGCCCGTGCCCGCCGGCACCGACCTGCCGCTGACGCTGCACGCACAGGCCGACGACCGCCGGCGCCGGCGTGGGCTCGCCGTCGCGCTGGAGACCACGCCGTCCCTCCGCGGCGTGCTGAACCTCGACCAGGGCCGTGGTGAAGCGCGGCTGGCCGTCGCGACGAGTGAGCGCGGCTGGCTCGACCTGCCCCGGCTGCGCGTGTCGACCACCCGTCCGCTCGGGCTGGCGACCGCCTGGGGCTACGTGTGGCCGCAGGCACCGGCGCTGGTCTATCCGCGGCCCGAAACCGACGGCCCGCCGCTGCCGACCGGCTCGGGCGACCGGGTCCAGACCCGTCTGCACCCCAGCGGCGAGGACGTCCACCACCTGCGCAACTACCGCCGCGGCGACTCGCGCCGGGCGATCGCGTGGAAATCCTCGGCCCGCCGCGACAGCCTGCTGGTGCGCGAATACGAGCAGCCGCTCGGCGCCGACATCGTGCTCGACTGGCACGGTCTGGAGCGCATGCCGTACGAGGCCAAGGTCTCGCGGCTGGCGCGCTGGGTCGACGAGGCCGAGCGCGACGGCCGTCGCTACCGGCTGCTGCTGCCGGGCCAGCCGCCGCTGGGTCCCGACCACGGCCCCGCGCATCGCCACGCCTGCCTGCGCGCGCTCGCGCTGCTGCCGCATGGCTGAACCCGCCGCCAACCCGCCACTGGACGCCGGCAGCCGCCGCTGGGTGCTTGCGGCGGCCGCGGCCTGCCTGCTGCCGTTGCTGCTGCAGTTGCCGCGCCAGCTCGCGATCGTCATCGCCACGGTCGCCATGCTGGTCGCGCTGGCCGCGTGGCGTCGGCCGCTGCACGGGCTGTTGCGTCTGGTGCTCGCGCTCGGACTGCTGGGCGCGGTGATGGCGATGTCGGGCTTCGGTTTCGGCCGCGACACCGGCTGCGCGGTGCTGGCGGCGATGCTCGCGGTCAAGCCGTCGGAAACCGCCACCCTGCGCGACGCCCGCAGCCTGCTCGGCTTCGCCCTGTTCGCGCCATTCGGCACCTTCCTGCTCGACCAGGGGCCGCTGGCGCTGGTGCTCGGCCTGGCCGGCGCGGTGCTGGCGCTGTGCGCGCTGCAGCGGCTGGCCGACCAGGAGTCGGGCGACGCCGTCGCGACCGGTCCGGCACGGCGGCTGTCCGGCGTCGGCCGGCTGCTGGCGATCGGGCTGCCGCTGGCGCTGGCGGCGTTCTGGCTGTTCCCGCGGCTGGGCTCGCCGCTGTGGGGCGTGCCGGAACGCTCGATGGCGCGCACCGGGCTGTCGGGCGAGATGAGCCCGGGCCAGTGGATCGACCTGATCGCCGACGACACCCCGGCGCTGCGCGTACGCTTCTTCGGCGCCACGCCGCCAACCTCGCAGATGTACTGGCGCGGGCCGGTGCTGTGGAATTTCGACGGCCGTACCTGGTCGCAGTCGCGCTGGCTCGGTGGCTTGCCGCCGGCCGAGGTGCAACACGGCGCCGTGCGCTGGGACTACGAAGTGGAGGTCGAGCCGACCGACCGCCGCCAGTTCGTGTCGCTGGAGCTGCCGCTGGAGGCGCCCGACGGTGCCCGCCTCAACCACGCCCACGAAATCCACGCCGCGCGGCCGCTCAACTCGCTGACGCGCTGGCGCATGCAGTCCTCGCCGCCGGTGGCCTACGAGCCCGAGCTGCGACCCGCCCTGCGCCGCATCGCGCTGGCCCTGCCGGACGGCTTCAACCCGCGCACCCAGGCGCTGGCCCGGCAGTGGCGCATCGACGCCGGCGGCGACGACACCGCGATCGTCCGCCGCGCGCTCGACTGGATCACCGCCGAGTTCGCCTACACCCTCACCACGCCCCTGCCCGGCCGCCACGCGGTCGACGAGTTCCTGTTCGACCAGCAGGCCGGCTTCTGCGAGCACTACAGCTCGGCGTTCGTGGTGCTGATGCGCGGCGCCGGCATCCCCGCGCGCGTGGTCACCGGCTACGTCGGCGGCTACCGCAACCCGCTGGGCGACTACTGGCTGGTGCGGCGTTCCGACGCCCACGCCTGGGCCGAGGTCTGGCTGGAGGGGCGCGGCTGGGTCCGGGTCGATCCCACCGCCGCGGTCGCGCCGGAGCGCATCTACGACACCCTCGACGACCGCCGCCCCGGCGCCGGACTGCTCGGCGAAGCGTTCGGCGGTGCCCTCGGCGGCAACCTGTTCGACTACACCGACTGGCTGCGCCGCGGCTGGAACGACTTCGTGCTCGGCTTCGACGCCGACCGCCAGGCGCGGATGCTGCGGCCGCTGGGGATCGACCGGCTGGATGGCGTGCGGCTGGGCCTGCTGTTCGCACTGGCCGCCCTGCTGGCGCTGCTGTGGATGGTCTGGCTGAGCCGCCGCGGCGAACGCCAGCCCGACCCGGTGCTGCGCGCCTGGCACGCACTCGGCCGCCGCTACCGCGCGATCGGGCTGGAGCGCGAACCGCACGAGCCGGCGCTGGACTGGGCCGACCGCGTCGCCCGCGTCCGCCCGCTCGCCGGCGACGAGTTGCGCCGGCTCAGCCAGCGTTTCAGCGATTGGCGCTACGCTGGCAAGCACCCGGCCGACGCGCGGGTCCGCCGCGCCCTGATCCGCGACCTGCGCCGCCATCGACCACAGTGACCGGCCCGCGGCCGCCGCTGCCCACCAACGGAGCACACCGATGAAAAGCCCGCCGTCACGTTCCACACCGCTGCGCCTGACGCTGTTCGCGCTGGCGACGGCGCTGCTCGCCGCCTGCGCCAGCCAGCCCAAGCCGCTGCAGGGCGAGTTCTCCCAGATCACTCCGCGCGAGGCTGCCGAAACCGATCGCACCGGCGCCGCCGTGCGCTGGGGCGGCCGCATCGTCGACGTCGAGCCACAGCCCAACCGCACCTGCTTCGAAATGATCTCGACCCGCCTCAACGTCCATGGCCGTCCGTACTGGGCGACCGACGACGTCGGCGGCCGCTTCATCGCCTGCCGCGACGGTTTCTACGACCCCGCGCTGTTCGAGAAGAACCGCGAGGTGACCTTCACCGGCCGCATCGACGGCTACGAGAACCGCCGCATTGGCGAGTACGACTACCGCTTCCCGCGGGTCGCCGCCGACGTGGTCTACCTGTGGCCGGTGCGCGAGCGGGTCGACGTCGTGACCCGCCCGGCGCCGTGGCCGTGGTGGGGCTGGTGGTGATCCAACGGATGCGAAAACGCCCGGGCAACCCGGGCGTTTTCTTTTGGGAAACCGGCGGCCGGTCAGCCGGCGACGATATTGACGATCTTGCCGGGCACGACGATCACCTTGCGCACCGTCAGCCCCTCGAGGAACTTCGCCACGTGCGGTTCGGCCAGCGCCAGTCGCTCGGCCTCGGCCTTGTCGACGTTGACCGGCACCTCGATGGTGCCACGCAGCTTGCCGTTGACCTGCACCGCCAGGGTCACCGCGTCGCGCGCCAGCGCGGCCGGGTCGGCGACCGGGAACGACACGTCCTCCAGCAGCGTTTCCGGGTGGCCCAGCGCCTGCCACAGCGCGTGGCTGACGTGCGGGGTGACCGGGTTGAGCAGCAGCACCATCGCTTCCAGCACCTCGTGCCGGACCGCACGGCCCTGGTCGCTCATGTCGTCGAACCTGGCGACGTGGTTCAGCAGTTCCATCAGCGAGGCGATCGCGGTGTTGAACGCGTGGCGGCGGCCGTAGTCGTCGCCGACCTTCTGGATGGTCTCGTGCAGCTGCCGGCGCAGGGTCTTCTGGGCGGCGTCGAGGGTGGCGACGTCGACCACCGGGTGGTCGGGCTGGCCGACGTGGGTGGCGACCTCGCGCCAGAACCGGCGCAGGAACCGCGCCATGCCGTCGACGCCGGACTCGTTCCACTCCAGTGACAGCTCCGGCGGCGCGGCGAACATCGAGAACAGCCGCACGGTGTCGGCGCCGTAGCGCTCGACCATCGTCCGCGGGTCGACGCCGTTGTTCTTCGACTTCGACATCTTCTCTGTGCCGCCGATCATCACCGGCTTGCCGTCGGCCTTCAGCGTCGCGCCGGTAATCCGGCCCTTCTCGTCACGCGCG
Organism: Lysobacter arseniciresistens ZS79; assembly: GCF_000768335.1. GTDB lineage: Bacteria > Pseudomonadota > Gammaproteobacteria > Xanthomonadales > Xanthomonadaceae > Novilysobacter > Novilysobacter arseniciresistens. The sequence goes on from NZ_AVPT01000002.1 coordinate 106,305, forward strand.
ATCTCGACATCGGCCGGGTTGATCCAGTCCTTCGAGCCGTCTGCGTTCTCGCGATAGAAGGTCTCGGCGATGACCATGCCCTGGGTCAACAGGTTGGTCGCCGGCTCGTCGCTGGTCACCAGCCCCTGGTCGCGCAGCAGCTTGTGGTAGAAGCGGAAGTACAGCAGGTGCAGGATCGCGTGCTCGATGCCGCCGATGTACTGGTCGACCGGCAGCCAGTGGTTGGCGCGCGCGTCGACCTGCTGGTCGGCACCCGGCGAGGTGTAGCGCGCGTAGTACCAGCTCGACTCCATGAAGGTGTCGAAGGTGTCGGTCTCGCGCTCGGCCGCGCCGCCGCAGCTCGGGCAGTTCGTCTTGCGCCACTCGGGGTCGGCCTTGATCGGCGAGCCGGTGCCCATGAACTCCACGTCCTCCGGCAGCACCACCGGCAGCTGGTCCTCCGGCACCGGCACCGCGCCGCAGCTGTCGCAATAGATCACCGGGATCGGGCAGCCCCAGTAGCGCTGGCGGCTCACGCCCCAGTCGCGCAGGCGGTAGTTGACCTTGCGGGCACCGCGGCCCTCACCTTCCAGCCGCCCCGCCAGCGCGTCGAACGCCTGCTGGAAATCGAGGCCGTCGAGCTCACCGGAGTTCACCAGCCAGCCACGCTCGGTGTACGCGCCGTCGTTTTCGATGCCCTGCACGAACTCCTGCACCACCTGCACCGCGGCGCCGGTGTCATAGGCATCGGTGGGGCGCGATTCGCCGAGGGCGGCGCCCATCGGGTCGGCGTGTTCGCCGAGGTCGCTGCGGATCTCGCGCAGCGCGTCGCGCACCGCGGCGGGGACGATCACGATCTTCACCGGCAGCCGGTAACGGGTGGCGAACTCCCAGTCGCGCTGGTCGTGGCCGGGCACCGCCATCACCGCGCCGGTGCCGTAGCCCATCAGCACGAAGTTGGCGACGTAGACCGGCACTTCCTCGCCGCTGACCGGGTGCACCGCGCGCAGGCCGGTATCCATGCCGCGCTTTTCCTGCGTCTCCAGCTCGGCCTCGGTGACGCCGCCCTTCCTGAGGTCGGCGATGAAGTCGGCCAGGTCCGGGTTGCCCGCGGCGGCCTGCAGCGCCAGCGGGTGCTCGGCGGCGATCGACACGAAGCTCACGCCCATCAGGGTGTCGGGGCGCGTGGTGTAGACGGCCAGCGGGTCGGTGGCGTTGCCGTCGGCGTCGCGCACGTCGAAGCGGATCTCCAGCCCTTCCGAGCGGCCGATCCAGTTGCGCTGCATGGTCTTGACCGCGTCCGGCCAGCCTTCGAGCGAGTCGAGGCAGTCCAGCAGTTCCTGCGCGTAGTCGGTGATCTTCAGGAACCACTGCGGGATCTCGCGCTTTTCCACCAGCGCGCCGGTGCGCCAGCCACGGCCGCCGATCACCTGCTCATTGGCCAGCACGGTCTGGTCGACCGGGTCCCAGTTGACCACCGAATTCTTGCGATAGGCCAGGCCCTGCTTCATCAGCCGCACGAACATGCGCTGCTCGTGCACGTAGTACGACGGCTGGCAGGTGGCGAACTCGCGCGACCAGTCGATCGCGTAGCCCATCGTCTGCAACTGCGCCTTCATGTGCGCGATGTTGGCGTAGGTCCACTTGGCCGGCGCCGTGCGGTGCTTGATCGCGGCGTTCTCGGCCGGCAGCCCGAACGCGTCCCAGCCCATCGGCTGCAGCACGTTGTGGCCGGTCATCCGCTTGTAGCGGCTGATCACGTCGCTGATCGTGTAGTTGCGCACGTGGCCCATGTGCAGCGCGCCGGACGGGTACGGCAGCATCGACAGGCAGTAGTACTTCGGCTTCGGCGACGACTCGTCGACCTCGAACGCCCGGGTGTCGTTCCAGAAGCGCTGCGCGGCGGCCTCCACGGCTTGCGGATCGAACGCCCGCGGATCGGTCTGGGTGGGGACGCTGGAGGCTTCGGTGGACACGGCGCGGGCACTTGGCGAGGGGACCGGCAAGCCTACCGCAGCGCCCAATGGCCCGCCACGCGCGGCCGGGCCGGACGGGCGCCCGCTCGCGGCCGTCCGCGCCATCGCTGGTTGGTCAACCTCCGGCACATGCCCGCACACCACCGCGGCATCACCGTTGGACCGGTGACACAGGGAGACCCAAGGGCATGACGCTGGCGATACAGACCACCCACCTGCGGCGCGGATTCCCCGGCGGACAGGGCGTTTTCGACCTCAACCTCGCGGTTCCGGCCGGGATCGTGTACGGCTTCCTCGGCCCCAACGGCGCCGGCAAGACCACCACGATCCGCCTGCTGCTCGGGCTGTTGCGCCCCGACGGAGGCGTGATCCGGCTCCACGGGCAAACGCTGGACCGCGGCAACCGGCGCGTACTCGAAGGCGTCGGCGCGCTGGTCGACTCGCCCTCCCTCTACCCGCACCTCAGCGGCCGCCAGAACCTGGAAGTCACCCGGCGGCTGCTGGGTTGTCCGCGCGCGCGGATCGACGAAGTGCTGGCCATCACCGGGATCGCGCGCGCGGCGGCGCGCCGGGTGCGCGAATACTCGCTGGGCATGCGCCAGCGGCTGGCAATTGCGCTGGCGCTGCTGGGCCGGCCACGCCTGCTTATCCTCGACGAACCCGCCAACGGCCTCGACCCGGCCGGCATCCTCGACATGCGCCGGCTGCTGCGCCGGCTGGCCGTCGAGCACGGCATCTGCGTGTTCGTCTCCAGCCACCAGCTCGGCGAGGTCGAACAGGTGGCCAGCCATGTCGGCGTGCTGCATGGCGGGCGGCTGCGGTTCCAGGGCTCGATCGCCGAGTTGCACGCCCGCTACAGCCCGGTCGTGCGCCTGCACTGCGACGACCCGGCACGCGCGGTCGCCGTGCTGCAGGCCGCCGGCGAGGACGTCAACCACGTCGAGCCCGGCGCGCTGGGCGTGCGGCTCCGCGCCCGGGCGGAGGCCGAGTTGAACCGGATGCTGGTGGAGGCCGGCATCGCCGTGTCGCACCTGGCCCTGCAGCGTCCGTCTCTGGAGTCGCTGTTCTTCGAGCTGACCCGCGAGGCGGAGGTGGCGACATGACCGCGCTGCTGCGGGCGCTGTCGGCCGAGGCGCTCAAGCTACGCGGCACGTTGGCTCTGTGGATGTGCCTGGTCGCACCAGCCGCCGTGGTCGCGCTGATCACGTTGAAAATCGCCTCGTTCGAGCCTGGCAATCGCCCCATGCCTGCCCCGGAGGACGCGTGGTTCACGTTCGCCCAGCAGACCCTGGTGTTCTGGGCGTTCCTGATGCTGCCGCTGTTCGTGACCCTGCAATCGGCGCTGCTGGCGGGGCTGGAACACGGCAACCGGCAATGGAAGCACCTGCTCGCGCTGCCGCTGCCGCGTGGCGCGCACTATCTCGCCAAGCAGTTCGCCCTCACTGCCACCGTCACCCTTGCGATGGCGTCGCTGCTGGTGTTGATCCCGCTTGGAGGCTGGCTGCTGGCGCTACTGCAACCCGGATCCGGCATCGCCGGGGCGCCGCCCTGGGCCTTCCTGGCGACCCGGATCGGCGCCTGCCTGGTCGCGGCATTGCTGATCATCGCCCTGCACCACTGGATTTCGATCCGCTGGCGCAGCTTCACCGTCGCGGTGAGCGTCGGCATGATCGCCAGCGTCGGCAGCATCCTGATCGGCCAATCGGAGCGTTTCGGCCATCTGTATCCCTGGTCGATTCCGGCGCAGGTTCTGGCGGGGCGCGGAGGCGAGCGGATCGAGATGGCGATGCTGATCGGTTTGATCGGCGGCCTCGTGGTGACCGGACTGGGTTTGTGGAGTTTCGTGCGCCGCGACGATATTTGATCGCCGGGCTTGTTGTTCAATCGAGGACACCGCTCCAGCTGCGGCCACTCTGCCGGGAATTGTCCATGTCGATCCGATCATCGAGCCAAGTCGCCCTCCTGTGCCTCGCGTTCGCGCCGGCGCTTGCAGGTGCCGCGACACCCACCGGGCTGCACTGTGGCCAGCTGTTCGACAGCCGCAGCGGCGAGGTGCTCGGCGCGCATACCGTGCTGGTGCGTGACGGCAAGGTCGCCGGCGTGACGGCCGGGCATGAAGCCGTCGCCGGCGCCGAGGTGGTCGACCTGGGCGGCCACACCTGCACCCCCGGGTGGACCGACCTGCACGTGCACCTGGGCGGCCAGTCCAGCGAGAACAGTTACTCGGAGGGCTTCCGGCTCGACGATGTCGACTACGCCTACCGCTCGGTCGGTTACGCCGAAAAGACCCTGATGGCCGGCTTCACCAGCGTGCGTGACCTCGGCGGCGAGGTCGCGCCGCACCTGCGTGACGCGATCAACCGCGGGCTGGTCGACGGGCCGCGGATCTGGGCCGCGGGCAAGTCGATCGCCACCACCGGCGGCCACGCCGACCCGACCAACGGCTACAACTCCACCCTGTCGCACCTGCTCGGCCCGCCCGGCCCGACCGAGGGCGTGATCAACTCGGTCGACGACGCCCGCCAGGCCGTGCGCCAGCGTTACAAGGAGGGCAGCGACGTCATCAAGATCACCGCCACCGGCGGCGTGCTGTCGTACGCGAAGTCCGGTGACGCGCCGCAGTTCACCGTCGACGAGGTCGCCGCGGTCGTGCAGACGGCGAAGGACTACGGCTACAGGGTCGCTGCCCACGCCCACGGCGAGGAAGGCATGCGCCGCGCGGTCGAGGCCGGCGTCACCAGCATCGAACACGGCACCTACATGAGCGACGAGGTGATGGCGCTGATGAAGCGCAAGGGCACCTGGTACATCCCGACCATCCATGCCGGCCGCTTCGTCGCCGACAAGGCGAAGATCGACGGCTACTTCCCCGAGGTGGTGCGGCCGAAGGCGGCGCGGATCGGCGCGCTGATCCAGCAGACCGCGGCACGCGCCTACGAGGCCGGCGTGCCGATGGCGTTCGGCACCGACATGGGCGTCGGCCCGCACGGCGACAACGCACGCGAGTTCCTCTACCTGGTGGAGGCCGGCATCCCGGCGGCGAAGGCGCTGCAGATGGCGACGATCGACGCGGCGAAAGTGCTCGGCGTCGACGACCAGGGCGTCATCGCGGCCGGCCAGCGCGCCGACATCGTCGCGGTGCCGGGCAACCCGGTCGAGGACATCGCGGCGGTGCTGGCCGTCGACTTCGTGATGAAGGACGGCGTGGTCTACCGCCGTCCCGGCGACGCCCGCGCGGCGCCCTGACCCGCCGCGCCCGCCCGCCGCCCGTGCCCGGCTTGGAATGCCGGGCCTCCGGCACCATGTCCGGTCCAGCATCCAGGAGCCGCCATGACCGCCACCGCTACGCCGCACGTTTTCGACGCCACCACCGAGACCTTCGAAACCGACGTCCTGCAGAAGTCGCTGCAGACGCCGGTGCTGGTCGACTTCTGGGCCGAGTGGTGCGGGCCGTGCAAGCAGCTCGGGCCGGTGCTGGAGAAGCTGGCCGCCGAGTACAACGGCGCGTTCGTGCTGGCCAAGGTCGATGTCGACAGGGAGCCGCAGATCGCCGCGGCGTTCCAGGTCCGCTCGATCCCGACCGTGTTCGTGCTCAAGGATGGCCAGCCGGTCGACGGCTTCCCCGGCGTGGTGCCGGAGGGGCAGATCCGCGAGCTGCTGCGCCAGCACGGCATCGAGCCGGCCGCGCCGGCCGAAGACACTGCCGCGGAACCGGCCGCGCCGCTGGACCCGCAGGCCGAGGTTGCCCGCCTGCGCGGCGAGCTGGCGCTGACGCCCGACAACGACGGCCTGAAGCTCGACCTCGCCGTCGCCCTGCTGCAGACCGGCGCCACCGCCGAGGCCGAGCAGCTGCTGGACGGCCTGCCGGCCAACCTCGCCACCGACGACCGCGCCCGCCGCGCCCGCGCCGCCCTCGGGTTCGCGGCGCTGCTGAAGGACGCGCCGCCGGCCGGCTCGCTGCAGCAAGCCGTCGCCGCCGATCCGGCCGACCTGCACGCGCGCCACCTGCTTGGCGCGCACCACCTGGTGGCCGGCCGCGCCGAGGAGGCGCTCGAGCAGTTCCTGGCGATGCTGCAGCACGACCGCGACTTCGCCGAAGGCCTGCCGCGCAAGGCCCTGATCGACGCCTTCCAGGTGATCGACGATCCCGAGCTGGTCGGCCGCTACCGGCGCAGGATGGCGTCCGTTCTCTTCTGACGCGGGCTTGACTGTACGCATCCGTATGGCAGGCTGGCGGGCCCACGTCTCCTGCCCTGCCCATGAAAGCCAGCCTGTTCCGCCGCGGCATCAACCTGTGGCCGCCGTTCCTGTTCAGCGGCATCCACGTCACCCATCTGGGCGACGACTACCGCCACGCCCGGGTCGAGTTGCGCATGCGGCCGTGGAACCGCAACTACGTCGGCACCCACTTCGGCGGCAGCCTGTTCGCGATGACCGATCCGTTCTGGATGCTGCTGGTGCTGCAGTCGATCGGCCGCGACCACCTGGTGTGGGACCGCGCCGGCAGCATCGACTTCATCAAGCCCGGCCGCGGCACCGTCCACGCCAGCTTCGACCTCACCGACGAAGTGCTGGACCAGTTGCGCCGCGACAGCGCCGGCGGCGACAAGGTCCTGCGATGGTTCGAGACCGACGTGGTCGACGGCGACGGCGAGGTGGTCGCGCGGGTGCGCAAGCAGCTGTACGTGCGCCTCAAGAAGGACCGCCGCGGCCGCGACTGACCTGTCCCGCCTGACACTTCGCGTCAGTTGCGGGCCGCGTCCGTCCGCAGCCCGCCACCCATGCGTGGCCGCGGCCACGGAACCGGACACCCGCGATTCAACCCGCAGGCGGGCGAGGGTATGCTCGACCCGCCACAGGGGGCCGTGATGTCTCATCCGCCGACCATCGATGCCAGCGCGCCGCCGTTGCCCGTGATCAAGGGCTACCGGCTGCTGCGCGTGATCAACCACGGCGGCATGTCGACGGTGTACCTGGCCGAGCAGGCCGCGCTCGGGCGCGAGGTGGCGATCAAGGTGATGGCCACCCAGGCGCTGTCCGACGAGGTCAGCCGCCGCCGCTTCGAGAACGAGGTGCGCACCATCGCGCGGCTGGAGCACCCGCACGTGGTCCGCATCCACGAGCTGGGCCGCACCGCCGACGGCCTGCCCTACTACGCGATGCCCTATCTCGCGCGCGGCCATCTGGGCCAGCGCAGCTTCCAGCTGGAGGGTGGCGGAGTCGACGAGCCGCGCGTCGTCGAGACCCTGCGCGCGCTGCTGTCCGCACTGCGCTACGCCCACGCCCACGGGGTCGTACACCGGGACGTCAAGGCCGAGAACGTGCTGTTCGACGACACCGAGTCGCCGCTGCTGGCCGACTTCGGCATCGCCCTGCGGCGCGGCTTCGGGCCGCGCGTCACCGCGGCCGGGCTGGCCGTGGGCAGCACCGCCTACATGGCCCCCGAACAGGCCCGCGGCGAGGACGTCGACGGCCGCGCCGATCTCTACAGCCTCGGCGTGCTGGCCTGGGAAATGCTGTGCGGCCACCTGCCCTACCAGGCCGGCGACGCGCTCTCGATGGCGGTCATGCACGCGCAGGACCCGATCCCGAAACTGCCACCGCACCTGCGCCACTGGCAGCGCTTCATGAACCGCGCGCTGGCCAAGCAACCCGGCGAGCGCTTCCAGGACGTCGACCAGATGTCCGACATGCTGACGCTGGTGGAGCGCCGGCGCAGCTGGCCGCGCGTCACCCTCTGGCGCGACCGCGCGATGCGGCAGCTGAAGGCGGTGCCGCGCCCGCTGTGGGCCGGGATCGTGGTGATCGGCATCACCGGGCTGCTGTCGCTGTGGCTGGCGCGCGGCGCGGACGAGGGATTCCTGCGCGCCGGCACGCCATCGGGGACGGTCGCCGAAACCGGCGACGACCCGATCGCCTCGATGATGCGCCCGCTGCCGGAAGCGCCGGTGCAGGCGGCGCTGGAGGACGCCCGCCGGCAGCTGGCCGCGCGCAACCTCACCGCGCCGGCCGATGCCAACGCCTACGCCAGCGTGGTCCGCGCCTGGCAGGCCGACCCCGACAACGCCGAGGTCCACCGCGTCGCCGCCGGGCTGTCCACCGCGCTGGGAGCGGAGCTGGTCGACAACCTCGACCGCGGCAACGACAGCCGCGCGCTGGAATACCGCGACCACCTGCGCCAGCTGGAACAGGACACCGGCGGCACGATGCCGGCGCTGTCGCCGGAACTGCTGCAGGCGATCGAGGAGGCACTGGACCGCCGCATGACCGCCGCCGAGCGCGGGTTCGACCACAAGGCCGCCGCCGCGGTGGTCGCGCTGGCCGGCGAACTGGGCGCCCCCGACCCGACCGGCGCCCGCCTGCTGGCACGCGCCGACGCGATCCCGTCGCGTGGCGAGGCGTTGCCGGACGATCCAGCCGGCAGCGTGCTCGGCACCGGTGGAGTAGCCATCAGCCGCAAGCCGGTCAGCCGCAACGAGTACGCCCGCTTCGCGACCCTCAGCGGGCGCGAGTCGGCACGCTGCCGCGAACGCGCATCGCTGCTGCGCGTGCTGGCGCCGCGCGACTGGAAAGATCCGGGGTTCGGCCAGGGCGACAACGAACCGGTGGTCTGCGTGTCCTCCGCCGACGCCCAGGCTTACGCCGAGTGGTACAGCCGCCAGACCGGCCACCGCTACCGCCTGCCGACGGCCGCCGAGTCGCGCCAGATGGCCCCCGAGATCAGCGGCCGCGACCTCGCCCTGTGGCTGCGCGACTGCGGCGCCAGTTGCAGCCAGCGCAAGGCCGCCGGCACGTCGTGGCGCAACAAGGACGCCACCGCGCGCACGCTCGACGCCGGCCGCGGCTACGACGACGTCGGCTTCCGCCTGGTGCGCGAGCTGTAGCCGGGGACACTCGCGCCGCCGCGTACAATCGCGCGATGCGCAAGCCCCCCACCCTGCAACGCCTCTTCATCACCGGCCTGCTGACCCTGTTGCCGCTGTGGCTGACCTGGGTCGTGGCCAAATTCGTGTTCGTGCTGCTGTCGGACACCAGCCGGCCGGTCACCGGGCCGCTGCTGGAGCGGCTGGCCACCGATTACCCGCACATCGCCGGCTGGCTGGCACAGCCGTGGGTGCAGACCGTCATCGCGTTGGGAGCGACCCTGCTGGTGATCCTCGCGTCGGGCGTGATGGCGCACCGCGTGTTCGGCCAGCGGTTGCTGCGGTGGTTCGAGTCGCTCATCGGCCGGATTCCCTTCGCCAGTACCATCTACGGCAGCGCGCGTCAGTTGCTCGACATCCTGCAGACCAAGCCCGACGGCACCCAGCGCGTGGTGCTGATCGACTTCCCGCACCGGGAGATGAAGTCGATCGGCTTCGTCACGCGGGTACTGCGCGAGGAAGGTACCGGTCGCGAGCTTGCGGCGGTGTACGTGCCGACCACCCCCAACCCGACCTCCGGCTACCTCGAGATCGTCCCGGTCGAAAAGATCACCCCCACCGACTGGACCGTCGACCAGGCGATGAGCTTCATCATCTCCGGTGGCGCGGTGTCGCCGGAGTCGATTCCGTTCTCGCCACCGGCGGCGAAACCCGCGCCCGCCGACACGCGGCCGTCGCAAGCCTGAACCCCGGCGGGCCAGGCCCACCACGGCAACGCTTCGATCACGCCGACCGGACCGTACCGTTACGCGTACGCCGCTAGCCTCGTTGCGCAAGCCGCAAGGAGGTCCCCATGAACACACTGACCACCCTCGCCGCCGCCGCGACGCTCTGCATCGCCAGCGGCGCGATCCACGCGCAGGAGGCCCGCAACGAAGGCCTCAACTCGATCCCGCCGGGAGACGTGGTGGAATCGGTGACGCTCGACACCACCGCAGGCCCGGTCACGGTCACCTCGTCGCCGGGCATCGCGCCGTCGGCCGAATACGGGGTCGACTTCGCCGCGCTCGACCGCGACGACGACGGCTACCTGCTGCGCACCGAAGCCGCCGCGACTACTGGCCGCACCGCCCCGCCGGGCGACCTGTCGGCGCAGTTCGACTCGGTTGACGAGGACAACGACGACCGCCTCACCTTCAAGGAAGTGCTGGCCTGGGTCTACTGAGCCACCAGGCCGGCAAACCCGTCCCGCAGAGCCCCACCGGAGCCGGCCACAGCGCCGGCTTCGCCGTATCCGGCGCCTGCCCGCATCCGTGACGGCGGCCACGGCGCAGTGACCTTTGGCCCATGCCGCCACCGGCCATCACGGGGACGCTCGGCGATTGTGTCTTCCACGCCCGACCGGAGAACCCGATGACGCTTCGCCTCACCCGCTCGCTGCTCGCCCTGGCCCTCGCCGGCGCGATGGCCGCCTGCAGCCCGACCTCCGCCAGCGATGCCGCCCAGGCCACCGGGTCCGCCGAGGTCGCCACCGACAAGGCCGCGCAGCTCGACAGGCTCTACGCGCAGTACTGGGAGGAGATGCTGAAGCTCAACCCGCTGGCCGCCACCTTCCAGGGCGACCCGCGCTACAACGACCAGCTGCCGAACTTCCTGTCGGAGGAGTACCGCGACAGGTCGCATGACTTCACCGCCGGCTGGCTGGAGAAGATCGAGGCGGTCGGCTCCGAAGGACTGGAAGGCCAGGACCTGCTGAGCTACCAGATCTTCGTGCGCAACGCGAAGGACGAGCTCGCCAGCGAGCAGTTCCCGTCGTGGATGCAACCGGTCAACCAGTTCTACAACATCGCCTCCACCGTGGTGCAGCTGGGTTCGGGCACCGGCGCGCAGCCGTTCAAGACGGTCGAGGACTACGACAACTGGAGCAAGCGCGCCTCGCAGGTGCCGGTGCTGTTCGACCAGGCCATCGCCAACATGAAGCAGGGCGTCGAAGCCGGCGTGGTGCAGCCGCGTGCGCTGATGGAGAAGGTGCTGCCGCAGCTGGACGCGCTGATCAAGGACGACGCCGCCGACACCCTGTTCTGGAAGCCGATCGCCGACATGCCCGAATCCTTCTCCGCCGAGGAGAAGGAACGCATCACCGCCGACTACCGCGCGCTGATCGAACAACAACTGATGCCGGCCTACCGCGAGCTGCGCGAGTACATCGCCACCGGTTACATGCCGCACACGCGCGACACCGCCGGCATGGCCGCGCTGCCCAACGGCGAGGCGTGGTACGCCTTCCGCGCCAGGAACTCGACCACCACCGACCTCACCCCGGCGCAGATCCACCAGATCGGCCTGGACGAGGTCGAGCGCATCCACGGCGAGATCCGCAAGGTCATGGCCGAGGTGGGCTTCGAGGGCTCGCTGCAGGACTTCTTCGCGTTCATGCAGACCGACCCGCGGTTCTCGTTCGAGTCCGAGGACGCTCTGCTCGCGCACTACCGCGGCCTCGAGGACAAGGTCAACCGGAAGATCCCCGAGCTGTTCTCGCTGACCCCGAGGGCGCCGTTCGAGATCCGTCCGGTGGAGCCGTTCCGCGCGCAGTCCGCCGCCGGCGGTTCGTACATGCGGCCGAGCGAGGACGGCAGCCGACCGGGCATCTTCTACGTCAACACCTACGACCTGCCGACCCGCAAGACCTGGGACGCCGAGGACCTGTTCCTGCACGAGGCGATCCCCGGCCATCACTTCCAACTCGCCCTGCAGCAGGAGCTGACCGGCCTGCCTACCTTCCGCCGCTTCGGCGGCGAAACCGCCTTTACCGAGGGCTGGGGACTGTACGCGGAGTCGCTCGGCAAGGATCTCGGCGTGTATACGGACCCGTACAGCTACTTCGGCTACCTGCAGAACGAACTGTGGCGCGCGATCCGGCTGGTGGTCGACACCGGCCTGCACAGCAAGGGCTGGACCCGCGAGCAGGTGATCGAATACATGCTGGAGAACTCCGCCGAGTCCGAGACCCAGGCCACCGCCGAAGCCGAGCGCTACATGGCCATCCCCGGCCAGGCGCTGGCCTACAAGATCGGCGAGCTGAAGATCCAGGAGATGCGCGACAAGGCCGAGGCGGCGCTGGGCGAGGACTTCGACGTGCGCGCATTCCACGCCGAGGTGCTGAAGGATGGTTCGGTGCCGCTGGACGTGCTGGAGGACAAGATCAACCGCTGGATCGAGAGCGAAAAGGCCTGAGCCGCCCTGCGGGGAAGCGGTGCACATGGAAGGGCCGGCTGCAATGCCGGCCCTTCCTTTTTTGACCGGAATCGACCGTTCCAGCCACGCAACGGCCCGCCCACGACCCGCGGCCTAGAATCGGGGGGACCCAGCAACGACGGGGCTTCCATGCAACAGCGCATCCTCGACCCGCGCCTGCGCGAGCGGCTGATGACCGCCGAACAGGCCGCCGAACTGATCCAGCCCGGCATGACCGTGGCGATGAGCGGCTTCACCGGCGCCGGCTACCCCAAGGCCGTGCCGCAGGCACTGGCCGCGCGGATGGAGCAGGCTTCCGGCGAAGGCCACCCATTCCGCATCAAGGTCCTGACCGGCGCGTCGACGGCGCCAGAACTGGACGGCGCACTGGCCAGGGTCGAGGGCATGGAGCTGCGCCTGCCCTACCAGTCCGACCCCAACGTGCGCGAGCGCATCAACGCCGGCACGCTGAACTACATCGACATCCACCTCAGCCACGTCGCCCAGCACACCTGGTTCGGCTTCTTCGGCGACATCGACGTGGCGGTGATCGAGGTCGCCGGCATCCGCGAGGACGGGCGGCTGGTCCCGTCGTCCTCGGTCGGCAACAACAAGACCTGGCTGGACCAGGCCGACAAGGTGATCATCGAGGTCAACCGCTGGCAGCCGGCCGCGCTGGACGGCATGCACGACATCTACTACGGCACCGCCCTGCCCCCGCACCGCCAGCCGATCCCGCTGACCGCGCCCGACGACCGCATCGGCGAGCCGTACCTGAAGGTCGACCCGGCCAAGATCATTGCCGTGGTGGAAACCGATGCGCCCGACCGCAACTCCGCCTTCAGCCCGCCGGACGAGGCCTCGCAACAGATCGCCGGCCACCTGCTCGACTTCCTCGACCACGAGATCAAGCGCGGCCGCCTGACCGACAAACTGCTGCCGCTGCAGTCGGGCGTGGGCAACATCGCCAACGCCGTGCTGGCCGGCCTCTCTCAGGGCGGCTACAAGGGCCTGGCGGCGTACACCGAGGTGATTCAGGACGGCATGCTGGAGCTGCTGAAGAACGGCACCCTGCGGATGGCGTCGGCGACCTCGTTCTCGCTCAGCCCGGCGGGCATCGAGGAGTTCAACGCCAACGTCGACTTCTACAGCAAGCGCATCCTGCTGCGGCCGCAGGAGATCTCCAACCACCCCGAGATCATCCGGCGCCTGGGTTGCATTGCCATGAACGGCATGATCGAGGCCGACATCTACGGCAACGTCAACTCCACCCACATCGCCGGCAGCCGGATCATGAACGGCATCGGCGGCTCCGGCGACTTCACCCGCAACGGCTACCTGTCGGTGTTCCTGTCGCCGAGCACGGCCAAGGGCGGGAAGATCTCCGGCATCGTGCCGATGGCCAGCCACGTCGACCACACCGAGCACGACACGATGGTGATCGTGACCGAGCAGGGCCTGGCCGACCTGCGCGGGTTGGCACCGAAGCAGCGTGCCAGGCTCATCATCGAGCGCTGCGCGCATCCGGACTACAAGCCGATGCTGCAGGACTACTTCGACCGCGCCAGCCGGGAGAGCTACGGCAAGCACACCCCGCACCTGCTGGACGAGGCGCTGTCGTGGCACCGGCGGTTCGTGGAAACGGGGACGATGCGGCCGGGCTGAAGCCGGGAAGCGGCGGGGATGGCAATCATCCCTTCGCCGCGCAGTACGCCGCGTAAAGCGCTTCCATCACGCCGATCGCCGGCCCCTCGGCCAGCGAGTAGAAGATCGTCTGCGACTCGCGGCGAGTGGTGACCAGCGCCATCTCGCGCAGCACCGCCAAGTGCTGCGACAGCGCCGACATGCTCAGGCCGGTGATCGGCTGCAACTCCCCCACCGAATGCTCGCCCTCGACCAACTGGCACAGCACCAGCAGGCGCGCCGGGTGTGACAGCGCCTTCAGCAGCGCAGCCGCCTCGTCGGCGTGCCGCGCCATCTCGGCGGGGGGGGGCAGCTTGCGTGCGGACTTCCGGTTTGTTCGGGACATAGCGTTATTTTAGATGAATCTTGACAAACACTTCCGACCCGCATTAATTTAGATTTATCTAAATTATAGAACGGAAAGCCTCCGATGAGTCCGCTGGTGCAGAGCTTCCACGACCCGGCCACGGCCACCTTCACCCACGTCGTCTACGACCGTGCGGGCGGCCACGCCGCGGTGATCGACCCGGTGCTGGACTACGACCCCGCGAGCGCGCGGACCTCGACCGCCTCCGCCGACGCCGTGCTCGCCTTCACTCGCACGCAGCGGCTCACGGTCGAGTGGGTCCTCGAAACCCACGCCCACGCCGACCACCTCACGGCGGCGGCCCACCTCAAGCGCGAGACGGGTGCAAAGGTTGCGATCGGCCGCGGCATCCGCGGCGTGCAGTCGCACTTCGCCCCGCTGTTCGGGCTGGGACCGGAGTTCGCCACCGACGGCCGCCAGTTCGACCGCCTGCTGGACGACGGCGACACCCTCGCGATCGGTGACCTCGAAGTGCGCGTGGTCGCCACGCCCGGCCACACCGCCGACAGCGTGACCTACGTGGTCGACGATGCCGCGTTCGTCGGCGACACCTTGTTCGCGCCGGACACGGGCACCGCGCGCACCGACTTCCCCGGCGGCGACGCGCGCACACTGTACCGGTCGATCCGGCGGCTGCTCGACCTGCCGGCCGGCACCCGGCTGTTCCTCTGCCACGACTACCCGCCGGACGGGCGCGGGGCGACGGCGCAGTTTTCGCCTGATGACCAGCGCCGCGACAACATCCATGTCGGTGACGGCGTCGACGAGGACGCTTTCGTGGAGATGCGCCGCGGGCGCGATGCCACCCTCCCGGTGCCGCGGCTGATCCTGCCGGCGCTGCAGGTCAACATCGCCGCCGGCGAGTTGCCGCCGGCCGACGCCAACGGCATCCGCCACCTGCGGTTGCCGCTCGACCGGATCGGGGGTGGCGCGTGAACGCGGACTGGTGGCTCGCGCTCGCCGGTGGCGTGCTGATCGGCCTGTCCGCGACGCTGCTGCTGTGGCTCAACGGCCGCGTCGCGGGCGTCAGCGGGATCCTCAACGGGGTTCTCTTCCCGCGCGCGGGCGAGGTGTCGTGGCGGTTCGCGTTCCTGCTCGGGCTGGTTGCAGCCGGCGGCCTGTACATGGCCCTCGTGCCCGGCGCGCCGCTGCCGCGCGGCGACTTCCCGCGCGCCTGGCTGGTGGTTGCCGGACTGCTGGTCGGCTTCGGCACGCGCATGGGCAACGGCTGCACCAGCGGCCACGGCGTCTGTGGGCTGGGCCGGCTGTCGATGCGCTCGGTGGCGGCGGTGGCGACGTTCATGGCGACGGCGATCGCGACCACCTACGTGATGCGGCACCTGTGGGGTTGGCCATGAGCCGCCCGACGTTGGCCGCGCTGGCGGCGGGGGCGCTGTTCGGACTCGGGCTGGCGATGTCCGGCATGACCGACCCGCGCCGGGTGCTCGGTTTCCTCGACCTGTTCGGCGACTTCGACCCGACGCTGGCGTTCGTGCTGGGCGGTGCGGTGGCGACCACCGCGCTGCTGTTCCGGCCGGTGCTGCGGCGCGGTCGGCCGGTGCTGGCCGCGGCGTTCCAGCTGTCGAGCCTCCGGCACATCGACCGCCGGCTGCTCGGCGGCGCGGCGCTGTTCGGCATCGGCTGGGGCATCGCCGGCTATTGCCCGGGACCGGCACTGGCCGGCCTCGGCATCATGTCCACCGAAGCGCTCTGGTTCGTCCCGGCGATGCTCGCCGGCACCCTCCTCCACCACCTGGTCACCCGTACGCGAGGCCCTACGCCATGAAGCCGCATCCGCTCCTGCTTGCCACCGCCATGACGCTCGCCGCCTGCGCGGGTCCGTCGACCGGCGGCGAACTCCCGGACATCGCCAACGCCCGCGCGCCCGCGCCGGGCATCGTCACCGCCGGACGGCTGGCCGCGGACGACATCGCGACCCTGCGGGAGGCCGGCATCCGCCACGTCATCGACCTCACCCCCGACGCGGAAACCCCCGGTTTCGACGAGGCGACCGCGGTGCGCGGCGCCGGGCTCGCGTACGCCAACCTGCCGCTGGCCGGTGCCGCCGACCTCACTCGCGAGAACGTTCAGGCCTTCGACACGATGTTGCGCGAGGCGGGGCAACCGGTGCTGGTGCATTGCGGCAGCGGCAACCGGGTCGGCGCGATGGCGGCGCTGCGCGCGGCGTGGATCGGCGGCCAGCCGCTCGAACAGGCGATCGCGACCGGCAGGGAATGGGGCCTGACCGGGCTGGAGGACGAGGTGCGCCAGCGGATCGAGGCCGGCGCCGGCCAGCCGCTTCGCTGACTGCCTCGGCCGGCCGCGATGCCGACGTCTCAGGCGCGGAACTGGAGGGTCGCCGTGGTGCCCTGCTCCGGACCCGACTGCAACTCCAACCGCCAGCCGAAGTGCTCGCACAACCGCGTGATCAGCTCCAGCCCGATACCCGAGTCGGTTGGTTCGCCCGTGCCCTCTCCGGCGCGCGCCATGCGGGTGTAGACCGCGCTGATCTGCTCCGGGCTCATGCCGTGGCCGGGGTCGTGGATCACCACGGTGGCGTCGGGCTGCAGGCGGATGTCGATGCAGCCGCTGTCGCTGTTCTCGATCGCGTTTCGCAGCAGGTTGCCGATTGCGGCGCGGACGATGCCCGGTGGCGCATTGATCTCGCACGGTGGCGGCGGTGCCAGCCGCAGCTGCAACGACTTGCCGGCGGTCAGGTGCTGGTGGTCGTCGACGATCTGCGGCAGCAGCACGTCCAGCGCCAGCGGCTTGCCGGTGCGCGCCAGCCGCGCCGGGTCCTTGGCCAGCGCCAGCAGCAGCATGATCAGCTGCTCCATGTCGCGGGCGCTGCGCTGTATCCGTCGCAACTGGTGCCGGGTGGCCGCCGGATCGGCATCGTCCTGCAGGGCCAGCTCGGCGGCACCGTTGATCACCGCCACCGGCGTGCGCAGCTCGTGGCTGGCGGTGTTGATGAAGGCACGCTCGCGCTCCACGAACTGCGCATTGCGTTGCAGGTAGCCGTTGAACGCATCGGCGATCACCACCAGCTCCGAGCCGGCGCCCGGCTCCAGTTCGATCCGTCCGGCGCCGCGTTCGGGGTCCATGGTGCCGATGCGCTGGGCCAGCCGGCTCAACGGCCGCAGCAGCCGGCTCACGCCGAACACTGCGGCGATGCTGACCGCCAGCAGCAACAGCGCAGCGGCGACGACGGTCAGCAGCTCGTAACCGGATTCGTCGGACTCGAACGCCTCGATGTCCATCGCCAGCGTGTATCGGGTGCCGGCGTCGTCATGCACCAGCACTGCGTGGCTGACGCCGCCGATGCGCAACTCGTCATGCAGGCCCTCGTCCAGCCCACGCAACTCGGCCGGCAGGTCGAGGGCGCGGGCGCCGACGTAGACCGTGAAACCGTCGGTATCGTCCCAGCGGTAGCCGGGCTGTTCGCGGCTGCGATCGATGAAGTGGTCGAGCTCGACCGTCAGCAGCGACTTCCACACGATGCGTTCGACGTACTCGACCACCACCGTGCCCTGGGCGATCACCGCCACCGTCAGCGCGGTGGCGAACGCCAGCAACCACAGCACGATGCGGTGGCGCAGGCTGCGCGGGCGCAGCGACTTCATCAGCGTCCGTCCGCCGCGGCCACGCGTGCGAGCCGGTAACCCACGCGCGGCACGGTCTGGATCAGCTTGACCGGGAACGGCCCGTCCACCTCGCGCCGGAGCTCGTAGATGTGGGAGCGCAGCATGTCGCCGTCGGGCGGCTCGTCGCCCCACAGCACGCGTTCGAGCTGCTCGCGGGTGACCACGGCGGGGCTGGCGCGCATCAGTACCTCCAGCAGCTTGCGGCCCGCCGGGAACAGGTGCACCGGGGCCTCGCCGCGGCTGGCCTCCAGCGTCGACAGGTCCAGCCGCAGGTCCTCCACCTCCAGCACACGGCTGCGCGCGCGGCCCTGGATGCGGGCCTGCAGGCTCTCCAGCCGCACTTCCAGCTCGGGCAGGTCGAACGGCTTGGTCAGGTAGTCGTCGGCGCCGGCGCGGAAACCTTCGAGTTTGTCGGGCAGCTCGTCGCGCGCGGTCAGCATGATCACCGGCATGTCGCTGTCGCCCTCGTCGCGCAGCTTGCGCAGCACCTCCGGGCCGTCCATGCGCGGCAGCATCCAGTCGAGGATCAGCGCGTCATAGGGCTGGGTCAGCGCCAGGTGCAGGCCGGTGATGCCGTCGGGCGCGGCATCCAGCACGTGGCCGCGCGCCTCGAAGTAGGCGAACAGGTTGGCGACCAGGTTGCGGTTGTCTTCGATGACCAGCAGGCGCATGGGCAATCCGTGGTGTCGGCCTTCGGCCGCCGTGCAGCGTGCGGCGAGGCATGTCGGAAATCCGTCGGCGGCAGGTTAACCGAAACCCCACAGGCGTCCGACGGCGCTCCGACGCCGCACGCACGCGGCTCCGACGTGACGGGCACCGGCTTCCGACGTGGCCATCCCGAGCATGCGCAGCGTGTTCGGTCGTGGTGATGCGTACATGGGTTCCAAAGACGTGGCGTTGTGGGTGTGGCCGTTGGCCGCGTTGGCGTTGCTGTCGGTCTGGCTGCTGGGTCTGCGCGGCGACCTGTGGCTGGCCGACTGGCTGTATGCGTGGGAAGGCGGACGTTGGGCGCTGCAATCGCACTGGCTGACCGGGCCGGTATTGCACACGGGCGCGCGCCATGCGTCGACCGCGGCGTGGGTGGGCGTGGTGCTGGCGTGGCTGGCGTCGCTGCTGCATCCCGGCTGGCACGCGTGGCGCCGACCGCTGGGCTACCTGGCGTTGGCAGTGTTGCTTGGCACAGGACTGGTCTCGGCGCTGAAGGCCCATAGCCAGATGGATTGTCCGTGGGATCTCGCGCGCTACGGTGGCACCCGCGCTTACCACCGTCCATGGCAGGCCGCCGGGCAAACGCCGGGACGCTGCTTCCCCGCCGGCCACGCCAGCGCTGGCTACGCATGGCTGGCGCTGTACTTCTTTTTTGATGCGGTACGGCCCCGATGGCGTAGACGCGGGTTGGCGGCCGGACTCGGGCTCGGGTTGCTGTTCGGCATCGACCAGCAGTTGCGCGGGGCGCACTTCCTGTCGCACGACCTGTACAGCGCGGCGATCTGCTGGTTCATCGCATTGGGGCTGTCCCGCTGGGTGCTCCGTTCGCGCCGCGCGGAGATGCTGGCATGAGCAGCATCCCGCTGGCCCGATCACCGTTGTGGGCAGAGGCTTTGCGCGCAGTCGCACAATGGCGGCCGCGAAGCACGGTGGAGGCGCTGGTGATGCTGGCCAGCGGCTACTTCGCGCTGACCGCCAACGGGCCGTTCTGGCAGGCGGCATTGGGCCATGGCTGGGCGCAGTGGCGGCTGGCGGTGGCGTTGTTCGTCTTGCTGTTCGGGCTGCACGGGCTGTTGCTCGGGCTGCTGCTGGCGCGGCCGTGGGCCAAGCCGGCGTTGTCGCTGCTGCTGGTGGTCACCGCCGGTGCGACCTTCCACATGCAGTCCTACGGCGTGTACCTGGACGCCGACATGCTGCGCAACGTGTTGCATACCGATTGGGCCGAGTCGCGCGAGTTGTTCACCCCCGGGCTCGGCCGGCACCTGCTGGTGTTCGCGGGCGTGCCGTGTGCGTTGCTGTCGCGCGTGGAACTGGTGCGCCGGCCGATGTCGCGGGCCTTGCTGGTGCGCGCCGGGTTCCTGCTGTCGATGTGGGTGCTGCTGATGCTGGGCGCCGCGGTCTCGTTCAAGGACCTGTCTTCCCTGCTACGCAACCAGCACGAGGCGCGCTATCTGGTGACGCCGGCCAACTATCTGTACGGCCTGGGCAATCTTGCCCTCGCGCACCCTCCCACGCATGACGCGCCCCTGCTGCCCGTGGCGGTGGACGCGCGCCAAGCGCCAGCGGCGGCCACCCGCAAGCCACGCCTGCTGGTGCTGGTGGTGGGCGAAACCGTACGGGCGCAGAACTGGGGCCTGAACGGATACGAGCGCCAGACCACGCCGGAACTGGCGGGCCTGGACGTGGTGAACTTCCCGCACGTGCAAGCCTGCGGCAGCAGCACCGAGGTCTCGCTGCCGTGCATGTTCTCGCCCTGGGGACGCGAAGAATACGACGAGGATCGCATCCGCACGCACCAGTCCTTGCTGCATGTCCTGCAGCGCGTCGGGGTGAACGTGACGTGGCATGACAACCAGAGCGGCTGCAAGGGCGTGTGCGAAGGGCTGGAGTTCGAGTCGGCGGCCGCATCTGCCGACCCCGCCCTGTGCGACGGCCTGCGTTGCCTGGACGAGGGCCTGCTGGCGGGCCTGCCGCGCCGGGCCGGAGCGGACGCCGGCGACAGGGTCATCGTCCTGCACATGCTGGGCAATCACGGCCCCAGCTACTTCCAGCGTTATCCGCCCGCGTTCAAGCGTTTCCTGCCCGCCTGCGAAACGGCCGAACTGGGCCACTGCTCGCGCGAGGAGATCGTCAACGCCTACGACAACGCGGTGCTCTACACCGACCATGTGCTGTCGCAGGCGATTGCCCGGCTGCGTGAAGTGGAGGGCTACGACGCCGCGCTGCTGTATCTGTCCGACCACGGCGAGTCGCTGGGCGAGAATGGGCTGTACCTACACGGCATGCCCTACCCGATCGCGCCGCAGCAGCAACTGCAGGTTCCGATGCTGATGTGGTTCTCGTCGCGGTTCGCCGCGGGTGCGGGACTGGACCTGCCGTGCCTGCGCGAACGCGCCACCCAGCCGGCCAGCCACGACGCCCTGTTCCCGACCGTGCTCGGCCTGTTCGACGTGCACACCGCCGCCTACGTCCCCGAGCGCGACCTCACCGCCGGCTGCCGGCCCGGCTGAACGAGACCGGTCGAGACGCGTCATTCCGACGCTTCTCCGACACCCCTCCCACCGGCTTCCGACCCCTCGCTGTTGACGATGACGTCGTCGTGCCGACGTACGTGCAGGTGTTGCCGATGTTGTCGAAAGCGCTGGGGCCAGCCAAGCCGCTGCTGTGGTTCTTCGTCGCCGGGCTGGTGTTGCTGAGCGCCTCGCGGCTGGGCTTGGCGTTGTGGAAGTTCGACCAGGTCAGCCATGTCCACGGCTGGACGAATGTCCTGCTGCAGGGCGTACGGGTTGACGTGGCGACGCTGTGCCTGCTGCTTGCCCTGCCGGCGGTCGCGGTGCTGCTGCTGCCGGTCAGCCGCATCCTGCGCGTCGCGGTGCCGCTGTGGCTGGCTGCGTGCATGGCGCTATTGCTGCAACTGGAACTGGCCACGCCCGGCTTCATGGGCGAGTACGGGCTGCGGCCGAACCGGCTGTTCCTCGAATACCTGGTCTACCCGCGCGAAGTGTTCTCGACCCTGTGGCATGGCCGTCCGCTGCAGCTGATGCTGGCACCGGTCGCGGTCGCGCTGGCCTTGTGGCTGGGATGGAAGGCCGCGTGTGCGCTCTCGACCCGCCCACGCGCAGTTGCCCCCGCGTGGCTGCGCGTGGTTGTCGCCACGCTGGCGCTGCTGCTGTGTGCGATGGGCGCGCGCTCCACCCTCGGTCACCGTCCGCTCAACCCGGCGATGGTCGCTTTCAGCTCCAACCCGCTGGTCAACCAGCTGCCGCTCAACTCCTTCTACGCGCTCGCCCACGCCACCCGACAGTGGCTGCAGCAGGAGGACAGTGCGATGGACCTGTACGGCGCGCTGCCCGAAGACGAGGTGATCGCCGCGGTCCGCGCCGGCACCGGCCTGCCCGCGGACGCCTTCACCAACGACGGCATCCCCACCCTCGCCGTGCGCACGCCAACGTATACCGGCGCGCCGAAGAACCTCGTCATCGTGCTGGAAGAGAGCCTCGGCGCGCAATTCATCGGTCACCTCGGCGGCCGCCCACTGTCGCCCAACCTCGACCGCCTCAGCGGGCAGGCGTGGACCTTCACCCGCATGTACGCCACCGGCACCCGCAGTGTGCGCGGCATCGAGGCGGTGGTCGCCGGCTTCGCACCGACGCCGGCGCAAGCGGTGGTCAAGCAGCCCAAGGCACAGCGCGACTTCTACACCCTGGCCCGGACCCTCGGCGCGCGCGGCTATGACACCACCTTCTACTACGGGGGCGAGAGCCACTTCGACAACATGCGCGGCTTCTTCTTCGGCAACGGTTTCGGCCGCGTGATCGAGCAGAAGGATTACCTCGACCCGCAGTTCACCGGCTCATGGGGCGTCAGCGACGAAGACCTGTTCGCCCGCGCCGACGAGGAGTTCAACCGCCTGCACGACGCCGGCAAACCGTTCTTCGGACTGGTGTTCTCATCCAGCAACCACGACCCGTTCGAGTTCCCCGACGGCCGCATCGCCCTGTACGAGCAGCCGAAGCAGACCCGCAACAACGCCGCCAAGTACGCCGACCACGCCGTCGGCCGGTTCTTCGAGCGCGCGATGGCCTCCGATTACTGGGACGACACCGTGTTCCTCGTCGTCGCCGACCACGACTCGCGCGTATTCGGCCGGGACCTCGTCCCGATCGACAACTTCCACATCCCCGCGCTGATCCTCGGCGGCGGCATCACCCCGCGCCGCGACGACCGCATCGCCAGCCAGATCGACCTCGGCCCGACCCTGCTGTCCCTGGTCGGCATCGACGACCCGACCCCGATGACCGGCCGCGACCTCACCCGCGCCACGCCCGGCCTGCCCGGCCGCGCCCTCATGCAGTACGACGCCAACTTCGCCTGGATGCAGGGCGACGACGTGGTGGTGCTGCAACCGCAGAAGCCGCCGAAGCAGTTCCGCTACGACCTCGCCACCAGGCGCCTGCAACCCGCCCCGCTGGACCCGGCGCTGGCGAAGACCGCGCATGCGCAGGCACTGTGGGGATCGCTCGCTTACCAGAAGCAGTGGTATCGCATTCCGTGACGGCAGCGCTGTGCGGAAACAGGTACTCCGGGACGGCATCGCAGTGTCCGGGAGAACCGATCTCCCACCCAACGAAGCCAACGCCTCCACCCGCGGGCGCCGGACGGCGGGGAGATTGCGGAAAGTCGGCCATGGATGGCCGACGGCCCCGAGTCAGGGCAGGGCGCCCTGGCCGAGGGGTGCAGCAATTCCCCGCCGGCCGGTGACCGCAGCGCTCCAGTCGGAGCTCCACCCCAATACTCCAGCGAAAAAAAGAAGGCCGACATCTCTGCCGGCCTCCCATCAATACGTCACGCAACCCGCGTGTCAGGCAGCGCCACCGCCGCCGCCACGGCGCGAGCCGCGTCCCTGCCCGCCGCCACGCTGCTTCGGCCCCGCATGCGCGTGGCCCTGGCGCGCGGCTCCCGGCTTGCCGTGCCCACGGTTGCCGGCGTTGCGTCCGCCACCCGGGCGCGGCCCGCGGTTGCCCGCGTTCTGGCGCGGGTTCGGCAACGCCACGTCCAGGCGCAGCGGGCGGCTCGGCTCGTAACCGGCAACGGTCACCAGCTCCACCTCGTTCTTGAGGATCTTCTGGATCTGCCGCAGCAGCCCA
This sequence comes from Lysobacter arseniciresistens ZS79, assembly GCF_000768335.1. Taxonomy (GTDB): domain Bacteria; phylum Pseudomonadota; class Gammaproteobacteria; order Xanthomonadales; family Xanthomonadaceae; genus Novilysobacter; species Novilysobacter arseniciresistens. Next base: position 129,906 of record NZ_AVPT01000002.1, read on the forward strand.
CCTTCGTCGTGCGACACCAGCGACAGCGCCTCTCCGCTGGCACCGTTGCGGCCGGTGCGGCCGATGCGGTGCACGTAGTCCTCGGCCACCATCGGCAGGTCGTAGTTGATCACCAGCGGCAGGTCCGGGATGTCCAGGCCGCGCGCGGCGACGTCGGTCGCCACCAGCACGCGTGCCTTGGCCGCCTTGAACAGGTTCAACGCCTTCTGGCGCTGCGCCTGGCTCTTGTTGCCGTGGATCGCGACCGCCTTCAGGCCGGACTGCTCGAGCTGTTCGGCAAGCCGGTTGCAACCGTGCTTGGTGCGGCCGAACACGATCACCTGCTCGCCCGGGCGCTTGGCCAGGATCTCCACCAGCAGGTCGCGCTTGCGGCCGGCGTCGACCGGGTGCGCCCGGTGCGCGATGGTCTCGGCGATGGTGTTGTTGGCCGCCACCTGCACCTGCTGCGGGTTGCGCATGAACTGCAGCGCGAGCTGCTTGAGCTGCGCCTCGAACGTCGCCGAGAACAGCAGCGTCTGCCGCTGCGCCGGCAGCTTGCCGAGGATGCGCTTGATCGCCGGCAGGAAGCCCATGTCGAGCATGCGGTCGGCCTCGTCCAGCACCAGGATCTCGATGCCGTCGAGGCGCGCGGTGCCGCGCTCGATGTGGTCGATCAGCCGGCCCGGGGTGGCCACCAGCACGTCGACGCCGCGACGCAGCATGTCGACCTGCGGACCCATGCCGGCGCCGCCGAAGATGGTGCCGAAGTTCAGCCGCAGGTGCTTGCCGTACGAGCGGATGCTGTCGTTGACCTGCACCGCCAGTTCGCGGGTGGGCACCAGCACCAGCGCGCGCACCTTGCGCGGGCCGTTGGCGGCGGTCTGCCTGGACAGGTGGTTGAGCAGCGGCAGGCCGAACGCGGCGGTCTTGCCGGTGCCGGTCTGGGCGCCGCCCAACAGGTCGTGGCCGGCCAGCACCAGCGGGATGGCCTGGGCCTGGATCGGGGTGGGCGTGGTGTAGCCCTGTTCGGAAAGCGCGCGCAGCAACGCGGGCGCGAGCCCGAGCGATTCAAAAGTCATGTTGGAACTCCGAGTAAAGAACACCGCACACGCGTGCGGCAAGACCCGGAGCGTTCCCTTGAACCGCGCTGCGAGTATTTCTTTTTGTGACGGCACCGGATGCTCCGGGCCGTGTCGGCGCGACGAAAGACGTGCGGGATAGTCGCACCGGACCACGCCTTTCGGGGCGGGGGGTCTTGGCCGGGAGGCCAACCCGTGCGAGGGCATACCTGGGAAACGTGCCCCTTGCGGGGTAGGCAGCCGTGCGCTGAACGGGGCGGATCTTACGGGAAAGCGGCGGGCGGCGCCATTGACGCGGCGCCGCCCGTTCAGCCGCTACATCGACACGCGCCTGCGGTTGTCGGAGGAGACCCGGTCGATGAGCTTGTTGAAGGGATCGAAGCCCGCCTCGTACGGGAGCTGATCAACGACCACCGTCACCTTCGGCGATTCAGCGGTGATGTGGTGGCGTTCGAGGTACAGCACCTCCTCGTCGGCCTCCTCGCCCGACGGTCCGCGCGCGAACACGCCCACCTCGATCCAGTCGTCGAGCTTCGCGGGCGTCTCCCTGCCCTCGCCGTCGGCATAGAGCTTCGCCGCGTGCAGGTCGAGGGTGACCTCGTACGTCCCATCGTCTCGCCGCACCGCGGTCGCACTCTGCACGCGGTTGTCGTAGAAGCTGATCTTCTCGAACAGGTCGGTGATCAGCTGGTCGTGCCGCGGGCCGGCTTCGGCGCGGATGTACTGCAGCAGCTCGGCCGAGGTGGTGAACGGTGCCTGCTGGTAGGCCTTGTCGGCGATGAACTTCGACAGCGCGCGGTTGAGCGCGTCCTCGCCGATCTCGTCGCGCAGGCGGTAGAACACCAGCGAGCCCTTGCGGTAGTGGATGTACGGCTGGTTCTCGACGCGGTACAGCGGCAGCTCCTCGATGTTCTCGCCGGCGCGGCCGGACAGGTAGCGGTCCAGTTCGTACTTGAGGAAGCGGCGCATCTTCGCGCGCCCGTATTCCTTCTCCATCACCATCAGCGCCGAGTACTGTGCCAGCGACTCGCTGAGCACGGTCGAGCCCTGCACGTCGGCGCCGATCACCTGGTGCGCCCACCACTGGTGCGCGATTTCGTGCGCGGTGACGTAGAACACGTAGTCGATCGCGTCCTCGTCGCGCAGGTCGGCGATGAAACCGATCGACTCCGAGTACGGGATGGTGCCGGCGAACGCCTGGGCGAAGCTGCTGTAGCCGGGGAACTCCAGGATCCGCACCTGCTCGTGCTGGTACGGGCTGAAGTTGGCTTCGTAATAGGCCAGCGACTTCTGCACCGACTCGATCATGCGGTCGACGTTGTACGGGTGCTTGGGGTCGTAATAGACCTCGATCGGGACCTCGCCGGCGGTGCCTGCCTTGTATGCGCCCTTCCTGACTTCCCATTCCGCTGACAACGTGGCGTGGAAGTTCAGCATCGGCCGCTGCATCGCGTAGTCGAAGCAGCGGCGGCCGTCGCGCTCGTACTCCTTCACCAGCACGCCCGGCGCCAGCGCGATCTGCTCCGGGGTGGTGCAGACGGTGGTGCTGAAGTCGACCCAGTCCGCGTCGTCGCCGATGTAGGTATTGGCGCGGGCGGCCTCGTCCTCGAGTCTGGCCATGCGCGGCAGTTCCTCCATGCCGCGCTTGCGGCGTTCGTTGCGGTCGCTGATCTGGCTGCCCGCCGAATAGCCGAAGCGCGGCAGCAGTTCCTCCGAATTGAAGAACGTGCCGTTGTCGACCAGGTGGGTCCAGCCTTCGTCGTTGCCGAAACCCCCGCGGGCGTAGCTGACGGCGAAGTCCATCTGCCGGGTATCGCCGGGCTGCATCGGCGCGCCGAGTCTGTAGATGCGGTAGCCGAGCTGCTCGTCGTTGCTGGTGATCGCCGCTTCGCCAAAGCCGAGCCGGTCCAGCCCGCTGTCCGGGTACCACTGGACGTGCAGATCGGTGATCGGCACGTCGTGCGGATTGGTCACGGTGTAGCTGCCGCGGACCCGCACGCGCTGCTCGTGCGGGTACAGGTCGACCTCGGTCCGCACCGCGGTGATGCGCGGCTGTGGCAGGCCGTCGTACTGGCGGTACAGCTCCTCGTACCGCTGCTGGCGGTCGAGTGCGTCGTCGCCGGCCAGGTACTCGTTGCGGACGTTGGTGTTCCAGAAGATGAAGCCGCCCAGCGCCGCGAACAGCGCCACGCTGGCCGCCAGCGCCCAGCCGTTGCCGCCGGCCAGCCGCTGCCGTGCGAGCCGGAACCGCTCGCGACCACTGGGGGCGACACCTCGCACCCAGAACGCCGCCGATACCAGCAGCAGTGCCAGCAGGCACGCGCCCCAGTACGACTGGAACCACAGCCGCCCAGCCAGGAAGTGGCCGTAGCCGTTCATGTCCGAATACGGCGCCGCCGGCGCGGAGCCGTAGTTGTAGAGGTTGTGGTCGAAGTCGAGGAAGCCCAGCGTGCCCTGCAACACCAGCCACGCGATCAGCAAGCCGTAGCCGATGAACTTGTTGTTGCTCAGCACCTGCAGCACCAGCGCCAGCCCGCCCATCAGCACGAACGGCACCGAGCCCAACAGCAACTCGCGCGCGTACAGCCCCGGCTCGATCGCGGTGAAGCCCTTGAACAGCTGGAATCCGGCAGCCGCCACCGCGCCCACGGCCTGGAACGCAAGCACGACCGCTGCCAACGCGGCCATCTTGGCCGCCAGCGGCACCCAGTTGGGAACCGGCATCGCGTCGGTCACTTCCCCCAGCCGCGCGCCGCGCTCCTTCCACACCAGCTCGCCGGCATAGAACATCACGACGAAGATCAGCATGAAGCTGAAACCGCCCTGCAGCGTCGTCACCATCAACGACGTGACCGGATGCACGCGCGTGCCGTACATGCTTTCAGCCATGCTGGCGATGGCGATGAAGTTGGCGACCGCGAACAGCAGCATCACCAGGAACGGCACGCTGCGGAACACGCCGACGGTATCGAACCGCCACTGCCGCAGGAACTGCGACCACGCGACCGCCCCACCCCTGGCCGGAACCGCGCGCGGCGGCGCCACGACCGGACGCGTGGACGACGCCGGCTGCGGCTGGCGCCGCCCGAACCGGCCACCTGCCCACCCGCGCCCGGTACCGGTGCGCTGGGGCTTGAACAACGCGAACGCCGCCGTCACCAGCGCCACCGCCACCGCGAGCCACAGCGCCCGGTTGGCGAGCAGGTACCCGGTCAGCGCCGGCAGGTCGCGGTTGAGCTGGTCCGCCGACCAGTAGCGGGTGGTCCGCTCCAGCGCGGTCATCCCCAGCGGGTCGATCAGGGTGGCGACCCATACATTGTCGAGGTCGGCGGTCAGCACACCGGCTACCGAGTTGAGGATGAAGAAGCCGATCACCCCGAGGTACACCACCAGCACGCTGCGGGTGGTCACGGCCAGCAACGCCAGCAGGGCACCGCTGAAGATCAGGTTCGGGACCACCAGCACGGCGAAACCCCAGGCATACGGCGCCAACGAGAACGGTCCGAGCCGTTCCGGGTCCACCCACGGCATCGTCGGCCCGGTCATCAGCCCGAGCGCCACGACCAGGTAGATCACCAGGCACGCCGTCACCGCCGCCATGAAGCGCCCGAGCAGGAAGTCGCGCTTGCGCATCGGGCTGGAGAAGAGCAGGTCGGCGGTACCCAGCTCGAAGTCGCGCAGCAGCGCGCCGCTGATGAAACTGACGATCACCAGCAGCCCGAGCACGGTGAACATGCCCAGGAACTTGACGATCACCGTCGGCGCATTGCGGTCGACGTTGCCGACCGAATTGCCGATCACGATCGCATCGGAGCTGGAGGCCCCGAACGCGAACAGCCCGAACATCAGCGCCAGCAGCCACAGCAGAGGCGCACGCAGCTGCTGCCGCAGCTCGAAGCGGAAGAATTCGAAGGGCATGCCGGTGCCCCGCTCAGGCCGCGGCGACTTGCGCGGGGTGGCCGGCCTGCTGGCGCAGGCGCTGGAAGTAGACGTCCTCCAGGTCCGGCGCGACCTGCTCGAAGCCGTCCTCCGGCCGCTCCGGCGCAAACACGTGGATCACCGGGTTGCCGGCGACCAGCCGGGTCGACAGAACAGTGTGGCGGCTCTCGTAATCGCCCAGCGCGGCCTTCGCCACCTGCTTGCGCCAGACCTGGCTGGCCAGCGCGTCGATCGCGTCGGCGGGGTGGCCGGCCAGCAGCACCTGGCCCCTGTTCATGATCGCCATCGTCGGGCACAGGTCGGTCACGTCCTCGACGATATGGGTCGACAGGATCACCGCGACGCTCTCGCCGATCTCCGCCAGCAGGTTGAGGAAGCGGTTGCGCTCCTCCGGATCGAGGCCGGCGGTGGGTTCGTCGACGATGACCAGCCGCGGGTCGCCCAGCAACGCCTGGGCGATGCCGAAGCGCTGGCGCATGCCACCGGAGAACGTACCGAGGTTGCGTTTGCGCGCGTCCCACAGGTTGACCTGCTGCAGCAGGCCGTCGACCACCTCGCGGCGCTGTTTGCGCGCGGTCAGGCCCTTGAGCACGGCGAAATGTTCGAGCAGGTCCAGCGCGCTGACCTTCGGGTAGACGCCGAAGTCCTGCGGCAGGTACCCCAGCTGGCGCCGCACGGCGTCCTTGTCGCGCAACACGTCGATGACCACCCCGCCCTCGCCCGCCAGCGTGGCGCTGCCGCCATCGGCCTCCTGCAGCGTCGCCAGCGTGCGCATCAGCGACGACTTGCCGGCGCCGTTGGGCCCGAGCAGGCCGAACATGCCGCGTGGCACGTCCAGGCTGACGCCGTCGAGCGCACGTACTCCATTGGCATAGGTCTTGGAGAGGTCGCGGATGGTGAGCATGTATGCACGTCCCTGTAAGGCTGCCGCCAGTCGCGGCACGGCGATCGTAGGCGGGCCGGTGAACCGCCAACATGGGCAAAAGTCATCCGTGACCAAGGGCGCGGTGCCATCCGGCACTGCCCTCGGCCGCGGCAGCCTGCTTGTTCAGGATTCCGGCATGACCTTCGACACCCGCCGGCCGCTCCGGCCGGGTTTAACGTCGTCCGGTCCCGGCGTCCGCCCGGGTGTCTTCCCCATGCCTTACGGCCGGAGCCCTACGTGAACAAACCGCAAGTCCTGCTGCTGTCCTTCGCCATCGCCACCGCTGTCGCCGCCTGCTCCAGCCAGGACGCCGCGCCGGCCGACACCACCGCCGATGCCGCGCCGGCCGCCGACGCCAACGCCCTGACCCTCGACGAGAGCACCCTGCCGCCGGTCAACCGCTTCAGCGCCGACCAGCTCGACACCAGCAAGAACGCCTGCACCGACTTCGGCGGCTACGTCAACGGCAAGTGGCTGGCCGCCAACGAGATCCCGGGCGACCGCACCAGCTGGGGCGCGTTCGAGATGCTCGACGAGCGCTCCACCGCGATCCAGCGCCAGTTGGCCGAGCAGGCCGCCGCCAACGACGGCGCCACCGGCGTGCAGGACATCGTCGGCGACTTCTGGGCCACCGGCATGAACGCCGAGCAGATCAACGCCCAGGGCATCAAGCCGATCCAGGACCGCCTCGACGCGATCGCCGCGCTCGACAGCCAGGAGGCCGTCGCCGAGTACCTGCGCACCAGCGCGGCCCGGGGCGAGAACTTCCTGTTCGGCTTCGGCCCCGAGGCCGACTTCAAGAACTCCGACATGAACATCGCCTACGCGATGCAGGGCGGCCTGGGCCTGCCGGACCGCGGCTACTACTTCGACGCCGACAAGAAGGACAAGCTCGAGGCGTACCAGGCGCACGTCGCCAAGGTGCTCGAACTGTCGGGCATGCCGGCCGCCGAAGCGACCGACCGGGCGGCCGACGTGGTCGCGTTCGAGACCCGCCTGGCCAAGGTGTCCAAGTCCAGCGAGGAGATGTCGCGCGATGTCTCGCTGTTCTACAACCCGGTCACTCCGGCCGAGGCCGACAAGCTCACCCCGAACTTCACCTGGACGAAGTTCTTCGAGTCACAGGGCCTGCAGGCGCCGGAGATGTTCTCGCTGGCGATCCCGGCCTTCCACCAGGAAGTCAGCACCATGCTGGGCGAAGTGCCGGTCGAGGACTGGCAGGCGTACCTGCGCTTCCACACCGTCGACGGCGCGTCGCCGTACCTGTCTGACGCGTTCGTGCAGGAGAACTTCAACTTCTACAACAAGACCATGCGTGGCCAGAAGGAGCTGAAGGAGCGCGCCAAGCGCGTGCTCGACACGATCGAGGGCAATGTCGGCGAGGCACTCGGCCAGATGTACGTCAAGGTCGCCTTCTCGCCCGAGTCCAAGGCGCGGATGGAAACGCTGGTCACCAACCTCAGCGAGGCACTCAAGGTCCACCTCGAAGGTCTGGAGTGGATGGGCGACGAAACCAAGAAGCAGGCGATGGAGAAGTGGGCCAGCTTCACCCCGAAGATCGGCTACCCCGACAAGTGGCGCGAGTGGACCGGCCTGGAGACCGGCCGCGACAGCTACATCGGCAACGTGCTGGCGGCCAACGAGTTCAACTACAAGTGGAACCTCGGCAAGATCGGCAAGCCGGTCGACAAGACCGAATGGGGCATGAGCCCTCAGACGGTCAACGCCTACTACAACCCGCTGGCCAACGAGATCGTGTTCCCGGCTGCGATCCTGCAGCCGCCGTTCTTCGACCCGGAAGCGGGTGACGCGATGAACTACGGCGGCATCGGCGCGGTGATCGGCCACGAGATGATCCACGGCTACGACGACCAGGGCAGCCGCTTCGACGCCAAGGGCAACTTCGAGAACTGGTGGACCGAGGCCGACGCCAAGGGCTTCTCCGGCCTGACCGACCAGCTGGTCGCGCAGTTCGACGCCTACGAGGCGATGCCGGGCAAGAAGGTCAACGGCAAGCTGACCCTGGGCGAGAACATCGCCGACCTGGGCGGGCTGGCGATCGCCTACGACGCCATGAAGAAGGCGACCGAAGGCACCGAGGACCCGATGACCGACGGCATGACCCGCGACCAGCGCTTCTTCGCCAACTGGGCGACGGTGTGGCGTCGCAACTTCACCGACCAGGAGCTGGAGGTGCGCCTGACCACCGACCCGCACGCACCGGCCAACTTCCGCGCGATCGGTGCCCCGTCCAACCTGCCGCAGTTCGCCGCGGCGTTCGACTGCAAGGCCGGCGACGCAATGGTGCGCGGCGACGGCGACCGCGTGGTGATCTGGTAAGCGGTTGACCGCTCAGGACTGGCCGTTCCCGTCCGGCCAGACCGCGAAGGCCCGGGTTTCCCCCGGGCCTTCTTTTTTCTCACCTGACAATGCGCGGCCGCGGTGGCGGGCGGCGGCCGAACGGTGGCTGGCCACGCCAGTAGCGGATCAGCAGCCAGCCGAACAGCATCCCGCCCAGGTGCGCGAAGTGCGCCACGCCCGGCTGCCAGCCGGTGAACCCGAACAGCAGTTCGGCCACGCCGTAGACGATCACCAGCGTGCGCGCCTTCATCGGGATCGGCGGGATCAGCAGCATCACCCGCTGGTGCGGGAACAGCATGCCGTAGGCCAGCAGCAGCCCGAACACGCCGCCGGACGCACCGACGGTCGGGTACGCCGGCCCGCCCTGCGACATCGTCCACGCGCCGACCGCCAGCTGGCACACCGCCGCGCCGACGATGCAGACCAGGAAGTAGGTCAGGAAGCGCTTGCCGCCCCACGTGTGCTCCAGCGGCGCACCGAACATCAGCAACGCCAGCATGTTGAACAGCAGGTGGGCGATGTCCCCGTGCATGAAGCCGTAGGTCAGCAACTGCCACGGCAGGAACTCGATCGCGCCATAACCATCGCCGCTGCCCAGCGGCCAGAGCATGAACGCCGCGAGCGCCAGGTCGCCCAGCACCATCTGCAGCAGGAACACCACTCCGTTGGCGATCATCAGGCCCCGGGTCATGGGCGGCAGGTTGGAAAACATCGCACCTCCTTGGAATGGCGCGCATGGTAGCCGGTCGCGCGTGAAGCACCGCCGCGCGGGCTCAGCCGCCGAAGCCCCAGACCTGCTCGTCCAGCGTCGCCGCCGCAGCCTGGCCGCGGACCCGGCCGTTCTCGACCCGCACGCCTTCGGCCCGCAGGCGCTGGCTCTGCTCGGCGAACTCCGGAGAATCCGGCGGGAACGCGATGCGCCCGTCCGAGCGCAGCACCCGGTGCCACGGCAGGTCGCGGTCCCCGTTGCCGCTGAGCAGCCGCGCGACCATGCGTGCACGGCCCGGCAGGCCGGCGCGCCGGGCCACCTCGCCATAGCCGGCGACCCGCCCCGGCGGAATCGCGCGGATGGCGGCGAGGATGCGTGCGGTGGCGTCGGTCTCCATGCCGGGAGCATGATAGGCGTCCCGCACTGGAGACGCGCCCATGTCCGGCTTCCAACAGATCCGCCAGCAGCTGTCCGACGCGGGCTACCGCATGTCGGTGCAGGAGGAGGGAGTGATCTGCATCGAGCTGTCGCTGGAACAGGGCACCCGCCACCAGGCGATCTTCCTGTCCGAGCTGGAAGACGACGACGGCCGTCCCTACCTGCGGGTCAGCAGTGCGGTGGCGCCGACCACCGGGCTGGACGCGCGTCGGGCGCTGGTCTTCAACTGGCAGAGCCGGGTCGGCTACCTCGCCATCGGCGACCTCGACGGCGTGCCCTACCTGCAGCTGTGCGAGAACCGCCCGCTCGACAGCCTCGATGCCGCCGAGGCGCACCGGCTGGTGCTGGAGATCGGCGGCCTCGGCGACCGCATGGAGCGGGCGCTGTCGGCCGACGGCGACCTGCTCTGACCTGTCAGGCCCAGCCCATCGCCGCCATCAGGCGGTACAGGCCGTAGGCGAAGCCGCCGGCCATCGGGATCGTCAGGATCCACGCCCAGATCATCTTCTCGACCACGGTCCACTTGATCGCGTTGAGGCGCTTGGCCGTGCCCACGCCCATGATCGCCGAGGAGATGTTGTGGGTGGTCGACACCGGGATGCCCAGCGACGACGCCGCCATGATCACCGACGCGGCGCTGGTCTCGGCCGCGAAGCCGTGGATCGGGTGCAGCTTGACCAGCTTGTGGCCGAGCGTCTTGATGATCCGCCAGCCGCCGGCCGCGGTACCCGCCGCCATCACCGCGGCGCAGGTCAGCTTGATCCACAGGTCGATGTCGCCTTCCGCCAGCGCGCCCTCGGACGGGTGCAGGAACGCCAGCCAGCCCGGCAGGTTGTCGAGCACCCCGGTGGCCTGGGCGCTGACCAGGGTCAGGGCGATGATGCCCATGGTCTTCTGGGCGTCGTTCATGCCGTGGGCGAAGCCCATGCCGGCGGCACTGAGGATCTGCGCCTTGCCGAACAGGCCGTTGACCCAGCGCGGCCGCGCCAGCCGCGCCAGCACCCCGCCGCTGGCGGCCATGCCGGAGATGATCGCGAACAGCACGCCCATCACCAGGAAGCCGGCCAGGAAGCCCAGCACCGGAGAGGACACCATCGGCACGATCACCTTCCACAGCACGCCGGCGCTGCGCCAGACCGGATCGGCCGGCTCGGACCAGATCACCACGTCGAGGTTGTTGCCCGCCGCCGCCAGCGCGGCGCCGAGCAGGCCGCCAATCAGCGCGTGCGAGGACGACGACGGCAGCCCTAGCCACCAGGTTATCAGGTTCCAGATGATGCCGCCGGCCAGCGCGCACAGGATCAGCTGTGCGCCGACCTCGACCACGCCGGCATCGATCAGCCCAGAAGCGATCGTCTTGGCCACGGCAGTGCCGGCCAGCGCGCCCAGCAGGTTCATGCCGGCGGCCATCATCACCGCCTGCGCCGGCGACAGCACCTTGGTGGCGACCACCGTGGCGATCGAGTTGGCGGTGTCGTGGAAGCCGTTGATGTACTCGAAAGCGAGCGCGACCAGCACCACGACAATGACCAGGGTCAACATCGGCGACGCCTCAGGAGTTCTTCAGGACGATTTCGTAGGCGACCACGCCGGCCTCGCGGCAGCGGTCGATCGCCTTCTCGAGGATCTCGAAGAACTCCTTGAGCAGGAACATCTGCAGCGGATCGAGCTTGCCCGAGTAGATGTCCCGGTACAGCTCCAGCATCAGCCGGTCGGCCTCGTTCTCGAGCGCGCGCAGTTCGTCGCTGAGCGCCTTCATCTGGTCGAGCTTCATCTTCGGCAGGGCGCGGATCATCTTGACCACCACGCTGGCGGCCTGCTCCAGCATCGCCGCACGCGGGGCGAAGTCGATGTGTTCCAGGTGCTGCAGCGCCAGCGAGTAGCGGTCGGCGAACTTCTCGATCTGCTTGGGGATCTTGTACAGCGCCGACCCCAGCGCCTCGATGTCCTCGCGCTCGATCGGGGTGATGAAGCTGTCCACCAGCGCCTGGCTGATCTTGTCGGAGGCCTCGCGCTCGCGCTGGCGGGCCAGCTTGAAGGCGTCCAGCGCCGGCTGGCGGTCGGTACCCCGGAGCATTTCGTGCAGGGCCTTCGATGCGTCGTGGGCCGCCACCGCGGCCTCCTCGAGCAGCGTGTAGAACTGGTTGCCTTGGCCGAACATGGTTTGCAGGGAAAACATCGGGATGACCTCGTCGTGCCGTGTCGGGTACCGGACAGCAGGAATGGGAATGGGAGGGATCGCGCGCCGCGCAGGCACGCCACAGGGCGCGATTATGACGGTTTGATGACCGATCCGCTCACGCGGGCTTCATCCGGGGGTGCCGACCCGTGCTGATACCATCGGCCGGCGCCGATCCCGGTGCGCCCCACCCCACGCTCAATGGACGACGACCCTAGACCTCCGCCTGCCGGCCGCCGCGCCCGCCCATCCCGCAGTCCGTTTCCCCTTCGACCAGGAGCCCGCCCATGCTGGAGCTTCTGATCGTCCTCGCCCTGATCGTGCTCAACGCCTTCTTCGCGATGTCGGAGATGGCTCTGGTGACCTCCCGCAAGCTGCGCCTGAAGCAGCTGGCCGAGGATCCGGCCGCGCCCAGCCGCGCCGCCCGCAAGGCGCTGGCGCTGGCCGAACACCCCGACAACCTGCTGTCGACCGTGCAGGTCGGTATCACCCTGATCGGCGTGCTGACCGGCCTGTTCGGCGGCGAGGCGATCGGCATGATCATCGCCGGCTGGCTTGAAGGCCTGTGGCCCGACGCGCGCGAGTACGCGCAGCCGATCGGCATCGGCACAGCGGTCGCGCTGATCACCGCCGCCCAGGTGATCTTCGGCGAGCTGGTGCCCAAGCGGCTGGCGATCACCAACCCGGAGCGGATCGCCTGCGCGGTCGCCATCCCGCTGTCGGCGCTGGCGAGCGCGGCCACCCCGGTGGTGCTGGCGCTGGGCGCGATCAACCGGGCGGTGCTGCGGCTGCTGGGCATCCGCGACGACGCCCGCAGCGCGATCAGCGAAGAGGAAATCCGCCTGCTGGTGAGCGAGAGCCACGAGCAGGGCGTGATCGACGCCGACGAACGCAAGATGGTCAACCGCGTGCTCGGCCTCGGCGACCGCACCACCGACAGCCTGATGACGCCACGCACGCGGATCACCTGGCTGGACGCCGACGCTTCGCTGGACGACAACCTCGCGGTCATGCGCAGCTCGCCGTTCTCGCGCTTCCCGGTGTTGCGCGGCAACGACCAGGACGTGGTCGGCGTGGTCGAGGCCAAGTCGCTGCTGCGTGCGCTTGCGCCGGGCGTGCCGATCGACCTGTTCGGCGACATGCGCGAGGCGCTGTTCGTGTCCGAGTCGACCCATGCGATGAAGCTGCTGGAGATCTTCCGCGAGGAGCAGCAGTCGCTGGCGCTGGTGGTCGACGAGTACGGCGACGTGACCGGCGTGGTCACGGTCAACGACGTGATGAGCGCAGTGATCGGCCGGGTGCAGGCCGGAAACCCGGCCTCGGAGCATTACGAGGAAGGCGACGCGCCGGTGGTCGAGCGCGCCGACGGCTCGTGGCTGATCGACGGCTCGCTGCACGTGGAGGACCTGCGCGAACTGCTCGGCGACAACGTCCCGGGCGAGGATGAACATGATTTCCACACTGCCGCCGGCATGGTGATCGCCCACTTCGGGCGCATCCCCAACGTCGGCGAGACCTTCTCGTGGCCGGGCTGGAGGATCGAGGTCGTCGACCTGGACGGCCCGCGCATCGACAAGTTGCTGCTGTACCGAGAGGTCGCGCAGGATTCCGACGGCGATGAAACCACCGGCTAGGCAGGCCCGCGAAACCCTTTCCGAGGCCGGCACGCGTGCCCTGCTAGACGCCTTCGCGGTCGGCGACCCCGACGAGGTGCTGCAGCTGGGCGACGTGTTCGCCGGGCTCGGCAAGCGTTCGTTCGGGATGCTGCTGTTCGTCTCCACCCTGCCCGCCTTCATTCCGATCCCGGGCGTGGGCGGCGCGATCAGCGGGCCGCTGGTGGTGCTGGTCGGCGCGCAGTTGCTGCTGGGCCGGCGGACGCCGTGGTTGCCGCGCTTCATCGCCCGCCACGGGCCGCACCGCCACGCGATGCTGCGTTTCCGCGACCGCCTGTCGCCGTGGCTCGCGCGGCTGGAGCGGCTGGTCCGCCCGCGCGCGACGGCGATGCTCGACTACCGCCCGGCCGGCGCGGTCACCGGCCTGCTGCTGGTCCTGCTGGGCCTGTTGCTGTCGCTGCCGATTCCGTTCACCAACTTCCTGTTCGGCGCGTTGCTGCTGCTGTTCGCGCTGGCTCTGCTGGAGCGCGACGGCAAACTGATGATCGTGGCGTGGCTCGCCGGAGCGGTGGCGGTGGCGGTGTTCGGCGTGTTGTCGGGGCAACTGGCGGCGATGGCGGCGCGCTGGGCCGACCTGCTGGTCTGAGCGTCGCCGCGGGCCGATCAGCCCCGGTCGAGCATCTTGTCCAGCACGGTGCGCGGGGCCGGCTCCGGCAGCGGCCGGTCGTCCCGCAACTGCGCCATGAACGCCTCCAGCGCCATCGGCTGGCCGAGCCAGTAGCCCTGCGCCTGGTCGCAGCCGCGCTCGCGCAGCAGGCCGTACTGGCCCTCCTTCTCCACGCCCTCGGCGACCACCGTGATGCCCAGCGAGTGCGCCATCGCGATGATCGCCGTGGTCAGCGCGAGGTCGTCCGGGTCGCGCAGGATGTCGGCGACGAAGCTGCGGTCGATCTTCACCCCGTCCACCGGCACCCGGCGCAGGTGGCTCAGGCCGGAAAAACCGGTACCGAAGTCGTCCAGCCACACCTTCACGCCGGTCTCGCGCAGGCGCGACAACAGCTTGCCGGCGAGGATCTCGTCGCCGATCACCGCGGTCTCGGTCAGCTCGACGTGCAGGTGTTGCGGGTCCAGTCCGCTGTCGGCCAGCGAGGTGGCGACCACCTGCGGCAGGTCGCCGCTGCGCAGCTGCCGCGGCGACACGTTGACCGACACGAACAGCGGCGGCTCGCCGGGCCGCGCCCGCTGCCAGTGCACCGCGTCGCGGCAGGCGGCGTGCAGCACCCTCGGGCCGATGGTCTCGATCAACCCGCTCTGCTCGGCGACGTCGATGAACACCGAGGGCGCCACCTGCCCCAGCTCGGGGTGCTGCCAGCGCAGCAGCGCCTCGGCGCCGACCAGGCGGCCGTCGGACAGGCGGTGGATCGGCTGGTAGGCCAGGCTCAGCTCGCCGCGCGCCCAGGCGCCGCGCAGCTCCTGCTCCATGTGTACGCGCCGCTCGACCGCCTGGTCCATCGCCCGGCTGTAGAAGCGGTAGCAGTTCTTGCCGGCGACCTTGGCCTGGTACATCGCGATGTCGCCGTTCTTCATCAGCGCGGTCGCGCTGGAGGCGTCGTCGGGGAACAGGCTGATGCCGATCGAGGTGCCAAGGAACACCTGCCGCCCCTGCAGCGACAGCGGTGCGCCCAGCGCGGTCACCAGCGCCTCGGCCAGGCGCGTCGCGACCGCCCGGGCGTCGCCTTCGTGGCCGGTGCCGGCGTCGCTCTCCACCAGGATCACGAACTCGTCGCCGCCGAACCGCGCCAGCATCGCCTCGCCGCCGCCGAGCCGGTCGACCACCCGCCGGATGCGCTGGGCGAACTGCAGCAGCACCTCGTCGCCGACGTCGTGGCCCAGGGTGTCGTTGATGCGCTTGAAGTCGTCGATGTCGGCGAACAGCAGCGCCAGTTCGCGGCCGGCGCCATGCAGGCACAGCAGGTGCTGGTCCAGTGCCTCGCGGAACGCCAGCCGGTTGGCCAGGCCGGTCAGCGCGTCGGTATAGGCCATGCGGCGGATGTCGCGGTCGTGGCGAACCACGCTGTCGCGCATCCGCCCGAATGCACGCACCAGGTCGCCCAGCTCGTCCGCGCGCGCGCTCGACGGCAGTCGCCGGTCGCCACCGTCGCCGGGCTCCAGCTGGCCGAGCTCGATCTCGCGCGCGGCATCGGCCAGGGCGCGGATCGGTTGCACCAGAGAGCGGCGCACCAGCCACGACACGCCAAGGCCCAGCAGCAGCAGGCCGGCGCCGAACACCGCCAACCACGTGACGTTGCGCCGGCCGAGGTCGTCGAGGCGGGTGCGCAGGTCGCCGATCGCGCCCTCGCGGGTGGCCTGTATCGCGCCCAGGTCGTAGCCCACCCGCACGCCGCCCACGCGCTCGCTGCCGATCATCACCGGCATCGCCACGTCCATCAGCTCGTCGTTGAACTGCGTGTGGATCCGCCGCGCCTTGATCGCCTCGTAGGCGAGCGGGTCGGTCATGGGCCGGCCGTAGCCGCGGATCTCGTCGGTGCCGTCGTGCAGGATCTCGCCGTTGGCGTCGAACACCAGCACGTAGCGGGTGTCGGACTGGCGCAGCGCGGCCTTGACCAGCGCGCCGATGGCGTCGAGGTCGAAGTAGTACATCGGGTTGGCGAGCGAGTCGGCCAGCTGCACCACCGTGCCCTCGCCGCGCCGCTGCAGGCTGTCGCCGGCCATTTCGCTCATCGCCACGCGGCTGATGTGCTCGACCTCGTCCTGCATCGTGCCCTGGCGGTGCAGCAGCAGCGCGATCAGTGCCGCGACCACCAGCAGTCCGCCGCCCATCATCAGCAGGAACTGCGCGTGCAGGCCGGGCCGCAACTTCATTCGACCTCCGCCCGCACCCGCGCCACGCCGGTCCGGATCCGCTCCAGTGCCTGCTGCGACGCCGGGTCGACCGGCAGGAACCGGGTGGTCTGGAAGAACCGCAGCATCGCCTCGCGCGCGTCGGGGTCGCCGGCCGCCTCCACCAGCACCTGCCGCAGCCGCTCGCGCACGCGCGGGTCCATGTCACCGCGCACCAGTTCCACCGCCCGCGGGTAATCCTCCGTGCGGCCGATCACCACCAGGTCGGCCTTGAACGCCGGCGGCATCCGCCGCGGGTTGGTCCAGTCGAGGTTGCTCATCACCCCGGCGTCGACCAGCTCCTTGTGCACCCAGGTGGCGATGTTGAGCTCCGAGCGGGCGAACACGTAGCCCAGCGCGTCGGTGCCGATGCGGTCGAGCGGAGAAAGCAGGATCTCCAGCTCGATGCCGCGGGCCAGCAGTTCGCCGGCCGGCGCGAAGTAGGCGCTGGTCGACGACGGCCGCTGGAACGCGATCCGGTGGCCGCGCAGGTCGTCGAGCGACTCGATGCCGCTGTCGCGGCGAGCGAAGAAGATGCTGTGGTAATGGCTGGTGCCGTCGCGTTCGGTCACCAGCAGCGGCTCGGCGCCGGCGCGCTCGCGCAGCAGCATGCCGGTGCCGGCGGTTTCGGTGACCCAGTCGACCCGCCCGCGGCGCAGGTAGCTGGCCATCTGCTGCGAATCGCGCGCCATCAGGATCCGGCCCTCGCGGATGCCAACGTCGGCCATGCGCGGGACCACGTAGTCCAGCAGCGGTTCGAGCTGGCCGTAGTGGGTGCCGGGGTCGTCGCTGATCCGGCCGAGCACCAGCACGCCGTCGTCGGCCGCCGACGCCGGCGTGGCCCAGATGGATGCGGCAAGCAGCAGGGTTGCCAGGCGGCGCAGGCAGGCGATCAAGACGTGACCCCGGGGACGCCCGGTGTGCGGGCACCGCGGCAGCCTAATTCAAACGCAGGCGGTCCGATACTGCCGCGCCGGGTCAGTCGCGACGCGCGAGCATCGCCATGCGCTGCGCGTCGGACAGGATGCCGCGCAGCAGCCGGACCTCGCGTTCGTCGAGGTCGGCGCGCAGGAACAGCCGCCGCAGCTTGCGCATCGCCGAGTCCGGGGCCCGGCCCTTGTGGAAGTCGATGTCGTCCAGCGCCTCGCCGAGCTGGCCGAACAGTCCCTCCAGCTGCGCGTGGGACGCCGGCGGGTCGCGCGGCCCGGCGGGCTGGGCCGGCGCGGCGCCGGCCAGCAGCGCCAGCCGCAGCTCGTAGCTCAGCACCTGTACCGCGGCGGCCAGGTTCAGCGAGCTGTAGCCGGGATTGGCCGGGATGTGGACGGCGGCGTGGCACAGCTGCAGTTCGTCGTTGTCGAGCCCGGTCCGCTCGCGCCCGAACACCAGCGCGACCTCGGCCCCGCCGGCGGCGGCATCGACCGCGCGCGCGGCGGCGTCGCGCGGAAGCAGCTCCTCGAGCTGGACCCGCCGGCTGCGCGCGGTGCAGCCCAGCACCAGCCGGCAGTCAGCGACGGCCTCGGCCAGCGTGGCGTGCCGGACGGCGCCTTCGAGCACGTCGTCGGCACCGGCCGCCAGCGCCGATGACTCGGCGTTGGGCGCCTTCTCCGGCGCGACCAGCACCAGCCGGGCCAGCCCCATCGTCTTCAGCGCGCGGGCGGCCGAGCCGATGTTGCCGGGGTGCTGGGTGCCCACGAGGATGATCCGCAGGCGGTCGGCGGCGGCCTCCGCAGGCGCGCCCGGCGTCGATTCGGTGTTCATCGGGCAATGGTAAACTGCGCGGCCGGCCACGACCCCGTCGTGCGACCGCCGGCCCGCTCTTTCCCGCTGCCAGCCCGTCCCCACCTCCCGTCGAGGCCATTTGCCATGCAGAAACCCGCCGTCACCCTCATGGTCAAAGCCGCCCGCGCCGCCGGCAACGTGCTGCTGCGCCACATGCACAAGCTCGACGCGCTGAACGTGGTGGAGAAGGACCGGCTCGACTTCGCCAGCGAAGTCGACGGCTTGGCAGAGAAGGAGGTCATCAAGGAATTCCGCCGTTCGACCCCGGACTACGCGATCCTCGGCGAGGAAGGCGGCGCGGTGAAGGCGAAGAACGGAAGCCGATTCACCTGGGTGATCGACCCGCTCGACGGCACCAGCAACTACCTGCGCGGCATTCCCCACTTCTGCGTTTCGCTGGCGCTGGTCGAGAACGGCGAGCCGATCCACGGCGTGATCTTCGACCCGCTGCGCAACGAGTTGTTCACCGCCAGCCGCGGCAGCGGCGCGACACTCAACGACAAGCGCGTGCGCGTGGCCGACCGCAAGGACCTGGACGGCGCGATGGTGCTCACCGGCTTCCCGCCACGCGAGCGCCCGCGTGCCAGCGCCCAGCTGAAGTGCCTGGACACCCTGCTGGTCGAGATCGAGGACATCCGCCGCACCGGCTCGGCCGCGCTGGACCTGGCCTACGTGGCCTGCGGACGCGCCGACGCCTACTTCGAGGCCGGGGTGAAGCCCTGGGACATCGCCGCGGGCGCGCTGATGGTGCGCGAGGCCGGTGGCAAGGTGTCCGACTTCCGCGGCCGTCCGACCGGCCCGATGGACGCGCGCGGTGTCGACAGCCGGCCGTTGCTGGCCGGCAACATCAAGGTCGCCGAGCTGCTGCAGCAGCGGATCCTCAACACCGGATACGCCGCGGCGTTCGACTGACCCTCCCCGGCGGGACACAAAAAAGGCCACGCAACCGCGTGGCCTTTTTCGTGCCTGCGACGCGCCCCGCGGCTACGGGCGCCGGGCCAGCGCGGCCTCGTCCTTCGCCTTCGGCAGCAGGTCCTGCTTGGTGACCTTGAGGAAGCCCAGGGTCAGCAGCGGCGAGGCGATGAAGATCGACGACAGCGTACCGACCACCACGCCGATCAGCTGGGCCTCGGCCATGCCGCGCAGCGAGCCGCCGCCGTAGAGGTACAGCGCCAGCACCGCCAGGAACGCCACGAACGAGGTGATCACCGTGCGCGACAGGGTCTGGTTGATCGACGCGTTGATGATGGAGTCGGGGTCGGCCCGCATCGAGCGGAAGTTCTCGCGGATGCGGTCGAACACGACAATGGTGTCGTTGATCGAGAAGCCCAGCACCGCCAGCACGCCGGCGAGCACGGTCAGGTCGAACTCGTGGCCGGTCAGCGAGAACCAGCCCAGCACGATCACCACGTCCTGCAGCGAGGTGATGACCGCGGCGATCGCGAACTTCTTCTCGAATCGGAACGAGATGTAGATCAGGAACCCGACAACGACGAAGATCACCGCCCAGATGCCGTTGAGCGCGAGGTCGCGGCCGACCTGCGGGCCGACGAAGTCGCTGCGCACCACGGTGCCCGGGTTGTCCGGCGTCGATACCGCCTTCGTGATCTGCGCGGCGGCCTGGGCGTTGGCGGCGACGTTGTTCTCGGCGTCCTCGACCCCGTCCAGCTGCATGCGCACCAGCAGGTCGTTGCCCGAACCGAACGAGATCACCTGGGCGTCGCCGAAGCCGGCGTCGGCCAGTCGGCCGCGTGCCGCCTCGATGTTCACCGGCTGGGCGAAGCGCAGTTCGGTGACGGTGCCGCCGGTGAAGTCCAGCGCGAAGTTGAAGCCCTGCGTGGCGACCGAGCCGAGCGACACGATCGTCACGAGGATCGCCACCACGAAGGCGACCCACTTCATGCGCAGGAAGTTGATCTTCGGTTCGGCCGGGAAGATGGTCAGAAATTTCATGTGCGTTTCCCGTCAGATCGCGATGGACTTGAGTTTCTTGCGCCAGCCGTAGATCAGCGTGGCCATCGCGCGCGAACCGGACACCGCGGTGTACATCGAGGTCACGATGCCGACGATCAGCGACACCGCGAAGCCCTTGACCGGCCCGGTGCCGAACGCGAACAGCGCGACGCCTGCCAGGACCGCGGTCATGTTGGCGTCCATGATGGTGCCGGACGCCTTCTCGTATCCGGTGGCGATCGCGGTCTTGGGCGGCATGCCGGCGCGCAGTTCCTCGCGGATGCGCTCGTTGATCAGTACGTTCGCATCCACCGACAGCGCGACGGTCAGCGCGATGCCCGCCAGGCCCGGCAGGGTCAGGGTGGCGCCGAACAGCGACATCACCGCCACCAGCATCAGGATGTTGAGCAGCAGCGCGGCACAGGTAATCAGGCCGAACATGCGGTAGTAGACCAGGAAGAACAGCAGCGCGAAACAGAAGGCGAAGATGACCGCGGTCAGGCCGCGCTCGATGTTCTCCTTGCCCAGGCTCGGGCCGACGACACGCTCCTCGACGAAGTCCATCGGCGCCGCCAGCGAACCGGAGCGCAGCAGCAGCGCCAGGTCGGCCGCCTCGCGGGCGCTGTCCAGGCCGGTGGTCTGGAACTCCTTGCTGAAGACGCCGTTGATGGTGGCGACCGAGATCACCTCCTCGCTGACACGGGTGGTCCGGACTTCCTCGCCGTTGACCATCCGCACCTCGGGGATGCGCTCGATGTAGACCACCGCCATCGGCTTGCCGACGTTCTGGCTGGTGAAGTCGAACATGCGCTGGCCACCGGAGGCATCCAGCCGCACCGACACCGACGGCGTGCCGGTCTGCGGGTCCATGCCCGAGGTGGCGCCGATCAGCTGGTCGCCCGAGGCGATCACGCGCTTGTTGAGCAGGATCGGGATCGGCTTGCCGTCCGGGCCGAGCTCCTTGCGGTAATAGACCTTGGCCTGTGGCGGCACGTTGCCGCTGGCGACCGCGTCGTAGGCGTTGCCCTCGACCACCGCGCGGTACTCGAGGGTGGCGGTAGCACCGATCAGCCGCTTGGCTTCGGCGGTGTCCTGCACGCCGGCCAGCTCGACCACGATGCGGTCGCTGCCCTGCCGCTGGATCAGCGGTTCGGCCACGCCGAGGGCGTTGATGCGGTTGCGCAGGGTGCCGAGGTTCTGCTCCAGCGCGGCGGTCGCCATGCGCTGCAGTTCGGCATCGGGAATCGACAGGGTGATCGTCCGGCCTTCGACCTCGGCGGTCAGCGCCGGCTGGCTGGTGGCGATCTGCTGGCGCGCCTTTTCGACATCGGCGGCGTCGGCCAGGGTGATGACCACGCGGTTGTCGGGACGGCGGCTGACCGACTCGTAGCGGATGCGGGCGTCGCGCAGCACCACCCGGGCGTCCTCGACGATCGCGGTCACGTGCTTGTCGAGCGCGGCTTCCTGGTCGACCTGCATCAGGAAGTGCACGCCACCCTGCAGATCGAGGCCGAGCGACATGCCCTTGGCGCCCAGCGCCGTCAGCCAGTCCGGCACGGTCGAGGCGAGGTTGAGCGCCGACACGTAGTCGCTGCCGAGCACCGGCTCCAGCGCGTCGGAGGCCTCGCTCTGGGCCTCCGCACTGGGCAGCCGGACCAGCACGTCCTCGTCACCCAGCTCGACCGCCTTGACCGGCACGCCGGCGGCGTCGAGCGCGGTTTCGATACGCTCAACCAGCGCGGCGTCGACCGGTGCGCCGCGGGCGGCGGTGACCTGGACGGAGGGATCCTTCTGGTACAGGTTGGGCAACGCGTACAGCGTGCTCAGCAGGATGGCCAGCACCAGTACGACGTATTTCCAGCGCGCGTAAGTCAGCATCGATTGCCCCTGCGGCAGCTCCCCGGCCGCCGTTGGTCAAGTGGTGTGGCGGCGGCTCAGGCCGACTTCAAGGTGCCCTTGGGCAGGACGTTGGCGATCGAGCCCTTCTGCACGCGGATACGCACGTTGGCGGCGACCTCGACGGTGATGAAGTTGTCGCCCAGGTCGACCACGGTGCCCGCAATGCCGCCGTTGGTCAGCACTTCGTCGCCGCGCGAGAGCTTCTCCAGCATCGCCTTGTGCTCCTTGGCGCGCTTCATCTGCGGGCGGATCATCAGGAAGTACATCACGCCGATCAGCAGGATCGGGAACAGCAGCGACATGCCGAAGCCGCCCGGCTGGGCCGCGGTCTGGGCGTGGGCGGGGGCGATCACGAGGTCGAGCAGGTTCATGTCGGTATCCGTGAAGGACTGAAAATAGCCGGGGATTATGCCACGGCGGCGGCGCTGGCCTTGCCGGGACGGGCGTTGGCGGGAGCGGTGGGCCCCGCCGGCCGTCATCCGGGCGTGCGGGCCGCGTAGAAGGACTCGCGGAAGGCGCCGAAGGTTCCCTGCGCGATCGCCTCGCGCATGCCGGCCATCAGCCGCTGGTAGTGGCGCAGGTTGTGCAGGGTGCCCAGCATCGGCCCGAGCATCTCGTTGCAGCGGTCCAGGTGGCGCAGGTAGCTGCGGCTGAAGCCGCCGGCGCAGGCGAGGCAGTCGCAGCCTTCCTCGATCGGGCCCAGGTCCTTCTCGTACTTCGAGTTGCGGATGCGGACGACGCCTTCGGCGGTGAAGAAGTGGCCATTGCGCGCGTTGCGGGTCGGCATCACGCAGTCGAACATGTCGACCCCGCGCGCGACCGCCTCGACCAGGTCCTCCGGCCGACCGACGCCCATCAGGTAGCGCGGACGGTCGGCGGGCAGTTGCGGCGCGGTGTGGTCGAGCATCGCGTTGCGCTCGGCCTCCGGCTCGCCGACCGCGAGGCCGCCGATGGCGTAGCCGTCGAAGCCGATGTCCTTGAGCGACGCGGCCGAGCGCGTGCGCAGCTCGCGGTGCACGCCGCCCTGGACGATCCCGAACAGTGCCGCGTCGTTGCCCTCGTGCGCCCGCTTCGAACGCTCGGCCCAGCGCAGGCTCAGCTCCATCGAGGCGTGCGCGACCTGCTCGGTGGCCGGGTACGGCGTGCACTCGTCGAAGATCATCACGATGTCCGAGCCGAGCACCTTCTGGATCCGCATGCTCTCCTCGGGACCGAGGAACACCCGGCTGCCGTCGGTCGGCGCGGCGAAGGTGACGCCCTGCTCGGTGATCTTGCGCTTGTGTGCGAGCGAGAACACCTGGAAGCCGCCCGAATCGGTCAGGATCGGCCCGTCCCAGCGCTCGAAGCCGTGCAGCCCGCCGTGCGCCTCGATCACCTCCAGCCCCGGCCGCAGGTACAGGTGGAAGGTGTTGCCGAGGATGATCTCGGCGCCCAGCTCGCGGACCTGCTGCGGCAGCACGCCCTTGACCGAACCATAGGTGCCGACCGGCATGAACGCCGGGGTCTCGACCGTGCCGCGCGGGAAGCTCATGCGGCCGCGGCGGGCGGCGCCGTCGGTGGCGAGCAGCTCGAACGACATCCGGCTCATGCGCGCGCCTCCGGCCACAGCAGCATCGCGTCGCCGTAGGAGAAGAACCGGTAGCCGGCGTCGATGGCGTGGCGATAGGCGGCGAACACCCGCTCCTTGCCGGCGAACGCGGAAACCATCATCAGCAGGGTGCTCTCGGGCAGGTGGAAGTTGGTGACCAGCGCGTCGACCGAGCGGATCCGGTAGCCGGGCAGGATGAACAGGCGGCTCTCGCCGGCGAACGGCTGCAGCTCGCCGTCCGGGTTGGCGTCGGTGCGCTGTATCGCGGTCTCCAGCGCGCGCACGACGGTGGTGCCGACGGCGATCACGCGCCCACCGGCTGCGCGCGTGCGGCGCACCTGCTCGACCAGCGCCGCGCCGACGTTGATCCACTCGCTGTGCATCACGTGCTCGGACAGGTCGTCGACCCGGACCGGCTGGAAGGTCCCGGCGCCCACGTGCAGGGTGACGTGGCCGGACTGCACCCCCATGGCCGCGAGCGTGTCGAGCAGCGGCTGGTCGAAGTGCAGGCCGGCGGTGGGCGCGGCGACCGCGCCGGTGTTGCGGGCGAACACGGTCTGGTAGCGCTCGGCGTCGTCGGCGCCGGGTTCGCGCTGGATGTACGGCGGCAGCGGCAGCCGGCCGGCGTGCAGCAGCCACTGCTCCAGCCCCTCGGCCACGTGGAAGCGCAGGTGGTAGAACTCGCCGTCGCGACCGAGCACCTCGGCCACGCCACCGGCGTCCAGCGTGATCCGCGCGCCGGCCTTCGGCGACTTGCTCACGCCCAGTTGCGCACGCGCGTCGGCACCGCCAAGCAGGCGCTCGATCAGGATCTCGACCCGGCCCCCGGTCGCCTTGGTACCGAACAGCCGCGCCGGGATCACCCGGGTGTCGTTGAACACCAGCAGGTCGCCGGCGCGCAGCAGCCCGGGCAGGTCCGAGAACACATGGTCGGAAAATGGCGCCGGGGCCGGCGGCACCTGCAGCAGGCGGCTGGCCGAACGTTGCGGCAGCGGCGCCTGGGCGATCAGCCCGGGCGGCAGGTCGTAGGTGAAATCGGACTTCTTCAACGGGAGGCTCGCGGCACGCGACGGCCGCGGGAGGCGGCGCCGGGAAAACGGCACAGTGTACTGGTGGCGGGGGTTATGCCCCACCGGCCGCGCATGGTAGAATCGCGCAACCATTTGTTTTTTAACGGAAAACGCTGGACCACGGGATTCATCCAAACGGGTAATGGGCGCCGCCTGGCGCCGCAACAGACCCGACCTGTGCGTTTCCGGGGCGTTTTCCGCATCACAGGAGAACCGACCCGAATGTCCAGCGCTTCCGATTCCATCGTCGCCCGGCTCGCACCGCTGCGCGCCCACGGCGGCGAACGCCGCACGGTCGGCCTCGACGACGCCACCCTCGCCCGTTTCGCCGGCAATGCCGACCTGGCGGCGGCGGTCGATGCCGCGGTGGCCGAGTACGGCCGCATCCGCGACGGCGCGCTGGGCCGCCAGGCGGCCGATCTGCTCGAACTCGACGAGCGCGCGCAGGCCGAGACCATCCAGGCCGGCTACGTCAACTTCTACCAGGACGACGCGGTCAACCCGTACGTCGCCCTCGCCGCCCGCGGGCCGTGGGTCGTCACCCTCAAGGGCGCGGTGCTGCACGACTCCGGCGGCTACGGCATGCTCGGTTTCGGGCATGCGCCGGCCAGCGTGATCGAGGCGATGGCCAAGCCGCAGGCGATGGCCAACATCATGACCCCGAGCGTGTCGCAGCTGCGCTTCAGCGGCATGCTGCGCGAGGCGATCGGGCTTGGCCGCGAGTGCCCGTACAGCCACTTCCTGTGCCTCAACTCGGGCTCCGAGTCGGTCACCCTCGCCGCCCGTATCGCCGACACCAACGCGCGGACGATGACCGACGAAGGCGGCCGCCACGCGGGCCGCACCATCAAGCGCGTGGTGGTCAAGGGTGGTTTCCACGGCCGCACCGACCGCCCGGCGCTGTACTCGGATTCCACCCGCAAGACCTACCTGCAGTACCTGGCCAGCTACCGCGGTGAGGACAGCGTCATCGCGATCCAGCCGTACGACACCGCGGCGCTGGAGCAGGTGTTCGCCGATGCCGAGGCCAACGGCTGGTTCATCGAGGCGATGTTCCTGGAACCCGTCATGGGCGAAGGCGACCCGGGCCGCAGCGTGCCGGTCGAGTTCTACAGCGCCGCCCGCCGGCTGACCAAGGACCACGGCTCGCTGCTGCTGGTCGACTCGATCCAGGCCGGCCTGCGCGCCAACGGCGTGCTGTCGATCGTTGACTACCCCGGCTTCGAGAACGTCGAGGCGCCGGACATGGAGACCTACTCCAAGGCGCTCAACGCCGGCCAGTACCCGCTGTCGGTGCTCGCGGTCAGCGAGCACGCCGCCGGGATCTACCGCAAGGGCCTGTACGGCAACACCATGACGACCAACCCGCGCGCGCTCGATACCGCCTGCGCGGTGCTGTCGATGGTGACGCCCGACGTGCGCGAGAACATCCGCGCCCGAGGCGCCGAGGCGATCGCCAGGCTGGAGAAGCTCAAGGCCGAGCTCGGCGGGCTGATCACCAAGGTCCAGGGCACCGGCCTGCTGTTCTCCTGCGAGCTCTCGCCGCAGTTCAAGTGCTACGGCGCCAACTCCACCGAGGAGTGGCTGCGCGAGCACGGGATCGGCGTGATCCACGGCGGCGCCAACTCGCTGCGCTTCACCCCGACCTTCACCATGACCGGCGAGGAACTCGACCTGCTGGTGTCGATGGTCGGCCGCGCGCTCCGCGAAGGCCCGCGTGCCAGCGAGGCCGCCGCGGCCTGAGCGGATGCGCCGACGCAGTGACGAAAAGGCCGGGCATGCCCCGGCCTTTTTTGTGCGCCGCGGTTCCAGCCTAGGATAGGTCCCGGCAAGACACCCTCTATCGAAGTGATACGAAGAATCGAATGGAGCATTTCGATAGAGGAAGGCAATGTAGGTAGCACCCAGGCAGCCATCGCGACCAAGGAGCCCCACATGAGCAAGAACGACGCCCGCCACCCCGGTTCCACCACCGGCACCGGCGCCCCCGCCCCGAGCGACCGCAACTCGCTGACGATCGGCCCGAACGGCCCGATCCTGCTGCACGACGTGCACTTCCTCGAGCAGATGGCGCACTTCAACCGCGAGAAGGTCCCCGAGCGCCAGCCGCACGCCAAGGGCGCCGGCGCGTTCGGCGTGTTCGAGACCACCGAAGACGTGTCGAAGTACACGAAGGCCGCGCTGTTCCGGAAGGGCGCGAAGACCGACATGCTGGCGCGCTTCTCCACCGTCGCCGGCGAACAGGGCAGCCCCGACACCTGGCGCGACGTGCGCGGCTTCTCGCTGAAGTTCTACACCGACGAGGGCAACTACGACCTGGTCGGCAACAACACCCCCGTGTTCTTCGTGCGCGACCCGATGAAGTTCCCGCACTTCATCCGCAGCCAGAAGCGCCTGCCCGACTCCGGCCTGCGCGACAACCACATGCAGTGGGACTTCTGGACCAGCAACCCGGAGACCGCGCACCAGGTCACCTACGTGATGGGCATCCGCGGGCTGCCGCGGACCTGGCGGCACATGAACGGCTACGGCTCGCACACCTACATGTGGGTGAATGCCGAGGGCGAGAAGTTCTGGGTCAAGTACCACTTCCACACCGAGCAGGGCATGCAGTACTTCAGCAACGCCGAGGCCGCCGAGATGGCGGGCCGCGACGCCGACTTCCACCGCGCCGACCTGTTCAACGCGATCGCCCGCGGCGAGCACCCGAAGTGGAAGCTCTCGGTGCAGGTGATGCCCTATGCCGACGCCGCCGACTACCGCTTCAATCCGTTCGACCTGACCAAGGTCTGGCCGCATGCCGACTACCCGCTGATCCCGGTCGGCACGATGACGCTCAACCGCAACCCGGAGAACTTCTTCGCCCAGATCGAGCAAGCGGCGTTCTCGCCGGGCAACACGGTGCCGGGGATTGGCTTGTCACCCGACAAGATGCTGCTGGGCCGCGCGTTCGCCTATGCCGACGCACAGCGCAACCGGATCGGCACCAACTTCCACCAGTTGCCGGTCAACCAGCCGAAGGTGCCGGTCAACAGCTACATGTTCGACGGCCAGATGGCCTACCACCACAGCGGCCACGCGCCCGTGCACGCGCCCAACAGCGGTGGCCGGCCGTGGGCGGACCAGACCGGCGCGGTCGACGATGGCTGGGAGGCCGACGGCGAGATGGTGCGCAGCGCCTACACCCTGCACGCCGAGGATGACGACTTCGGCCAGCCCGGCACGCTCGTGCGCGAGGTGCTGGGCGACGCCGAGCGCGACGCGCTGGTCGACCAGGTCGCCGGCAGCCTGCTCGGCGGCGTGCGCAGCCCGGTGCTGGAGCGCGCGTTCGAGTACTGGAAGAACATCGACCCCGGCGTCGGCCAGCGGATCGAGGACAAGGTCCGCGCGGGCGCCGCGCCGGAACCGGCCGAAGGCATGGGCGAAGGTTGAAGCCTGCCGCGTGTGCGGCGACGCTGCGTGTCAGCGTCGCCGCCGCGACAGCCAGGCCAGGCCGGCCACCAGCAGGACCGCACCGCCGATCCACCAGGGCCAGTGGGAGGCCCGCGGCGCGGCGGTACCGGTCACGGCGACGGCGGCACTCGCCTGCGGCACAGCCGGGGTGGCGGGGTTGCGGTTAGCGCGCGGCGCCAGCTGCCATGTGCCGTCGATCAGGCGGACACGCCCGGCCAGCGACGGCAGCACCAGTTCGCGCCACGTCACGCGCAGGTCGCCGATCTGCGGGTCGAGGGGGTTCTCGGAGCTCGTCAGGCCGTCGCCGTCGGGCTGGAACGTCGCCGACAGGTTGCCCGGCAGCCGCGAGAAGTTCGGACGGAAATCCTCCCAGCGACCGAGGACCTTGAGTACGGTGACGTCGATCGGCCATCCGTCGAGGGTGGCGTCCTGCGCCCACACGCGCAGGCTGTCGAGCGGGATCGACGGCGGGTTTTCATGCCCCGGGGCGAAGCCCGACGAATCGACCAGCGCCGCCTTCCAGGCGCGCTCGTAGCGGCCGTCGCCGGTGCGCAGCCACTGGAACATCTCGACCCGGCGGTCGAGCCCGAAGCGGTGGGTGCCCACGCCGAACTCGCGGTCGACCAGCTCCCCGCCGGACGCCAGCGAGCCTTCCGGCGCGGCATCGAGCGGCACCTGCGCGGACACGGTGCCGGCGGCGAGCCACGTCGCCGCCAGCCACGCGCAGGCAAGCACCACGAGCCGCTTCATGCAGCCAGCGCCCTCGCCCGCAGTTCGGCCACCTCGTGCTCGGTGGCGTAGCGGCCGCGCTCGTCGCGGGTCACGCTGGCGAGCGCGCAACCCGGGTCGTGGGTGAAGAACAGATGGACGTTGCGCGCGAGCTTGTCGGCCAGGAACGCCTGCTTCTCGTCGATCAGCAGTTCGGCGTTGCGGTCGTAGCCCATCGTGATCGGCACGTGCACCCACGGCCGCCCGGGGATCAGGTCGGCGCAGAACACCACGCCGCCGTGGGCTTCGCCGTCGACGCGCTCGGGCCCGACGATCTCGGCCAGCATCAGGCCCGGCGTGTGTCCGTCGCTGTAGTGGAAGCGCACGGCGTCGCCGAGTGTCTTCGAATATTCACCGTCGACCAGTTCCAGCCGCCCGGTCGTCTCGATCAGCGCCGGCAGTTCCGGGATGAAGCTGGCGCGGTCGCGCGGGTGCGGCGCCAGCGCGCGCTGCCAGTGTTCGCGGCCGATCACGTAATGCGCGTTGGGGAACACCAGCCGCAGCGGCTCGCCCTCGGCATGCGGCGCCAGCAGGCCGCCGGCGTGGTCGAAGTGCAGGTGCGACAGCACCACCACGTCGATGTCGGCGGGCTGGAAACCGGCCCCGGCCAGCGACTCGAGCAGCACGTGGCGGTCCTCGACCACGCCGTAGCGTTCACGCAGCTTCGGTTCGAAGAACGCGCCGATGCCGGTCTCGAACAGTACGGTCTTCCCCGCCAGCGGCGCCGCCAGCAGCGCGCGGCAGGCCAGCTCGATGCGGTTGGCGTCGTCCGGCGGCGACCACTTGCTCCACATCGCCCGCGGCGCGTTGCCGAACATCGCGCCGCCGTCGAGCTTCTGGCTGTTGCCCATCAGCGACCAGAGTTTCATGCCGGCTCCCGTCCATTCGCAGCCCCGCTGCACCAACGCCATGATCGGCGATCGGGCGATGGAGGGGAACCTCACGCCGTTCCGCGGGGCGGGGCACAGTGTCCCGCGCCACCGGCGTGCAACCCCAAGGGTTCTCGCCGCATCCTTTCCAGTGAGGGCCGGAACCACGGCCGGCCGTTCCCCCAAGGAGGACACGATGCGCAAACCACTGCTGCCGGCGCTGGTCGCCGCCGCCCTGCTGGCAATCCCGTACGTCGCCGCGGCGCAGCAATGCCCGGGCGACGAGCATTTCCGCAAGGCCCGCGGGGTCGTCGAGGACCTGCAGCGGATCGTCACCCCCGACGGCATCCAGGACACCTACAAGACGGAGATCGGCGGCATCGACCAGTGGGTCAACGTGCGCGGCGAGCACCGCGACAACCCGATGATCCTGTTCGTCCACGGTGGCCCCGCCTCGCCGACGATGCCGAGCACCTGGCAGTTCCAGCGGCCAATCGAGGAGTACTTCACCGTCGCCCATTACGACCAGCGCGGCGCCGGCAAGACCTACCTGGAGACCGACCCGGAGTCGATCGCCGACACCATCCGCATCGACACCTACGTCGACGATGCGATCGAGCTCGCCGAGCACCTGCGCGAGCGCTACGGCAAGGACAAGCTGGTCCTGGTCGGCCACAGCTGGGGCACCGTGGTCGGCATGAAGGCCGCGCTCGAGCGCCCCGACCTGTTCCACGCCTACGTCGGCATCGGCCAGGTCATCAACACCGCGACCAACGAACGGCTCAGCGTCGAATACGGCCTGCAGCAGGCCCGCAGGGACGGCAACGCCACGGCGATCGCCGAGATCGAGTCGATCTCGCCCTACCCCGGCGACCAGCCGATCACCCGCGAGCGCATCATCATCGCCCGCAAGTGGCCGCAGCACTACGGCGGCCTCAACGCCTACCGCGACGCCGGGCAGGACTACTACTACAGCGCGTCGCTGCTGTCGCCGGCATACGACTGCGAGGACCGCGAGGCGTTCTTCGAGGGCAACGTGTTCACCCTCGGCCGCCTGCTCGATGCGTTCCTGCAGGTCGACATGAGCGGCGTGGATGAATTCCCGATCCCGGTGGTGATGTTCCTGGGCCGGCACGACTACACCACCCCGTCGGCGCCCACCGCCGAGTGGCTGGAGCAGGTCGATGCGCCGTACAAGCGCGCGGTGTGGTTCGAGAACTCCGCGCACATGATGCCGTGGGAGGAGCCCGGCAAGACGCTGGTGAGCCTGCTGCGGTACGTGCGACCGCTGGCGGTTCCGGCCGACGCGGATACCGCGCCACCGGCGACTGCGCGGTAGCGGCAACGGGTCGCCGCCGCGGCCGTCGTGATGCGCGCCAAGCGGTGGGGCGCATACTGCGTCCGCCAACCGCGGTAGTGAGGAGACCGCCGTGCGGATACTTGCAGCGACCACCCTCGCCCTTGCCGTGCTGTTCATGATGCTTCCAGCGAGGGCGCAGTCGGTACCCGAACACACCCGGCTGGTGAACTGCCCGGCCGTTATGGAACTTTATCTGCCCGGGGACTACTACTTCTGCATCGGCGGCCACCGGCTGGCGGATGGCTACGCCAGAGCGGCGATCGACTATTTCGAGCGCGCCGCCGGGTGGGGCCACAAGCGTGCCCAGTACGTACTCGGCTTGATGCATTTCCAAGGTGATGGCACGCCGTCAAACCGTCCGTTGGGGCTGGCGTGGATGACATTGGCCGCCGAACGCCACGACCGCGACATGGACGCCGCGCTGGCGTATGCACGACGACACTCGAGCAAGGTCGAACGCCAGCGGGCCGAGCATATGCTGGCGGAAATGTGGCCGGCCTACGCCGATGAGTTTACTGTCAGGCGCGCCGCGACCCGTTACGAACGCGAAACCCGCGACCTGCGGCGCGCAACGGCGCGGGACCCCTTCTCGAGGGTCTATATCGCGGGCCTCGGGCAGGGCTCCGCCAGCAGCATGCTTATGCGCATGGATCAGCGTGCGGACCGATTCTTCGATGGGGCGCGCAGCGGCGATGTGAGACTGGGCCCGCTGGAGGTGGTCGATGAGCCTCGCGCGCTAGACCACGGGGATGACATGAAAGAAGACGGACCCTGACATCACCTCTGCCGATTTGTGATCAGGGATTCGTGGTTGACTCCGGCAGCACCGCGGCCTCGCCGACCGGGTTGCGCGGGTCGGTGCCGCCGGACAGCTCGCCGCTGCGCTTGTCCCAGGCGACCGCCTGCAGGTTGCCCCAGGTGTCCTCGCCGGCGTTGACGGTGTGGCCCATCGCCTCCAGCGTCTTCACAGTCGACGGCGACAGCGCGCCCGCCTCGGCCGAGATGACGTCGGGCAGCCACTGGTGGTGATAGCGCGGCAGCGCGGCGACCTGCTGGGCGTCGAGGCCGGCATCGAAGCCGAGGATGCCGACCAGCACCTCGGTGATGATCCGGCTGCCGCCCGGCGCGCCGAGGATCGCCACCTTGTCGTCGGACTCGATGAAGGTCGGCGTCATCGAACTGAGCATGCGCTTGCCCGGCTCCACCGCGTTGGCCGCGAAGCCCATCACGCCAAAGGCGTTCGGCGTGCCGGGCTTGAGCGCGAAGTCATCCATCTCGTTGTTGAGCAGCACCCCGGTGCCCGGCGCGACCAGGCCGGAGCCGTACAGCAGGTTGACGGTCTGGGTGGCCGACACCCGGTTGCCTTCGCCATCGATGATCGAGAAGTGGGTGGTCTCGTCGTCCTCGAGCGGCACCGGCTGGCCGGACAGCAGGTCGCTCGGGGTGGCCCGGTCGGGGTGGATGGTGGCACGCAGGCCGGCGGCGTAGGCCGGGTCGGTCAGCAGCGCCAGCGGCATATCGACGAAGTCCGGGTCGCCCAGGTAGATCGTGCGGTCGCGGTAGGCGCGCCGCATTGCTTCGACGACCAGGTGGATGCGGTCGGGCTCCTCCATCGCGGCCAGGTCCCAGCCGCCCAGGATCTGCAGCATCTGCGCCAGCGCGACGCCGCCCGACGACGGCGGCGGCGCGGTGACGACGTGCCAGCCGCGGTAGTCGAACCCGATCGGCTCGCGCAGGCGGACCTCATAGCCGGCGAGGTCATCGACGGTCCAGCGGCCGCCTTCCTCGGCCACCGAGGCGATCAGCGCCTGGCCGACGTCGCCGCGGTAGAAGCCGTCGAAGCCCTGCGCGGCGATCAGTTCCAGCGTGCGGGCGAGATCGGGCTGGCGCAGGGTCTCGCCGACCTGCGGCGGGTCGCCGTCCGCCAGGAACACCTCGCGGGTGCCGCGGTAGCGTTCCATCACCGCGCTGCGGCGGGCGTAGCCGCGTTCGAGCCGCTCGTAGACCGGGAAGCCTTCGCGGGCGATGCGGATCGCCGGTGCCAGCGAGGTCGACAGCGGCAGCTCGCCGTACTCGCGCGCCAGGTGCACCAGCGCCGCCGGCAGGCCGGGGATGCCGGCCGACCACGGGCCGTTGGTGGCGCGGTCGCGGTCGAGCCCGCCGTCGGCGTCGAGGTAGGCCTCGGGCGTGGCCGACGCGGGCGCGGTCTCGCGCGCGTCGATGAACACGTCGCGGCCGCTGTCGGCGTCGTGCAGCAGGAAGAACCCGCCGCCGCCCAGGCCGGAACTGATCGGTTCGACCACCGACAGCGTCGATGACACCGCCACCGCCGCGTCGAACGCGTTGCCGCCGCGGCGGATCATCTCCAGCCCGGCTTCGGTGGCGAGCGAGTGCGCGCTTGCGATCGCGGTGCCCGGCGGGGTGATCGCGGCCGCGGCCGCGGTGGGCGCGCCGTCATGCGCGGGGGCGGTGGTCGCGCAGCCGGCCAGCAGGCCGGCCAGGACGCCGGCGGTCAGAACCGGTCGCAGTGCCTTGTGCATCGCTCGCTCCTGTTGGTCACGAACCCTGTTGCAGGCGCAGCAGCTTGGCCAGCAGTTGCTCGTGTGATTCGGAAAGGTCCGGATCGGGGTCGATGCACTCGACCGGACAGACAACGACGCATTGTGGCTCGTCGAAGTGGCCCACGCACTCGGTGCACCGGGCCGGGTCGATCACGTAGATGGTTTCGCCCTGCGATATCGCCTGGTTCGGGCAGGCCGGTTCACAGACGTCGCAGTTGACGCACAGATCGTTGATCTTGAGGGACATGGGGCTCGCGCATCGGGACGCCCGCGCCCGCCGAGGCGGCAGGCGCGGGCCCCTGCATCACTTGGCCTCGACGAACTGGTAGTTCACGCCGGCCGGCTCGACCGCGGCGCGCACGCGCTCGTTGTCGGCCGCGTCGCCGATGAAGAGCAGCTTGACGCCCTTCATCGAACCCGGATCGACCTTGGCGAACGCGCCGACGACGATGTCGGCCATCATCGCCGACTCCGGCGAGCCGAACGCGACCAGGTTGCCCTCGACGATGCCGCGCTGCATCGCGACCTCGATCTCTTCCTTCAGCCGCTCGTGCGCGCCCTCGAAGCCGGCCGACTCGGACGACGGCAGGTAGTACAGGTACGGGTTGTTGCTGATGTCGCCCATGTTGCGGGTGACCACGTCGGACAGGTACACGCCCCAGGCCTGCTCGTCGTTGTTGTCGGCGGGACGGGTCACGGCCGGCTTGGCGTCGGCGTCGGCGACGGTGTCGGAGGCGGCATCGTCCTTCTGGCAGGCGGCCAGCAGCGGCAGCGACAGCAGGGCGATCAGCAGCAGGCGGGTGGTGGTTTTCATCGTAGCTCCCCTGGTTGGGTCGGAAAGGCGGGTGGGACGGGTGGATCGGAAGGTCACGGCTGGCTGCGCCGCCACTGGGCCTGCAGCGCATCGGCCACCGCCGGCGGGACAAAGCCGGAAACATCGCCGCCGAGGCGGGAGATCTCGCGCACCAGCGACGACGAGATGAATCCGTACTGCTCGGCCGGGGTCAGGAACAGCGTCTCGACCTCGGGAATCAGGTGGCGGTTCATGCTCGCCAGCTGGAACTCGTATTCGAAGTCCGACACCGCGCGCAGGCCACGCATCAGCACGCCCGCGCCGACCTCGGACACGAAATGCGCCAGCAGCGAATCGAAGCCGCGCACCTCGACGTGCGGATGGTGGGCGACGGCGTCCCGCGCGAGCTGCACGCGCAGCTCCAGCGGCAGCGCGGGACGCTTGGCCGGGCTCTCGGCGACCCCGATGATCAGCCGGTCGAACAGCTGCGCGGCGCGGTCGACGAGGTCGACGTGGCCGTTGGTGATCGGGTCGAAGGTGCCGGGATAGACGGCGATTCGTTTGCGGGCCAGGGTCATTGGTCGGCGGCTTCGGTGGGGCGGCCATCCAGGCCTGCCGGGTCGTCCGGCAGTGTATCAGCGGCCCCGCCGGGCGACCCGCCGGCGCGGCGGTACAGGGCGTGCCGGACCTCGCGCGTGCGGCCCTCGCGGTGCAGCCGCCAGCCGGCCGGTACCGCAACGTGGCCGTCGGCGGGCGCCTCGACATACAGCCAGCCGTCGCCGGCGACGACCGGGTCCAGCGCCGCCAGCACCGGGTCCCACAGCCCGGCGCCGAACGGCGGGTCGACGAATGCGATGTCGAAGCCGTGGCGCGGCTGGCCGGCGAGCCATGCGACCGCGTCGGCCTGTACGACGCTGGCGGCCTCGCCGCCGGGCAGGCGCAGGCTGGCTTCCAATAGGGTGCGCGCCTGCGAGGCATCGCGTTCGACCAGCACCGCCGAGACGGCGCCGCGCGACAGCGCCTCCAGCCCGAGCGCACCGCTGCCGGCGAACAGGTCGAGCACGCGGGCACCCGGAAGCACCGGCGCGAGCCAGTTGAACAGGGTTTCGCGGGCACGGTCGGAGGTCGGTCGCAGCCCGTCGATGTCGAGCACCGGCAGGCGGCTGCCACGCCAGCGGCCGCCGATGATCCGGACCTGTCCGGGCGTGGCTCGCGATGCCGGCTGGCGCGCCGCGGGGGCCGCGCCGGTGCGCCTCGGGCGGGGTTTCTTCATCGGGACGGGTTCCGGGCCGGTGCTAGCATGTGCGGCCATTGTCCAACATGTCCCGGGCCGCCATCCGATGGTCAGTTTCTTCCGCCGCAAGAAGCCTGAAACGCCTGCCGGCAGCGAGTCCGCGCGACGCTACAGTGCCGAGGAACTGGCGGCGGCGTTCCCGACCGCGCCATCGGGCGATGCGCCGGTCGCGCCCAGGGCGCCCGACCCGGCCCCTGTTGCGGCGCCGGTGGATGACCGGGCCGCGGTGGTCGAAAAACCGGCCGAAGCGGTGGAAGAGTCGCACGATGCGGCCCGAAAACCCGCCGTAGCGGCGGAACCAGCGGAAACCGAAGTCCCGGCGGCCGCTGTCGAGGCTCCCGCTCCGACGCCCGCAACCGCGCCGGCCGCTTTGGCCCCGGAACCCGCACCCGCGCCTCCCACCCCGGCGCCCGCCCCCCGACCCGCACCCGAAGCGCCGGCGGAACCCGACCTCCCCGGCGTCGCCAACCCTGGCGCCGCCGCGGCCCCGGCCGGCAAGCGCGGCTGGCGCGAGCGCCTGCGCGGCAGCGCGTTCGCGCGCAGCTTCGGCGGGCTGTTCTACACCAACCCGAAACTCGACGAGGACCTGCTCGACCAGATCGAGACCGCGCTGATCACCGCCGATGTCGGCGTGGCCGCGACCACCGAACTCGTCGCCGGCTTGCGCAAGCGCATGAACGCGCGCGAATTCGCCGACGCCCACGCGCTGCTGCTGGCCCTGCGCGAACAGCTGCTGGCGCTGCTGCGCCCGGTCGCCGTGCCGCTGCGGGTCGCGCGTGACGGCAAACCCTTCGTGCTGCTGACCGTGGGCGTCAACGGCGTCGGCAAGACCACCACCATCGGCAAGCTGGCCAAGCGCTTCAAGGACGAGGGCCGGCCGCTGATGCTGGCCGCCGGCGACACCTTCCGCGCCGCCGCCGTCGCGCAGCTGCAGGCCTGGGGCGAGCGCAACGGCGTGGCCGTCATCGCCCAAGGCCAGAACGCCGACGCCGCCTCGGTCGCGTTCGACGCGCTGCAAGCCGCCACCGCCCGCAACATCGAGGTGCTGATCGCCGACACCGCCGGCCGCCTGCACACCCAGCAGGGACTGATGGCCGAGCTTGGCAAGATCAAGCGCGTGCTGCAGAAGATCGACCCGTCCGCGCCGCACGAGGTGCTGATGGTGATCGACGGTACCACCGGCCAGAACGCGGTCAGCCAGTTGCGCCAGTTCCACGCCGCGGTCGGCGTGACCGGCTTGGTGGTGACCAAGCTCGACGGCACCGCCAAGGGTGGCGTGGTGTTCGCGCTGGCCCGCGAGTTCGGCATCCCGATCCGCTTCGCCGGCATCGGCGAGCGGCCGGAGGACCTGCGCGTGTTCGATGCCGAGGCATTCGTCGACGCGCTGCTGCCGGAGACGCTCGGCACCTAGCCGGGCCGGCAGGTGGAAACCGGACCGGCACCCCGCAACAGGCTGGCAACGCGACTGACTCCGCGCGGGAGGCGGCTCTGGCTTGCCGTCGCGGCGGCGTCGGTGCTGCTCGCGCTGGCGCTGACCTGGCTCGTCCAGCCGCCGCGGGTGGCCGGGCTCGTCCTCGACCGCACAGGCGCCGCGCTCGGGCTGGAGATCAGCGCCAGCGGCATCAGCGAGTACACCTTGCGCGGCAACCCGACCCTGGTCGTGCGCGACCTCGTGGCGCGGCAGCCGGGCGCTGACACGCCCGTGCTGCGGGCCGGGCGCGTGTTGCTGTCGTTGCCGTGGTCGACCCTGCGCAGCCGCGGCGCGGAACTGACCGTGGACCATGTCGAGCTGGACGCGCCCCGGCTCGACCTGGCCGCATTGCAACGCTGGCGCGAAAGTCGCCCGCCATCCGGCGAGGTGCGCATCCCGACCCTCACCGGCGGCCTGGAGGTCACCCGCGGCGAGGTCCTTGGCGATGGATGGTCGGTCGACCGCATCGCGCTGCAACTGCCGTCGCTGCATCCCGACCGCACGGTCGCCGGCCGCATCGGCGGGCGTTTCCGCAACGGCGACACCACGGTGCCGTTCGACCTGCAGGCGGTGCTGACGGCGCCGTCGATGGACGCCGCGCTGGGTGCGTCGGGCATCGCGACGGTGGTGACGCCGCAGTGGCGGCTGCCGATGCGGACGACCTTCTCGGGACGGCTGCACGACGGCGACGATGCGCTGGGGCTGGACGGGTTCCGGCTCGGCGCCGACGCCCAGCGCGTGGCGGACGGGCGCGAGCTGCCGTTCGTGTTCGGGCTGGCCGGGCCGGTGCGTTACCGCGACGGCCGCTTCACGGTCGCGCCGCTGGGCGTTGCGCTGCGCGGACCGGGGCAAGGACCGGTGCCGGACCTCGATGGTCTTGGCCGCTTCGCGTGGGACGGGGGGCTTTCGCTGGGTCTGGAAGGCACCCTCGCCGGCTGGCCCCAAGCGTGGCCGTCGCTGCCACCGCCGCTCGACCGGGCCGACGCGCCGCTGCCGTTCGCGCTCGACTACTCCGGCCCGGCCAGTCTGTCCGGACCGGCCCGCCTCAATCTGCAGCGCGGCGTGACCGCGTTCGACGCCCGCTTCCGCCTGCCCGACGTACTCGCCTGGGTCGACCGGATCGACACCGGCACGCCGCTGCCACCGCTGGACGGCACCTTCTCGACGCCGCGACTGGAAATCGCCGGCGCGACGCTCGAAGGCGTCGAGATCGAATTCAGCGAAGACCCCGCCGATGACTGAAGCATCCACCCAACGCGCCGGTGACGACACGCACCAGCAGGCCGAAGCCGCGCCACCCGCGGCCGGCGACAGCTTCGCCACCCGCCTGCTCGCCTGGTTCGACCGCAGCGGCCGCCACGACCTGCCGTGGCAGCACCCGCGCACGCCCTACCGCGTGTGGCTGTCGGAAATCATGCTGCAGCAGACCCAGGTACGGACCGCCGCGCCCTATTTCGAGCGCTTCGTCGCCGCCCTGCCCGACCTGCCCTCGCTCGCCGCCGCCGACCTCGAACAGGTGCTCGCGCTGTGGTCGGGGCTGGGCTACTACGCCCGCGCCCGCAACCTGCGCGCCGCCGCGCGCCGCTGCGTGGAACTGCACGACGGCGAGCTGCCGCGTGATATCGACGCCCTCGTCGCCCTGCCCGGCATCGGCCGCAGCACCGCCGCGGCGATCCTCTCGCAGGCCTGGGGTGACCGCCACGCGATCCTCGACGGCAACGTCAAACGCGTGCTCGCGCG
This sequence comes from Lysobacter arseniciresistens ZS79, assembly GCF_000768335.1. Taxonomy (GTDB): domain Bacteria; phylum Pseudomonadota; class Gammaproteobacteria; order Xanthomonadales; family Xanthomonadaceae; genus Novilysobacter; species Novilysobacter arseniciresistens. Next base: position 168,627 of record NZ_AVPT01000002.1, read on the forward strand.
CTACCACGGCATCGCCGGCTGGCCGGGCACGCCCGCGGTCGAGCGCGAGCTGTGGAAGCTGGCCGGACAACACCTGCCCGACGCGCGCATGCCCGACTACACCCAGGCGCAGATGGACCTCGGCGCGACCCTGTGCACACGCGCGGACCCGGCCTGCGTGCTGTGCCCGCTGCAGGCCGATTGCGTCGCCCGCATCGAAGGCCGCACCGCCCAGCTGCCGACGCCCCGACCCGGCAAGGTGCTGCCGCAGCGTCACGCCCACGTGCTGTGGGTCGAGGACGCCGACGGCCGCGTGCTGCTGCAACAGCGCCCGCCGACCGGCCTCTGGGCATCGCTGTGGACGCTGCCGCAGGCCGACGACATCGCCGCGGCGCGCAGGTGGTTTGACCGCCACCTGGACGGCGACTTCGACGCCGCCACCGAAACGCCGGCCATCGCCCACGCCTTCAGTCACTACAGGCTGGAACTGCGCCCGCTGCACTGGCGCGGCATCGCCCTGCGCGGCGCGGTCGGGGACAATGACGGCCTGCGCTGGGTCGCGCGCGGGCAACTGGACGCGCTCGGCATCCCCGCGCCGATCCGCCGCCTGCTCGAAACCGGGCGCTGACAACCCCCCACACGAGGTCCGCCATGCCGCGCGCCGTCTACTGCGAATACGAGAAACGCGAAACCGAGGGGCTCGATTTCGTGCCCTGGCCCGGCCCGGCCGGCAAGCGCGTCTACGCCCACATCGGCAAGGGCGCGTGGGCCGCGTGGCTCGCGCACCAGACCATGCTGATCAACGAGAACCGGCTGTCGCCGATGAACCCCGAGCACCGCGCCTTCCTCGAAGGCGAGATGCTCAAGTTCCTGTTCGGCGGCAACGCCGAGAAGCCGGCCGGCTACGTCCCGCCGGCGGCCTAGAGCGACGCGCGGGCCACGTCCTCGGCCTGCCGGATCGCCTTGACGTCGAGCGGCTGGATCGTCTCGATCCGGCACGGGATGCTGGTCGACTGGTCCAGGACCACCACGTTGTCGAGGCCGGCGAACACCGCGCCGGTCTGGTCGCTCAGTGAGATCGACCGCGCCACGTCCAGCCGCGGGCAGGCGCTGGCCAGCCGCAGCAGGTAGGCGTCGCTCGGCCGCGTCCAGACCACCAGCGCGTCGTCGCCGATCGGCTCCCAGCTGTGCAGGGTGCCGAAGTAGCTGAACTTGTTGACCGGCGCGCCGGCGTGGTCGAAGTAGATCTGCTGGCGCTGGGTCTCCGACAGCGTCGGGCCGGTGGCGCAACCGGCCAGCAGCGCGAGCGCCGCGAGCGCGGGCGACAGCCGCGCGGCGGTGAGGGTTTGCGTCTTCATGGCTGACTCCCGGGTGTTTGGCACTGGTGTCGCGTCCATCATGCCCCTCCCCGCGTTGCGCGGCACGGCACCGGCGAAGCACGTTCAGCGCGCGGCAGCTTGCCAGCTCTGCCGGCGCCCCGTATCATGCCGCTCCTCGCACGGCCCGACCGTGTAGTGGCCGGGTAGCTCAGTTGGTAGAGCAGGGGATTGAAAATCCCCGTGTCGGGGGTTCGATTCCCTCCCCGGCCACCATTCTTGAAGTGGCGTAGAACCCAAGCCCCGCAAGGCATTCAGGCCGGCGGGGCTTTTCATTGGAGGGTGCTTCGCCTTCCATCATCCCTCCTCCGGGGTAGCACGGCGATCATCCTCGCCTCGATGGGCTCGGACCTCGATCCGCAGCAACCCCGGCAGTGACCTGCCCCCACAGAGCCGTACCCGTCGAAGCTACGCAGAGTCCGTCATCCAGAATGGGCGGACATGCGCGAGAGTCGCTTCACCGCGGAGCAGCTTCAGCCCGGCCAGCTACTACGTCTGGCGGACGAAGCGGCGGCATGGAGGCCGAAGACGCCAAGCGGCTGAGGGAGCCGGAGAACAACTGTCCGCGACGCCTTCCGCCATCCCGTCAGGGTTTGACTTCATACCGGCTGGAAATCGCGACCCGGTTCCAGGCATTGACGACGATCCCATGCCACGCGATTGCTGCGACTTCGTCCGGCGAAAGGTGCATGGCCGCCGCTTCGTACCGGTCGTCGGCGAACTGCCCGTCGGAGATCAGGGTCATGGCCTCGCCCATATCCAGTGCAGCGCGCTCCTTGCCAGTGAAGTAGCCCGATTCTCGCCAAGCCGAAGCATCGCAATGCGGTCCGTTGTCTCGCCTGTGGCAAGCGCGTCCCGGGCATGCAGCCGGACGCAAAAGGCGCACTGGTTGAGCTGCGAGACGCGAAGCGCGATCAGATGGGCGAAACCGGAAGCGATGCCGGCAGCGTTCAGCGCGTTTGTCGCGGACCTGTCGAGCCCGACCACGGCCTGGTACAGGTCGGGAAGGGCTTTGCCAAGGTTGACTCGACTGGACATGGGTTTTCTCTATGCAGGGAGGGTTTGTGTGGCGGCCGGCGCGCGTCAGGCCTGAGTGGCGACGATGGTCAGCGAGGGCCCTACCCGTGTACGGAGGCGATGGGATGCGCACCTGCGAACAGATGCATGGCCGGGCCATGGCTCGGGGTCAACTCATGGCGCGAACCTGAGCATGCAGACGCCCACGACGACCAGCGCGATGCCGCCCAAACGCATCATGCTCAGCGATTCCCCGAACAGCCAGATACCCACCGCCGCGGTGCCGGCCGCCCCTATGCCCGTCCAGACGGCGTAGGCGGTGCCGACCGGCAGGACCGTCAAGCTGCGGCCCAGCAACCAGCCCTGTTCCGGCATGAGATCGGCTGCAAGGCTCAGGGAACAGGCAGCCCGTTTTGCGGGCGGGCCTGACAGCCCGGCTGAGGCGCTCGACGCCGGGAACCGTCGCGCGGCACGGTAAGGCCGCGACTCCCAACCTTGGGTTCCACACGGTGTGCAGCCAGGTACGCGTCCAAGTCCGCGACGGCATAAGCGACTCTACGGCCCAACCGTGCCTACGCGGGAGCAATACCCCTTATGCGCCAATCCTGAAGGGTTCGGACTCCCTCCCCGGCCACCATTGCTTTGATGTGTGATCAACGCGCCCGCTCGACACGCCGGCGGGCGTCTTGTTCTGGACCACCATCGTTCGCAGGCGCGAAAAAAAGGGCCCGGCAAAATACCGGGCCCGCTTCCAGCATCTGTGGGGAGCCGGCCTCAGTCCTCGGCGCTCCGGTAATGCCCCAGGTAGCGTCCGGCAGCCACCGCGTAGGCGGCCCGGGTGACCTTGCGGGTCGGGTCGAAGTACGCGTGAAGGGTCGGCTGCAGATCGTACGGCCCTTGGCTCAGGGCGAAGCGCGCGTTGATGAGGCCGAGGTCCAGCGCGAGCTGCACGTAGCCGCGCAACGGTGCCGGGATCTGCGCCGCGTCGTCGAGCGGGATCCGCTTGCCGTCATGGAACGCGGTGAGCGCACCGGTGAATCCAAGCGCCTGGTCCTGCAACGCAAGGCTCTGCACCAGCGAATACGCCAGGCTCATGCGGGTGACCGCGTCGTTCGGGCGGAACTCGCCGTTGTGCAGCCCCATCACCCCGTTCTGGGTGTAGCCGAGGTCGCGCAGGGCGGCGCCGGTGGCTATCGCGGATTCGGCGAACGGGTACGCCCGATCCGTCTGGTCCAGGTCCGAGAAGCTCGGCTGCCCGTCGAACGGCAGGTACTGGCGGATGCTGGTGCCCATCAGCAGGTACTCGGCCAGTTCGCTGCGCTTGAGGTTCTGGTCGGCCCGGAAACGCCGGTCCGAGTAGCCATCCACCAGCCGGTTGGCAACAGCGAACTCGATCGCCTTGCGTGCAGGGTGGCCGGCGATGTCGTCCATGCCGCTGTAGCCGCCGCTGTTGATGAAACCGATCTCGCCTTCCACGGTTCCGGGCGCACCGTAGCCGTTGGTGGCATCCAGCGGGTCGAGATCGGCGCCGGACACCGAACCGATGCCGCGCACGGTAATCCGCCAGGTGCCGGCCTTGCCGGGTCCGCCGGTGCTGACGCTGGGGCCGAGTTCCGGCAGCGAAATCGCCGATCCGTAGCGCACGCCATCCGGGTCGATAAGCACCAGTGCCAGGGTGTTGTCGCCGATGTCGGCCCGGGCATTCACCCAGGCCACGTCCGGGCCGACGGTGAAGCTCTGCTCCTCGACTGTGCCGACCGGTGCGAAGTCGACCGAGAACGGCAGCGGGTCGGCGCCCGGGACAACGGTGGCATTGCTGTTGAACTCGCGCAGCGCGTTGACGGTGCCGCCAAAGTCGTCACGCAGCCCGGCCGCCCCGGCGACCGCGGCGTAGGCATTGACGTGGCCGGCGCCCGCCTCCCAGAACAGGCGCCCCGTCATGTTGGTCGCGGTCCGTTCGAGGATGTCACGGACCTCGGCTGGCTTGAGCCGCGGGTTGGCCTCCAGCATCAGCGCGACGATGCCGGCGACATGCGGGGTCGCCATCGAGGTGCCGCTCATGTGTGTGTAGAACGGCAGGTGCTCGGGTGCGAGGTTGGCCGCGTCGAACTCGGCTGCCAGTGGCGGCAGCGCGCCGGTTGCGGTGCGGGTCGAGACGATGTCGACGCCGGTCGCGACCACGGTCGGTTCGTTGTAATAGGTCCACTGCACGCCGTCGGGCATGGTGAAGGTGCCGTTCTCGAAGCGCTTGCCCCGCGAGGAGAACCCGGTCAGTACCGCGTCCTTCTCGCCGGCCCCCACCGAGATCACCCACGGTGCCTGCGCGTACGGGTTGTGGGTGTCCTCGCCGGGACCGTCGTTGCCGGCGGCGAAGACGCTGACGATACCGCGCTTGTACAACTCGTAGGTGGCGATGTTGACCGGATTCAGCGGGTCGAAATCGCCGGAGCTTCCCCACGAGTTGCTGGTGACGCGGATCGGCGCGTCGAAGCTGAACTGGTTGGTCGCGGCGTAGTCCAGGCCGCCGACCGCATCGAGGATGAACAGCACCGCGCCGGAGCCGTAGCCAACCAGGTCCGCGCCCGGTGCGACACCGCGATAGAGGCCGTTCGAGCGTTCTCCGCTGCCGGCGATGGTGCCGGCGAGGTGGGTGCCGTGGCCCGAGCCCAGGTCGGTATTGGGCTGGCCCTCCAGGTAGGTCATGGGCACGAAGCCCGGCGCCAGGTCCGCGGCCACCTCGGCGAGGATGTTCTGCGGGGCCAGCACGTTCTCCACCACGCGCTCGCCGAGCTTGATGTCCTCGTGGGTCGCGTCGACACCGGAATCGTTGACCACGACGGTCACGCCGCGACCGCTGAACGGAATCGCCTGGCCGAAATCGCCCGGCCGGTCGACCGTGTGCTCGGCCCCCGAGACCTGCCGCGCCTCCTTGTTGAAGTAGCGCAGCGGCGCGTTGAAGCGGATCGACAGTACATCGTCGCGTGCCGCCAGCGCGCGGATCTCGGAGGGCGTCGCGAGCGCCCCGGCGATCGGCAGGATGCGCATGGTGACGCCGCGGTCGATCCCCAGCGACTCCAGCGTCGCTATCTGGCTGGCGCTGACGGGGGTCGACTGGTCGTAGCTGACCACCACCTGCAACTCGTCGGTTGCGCCCGCCGCGGCCATCCGGGCCAGCAGTTGCGGATCGAGGTCGGCGTCGGCGAGCGCCATTCCGCTGGCGATCATGCCGGCGGCGATGGCGCAGATGCGGAAGGAACGACGGTGGGCTATCACGGGGGACTGGACAGGCATGGTGGCTCCGGATTGAGGATTGCAGGGGGTGCCGCCAGTGTTCCCACCCCGCGGCGCCACGTTCCATCCGGGGTTGCCACCACCCGCCACAGGGGAAAACACCCAGCCGGCCGGGCTTCAACCCGCCGCCGTGGGTGGAACCCCCTACAGACCCGCGCGGGCGGGTGTATTACGCTCGGGCCATCGTGTCTGTTCTCCGGAGATCCGGTATGTCGTCGCCCCGGTCGAAACTCCACGCCATTGCCGGCGCACTGCTCACCACCCTGCTGGCGCTTGCCGCACCGGCCGCGGCCCAGTCGCTGCCGGTCACGGTGAATGCCAGCGGCAACACCGCCACCGCGACAGTCGGCCTGCCCGGCCAGGTCCTGGCCGACCTCACCATCACTTTTGACGAAGCGTCCGGACTGAGCGCCTCCAGCCTGGGCGTCAGCGCCCGTCTGGTGGACCTGTCGGACCCGACACTGCTCGCGCGACTGCCAGACCTGTCCCTGGTCGAACTCGACTCCGCGCTGCCGTTGATGATCACTATCGAACCGCCGCCGCTCGGCGGGCTGGCCTTCCACCGCACCGCCCGGGTGGAAGTGCACACGCACCTGCTCGATTACGCCCCGGCCACGCCGTACCGCCTGATCAAGGCCCCACTGGGCGGCGCGTTCCGCGACATCACTTCGGATGTTTCCCCCGGCAGCGTCCGTGCGCGCGGCACCACCGGCGGCTTCTCGCAATTCCTGGTAGTGGCCGACCTGCGGGAGACCGGCAGCGTCATCGACACCAAGTTCCACCGCCTGCGGGGCCTCGTCGACGGGCTGCCGGTCACCGAGCAGCCGGCTTTCCGCTCGAGGCTCGACGCGGCCGAAGCCGCTGTGCGGCACGGCGACTACCCCGCTGCGATGGCGGCACTCGACGCGATCCGTGCGCATGCCGCGGCCCGGGCCGGGACAGGCATCGAGGACGAATGGCGTGCCGCCGGAGGCAGCCGCAACGACGCAGGCGAAATCATCGCTGGCGCCGAGACCCTGCAGTTCAGCATCGCCTTCCTGCGGGACTACGGCCAGTAGTCGCCGCCCACACCGCCCGCCGCGGCGGGCACCGGCCGCTGGCCCACCACGCGCGCCCAGGCGCTAAGATGCCTCGATGCAGGCGCGACTGATCGCCTATCCGCCCGAGGACGCCGCACTGATCCGATTGATCGGACCGGGCGACGTGATCGATGTCGGGCGCGATCCGGTCAGCGGACTGGTACTCGACCACTCATCCGTGTCGCGAGCGCACGCGCGGTTGCACGGTGCGGCCGACCATTTCCGCCTGCTCGATCTCGATAGCAAGAACGGCAGTTTCGTCGACGGTTTCCGCTGCCGCGACATCCGCCTGCCGGCCTCGTGCTGGCTGCGATTCGGCGACGTGTATTGCGAGCTGGTTCCGGTCAGCGAGGCTGAACTGGCCAGCGCCGAAACGGGATTGCAGCAGCGCAGGCTGCAGGCAACCGCACACACCGCCCGCATCCAGGGGCTTACCCGGCTGGACGACCTGCTCGAGGCCACGCTGCGTGCAGTGCTGGAACTCGCGCAGTGCGAGCGCGGGTTCGTGCTGCTTGCCGCGTCCGACGGAACCACCGCCGACTGGACCGTCCGGTCCTGCCTTTCGCTGGAACCCGCCGCGCTCGCCGGCCGCGAGTTCTCCGGCAGCGTCGGCGCGGTGCAGCAGGCCATCCGGCAGCACCGGCCGGTGATCGCCAACGACGTGAGCCGCGTGGGCTGGCTGGCCCGGCGCGATTCCGTGGTCATGGCCGGCATTAGCGCCCTCGCCTGTCTGCCGCTGATCGACGGCGACCGCATCCTCGGCGCGTTGTATGTCGACCGCCTGTCGCACGGACCCGCCCTCAGCACGCTCGACGTCGAGCTGCTGAAGGCATTCACCGAGAACGCAGCGGTCTGGATCTCCGCCCGGCGCGCCAGCGAGGTGCTGGACGCCCGCGCGAAGTCGTTGCCAGACTGGGGACGGATCGTCGCCGCGCACCCACTCGCAGCCTTCGGCGACGCATGACCGGCCAGCAACCGCCAGGATCTCCCCGGGCGGCCGCCGAGACCGCTACGGGCATCCACCTGCCACTCGACCTCGTGCCCGGCACGGTGCTCGCCGGCCGTTTCCGAATCGAGTCGATGCTCGGCGTCGGCGGCATGGGGGTGGTGTACCGGGCCACCGACGACACCCTCGGGGTGCCGGTCGCGCTCAAGCTGCTGCGGCCCGAACTCGCGCGGCGGACCGACGCGATCGAACGGTTCCGCGACGAACTGCTGATGGCCCGGCAGGTGTCTAGCCCACACGTGGTGCGCATCCACGACATCGTCCGGCATGACGACCAGTGGCTGATCAGCATGGACCTGATCGACGGTGAGTCGCTCGGCCGACGGCTCGACCGCGAATGCCGCCTGCCCGTCCACGAAGCCCTGCGCATCACCCGCCAGGTCGCCGAGGGGCTTGGTGCCGCGCACGCGCGCGGGGTGGTCCATCGCGACCTCAAGCCGGCGAACATCCTGCTGGACGCGTCCGGCGACGCCTACATCACCGATTTCGGCGTCGCCCGGTCGCTGTCGAGCAGCGGCCTGACCCGCTCGGGCGCGGTGGTCGGCACCCCCGACTACCTGTCGCCGGAACAGGCACGGGGCGAAGCGGTGGACGGCCGCAGCGACCTCTACGCGCTGGGCCTTATCCTGTACGAGATGCTTGCCGGGCAGCAGGCCTTTGCCGGCGGCACCGTCACCGAGGTGCTGGCGCAACGCATGGTCCGCACGCCCGCCCCGGTCACCGCCCTCCAGCCCGATGTCCCGACATGGGTGGCACGCCTGGTCGACCGGCTGCTCCGGCCGCGTGCGGCACACCGTTTTGCGGACGCGGCCGCGGTAGTCCAGGCCATCGACCGCAAGGAGGTCCCGCGCGACGTGGCGCCGCCACGCCGCGCGGTGTGGGCGGTGGCGCTGCTGCTGTTGTTCGCGTCGCTGGCGGTGGCTGGATGGTGGTGGTCCCAGCGCACGCCGGTGTCCGTCGCTCCGGTGGCACCGACCACGCTCGACAGGCTCATGGTGTTGCCGGTTACGACCCCCGACGGGCGCATCGACGACCCGCGGCTCGCCGCCCTCGGCGCCCATCTGCGCCAGGCGATCACGGCGGGGGCCGGGGGCGCCGTGGTCGACGATGAGCGCACCTGGCAGGTCCTGCGGCAACTCGAACCCACCGGGCGCGCGACCGCCGACATCGATGCTCTCCACGTGGTCGGGGTGGCCGAACGCATCCTGCAACCGGTGTTGCAGCAACGCGACGGGCGGGTTCGCATCCATTCGACGCTGTACCGGCACAACGGCGGCGCGACCACCATCACCGGCCCCTTTGCGGACGACGCCGTCGCTGCCCTGCAGGCGTGGGCCGAGCACGCGACCAGCGGGCTGCCCGTCGTCGGCCAGACCGGGCTCGACCTGGCGCTGCCGGAGTCGCCTGCGGCCCTCGATGCACTCGGCCAGGGGCTGATCGCGCAACGGGCAGGGGCGCTGGGCGATGCCCTGGGACATCTCCGCGACGCCACGTCGCTGGCTCCCGACTACGCACTGGCCTGGCTGTCCCTGGTGGACACCGCCCTCGCGATCGGCGAGCACGACGTGGCGGAGACGGCCATCGACAAGGCAGTCGCGTCGGCCACCACCGGGACCGGGCTGGCGCCGCGAATACAGGCGCGGCAGGCACTCCTGGAAGGCGACCCGACCCGCGCAGTGGCGTCGTGGCGTGCCCTAGCCGAGCGCCAGCCGGACGACACCAGCCTCGCCCTCGAACTGGCCCGCGCGCAAGGCGCCGGCGGCGACTTCACCGGCGCGCTCGCGACGCTGCGGCAGCTGGTCCAGCGGGACGACAACGACCCGCGCGTCTGGTTCGAGCTCGGCAAGTTCTCTATCCTGAGCGGCGATGCGCGCCGGGCGGTGGACGACCACCTCGTACGTGCACTTGTGCTGTACAAGCGCAGCCGCAACGGCTTCGGCGAAGCGGAGACCGTCAACGCGCTGGGCGTCGGCTACGGCCGGCTCGGCCAGACCGCCGACGCGATCGAGCAGTACCGCAAGGCGGTGGAGTTGCGCGGCCTGGTCGGCAATCGGCGCGGGGTTGCCACCAGCCTGCGCAACCTGGCCAATCTCTACGCGCTCACCGGCGACTTCGAGCAGGCGGCGGGGCACCTCGCGCGCGCGCGGACGCTCCACGAGGAGCTCGGCGACCGTGCCGGGCTGGCCGCCGTGGAGAACGAGTTGGGCCTGCTGCTCGAGGAGCGCGGCGACTACCTGGCCGCGCTGCAGGCGTTCCAGCGGTCGCTGCGCGCATGGCGCGACGCCGTCGACCCGCACGGCGTGGCCCAGGCGCTCAACGACATCGGCTTCGCCAACTACCAGCTCGGCGACTACAACGATGCACAGGTCTATTGGCGGCAGGCCGCCACGGCCCACGCCGACCTCGGCAACCGGACGGGCCTGATCCGCACCACGCAAAACCTTGGCCTGCTCGACACCGCGCGGGGTGAATGGGACCGGGCACGCCAGCGCCTGCTCACGTCTCTGGCGGAGGCGGAGCAACAGCAGATGGTCGAGGAAGCGGCGGTCAGCCACCGCAACCTCGCCGAACTGGAGTTGCTGCAGGGTCACCTCGACGCCGCGCTCGAACAGGCCGACGCGGCCGCGTCGATGTTCGAGCATCGCGACGACCAGCGCGGCCGGGTCGACGCGGTTTTGCTCACGGTACAGGCGCTCATCGCTGCCGGGGCGCCCGCCGAGGCCGCCGCCCGCCTGGCCGAGATCCAGCCGTCGCTGCAGGAGGCATCGCTCGAACAGCAGGCGATCGCCCGGCTTGTGCGCGCCCGGCTGCCACCCGCCGCGGGTTCGCCAGTCGCGACGGCCGAACTGGAGCACGCCGCCCGGCTGGCCGCCGCCTCCGGCGTGCGGGCCCTGCAGTTGCAGATCGCGCTGCAACGCGCGCGGATCACAGGCACGTTGCCGGCGGATCTCGATGCCGGGACCGAGTCGCTGGGCCACGCCACGCTGCGCCTGGCGTGGCTCGAACTGGCCATGCGGCAGGCTCTGCAGCGCGGTGATCCCGGCGCCGCCGTCACCGCATACCGCGAGGCGGCGCGCCTGCTACGCAATGGCGACCACCTTGATGCCGGCGCCCTCCACCGGCTCGGCGCCGCGGCGCATGCCGCCTCCGGCGACACCGCAGGCGAGGAGGCCGCGCTGCGGCTCGCCCGCGACGCCGACGCCACCCGGCGACGGCGACTGCCCACCCGCCTGCGCGACGAGCGGAGCGCCGCCGCAAACGCATCGCAACGGAGTGCTCGATGACTGTTTCCCCCTCGCCCTCCCCGGACCACACCTCCCTGCCCGAACTGCGCGAACAGTACCGGCGCCTGCTGCATCGGCTGGAAGCGAATGAACGCGAGTTCCGCCGCCTGGCGCGCTCGGTATGGCGGGTGCAGGAGGACGAGCGCAGGCGCATCGCGCGCGAACTCCACGACGGCATCGGCCAGAACCTCACCGCGCTCAAGCACCGCATCGCGCAGCTCGGCAGCGACCTGTCAGCCGGCACCGGTGCCCACGCCCGCGTCGACGCCGCCTTGGCGCTATGCAGCGACACCCTAGAGGACACCCGCCAGCTGTCCCGGCTGTTGCGGCCAGCGATCCTCGACGACCTGGGCCTCGAAGCCGCGCTGCGATGGCTGGCGCGCAGCCAGGGCGAGGCCAGTGGCCTGGCGGTGACGGTCGAAACGGAGCCGCTGCCGCGCCTCGCCGACGATCTGCAGACGCTTCTGTTCCGGGTGGCGCAGGAGGCGCTGGGCAACGTGGCCCGGCACGCCGGCGCGGCCAACGTGCTCATCCGTCTTATAGCTCGCAACGAACACCTCCAGCTGCAGGTGCTGGACGACGGCCGCGGCTGCGACCCGGCCACCGCACCGGCATCGGGTGGCAGCGGCCTAGGTGGCATGCGCGAACGCCTGCGGCTGCACGGCGGACGGCTGGAGCTGCATTCGAGTCCCGGCAACGGCACCCGGGTGCGCGCCGTCGTCCCGCTTGACGACGACTAGGGGGTCGCGCACGTTAGCGCGATGCATCCCATCCGCGTCCTTATCGCCGATGACCACACGCTGGTCCGCGAAAGCCTGGTCGGCGTGCTGCAGGCGGACGGCGAGGTGGTGGTGGTTGGGCAGGCCGCCGATGGTCCGGGTCTGCTGGCCCTGGCAGCCGTAGCCCGGCCCGACGTGGTTATCACCGATATCTCGATGCCGGGACTCAACGGTATCGAGGTGGTGAGACGTCTGCACGAGCAGTTGCCCGAGGCGCGGGTGCTGGTGCTGACCATGCACCAAGAGGACGAGTACGTGCTGCAGGCGGTGCGTTCCGGCGCCTCGGGATACCTGGTCAAGGACAGCCCGACCACCGACCTGATAGCAGCGGTGCATGCACTCGCCGAAGGCCGGAGCTATTTCGGGGCGCAGGCTTCGCGTGCCCTGGCGGCACAGCTGCAGGACCCGCAGCGCCGGGTCGAGGACCCATACGGGCGCCTCACCGCGCGCGAACGCGAGGTCTTCCACCTGATCGCCGAGGGTCTCACCACCAAGGAAATCGCGCGTCGGCTGGACATCAGCCCGAAGACCGGCGAGAACCACCGTGCCCGCGTGCTGGCCAAGCTGGAGATGCGCAATACCGCCGAGCTGGTGCGTTATGCACTGCGCCGCGGCCTGCTCGACTGACCGCGCCAGCCCCACCATTCGCCGTAGTATCCTCGGGCTTCCACACGGCGGAGCGTGCAGCATGGCGGGCAGGACCTGGGGGCGGTGGTTGGCGGTGGCGACGGTAGGGCTTGTGCTTGCAGCGTGCACGAGCGGCCCGGTGCGCCGGGTGTCGGAGCCTTCCGCGCGGATCCAGCAGCTCACCGTGCGCGCCGACGGCAACTGGTCGGTCGACCTGCGGCTGGAGAACTACAGCAGCATCCCGATGCGGTTCGACGCGATCAGCCTCGCGCTGGAGGTCGACGGCCACGCCGCGGGCACGCTCGTCGCCCGGCCGGGCATCACCATCGGGCCGGAGTCGGCGGATGTCGACGAAGTCGTGCTGGTGCCGTCGGCGGCGGCCAAGTTCGCGGTGGCGCAGGCGCTCGGGCGCGGCGAGGCGGTGGACTACTCGCTCGAAGGGTCGGTCACCGCGACCCCCGACGAAGCGGGCCAGCGCGTGTTCGACGACCTCTCGCGCCGCAGTGCGTTGAGCCCGGCGCCGGGGCTGCCCGGCGTCATGCGCTGACACGCTCCGGCGGCACACCTTTTTCTTTTGCCCGGCGCGGTCGCCCGTGCCGGCGCCCCACATCCAACGAGGCATCCATGAGCAAGTACACGGCGCCCCTGCGCGACATGCGTTTCGCCCTCCACGACGTGCTCGGCATCGACACCGCCCTGCCCGCGCTCGGCCACGAGGAGGCCGGCCGGGAGCTGGTCGACGCGGTGCTGGACGAGGCGGCGCGCTTCACCGAGTCGGTGCTCGCCCCGCTCAACGAGGTCGGCGACCGCGAGGGTTGCCGCCACGACAAGGCCACCGGTGCGGTCACCACGCCGACCGGCTTCAAGGAGGCCTACGCGCAGTACGTCGAAGCCGGCTGGCCGGGCCTGACCGCGCCGACGGAGTTCGGTGGCCAAGGCCTGCCGCACGTGGTGGGCTTCGTGCAGAAGGAGATGGTCGACAGTGCCAACCTGGCCTGGGGCAACTTCCCCCTGCTCGGCCACGGCGCCACCGAGGCGCTGCGCCAGCATGGCGAGGACTGGCAGCGCGAGGTCTTCCTCAAGCCGCTGGTGTCGGGCGAGTGGACCGGCACGATGTGCCTGACGGAGCCGCACTGCGGCACCGACCTGGGCCTGCTCAAGACCCGCGCCGAGCCGCTCGACGGCGGCCGCTACGCGATCTCGGGCACCAAGATCTTCATTACCGCCGGCGAGCACGACATGGCGCCGAACATCGTCCACCTGGTGCTGGCGCGGCTGCCGGATGCGCCGTCGGGCAGCAAGGGCATCTCGCTGTTCGTGGTGCCGAAGTTCAGGGTCGACCGCGACGGCAATGTCGGCGAGCGCAACGCGGTGGCCTGCGGGTCGCTCGAGCACAAGATGGGCATCCACGGCTCGGCGACCTGCGTGATGAACTTCGACGGCGCCGAGGGCTACCTCGTCGGCCAGCCCCACAAGGGCATGTCGCACATGTTCACCATGATGAATGCCGCGCGGTTGGCGGTCGGCCTGCAAGGGCTCGGGCTGTCGGAGCGTGCCTTGCAGAACGCGCTGGCCTACTCGCGCGAGCGGCTGCAGTCGCGCTCGCTGTCGGGCCCGAAGCTGCCCGGCAAGCCGGCCGACCCGATCATCGTCCACCCCGACGTGCGCCGCATGCTGCTGACCTGCAAGGCGCTGGTCGAGGGCGGCCGGGTGATGGCCTACCACGCCGGCCTGATGGTCGACACCGCCGAGGCCGCCGGCGACCCGGCCGAGCGCGAACGCGCCGAGGCGCTGGTCGAGTTCATGACCCCGATCGTCAAGGCCTGCCTGACCGAGTGGGGCATCGAGTGCACCTACCACGCGCTGCAATGCTTCGGCGGCCATGGCTATATCGCCGAGCACGGGATGGAGCAGCTGGCGCGCGACGCCCGCATCACCACGCTCTACGAGGGCACCACCGGCATCCAGGCGCTGGACCTGGTGGGGCGCAAGATCCTAAAGCTGCAGGGCGCGGGGCTGAAGGCGTTCGGCGCGATGGTCGCGGATTTCTGCCGTGAGCACTCCGGCAACCCGGCGCTGGCCGGACTGGTCGGTCCGCTGGCGGACAAGGCGCGCGAATGGGAGGAGCTGACGGTCGCCGTCGCCAAGGCCGCCGCGGCCAACCCCGAGGAGGTCGGTGCCGCCTCGTACGACTACCTGATGTATTCGGGCTACGTGACCCTCGCCTACTGGTGGGCGCGCAGCGTCGCCGCGGCCGAGGCCTCCGACCAGCCGGAAGGCTTCAAGGCCGGCAAGCGCGAAACCGCCCGCTTCTACTTCCAGCGCGTGCTGCCGCGCACGCTCGCGCACGCCGGCGCGATCCGCAGCGGCGCCGCGCCGCTGATGTCGCTGGACGCGGATCACTTCGACGCCTGATCAGCCCGGTCGCGACGGCCGGCACCGCCCCGTCGCGACCCCGCCCGCCACTCGGCAGACAAGCTGCAACAAAACGGGTATATGCTCGATACCCGTGGAGAACGACAGAGCGCCATTACGCCTCGTCAACTCCGGCACCGCGACGGGATCCGTCCCGTCCGGCCCGGACGGCCCCGCAGTCGCCCCGCGGCACGGCATCGAACGGCTCAACTCGGTCCGCCTGCTCGCACTGGACGCCCACGGCCGCGTGCTCGACTGGATGAACTGGCAGCAGGCCGCCTGCCTCTACGCCCGCGACGCCGTCGCCTGGACACTCGGCGAGCCCTGCCTGCAGGTCCATGGCGGAACCAACCGGCTCAGCGGCGCACAGAGTCTGATCGAACTGCACCCGATCGTCGCCGCCCGCGGCCACGCCCGCGCCCATGCGCTGGACCCGACCCCGGCGCTGACCAACGCCGCCCTGTTCGCCCGCGACGCCCACCTGTGCCTGTACTGCGGCCGCGAGTGCCACCGCCCGCAACTGACGCGCGACCACGTGCTGCCGGTGTCCAAGGGCGGACGCGACGTGTGGGAGAACGTCGTCGCCGCCTGCTTCCACTGCAACTCGCGCAAGGGCAACCGCACCCCGCAGCAGGCCGGCATGCCACTGCTGGCCGTGCCCTACCGGCCGAGCTGGGTCGAGCACCTGATCCTGTCCAACCGCAACATCCTCGCCGACCAGATGGCGTTCCTGAAGAGCCACCTGCCCAAGAAGCACGCGCGCTCGCTCAACTGACCCGTCGCGACAGAATCTGCCCCGGCCCTGTCGCCACGCGCCGGCTATCGACGCTGGGCGCGCATTGACGCTCGCGGTCGCCTCCGCAACACTCCGGTCACCTGTATTACTGGACTTGACGATGGCCCTGACTTTCGGCGTGACCGGCATGGACCCGGCCACGGAAACCTCGCTGAAAGCGGCGTTCACCGAAGCCAACAAGCGCCTCGGCGGCGCCTGGCAGCTGCTGCCCGAGACCCAGGGCGACCACATCGTGGTCGACATGGACAGCATGTACGGCCCGATGAGCTGGCTGCGGTTGCATGCCGCCGGCAAGACCGTCATCGGCCTGACCTCGGCGCCGCGCACGCAGGCCGACTTCCGCCTCGGGCAGCCGTTCGACGCCGCTTCGGTGGCGCAACTGCTGGCCGAGCTTGCACCCGATGTCGCGGCCGCGACCCCGGCCGGCCTCACCCCCGCCCCGCAGCCGCAGGACCAGTTGCCCGAGGAGCAGCCGCAACCGGTCGCGGAAGCACCCGCCGCCTCGCGGACCGAGGAGCTCGACGAACCACGCGAACCCGCCAGCGCCGCGGTCGCCCGGGTGGTCCCGGCCGCACCGACGCTGCAGCCGCACGTGCCGGCAGCGGTGGAGCCCGAGCCCAGCAAGCTCGCCGACTGGCTGGCATCCGGCCGCATCGCCGGCAAGGTCCGGCTGGAACGCGACGGCACCGCGGTGCTGATCGACACCGACGCGCGCCGCTACCACGGCCCGTCCGCACTCAAGCCGCTGACCGCGCACGTCAGCGACGATCTCGACGCGGGCGACTTCTCCAGCCCCGGCGACTGGGACGCGCAGGCCGCCAAGGCCGGCGAGGCGCAACCACTGACCCGCCTGCTGTGGCTGGGTGGGCTGCTGGCCGGCCAGGGCACGCTGATGCCCGGCTTCGATCCGCACGCGCGCTACCAGATGCTCAAGTGGCCGCAGACCGAGCGCGAGTACCCCAAGCACTTCCGCATCGCCACGGTGATGATGAAAGGCCCGGCCACGCTGGCCGAGATCGCCGAGGCCAGCGGCGTCCCCGCGGCCGACGTCACCGACTTCGTCAACGCCAGCCTCGCCACCGGCTTCGCCGACGTCGAGCGGCCACCGGAGCCGGAACCGGAGGCGCCGAAGGCCGGCCTGTTCGGGCGCCTGCGCGGGCGCTGACCGCCGCCGGGCGCGGGCTCGCGCAACCTTGCCCCGCTCCCGGCGGGGCGGGACAATGGGCGACTGCCGTCCGACGCCGTATTGATGATCGATCCGCAACGCTATCCGCGCCTGTCCCGCATCTCGGTGCCGGCCGACCTGCGCCAGTTTCCCGAAGACGAACTGCCGGCCATCGCCGATGAGCTGCGCGGCTACCTGATCGAGCAGGTCGCGCAGTCGGGCGGCCATTTCGGCGCCGGCCTCGGCGTGATCGAGCTGACCGTCGCCCTGCACTGGCTGTACGACACCCCGGCCGACCGGCTGGTGTGGGACGTCGGCCACCAGACGTACCCGCACAAGATCCTCACCGGCCGCCGCGACAGCATCCACACGGTCAAGCAGAAGGACGGCGTCGCGCCGTTCCCCAAGCGCGAGGAGTCCGAATACGACACCTTCGGCGTCGGCCACAGCTCGACCAGCATCTCGGCCGCGCTCGGCATGGCGATCGCGCTGCAGCGCGCCGGCGACGACCGCAAGGTGGTCGCGGTGATCGGCGACGGCGCGATCACCGGCGGCATGGCGTTCGAGGCGCTGGCCCACGGCGGCGGCATGGGCGACGAGCCCGGCGGCGTCGAGCCGAACCTGCTGGTGATCCTCAACGACAACCAGATGTCGATCTCCGAGAACGTCGGCGGGGTGACGCGGATGCTCGGGCGGCTCTCGGGCAGCCGCACGCTCAACGCGATCCGCGAGGGCGGCAAGAAGCTGCTGGGTGACAAGCACGGCGCGCCGGCGCGCTTCGTCAAGCGCTGGGAGGAGCAGTGGAAGGGCATGGTGCTGCCGTCCACCTTCTTCGAGGAGCTGGGCTTCCACTACACCGGTCCGATCGACGGCCACGACATGGGCGCGCTGCTGGGCGCGCTGAAGACGCTCAAGGGCCTGAAGGGCCCGCAGCTGCTGCACATCATCACCACCAAGGGCAAGGGCTACGAGCTCGCCGAGGGCGACCAGATCGGCTACCACGCGGTCAGCCCGTTCGACCCGGCGCAGGGCATGGTCAGCAAGGGCGGCGCGAAGAAGCCGAGCTACACCGACGTGTTCGGCGACTGGCTGTGCGACATGGCCGCCGCCGACGAGCGCCTGCTCGGCATCACCCCGGCGATGCGCGAAGGCTCCGGCCTGGTGCGCTTCAGCAGGGAATACCCGCGGCGCTACTTCGACGTCGCCATCGCCGAGCAGCACGCGGTGACGCTGGCCGCCGGCATGGCCTGCGAGGGCGCCAAGCCGGTGGTCGCGATCTACTCGACCTTCCTGCAGCGCGGCTATGACCAGCTGGTGCACGACGTCGCGATCCAGAACCTCGACGTGCTGTTCGCGATCGACCGCGGCGGCGTGGTCGGCCCCGACGGCGCCACCCACGCCGGCAACCTCGACCTGAGTTACCTGCGCTGCGTGCCGAACATGGTGGTGATGGCGCCGGCCGACGAGGAGGAGTGCCGCAAGATGCTGTCGACCGGCTTCCGCTTTGAGGGGCCGGCGGCGGTGCGCTACCCGCGCGGCACCGGTCCCGGCGTCGCGCTGCAGCCGGGCCTGGACACGCTGCCGATCGGCAAGGCGGAGGTCCGTCGCGAAGGCGGGCCGGTCGCCCTGCTCGCCTTCGGCGCGATGGTGGCCGCGGCCGAGCAGGTCGGCGCCGCGCTCGGGCTGACCGTGGTCAACATGCGCTTCGTCAAGCCGCTCGACCGTGAGCTGGTGCTGCGGCTTGCGGCGCGCCACGAAGGCTTTGTCACGATCGAGGACAACGTGGTCGCCGGTGGTGCCGGCAGCGGCGTGGCCGAACTGCTGGCGGCCGAGGGCGTCACCCTGCCGGTGCTGCACCTCGGCTTGCCCGACGCGTTCCAGCACCACGCCAGCCGCGAGCAGCTGCTGGCCGAGGCCGGCCTCGACGCCGCGGGCATCGAGGCCAGCGTACTGGCGCGCTGGCCGGGGCTCGGCCAGGCCCGCGGCACGGCGACCGGCTGACGGCCGTTCCGCGTTATCCCAGGGGCCGCGGCTTCACGGATGCGGCCCCGGTCGCGTCCTCTTCCCCATCGACTTCCTCCTCACCCGGTGCCGCGTCCGCCGGTGACAGCAGGCGGTAGCCGCGTGCCACCAGCCCGGCGAGCATCCCGTCCGCCGCCAACACCTCGTCCATCGGCAGCAGCGCGAACGTCACCGCGTTGGCGCCCAGCGCGCGCTCGGCTTCGTCGATCCACAACGTGCGGACCCGCTCGCCCACGTCGCCGTAACCCCGGCTCTTCGCGAACTCGCTTTCGAACACTGCGCCGAGGCAGGCACGGTCGACGCTGGGGGCCGGCAGGCTGCGCAGCGTGTCGATGTCACCGGTGGCCCAGGCGTTGGCGCGCGCCACCAGCCGCGGCATCCCGGCTTCAAGCTGCTGCAACGTGCCCTCCATGCAGGCGACGTCGTTGACGGCGGTGCGGTTGTACGCACGCACCAGCTCGCGCGGCTCCTCGACGTCGGCCCGCACGTTGACCAGCGTCGGCTTGATGCCCTCGGCCTTGAACATCGCCTGCAACTGCCCGACGGCGACCGACTCGCCCAGTCCGTGCTCCTTCAACGCGGCCTTGTTCAATTTGTCGGCGGCGAACATCGGGCGCCAGCGCTCGACGCTCATCTCCCAGCCGAGGTAGCGCTCCTTCTGCTCCAGCCAGCGCGCATGCAGGTCGGGCGGCAGCACGTCGTCGAGTGTGCGGCCGTCGGGGTTGCGGCGTATCCGCAGCGCCGACGGCAGCAGCGCCAGTCCGCTGAAAAAGCCGATGTCCGAGTGCACCGCGAAGCCCGGCTCCCACAGCACCTCGTCGGACTGCGCGATCGCCGCCTCGACCTCCGCCGAGCGCCACTGCATGTCCAGCGGTAGCGGGTCCACCGTGCCGAGCACCCACAGCACGTGGCCCTCGTCGCTGATGACCTTCCACAGGCCCGGCCCCGGCTGCACGCCGGCAACCACCATCGCCTCCATGTCGCGGATTGGCGCATCCATCGCCGCCTCGCCCGCCATTGCCGGGGCCGCGAACCCGCCGGCCAGCACCGCACCCAGCACCACTGCAACGACACTTCGCATTCCGATCGCTCCTTGTTCCATCGCGGGGACCCGCGCCACTCCGGCACGGACGTGCGCTGTCGGACCGCGGCGCCACCGTCGAGTTCCACGGAACGCAAAACGCCCGGCACTGGGCCGGGCGTTTCGCGTGTTCGAACTGGTCGGGACGGCCGGATTTGAACCGACGACCACCTGTCCCCCAGACAGGTGCGCTACCAGGCTGCGCTACGCCCCGAGTGTGTTGCATCCGCCTGTGCGGCGGCCGGTGATTATAGCCGAGTTGGCGATTGCCGCCATCGCCCCGATCAGCGACGCAGCAGTTGCAGGACCTCTTCCAGCTCCATCCGGACCTGCTTGATGATCTGCGAACTCAGCGCCGACTCGTCGCGCGCGGCCTCGCCCTCCAGGCGCAGCCGGGCGCCGCCGATGGTGTAGCCCTGCTCGTACAGCAGCCCGCGGATCTGCCGGACCATCAGCACCTCGTGGCGCTGGTAGTAGCGGCGGTTGCCGCGGCGCTTGACCGGGTTGAGCGACGGGAATTCCGTCTCCCAGTAGCGCAGCACGTGCGGCTTGACGTCGCACAGCTCGCTGACCTCGCCGATGGTGAAGTAGCGCTTGGCCGGGATCGGCGGGAGCTCGCGGTTGCTGCCGGGGTCAAGCATGGGCGGCGCCTCCGGCGTAGGCCTCGACGCGTTCCTTCAGCTTCTGCCCCGGCTTGAACGTCACCACCGTGCGGGCGGAGATCGGGATCTCCTCACCGGTCTTGGGGTTGCGGCCGGGGCGCTGGTTCTTGCGGCGCAGGTCGAAGTTGCCGAACCCCGACAGCTTGACCTGGCGGCCGCTCTCGAGCGCCTGGCGCAGGCTGTCGAAGAACGCGTCGACGAATTCCTTCGCCTCGCGCTTGTTGAGGCCGACCTCGTCGAAGAGGCGCTCGGCCATTTCAGCCTTGGTCAATGCCATTGCTTCCTTCCTGCCCTGCCGGTGGCGTCAACCGCGGATCGTGGCCGCGTGCGCCTGTTGCAACCGCGTGGTCACCGCGGCGACCACCGCGTCCACGTCATGATCGGTCAGGGTGCGCGTTTCTTCCTGCAGAATCAAGCCCATAGCGAGACTCTTGCATCCAGATTCCACCCCCTTGCCCTGGTACACGTCGAACAGCACCAGGTCGCGCAGCACCGGGCCCGCGGCGGCGCGGACGGTACCGGCCAGTGCATCCCAGGCGACGTCCTGCGGGACCACGAAGGCGAGGTCGCGGCGGACCGAGGGGAAGCGCGAACGGGCCGCGGCCTTCGGCAGCGGACGCGCCAGCAACGGGTCGAGGTCGAGTTCGAAGGCGACCACGTCGACATCGATCTCCAGCTCGCCGGCCAGCCGCGGATGCAGCTGGCCGATCCAGCCGAGCCGGGTTTCGGTTTCGCCATCGATGCGGAACACGTCGGCGGAACGACCCGGATGCGCCCAGGCCGGGCGTGAGGGGCGGAACTCGAGCCGTGCGCCCGACACCGCCGCCAGGCTTTCCAGGTCGCCCTTGAGGTCGTGGAAGCCGACCGGCCGCGAGGCGCTGCCCCACTGCTCGGGGTCGGCCGTGCCACAGACCGCGGCCGCGACCCGCAACGTGTGCAGCGGCGCTTCGCCAGTCTGCGCGGTGAACACGTTGCCGATCTCGAACAGCCGCACGCGCGACTGCTGGCGGGCGGTGTTGCGGCCCAGCGCGGCCACCAGCCCCGGCAGCAGCATGGTGCGCATGACGCCCAACTCGGCACTGAGCGGGTTGGCCAGCGCGACGCTGCCGTCGGTGGCACCCCAGGCCTGCAGCAGCGCGGCGTCGACGAAGGCGTAGTTGAGCGCCTCCAGGCAGCCGCGCGCGGCCAGGTGGCGGCGCACCACGCCGCCCTCGACCCGTGCCTCGCTCGGTGCCACCAGCCGCGACGCGCCGCCGGGCAGCGTGGTCGGCACGGTGTCATAGCCGTGGATGCGGGCGACCTCCTCGATCAGGTCCTCCTCGATCGCGAGGTCGAAGCGGCGGCTCGGCGCGGTGACCTGCCAGCCGGCCGGGTCCGCTTCCACGGCAAGTCCGAGGGCGCGGAGGATGCGCTCGACCTCGCCATCGGCGACCGCCAGGCCGAGCACGCGCTTGAGCCGCTCGCGACGCAGCAGGATGGGGCTTGGCCGCGGCAGGTGTTCCGGCAGCGTCGCCTCGACCACCTCGCCAGGCGTGCCGCCGGCAGCGTCGAGGATCAGCCGGGTGGCGTACTCCAGCGCGAGCCGCGGCAGCGCCGGGTCGACGCCGCGCTCGAACCGGTGGGCGGCGTCGGTGTGCAGGCCAAGCTTGCGACTGCGACCGATGATCGCTGCGGGCGCGAAGTGGGCGGCCTCGAGGAAGACGTTGCGGCTGGCGTCGGTCACGCGGGTGTCGAAGCCGCCCATCACGCCGGCCAGCGCGACCGGGCGGTCGGCGTCGGTCACCAGCAGGAAGCCGTCGTCGAGCTTGGCCTCGCGGCCGTCGAGCAGCTTGAGCATTTCGCCGTCGCGGGCGCGGCGCACCCCGACCGGGCCGGACAGGGTGTCGCGGTCGAACGCGTGCATCGGCTGGCCGAGTTCGAGCATCACGTACTGGGTCACGTCGACCAGCAGCGACACCGGGCGCACGCCACTGCGGCGCAGGCGCTCGGCGATCCGCCACGGGGTCGGCGCGGCGGCGTCGACACCCTCGATCACGCGGCCGCAGTAGCGCGGCGCGTCGGCGCCGGCGTGCAGTTCGACCGGCAGGCTGGCATCGCTGGCCGGATCGACCGGCTCGATATCCATCGGCGCGACCTCGCTGCCCGAGGCGGCAGCGACGTCGTAGGCGATGCCACGCACGCCGAAGCAGTCGGCGCGGTTGGGGGTCAGCTTGATCTCGATGCTGGCGTCGGGCAGGCCCAGCAGCGCCGCCATCGGCTGGCCGACGACGGCGTCGCCCGGCAGTTCAAGCAGGCCGGAAGCGTCGGCGTCGGTGCCCAGTTCCCTGGCCGAGCACAGCATCCCGAAGGATTCGACGCCGCGCAGCTTCGCCGGCGTGATCGCCATGCCGCCGGGCAGTACCGCGCCGACCTTCGCCAGCGGCGCTTTCAGCCCCACGCGCGCGTTGGGCGCCCCGCAGACGATCTGCAACGTCTCGCCATTGCCGGCGTCGACCGTGCAGACCTGCAGGCGGTCGGCCTCGGGATGCTTCTGCGCGCCGACGATCCGCGCCACCACCACGTTGTCGAGCGCGCCGCCGAGGGCGGTGACCTCCTCGACCTCCAGCCCGATGGCGGTGAGGGTCGCCACCAGCTCGTCGCGGCTGGCGGTGGTCGGCACGTGCTGGCGCAGCCAGTTCTCGGAAAATTTCATCGCGTGGTCCGTGTGCGGGTCAGGCGAACTGGCGCAGGAAGCGCACGTCGTTCTCGAAGAAGCTGCGCAGGTCGTCGACCCCGTAGCGCAGCATCGCGAAGCGCTCGACGCCGAGGCCGAACGCGTAGCCGGTGTACTTCCCGGGGTCGATCCCGACGTTGCGCAGCACATTCGGATGGACCATGCCGCAGCCGAGCACCTCCAGCCAGCGGGTCGAGCCGTCGGGTTGCTGCCAGGCGATGTCGACCTCGGCCGAGGGTTCGGTGAACGGGAAGTAGCTCGGCCGGAAGCGCATCTCGAAGTCGCGCTCGAAGAACGCGCGCACGAACTCGGCCAGCGTGCCCTTGAGGTCGGCGAAGCTGGCGTGCTCGTCGACCAGCAGGCCCTCGACCTGGTGGAACATCGGGGTGTGGGTCTGGTCGCTGTCGCTGCGATAGACCTTGCCCGCGGCGATCATGCGCAACGGCGGCCGGCCACCGGCGGCGAGCAGGTCCTGCATGTAGCGCACCTGCACGCCCGAGGTGTGGGTGCGCAGCAGGCGGCCGTCCGGGAAATAGAAGGTGTCGTGCATCGCCCGCGCCGGGTGGTGCGGCGGGAAGTTGAGCGCCTCGAAGTTGTGCCAGTCGTCCTCGATCTCGGGGCCGTCGGCGAGCTCGAAGCCGAGCCGTCCGAAGATGTCGGCGATGCGCTCCAGCGTGCGGCTGACCGGGTGCAGGCCGCCGCGGCCGGCGTCGATGCCCGGCAAGGTGACGTCGATGGTCTCGGCGGCAAGCCGGGCGTCGAGCGCGGCCGATTCCAGCTGCGCCTTGCGCTCGCCCAGCGCGGCGGAGACGGTGTCGCGGGCCTCGTTGATCGCCGCGCCGGCGGCCTTGCGCTCCTCGGCAGGCAGCTTGCCGAGCTGCTTGAGCTGGCCGGTGATGGTGCCGGACTTGCCGACCAGCGCGACCCGCAGCGCCTCGATCGCGGCCGGCGAATCGGCCGCGGCGATGTCGGCCAGGGCCTTGGTGATTAGTGCCTGGATGTCAGTCATTCGCAATCCTGATGGTCACCGGACGATTCCGGTGTAGGAGCGACGTCAGTCGCGACCCGCCGAACCGTGAGGCGATGTACAGGTCGCGACTGACGTCGCTCCTACAAAAGCCTCTGCCCCCAAAACGAAACATGGGGAAGGACTTGCGCCCTTCCCCATGCGTGTACTTCGTTGTCCGATCGCGGCGCATCGCTTCCGACGCGACCGCGACGCGACACCTTACGCTGCGAGCGCGCTCTTGGCCTTCTCGGTCAGCGCGGTAAAACCCGCCGCGTCGTGCACGGCGATGTCCGCCAGCACCTTGCGGTCGAGGGTGATACCGGCCTTCATCAGGCCGTTCATGAAGCGGCTGTAGCTGATACCGTTGGCGCGGGACGCCGCGTTGATGCGGGCGATCCACAGCGAACGGAAATTGCGCTTCTTCTGCTTGCGGCCGATGTAGGCGTACTGCAGCGCCTTGGTGACCGCCTGCTTGGCGACGCGGAAGACCTTGCGGCGGGCGTGGTAGTAGCCCTTGGCCTGCTTGAGGATCTTCTTGTGGCGACGACGCGCCTGCACACCACGTTTGACTCGTGCCATTTCTCAGTCCTCCTCAGGCGTACGGCAACATGCGGGTGATACGACCGGCATCCTCGGCGCGGACGTGGTTCGTCTGCCGCAGGTTGCGCTTCCGCTTGGTCGCCTTCTTGGTGAGGATGTGGCTACGGTTGGCGTGGCCGCACTTGAACTTGCCGGACGCGGTCTTGCGGAAACGCTTGGCCGCACCGCGATGGGTCTTGATCTTGGGCATTGCGAATGTCCTTACGGGTTCTTGTCACTGGCCTGGGCGGTGGCTTGCGCCACGCTTTCCGTCCTGCCCGTGCCGGCTTGTAAGTCATTGATTCGAATGGAATCAAGACCGGTCCTGACGCTGGGTGCAAGCTGCACACAACAAACCCCGGCGAGCCGGGCCGGCCATTATGCCGTCCACGCGCCGGGGTTGCAAATACCGCTTTGGAATCAGTCGCTTCGGCCGGGCACATGGCCCGGCCGGGGCGTCAGGCCTTCTTCTTCGGCGCGATCATCATCACCATCTGCCGGCCTTCAAGGCGCGGGCGCGACTCGATGACGATGTCCTCGCCGAGGTCGGCCTCGATCCGGGCGGCCATCTCGCGGCCAAGCTCCTGGTGGCTCATCTCGCGGCCACGGAAGCGGATGTTGACCTTGATCTTGTCGCCGTCCTCCAGGAACCCGCGCATCTTGCGCAGCTTGATCTGGTAGTCACCCTCGTCGGTGACCGGGCGGAACTTGACCTCCTTGATCTCGACCTGCTTCTGCTTCTTCTTGGCCGCGTTGGCCTTCTTCTGCAGGTCGAACATGAACTTGCCGAAATCCATCACGCGGCAGACCGGCGGGTCGCCATGCGGCTGGATCTCGACCAGGTCGAGTCCTTCTTCCTGGGCAAGGCTCAGGGCTTCATCGCGCGACAGGACGCCGACCATCTCGCCGTCGCTGCCGATCACGCGTACTTTGGGGACGCGGATTTCCTGATTCTTGCGATTCCGCTTGTCGGGGGTACTGATATTGCAATCTCCGGTATCGATCGTGCCGGCCGCGACAATGCGGCCGGGTCCCTTTCCCACGCTGCCTCAGCGTGCGTTTTCGTCACGTAAACGCGCGGCGAATTCGGCGGTGGTCATCGACCCCAGATCCTCCCCTCCGCGGGTCCGCACCGCAACCAGGCCGTCATCCCGCTCGCGGTCCCCGACCACCAGCAGGTACGGCACCCGCTGCAGCGTGTGCTCGCGGATCTTACGGCCGATTTTCTCGTTGCGCAAATCGCTTTCGACCCGGACCCCTTGATTTGCAAGGGAATTCCGGACATCGGTGACGTAGTCGGCCTGCGCATCGGTGATGTTCATCACGACCGCCTGCACCGGAGCCAGCCACGCCGGCAACAGGCCTGCGTGATGCTCGATCAGGATGCCGATGAAGCGCTCCATCGAGCCCACGATGGCGCGGTGCAGCATGACCGGGTGCCGCCGCTGGCTGCTTTCGTCGACGTACTCCGCGCCGAGCCGGCCCGGCATCATGAAATCGACCTGCATGGTGCCCAGCTGCCAGGTGCGGCCGATCGCGTCGCGCAGGTGGTACTCGATCTTCGGGCCATAGAAGGCGCCCTCGCCCGGCAGCTCCTTCCACTCCACGCCGGCCGAACGCAGGGCCGCGCGCAGGGCGTCCTCGGCCTTGTCCCAGGTGGCGTCGTCGCCCAGCCGCGGCTCCGGGCGCAGGGCCAGCTTGACCTGCACGTCGGTGAAGCCGAAGTCGGCGTAGACCTTCATCGCCTGCGCGTGGAAGGCGGTGACCTCGGCCTCGATCTGTCCTTCGGTGCAGAACACGTGGCCGTCGTCCTGGGTGAAGCCGCGCACGCGCAGGATGCCGTGCAGCGCGCCGGACGGCTCGTTGCGGTGGCAGGCGCCGAACTCGCCGTAGCGGATCGGCAGGTCGCGGTAGCTGTGCAGGCCGTGGTTGAACACCTGCACGTGGCCCGGGCAGTTCATCGGCTTTAGGGCGTAGGTGCGCTTCTCCGACTCGGTGAAGAACATGTTCTCCTTGTAGTTGTCCCAGTGGCCGGACTTCTGCCACAGGGAAACGTCGAGGATCTGCGGGCAGCGCACTTCCTGGTAGCCGGACCGGCGGTAGACCTTGCGCATGTAGTCCTCGACCACCTGCCAGATCGACCAGCCCTTCGGATGCCAGAAGATCAGGCCCGGCGCCTCTTCCTGCAGGTGGAACAGGTCCTGCTGCCTGGCGATCTTGCGGTGGTCGCGCTTCTCGGCCTCCTCGATCTGGTGCAGGTACGCCTTGAGGTCCTTGTCGTTGAGCCAGGCGGTGCCGTAGATGCGGCTGAGCATCTGGTTGTTGTGGTCGCCGCGCCAGTAGGCGCCGGCCACCTTCATCAGCTTGAAGCTGCGCAGCTTGTCCGTGCCCGGCACGTGCGGGCCGCGGCACAGGTCGGTGAACTCGCCCTGGCTGTAGAGCGACAGCTCCTCGTTGGCGGGGATCGACTCGATGATCTGCGCCTTGTACTCCTCGCCCATGTCGCGGAAGAACTTCGTGGCGTCGTCGCGCGACTTGACCGAGCGGCTGACCGGCTGCGCCTCCTTGACGATCTTCTGCATCTCGGCCTCGATCGCCGGCAGGTCCTCCGGCGTGAACGGGCGCTCGTAGGCGAAGTCGTAGTAGAAGCCGTTGTCGATCACCGGGCCGATCGTGACCTGCGCGCCCGGGTACAGGCGCTGCACGGC
Organism: Lysobacter arseniciresistens ZS79; assembly: GCF_000768335.1. Taxonomy (GTDB): domain Bacteria; phylum Pseudomonadota; class Gammaproteobacteria; order Xanthomonadales; family Xanthomonadaceae; genus Novilysobacter; species Novilysobacter arseniciresistens. The sequence goes on from NZ_AVPT01000002.1 coordinate 196,215, forward strand.
CTGGGCCAGAAGGTGGGCGGTGGAGTGGCGCAGCACCTCGAGCGCGTCGGGATGCTTGTCGGTGACGATCTCGAGCGCGGCGTCGTGGTCGATACGGTGGCTGGTGTCGACCAGTTTTCCGTCGACCTTGCCGGCCAGCGCGGCCTTGGCCAGGCCGGGGCCAATCGAGGCGGCGACGTCGGCGACGGTGACGGGGTTTTCGAACTCGCGGCGCGAGCCGTCGGGGAGCGTGATTGCGATCATGGGGCCATCTATCGGGTCTTTGCAGGAGCGACGTAAGTCGCGACCTGTACATCGTCACGGAGGTTCGGCGGGTCGCGACTTACGTCGCTCCTACAAGGGAGCCGTTGTCACAGAACTGTCGGGAATACCCGCAAACAAAAAGCGCCACGAGGGCGCCTGCGCAATGCGGAAGCCCCGGGCGGGATCAACAATGGGCGGTGGTAGTGTCCATGTCGCACGCTCGGCCGGCGCGTTGGCGCGGGCCACCTCGGAAACGGGCCGGCAGGCTGCCGGCCGACCCTGCAATAGTTGGGGACGGGACGCTGCAAGTCAACGGCGCAGCGGCCGTGGCAGGGGGCGGAACGGGCGCGGTGGCGACCTGGCGCAGCGCCCAAACAAAAACGGCCGGGGGAGACCCGGCCGTCTTCGCAACATTCTGGTGGGCGGTACAGGGTTCGAACCTGTGACCCCTACCATGTCAAGGTAGTGCTCTACCGCTGAGCTAACCGCCCTTCGCCTGAACAACCCGGCGAGAGGGCGCGCAGTGTAGCCCGGGCCGCGGGTTCCGGCAACAGTTTCCGACGCGGGCACCCCGCCCCGACTTCAGCCGGCGAACCCCTGCTCCTTCAGCCGGTGCAGCTCGTCGCGCACGGCCGCGGCCTGCTCGAACTCCAGGTCGCGGGCGTGCTGGTACATCTGCTGCTCCAGCTTCCTGATCCGCGCGGCCAACTGGCCGGGGCTGAGCGCGGCATACTCCGCCGCCTCCTCGGCCGCCTTGCGGGCCTTGCCGCGGGCCTTGAGCGCATCGGGGTCGACCCGCGCGCCCTCCATCACGTCGACCACCGGCCGCACGACCGACTCCGGCGTGATCCCATGCTCGGCGTTGTGCTCCAGCTGCTTCTCGCGGCGGCGGTCGGTCTCGTCGATCGCGCGCTTCATCGAGTCGGTGATCCGGTCGGCGTACAGGATCGCCTTGCCACGCACGTTGCGGGCGGCGCGGCCGATGGTCTGGATCAGCGAGCCGGTCGAACGCAGGAAGCCCTCCTTGTCGGCGTCGAGGATCGCCACCAGCGACACCTCCGGCATGTCCAGGCCCTCGCGCAGCAGGTTGATGCCGACCAGCACGTCGAACTTGCCCAGCCGCAGGTCGCGGATGATCTCCACGCGCTCGACCGTGTCGATGTCCGAATGCAGGTAGCGCACCCGCACGCCGTGCTCGCCGAGGTACTCGGTGAGGTTCTCGGCCATGCGCTTGGTCAGGGTGGTGATCAGCACGCGGTCGCCCATCGCCACGCGCTGGTTGATCTCGCCGAGCACGTCGTCGACCTGGGTCGCGACCGGGCGGATCTCGACCGGCGGATCGACCAGCCCGGTGGGGCGCACCACCAGCTCGACCACCTCGCCTTCGGAGTGCTCCAGTTCGTACTTGCCCGGGGTCGCCGACACGAAGATCGCGCGCGGCGAGCGGCCCTCCCACTCCTCGAACCGGAGTGGCCGGTTGTCCAGCGCCGACGGCAGCCGGAAGCCGAACTCGACCAGCGTCTCCTTGCGCGAGCGGTCGCCTTTGTACATCGCGCCGATCTGCGGGACGGTCACGTGCGACTCGTCGACCACCAGCAGCGCGTCCGGCGGCAGGTAGTCGAACAGGCACGGCGGCGGCTCGCCGGGCATGTGGCCGGTGAGGTGGCGCGAGTAGTTCTCGACGCCGTTGCAGTAGCCGACCTCGGCCAGCATCTCCAGGTCGAACTGGGTGCGCTGCGCCAGCCGCTGGGCCTCGACCAGCTTGTTCTGCGCGTACAGCTGCTCCAGCCGCACGCGCAGCTCGTCCTTGATCGCGTCGACCGCGTCGAGCACGGTGCGGCGCGTGGTCACGTAGTGCGACTTGGGGTAGATGGTGTAGCGCTGCAGCTTGCGCAGGGTTTCGCCGGTCAGCGGGTCGAAGGCGGTGACGTTCTCGATCTCGCCGTCGAACAGCTCGATCCGCACCGCCTCCATCTCCGACTCGGCCGGGTGCACGTCGATCACCTCGCCACGCACGCGGTAGGTGCCGCGGCGCAGCTCGGTGTCGTTGCGGGTGTACTGCATCTCGGTCAGCCGGCGGATCAGCTCGCGCTGGTCGATGCGCTCGCCGCGGACCATGTGCAACACCATGCGGAAGTATTCGTTGGGGTCGCCCAGCCCGTAGATCGCCGAGACGGTGCAGACGATGATGCAGTCGCGCCGCTCCAGCAGCGCCTTGGTCGCCGACAGCCGCATCTGCTCGATGTGCTCGTTCACCGAACTGTCCTTCTCGATGAAGGTGTCCGACGACGCCACGTAGGCCTCGGGCTGGTAGTAGTCGTAGTAGCTGACGAAGTACTCGACCGCGTTGTCCGGGAAGAAGGACTTGAACTCGCCGTACAGCTGCGCCGCCAGGGTCTTGTTGTGTGCCATCACCAGCGTCGGCTTCTGTACCTGCTGGATCACGTTGGCGATGGTGTAGGTCTTGCCCGAGCCGGTGACGCCCAGCAGGGTCTGGTGCGCCAGGCCGTTCTCGAACCCCTCCACCAGCTTCTCGATCGCCTGCGGCTGGTCGCCGGCGGGCCGGTACGGGGACACCAGGTGGAACGCGCCCTCGCGGGGCGGCGCGGGCGTCAGCGCGTTCCCGGGTTCGGGCGGCGTGGTCGTGGGGCTGTCGGTCATCGGCTCGGGAGCGGCGCGAAACGCCCAGTGTAGGACCTCGCCCGGATGGGGGCGGCCGCGGCATTTCCCTACCCTTCCGTGCGCCATCCGCCGACTGCGGTTCAGCAGCCGCCACGCGACGATGGTGTCCGGCCCGGCTCGCGGGCCGGTCGAATGGAGGCGGGAGGATGGCGCAGGACGCGCGGTACGGGAGCCGGGGCTTCACCCTGGCCGAGCTGATGGTGACGCTGGCCGTGCTGGCGGTGACGGTGACGGTCGGGGTGCCGGCGTTTGCAGGCGTGCTGCAGCGGGCGCGCGAGGCGAACGCCTACCACCTGCTCACCGCATCGCTGGCGACCGCCCGGCTGGCGGCGGTGAAGACGGGGGCGGCGGTCACGGCCTGCCCTTCGAGCGATGGCGCGACCTGCCGGCGCGACTTGGTCTGGGACGACGGCTGGATCGTCTACGCCGACCCCGGCGCGGACGACCAGCCGGCCAATGCGGCGGCGGTCCTGCAGCGGGTGGACGGGATCGGCGCCGGCATCGCCCTGCGCAGCACCCGCGGCCGCCACCGTGTCCGGTTCACCCCGGACGGCTGGTCCTACGGCAGCAACCTGAGCATCCGGCTGTGCGCCGAGAAGGACGCGCGACTGCTCGGCAAGGTGGTGGTGAACAACGCCGGGCGGCCGCGGAGCGAGCGGGCGGAGGCCGGGGAGAGCTGTCCGTACGCGCCGGGCGCTTGACCCTCGCGTCGCAACGCTTACAATGCGCATCCCCGCCCGAATAGCTCAGCTGGTTAGAGCACTTGACTGTTAATCAGGGGGTCGTTGGTTCGAGTCCAACTTCGGGCGCCAGCATACATACGAAAAAGGCCTGCATCGCTGCAGGCCTTTTTTGTTGCCCTGTCGCCGTTACCAGCAGTCGTCGGGATCGGTGCTGGTATTGCTGACGGTCTTGGCTCCCGCCTGGTTGATTGCCAGCGTCCCGCACTTGGTGTCACGGGTGGCCTGCTGCCCCTGGGGCACGGCCTGGATCGAGTACGTGGTGGCCGTGGTGACTCCGGCCAACTGGATCGTGTAGTGCTGCGCGATGTCCGCCGCGCACTGGGTCCCCGGCAGCGCCACCGCATTACCCGCCCGGTCGGTGTTGTAGCGCATGTTGGTGGTGTAGAAGCGCTCCATGAACTGCGCGCCCTCCATCGCGCAGGCTGCAGCAGCGGCCCGGCGGGTCTTGATCACGTGGTTCTGGTAGCTCGGATAGGCGATCGCCGCCAGCACCGCGATGATCGCGACCACGATCATCAGTTCGATCAGGGTGAAGCCACCCGCCGCGTTGCGTGCACGCATCATGGTCAGTTCCTGTTGAATAGTTCGCGCCAGCCGAGGCGGCGTGCGGCGGAGTCACCGGGTGTCTCGTCCATGGAACCGCACTCGGCATCACTGCCACAGACGTAGACGTCATTGCCCACGCCCGTGCCCTGGCCGGGCATACCGAGCCCCAGGTCGACGGAGCCGACGAAGCCGTCGTCGTCGCCCCCGCCTTCGCCATTGACCGTGTCGTCGCCCTCGCCATCACCGTCCACGTCCATGTAGGTGCCGCTTCCGTCTCCGGTGCCGGACTGTGGGCTGGTCCCGGTAAAGGCGTCGATCGCGTTCAGGTAGCCGCGGCCGGCGGCGTCACAACCGGCACCCACTTCGGGAATGATGCTGGAGAACCACAGGGCGCGGCCACGCATGAAGCCGCCCGTGACCACCCGCTCGCCCGCAGTAGGAATACCCAGGTCGATGAACCAGCCGTCCACACCCTCTGGCAGCGGCGAATAGCCCTCCCACGAACGCGCGGGGCGCCCCTTGGAGTCGACACCGGTCCGCGGAATGCTGCGCTGCTCGAGGGCGGCGCGACCGGCGATGGCGTTGCCATCGTCGATCAGCGCGTACATGGTCTGGGTCGCGGTGGACGTGATGTCGTCCACCGAGATGTAACGCCCGGTGCCGAACATCACGAAGATGCGATCGGTGACCGGTTCACGGGCGATCGCGACCGGCGCGGTGATCGGTTGGGCGTTGCCCGAGACATCGACCGCGGAGAAGATCTCGACGCCGTCCCAGTTGCCGGTGTTGTTCCCGGTGATGTCGAACTTCCACAGCGAGCCGGAGAGATCACCCGCGTAGATGGTGTCGGCGATGCCATCGAGATTGGTATCGGCCGCACGCGGCGGCGCCAGCCCGCCACCGTTCGCGTCCACCACGATCTTCTCGACGAGCTCGCCGGTCACGGCGTTGTAGACGAACAGCGCCGAGCTGCCATTCGCGCTCTCGATGCCGTTGCCCACGAAGGCGTAGGTGGTACCGCCGCGGCCCTTGCGCACCAGCGGTGCACCCAGCACGTAACCCATGTCGCCGTCGGTCGTGGTGGTCTTGTCCCACAGCACGTCGCTGTCGTCGAAGGTCGACGGGTCGCTCACGTCCAGCGCGAACACGCCCTTGCCGCCACGCCCCAGCGAACCGACGAGGATGTTCCGGTTGCCGCCCTGCGCCCGGGTGGTGACATCGATGCCACCGTCGACGAAGAACTGGTGCATGTACTCCGGGTCGCTGAGGGTGGACAGCGCGGCGAAATCGAGCCCGGCCGGCACGTAGGAAAACTCCACCGCGCCCGAGTTGCTGTTGATGGCGTGGAGCATGCCGTCGTTGGCGCCGATGAACAGCGCGGCGGCCTCCTCCGAATAGAACGGAGAGGAGTTGACGATGTCGCCCACCGGCGTGGTGCGCACGCGCAACTTGCCGACGCCGCCCTCGCGGGTGCGATAGCCCTTGATGTAATCCGCATTCTGCTCGCCGGTCACCGGGGCCGTCCCGCCGGTACGCTCGAGCGCGGCGGTTTGCGCGGTCGTCGGGAAGACCGCACCGTCGGCGGTGTCACGGTTCCAGGTGTAAACGCCGCGCCCGAGGAAGGCCGCCTGGTCGTCCTCAATGACCTCGACCATGCTCCAGGCCGAGCTCCCGATGCCACCGGTGGGCGACAACGCGACGCTCAACACGTCGCCCGACCACTCGCCCGAGGTGAAGGTGGCCTGGAAGATTCGGGAACCGGTATTGAGCTGCGGTCCGTTGGAGGTGACGTTGGAACCGGAGGACTTGCGCTTCTTGATGGCGCTCAACGCGTCCTTCAGCGCTTCGCTGAACTGGGAGGGGTTGCTCGCCGCGACGAAATCACCGCGGCCGTTGACCGAAGCGTGCAGCAGGTCATCGATGCGCCGTGCGGATTCATTGCTCCAGCGGTCCTGGCTGCTGCTGTCGGTCCGCCACGGGTTCGGCCACGACGCATCACCGGAGGCGATCCGGTCGACGTCGGTTTCGGGGTTCAACGTCCCCTGCAGGCCGATCGAGATGCCGAACGTCACCATATGCTGCCAGAACGCCGGATTCAGCGTGGACGGGCTGACGTTGTTCGGCAGGTTGGGACGCAGGTCGCGCTTCCAGTAGTGCATCGCGACGTCGGCGAGGGTGTTGCTGAAGCCGTCGCTGTACCGCCGTGCGCCATCGCTGTCCGCGTCGTACTGGTAGGTCTTCTCCCCGTCTGCCGAGGTGATCGATGCGCCGTCGGTGCCGTCGGCATTGCCGATGGTGCCGCTGGAGAATCCTGAATCGCTGTTCCAGTAGCCGTCGGAAGTGAGGATCGCGAAGTTCTGGCGGCAGCTCAACTGCGCGCTGCCGGACTGCGGTCCCCACGGCCCGTCGCTGCCGGTTTCCTCGAAATAGGCACCGGCGCGCTGGAGTGCGCCGTGCAGCGGTGTGCCGTTCTCGCCGATCGCACCATGCAAGGTCGAGAACCACTCCTCCCGGTTGTCGCCCTTGAACAGCCCTTCATCGTTGCCATCGACCGGAATCGGATAGGCCGGCCGATCACCGGACACCGAGGAGCTACCCAAGCGGTTCCAGATGGAGTCGTAACCGACGCGATAATTGGTTCCGACCGTGTAGAACGCTTCGCTTGCGCCCGCCTTGGCCACCTTCATGCGCGTACGGTGGTAGGAGTACCAAGTCGCGTAGTTGGAGATTTCCTTGGCTTCCGCCTCGGCGCCACTGGCTCCGGACGGCGTGACGAGGGTGCATTCCCGCCACCGCCATTCGCCAAGGTCACCCTGGTTCACGCCACAGCCGGCACCCTGGACACCCTGGTTGCCCACTGCCGCGATCGCATAGGAACTCCTGACCACGCGGACACCATTCACCCCGTCGTTGTCGACGTGCCGGATCTGGTAACGGTAGAAACTGCTGTTCCGACCAGTGTCGGTGGCGCCGGGCTTGAGGACGTAGTAGGTCTGGGTTCCGCCGCATACCCAGATATTGCTCCCGTTCTCGTTCACCGTGGTGCAACTGTTGCTGTCGGCAAGGTTGATCGTGGTGCCACCGACCTTGCTCAGATCGGGATAGGCTGCACTGAAAGTCGTGCCGCCCGTGAGCCGGCCGTCCGGCCCATACCAGGGCTCGTACGTGGTGCCCGGACTGTAGTAGATCGTGTTGTGGGTTGCCGAGCGGTCGTAGATGTTGTCGTTGAGCCCCGAGTTGTAGCGATCATGCGGCATCGTCTGGAACACCATCGAGCCGGAGTCGTCCAGGATGAACATGATGTTCGGCGGGATCGAATCGGTACCCGTCTGCAGCGGATAATCCGGGAAGCTCGTCGCCGCACTGGCTGGCAGGGCCAGGAAAGTGGCAAGAAACACCGCCAATGGGGCGCGCAGATCGAAGGTCTTCGACTGGGTGGACTTGCAGTTCATGTGAGCCTTCATGGCACGGGCACCTCGTAGGTGGATTGCAGCAGCACTTCCGCACCGTTGGGCGTCTCGCTGCGCACGGTAATCCGGTAGACCTGCCTCATCGCGCTGCACGGCGGGGCCGACATGTCGATGCTGCCGGTGCACGAGGCGCTTTCGGCCTTGCCGTAGTCCTCGACGACATAGCGCGGGGTGATTTCGCCGATGGCGTCGGCGGCTTCGCGGAACTCGCCGTCCTCCCAGAACCCCGCCGCCTGCCAGGCCGCCGCGGCGCCGTTGATGGCCATCGCGCAGACCCCCTCGTCGCACCCTGCGGCGGGCACTACCGGCAGGGTGGCTGCGAACGCCTCGGCTTCACGCAAGACCGCCTCGGCCGACTGGAACGCTTCGCTGCGCGCATAGACGTTGCCCGCCATGCGCTCCTGCAGCAGCGTGCCACGCATCGAGGCCAGGCCGATCAGGGTCACGACCAGCAACAACAGCAATACCACGATCAGTGCCACGCCCTGCTGCTGACGCGCGGCGCCGTACGCCCGGGAAGTTCGGCTCACAGCACGCCCTCCTTGTTGCGCAGCGCAACCACGTGGGTCAGATCGCGGGACAGCGCGGCGCCATCGGTACCTTCCACATAGGCGCCCTGGAGTGCGCCTTCGACCCCCGCCACGGTGAGGTTCACCTGCACCGCGTTGACGGCGGCCCAGTTGGCGACCGCACCGGCGGCGACGAAACCCGCGCCGCCATTGGACCGGTAACGCAACTGCATGTCGGTGACGCCTTCGGCGATTTCCACGGTCTCGACGACATTCGGGGTGGCCGCACCGTTGGCGTTCTCCAGCGTGGCGCGGTAGAGCGAACGACCGCCACGGCCGTTGTTGCCGATGTACCAGCGGAAGCTCTGCACTTGGACCACTGTGGCCGGCGAGCGGGCATGCTTGTCGCAGTTCGGGTTGACCGACGAGCCTGCCGGCACGAGGAAGCAGTAGCCTTTGTCACCGCTGGCACCGCCCGTGCAGTTGCGCTCGTACTGGAACTCCTGGCCGCAGTTGCCATCGCTTCCGCCACCGTTGTGCTGGACACCCACGACCCCACCTGCGCTATTCACGCCAGTGGCCTCGAAGACGAACGCGAACGTGTTGTTGCACACCAGCAGGATATCGCCGTCCTCGATCCCTCCAGCACTGTTTACCCTCAGATTGGCAGAGGGGTTGTCGTGCTGCAGCACCCGGATGTCGCCGTTGTTGGCCAGGTGTAGGTCGATCGCGTCGGTATCCGCCACCCGCTGCGCGGTCCCCGAGCCGCTCGTGGTGCCCGGCGCAGCGGTGCCGGCCGGATAACCGTGCAGGCCGTCGTCATACTGCTGCCACCACGTGGTGTTTCCGGCCACGAGTTGCGAAACGATCGGCACGCCGCCGCCGCAGGGGTTGCCACCGGCTTCGCGCAGGTCGCGCGCCATGATCTCGAACGAGACGCGGGTGTTTTCCTGGATGCGGTTGAGCGTCTCGGTCGACGCGTACACGCGCTTGTTGGCGAGGAAGATGCCGCCTGCCGCCGCGGACACCACCAGGCCAAGCACCAGCGCGATCATCAGTTCGATGAGCGACAGGCCGCGTGCAAGGTAGGCGGAACGTGGCGCGGTACGCCGGGTGCGCTGGTGAGCCGTCATGTCACAGCCTGCTGGTGGTTTCTATTTCGAGGGTTTCGAGCGTGTCGGCGTCGCCGGTGCCGCGGCTGTCGTCCCAGCGCACGCCGACGGTGCAAGCGTCGGCCGCGCACTGGATCCGGCCACAGGTGCCCGGGCCGAGTTCGTCCTGCAGATTGGCCAGCCAGCCGTTGAACACCGAGTAATCGACGGCATCGTCGTCGGCGCTGTCGGGATTGTCGGCCGCGGCCGCGCAGGTCCAGCCGACGTTGTAGCCGCCGGCCATGGCGGTGGCACGGTCGAGCCGCATGCGGTCGAACAGCGAGTACGTCTGCATGACGGCCTGGGAACGGGCCGTCGAGCTGTTGCTGTTTTTCAGCGTGACGGCCTGCAGCGCCGCCATGCCGAGCATGCCGACGGCGAGGATCAGGACCGCGATCAGGACCTCGAGCAGGCTCGTGCCTGTTTGCCGGGCCCGGCGGTTACGGGATGGAAAAGAGGTCATGGCGTGGTTCTCAATCCGTCAGGGAGCCGCAGGCCGCGACGCCGGCGATCTGGACATTGATCCGGCTGACGGCAACCAGGACGTGGCGGGTGTTCTCGGCCTGGGCGACGTCGCCGGAGCACACCGACAGCCCCCCGTTGCGGGCGCCGGCATTGCCGACCCGGGCGAAGCCGTCGGCGCCGAACCGGAGGCGATGGTTGGTGGCGAGGTTGCTGCTCGCGTTGACCGCGATCCCGCTCTCTGTGACCGCCACGGTTCGGATCACCTCGTCGGTGCCGGCGTCGACGGTGTTGTCGCCGTCCTCGTCCGCGAACACGATGAACTCGCGCCACGCGGTGCCGGCGCAGGCGGCACCGTCGGTGCTCGGGCACAGCACGACATTGGCGTTGCGCCGCACGGCTTCCATCCGCGCCACCTGCATCGCCGCCACGACCTCGTTGGCCGCGGCCGTCAGGCGGTTGGAGTTGATCAGGTTGGAAAAGCTGGGGGCGGCCATGCCGACGAGCACGCCCAGCACAACCAGGGTGATCATCAGTTCCACCAGCGTGAAACCCGCATGCGCTGGCGCCGGGCGACCCGCACGGCGACGGTTTGCAGCTTGGCGCGGGCAATCGGAAAGCAGCATCGTCCCCTCCCCGGGATGATCCGAGCCGGTACGTTAGGCCCCGCAGGCGGCAAGCACCAGCGCACACCGATGGGCGGCAGCAGGGGAAGGCTGAGCGGCGGTCCCTGCCATCACCCGGCCGGACGGGCATGATGGCGGGCAACGGAGGCCTTTCACCCCTGATGCGCGACGCCGAAACCACCCCCAGACCGCTTGACGCCCTGTGGCAGGCCCCCGCTATCACCTGGGTATTGCTGTCGGGCGAGTGCCTGGCGGCCGTACTCGCGCTCGCCCCGGGCACCGCGGGCAGCCGGCTGGTCTACTTCGGACTGGCGTCGTTGCTGATCCAGTGGGTCGCGCTGCTGTCGCTGGGCATGCTGTACCTGCTGCGCCATGCGCTGGGCGGCTGGAGGCCGCAGAAACTGGCCTGGTTGGCGCTGGGGTTGCTGCTGCTCAACACGTGGCTGATCTCGGCGCTTGCCTGGGCGTTCCTCGGCGACGACTGGCCCGCAAACGAGGGGGGCTGGCCGGTGCTGGTGCTTCGCCTCACCGGCATCGCACTCGCCGTCGGCTTCCTCGGCCTTGCGGCCTTCCAGAACCACTGGCGCGGGCGCCTGCACGCGGTGCGGGCGAAGCAGTCGGAGTTGCAGGCGCTGCAGGCGCGGATCCGACCGCACTTCCTGTTCAACACGCTCAACACCGGGGCGGCACTGGTGCACCAGCGGCCGGAAGAGGCCGAGCGGTTGCTGCTGGACCTCGCCGACCTGTTCCGCGCCGCGCTGGCGGGGCCGCGGCAGATCCCGCTGGAGGACGAGCTGTCGCTTGCGCGGCGCTATCTGGAGATCGAGGCGCTGCGTTTCGGTGACCGGCTGCAGGTGCGCTGGGAGCTGCCGCGTTCGGTGCCGGCCGTCACGGTGCCCGCGCTGTCGATCCAGCCGCTGGTGGAGAACGCGATCCGCCACGGCGCCGAGCGGATGACCCGGGGCGACGTGGACGTGGCGGTCACCACCACGCCGGAAACGGTGGTGGTGCGGATCAGCAACCCGCTGCCGCAGGCCGGCGGGCAGGCGGCGACCGGCCACCGGGTTGGCCTGAACGCCTCGCAGGTGCGGATCGAGGCGCTGACCGGCGGCCGTGGCAGCGTCCGCACCGAGGTGGTCGACGGACGCTTCGTGGCGACGGTGCGGCTACCGGTGGCCCCGGGCTGACCCGGGCGCCCCGGCAGGCGTCGGCGGTTACGCGACCACCCGGTAGCAGGGCCGGTATTCCCCCGCGATCTTCATCCGCCGCTGCTCCACGAACGCCCGCAGCAGCGCGTCCAGCGACTGCATCATGTCGGTGTCGCCATGGATCAGGAACGGCCCGTGCGCCTCGATCCGGCGCATGCCGTCCTCCTTGACGTTGCCGGCGACGATGCCCGAGAACGCCCGGCGCAGGTCGGCGGCCAGCTCGTGCGGCTTGCGGCCGTGGTGCAGGTCCAGCGCGGCCATCGCCTCGTGGCTCGGCACGAACGGCTGCTGGAACTCCAGCGGGATGTTGATCGACCAGTTGAAGAAGAACGAGTCGCGCTGGGCGAGGCGGTGGTCGCGCACCTTGCGCACGCCGGCGGCCATGCGCTTGGCGACGGCGGCCGGGTCGCCGGTGATGATCTGGTAGCGCTCGGTCGCCGCGTCGCCGAGGGTCAGGCGGATGAAGCGGTCGATCTGCTCGAAGTACGGCGCCGATGCGGTCGGCCCGGTCAGGATCAGCGGGAACGGCACGTCGGCGTTCTCCTCGCGCAGCAGGATGCCGAGCAGGTACAGGATCTCCTCGGCGGTGCCGACGCCGCCGGGGAACACCACGATGCCGTGGCCGATGCGGACGAAGGCTTCGAGCCGTTTCTCGATGTCCGGCATGATCACCAGGTGGTTGACGATCGGGTTGGGCGACTCGGCGGCGATGATGCCCGGCTCGGTCACGCCGATGTAGCGGCCGCGGCGCCGGCGCTGCTTGGCATGGGCGATGGTGGCGCCCTTCATCGGCCCCTTCATCGCGCCCGGGCCGCAGCCGGTGCAGATGTCGAGCTCGCGCAGGCCGAGCTGGTAGCCGACCTCCTTGGTGTACATGTACTCGTCGCGGTTGATCGAGTGGCCGCCCCAGCAGACCACCAGGTTCGGGTCGCTCGGGTGCAGCACTCGGGCGTTGCGCAGCAACCCGAACACCGCGTCGGTGATGCCCTCGCTGGTGTCGAGGTCGCGGCCGCCCTCCTCGCCCAGCTCGATCGCGCGGTAGGCCAGGTCGCGCACGGTCGCCGCCAGCAGTTCTGCGACGCCGCGGATGATCTCGCCGTCGACGAAGGCCATCGCGGGTGCGTTGCGCAGGTCGATGCGCACGCCGCGGTCGAGCTGGTGCACCTGGATGTCGAAGTCGGGGTAGAGCTCCTGCGCGGCGCGCGGGTCGTCGGACTGGCTGCCGCTGGTCAGCACCGCCAGCGCGCAGCGGCGCAGCAGGTCGTGCATGCCGCCTGCGGTGGCGTCGGCGAGCTTGGCGACCTCCGCCCGGGAAAGGATGTCCAGCCCGCCGCGCGGGTGGATGCGGGCGTTGACGGTGGGGAGTGTGGCGTTGGTGGGGGTCGTCATTCGCGGTCTGTCTTCTTGTCGTTTTGTCTGCTGGTGACTCTATAGCAGGGGCGGGCTTTTGTAGGAGCGGCTTCAGCCGCGATCGGATGTCCGATGGCCTGGACCGATTTCAGATCGCGGCTGAAGCCGCTTGTGTCTTCGAT